>JBEKQC010000023.1:0-91638 GCA_049520095.1 Terriglobales bacterium
GACATTTCCGTTGAAGCCGTTCGACGGAGTGATGGTGATCGTGCTCGTCCCTTGACTGCCCTGCACGATGGTCAGGCTGCTCGGATTCGCCGACAGCGTGTAGCCCGGCGCCGGCGTCACCGCCAGGCTGATCGTCGTCGTCTCCGTCAAACTGCCCGACGTTCCGGTGATCGTCACCGTCACCGTGCCCGTGGCCGCCGTGGCACTGGCCGTCAACGTCAGCGTACTGCTGCTGCTGGCAGGATTCGGACTGAACCCTGCCGTCACGCCGCTGGGCAAACCCGTCGCCGAAAAAGCGACGCTCCCGTTGAAGCCGTTCGACGGAGTGATGGTAATCGTGCTCGTCCCTTGGTTCCCCTGCGTGATGGTGACTGCGTTCGGTGAGGCCGAGAGACTGAAGCTCTGCAGAGCATTTACGGTGAGGCTGAGCACCGTGGTATTTGTCAGCGCACCCGACGTGCCGGTGATCGTCACCGTGACCGTGCCCGTGGCCGCCGTGGCACTGGCCGTCAACGTCAGCGTACTGCTGCTGCTGGCAGGATCGGGACTGAGCGCTGCCGTCACACCGCTGGGCAAGCCCGTCGCCGAAAGAGTGACGTTTCCGCTGAAGCCGTTCGACGGGGTGATGGAGATCGTGCTTGTCCCCTGGCTGCCTTGCGTGATGGTCACGCTGCTCGGACTGGCTGTAAGCGTGAAGCCTGCCGGCCAGTTATTTACCAGATTGTAAGCGTTCACTGTCCCGATTCCGGTCGCGAAGTCCCAGCCAGTTGTAGTACCGAAAGCTGGCTGGTAAGCGCTGTTGGACGTGGAAAGCACACCGTACTCCCCGGAGGGCAGGAAGCAGTTGTTCGTGCCGCTGTGCGTGTCGACACAAACCACATCATTGTCGCCCTGCCTCACGTCATAGAAAATGCATGAGGTGCCGACGGCATTTCCTAGAGTTGAATTGCAAACACTGTCGCCGCTGGCGCCGTACTCGGCGGCCGCCAGGCTGTAATAGACGAAATTCGGGTTGCCTTGGCGTGCGCCGGCTTTCTGGTTCACCAGAGCTTGAATGCCAGCCATGATCGGCGAGGAGAACGACGTGCCGCCTGCTCCCGGCCAGTCCACGGGTGCCTCGGTACAGGGAACCCCTCCGGGTCCAGAGAAGCAAATTGGATAATAGTGGAGCCAAATTCCGCTGCCGGCAAAGAGCGACACATCGGGAATATCGCGCACGCCATCGCCCGGATTTCCGAGCACCGACTGATAAGACGGCTTGGCCCAGCCGGCGCACGTTCCGCCTACCACGCCAGGTTCAGCGGGCGTTCCCGTCGCGCAGCCGCTTGGTCCACCACTGCCTCCAACCGTATTTAGGAAATCGGCTTCCCCCGTGCTGCTATTGCAGAACCCGCTCGTTCCGTAAGTTTGGCTAAAACCTTCAAACTCCGCGAGCAGCGAACTGGCGCAGGAATCGTTCCAGGGAATCTCGGGGACATAGGACTTGGCCGATTCATACGTCGGCGAATTGGTGGCTCTCCAGTAAGTGCTGTTGGTCCCTGCAAAAGTATCGCCGAAGTCGGTACCGCCTACGGACACGTTGTACGGACTCGATCCCCAGCCAGTGATTCCGATACCATAAATGGCTTCTTGGTCGTATACGTCGCAGCCCGCCGCCGCATGATCGCCCGCGGAAACGAACACCGAAACACCTTCGGTGACTGCCTGTTGGAAGGTTGAGTTGAAAGCCGCATTGGACGATGCGCCGTTTTCGGCTTCACATATGCCATAGCTCATGCTCACGAGCGCCGGCGGTGTGCTGCTTTCGTTCAGAAGGTTTTGCAGCGCGATCAGGCCGCCAAAGGTTTCCGTGTCAGTGCACGAAGCCAGTACGATAGCCGCGCTCGGTGCGGCCGCGCTACCATATTCGGCATCAACGATTGCTTCAATCTCGCTGCCGGTGGCTCCCGGATCGGAGCAATTATTCGAGCCACTCGGAGGCGCGGGATGGATCTGCGTGAATGAGCCATCGGTGTACGACGAAAGGCCAAAGACGGAACGGAACGACGTCCAATCCGCGGTGCTGTAGACGTCTGAGTTCTCGATCACCACAAGGGTTTGGCCTTGTCCTGAAATGCCCGCACTGAAAAGTGGATTCAGGTTGTAGATCGTCGCCAGATCACCCGGAACCACCAGGTAATATTTCGTTCCATTTTCAGAGACGGTGTAATCTGGCCGTGGCCTGTACATGGCATGGGGCGGGAAGTCATGCAACGACACCACTCCCACTACCGCTGGCGCCAGAGCGGCCGGAATCCGCGGATCGCTCATGTTGGCGATGTGCTTCACGCCCTTCACGTTCAAGTTGTGAATCTCGGTATGGAAGGCCTCTCGTACTTGACCGGCCGTCCCGGAAAAGTCGATGAGCAGGTCGTTCGTGTAATCCACATTGATCTTGAGACCATGCGACTGCAGCCAACCCTTAATGGTGTCGCGGTCCTGTTTCGCCACTCCGAACCTCTCTCCGAATTCCTCGGCCGTGAGCCAGCGATGAAAGGTGGGCGAGGACGAGTCGTGAAGTTCATCAATGAACTTTTCTAGTTCTCTTTCCTGCTCCGAGGAGCGCTTCAACAGGAGCAGCAGGTGCTCCATCAAAAGGTTGTCCTCCACTCGCCCGCGATCGTATTTTGCCTTCGCCTCGGGCCGCGTATTGCCCCCCAGTGTTACCAGGTTGCTTTCATCCACAGTTTGTGTGATCAGAACGGGCCGGACGTTTTCAGCTCGCGCGGCGGGAACGGCAAGCAGGAACAGGCAAGCGAGCGCAGCCAATAGACAGCACGCGAAAGATATTTCACGACGCACGGAAACTCCTTGCCTGGGGGGAGGAAACTCAAGAAAAGCCACCCTATTCTATCCAAGAACGGGCTAAACCGGGCACACGGTTTCTGCGCAGAGCATACACTACAAGAAGCTCGAATGGTGTCAAATTCGTGCAGATAAACCCTGCCTTGAGATGGTTGGAGGCGGGCCAAAACATCCTCGCGTCAAACAGGGACATTCGCCTGAATGGGTATCCATTTACAGTTGTGGAGCGTGGCGCCGAAAAAGGTCAGGCAGGACTTCCCCCGCTTTTCCCAAATAGCAATTCGTGAACGAGGATGCGTTCACGGGATTCTCCGGTCCGACGTAGATCGTCCGCACACGACCATTGACATGAGCAACAAAACTGGCAGCGGGCTCGACCACGCCTGACGTTCCTATGGCCATAAAGAGAGTGCATCGATCTAGCGCAAGATAAATTCGATCTAATTCGAACGGCACTTCCCCAAACCAGCATATGCGCGGACGAACCCGACCGCCGCATGCACACCGTGGAACTTCGGCGGGCGGCTCGTAGAGATTCGCGTCGTCAAATGGAGCGCGGCTGCAAGTGTCGCAAAGGCTCTTGAAAAGTTCTCCGTGCATGTGGACAACGTTCCTCGAACCCGCCTGCTCGTGAAGGTTGTCCACGTTCTGGGTGCAGACGAAGAGGCGGTCTTGCAGCGCGTCTTCAAGTTTGGCGAGAGCGAAGTGCGCCGGATTCGGCTGGGCTGCCGAAGCAACCCGCCGGCGCATGGAATAGAACTCCCACACCAGTTGCGGATCGCGCTTCCAAGCTTCCGGCGAAGCGACCTCCTCGATTCGGTAATTGCGCCAGAGTCCACCCACGCCACGGAAAGTTGAAATGCCGCTTTCCGCGCTCACTCCTGCCCCGGCAAGAATGAAGACGCGGTCAGTGGAGGAAACTGTAAGCATGGATGACAGGATAGCCCACTTAAATGATGTGCGGAAAGCCACGCGAAATAGCGGCCTGCGTTGAGCTGCCACTCAGTCCGATCTTTTGGCATCAACACGCTCTTCGCTGGTAACGTCGGTAACTTGGTTTGGAATCGGGAACGAACGTAATCTGTAGTCAATGCCTCCGGGGGTACAACGTTACAGGCGCACTAAAATGGTGCTGCCATTGCGGGTCTGGCCCGACGACGAGAATGGTCAGAACGCCGGGTCGCAACTTGCCCATACGCTGGACATCAGCCCCATCGGGGGACGGTTGGGGGGATTGCGCAATCCGCTGCAGACCGGTCAAACCATCACGCTACAGCGGGGCCAAAACAAGTCCCAGTTTCGGGTGATCTGGACCAAACAGCTCGGTCCCGGCGAGATTCACGCGGGCATCGAGTCGGTGGCATGCGAAGCGATAATCTGGGGGGTTGATCTTCCCGACCAACCTACGTCTCCTGGTAGTTCCCATGCGAGAAACAATCTTGCACTCTCCTCGGCGGAAACGTATCAAGAGCCTCTTCACCCCCGTTCGCTCGGTCGTCATGTGGCGCAATGCATGAATCCGCGGATGCGCTGGATTGCCGTCGCCGCCAGTCTGCTAGTGGCCGTTTCGTTGCTAGTGTTCGTCGGGCATTGGATACTAAAGAACTCTGAGCGAGCTGCGACCATCCCCTTGCCAGCATCGGCTCCCGCGTTGGTTGTGCCTGTGGTTGCAAGTAGCCCAAGACCTTACGGCAATGTCAGAGTAACTTTCTCCAAAGGGGAAGCTGGCGCCAGCTCAGATCGGTTGCAAGTGGCGGAAGCGCCCCCGGGCCATGTGATCTATCCTGCCGCGCCCGACACCAATCTCGCCGGCGAGGTCGACATGAAAGTTGTGATTGCAACCGATGGCCGGGTAAAAGAAATTCACGTATTGAGTGGCAATCGGATTTTGGCCGAGGCAGCGGTTCAGGCTGTCAGGTTCTGGCGCTACACTCATCATGAATTAAACGGCGAAGCCATCGAAGCCGAAACCCGCGTGGCCATCAGATTCCATGGACAGGACGCTGTTTCCATCAGTTTTCCGTCCGCTACCAGCAACAACGGGCTCGCGCTGAATCGTCCGCCGCAATTGGTGGAATACACGACGCCATAGCTTGCGGCACGCTGAGCGGCATTCCAGGCCAAAGTTCCCAACTTCCGGCTCGTGGATCAACCGGGAACCATCGACTCGACTACCCAGTTGTGAGATGAGGAAGGTCTCGAACTGCGTTCACCGAGTGCGAGTGCGACGTTTTGATCCTCGCTCGCCGCGAGATCCCGGGGCCATTTCGAGCGAACGCGGTTGCGTTCGCCAGCACAACTCTTCGAGTCGCTTTCGAATCTCATCCCCACTCGTTTCGTAAACATTGCAGTATTCACAATCTGGGCTGTGGACTCTCAGGAGGGCCATCAGATGGCAGATCAGACGTCTTAATGTGGTCCGCTCAGCGCTCTCGCTTGAGGATCTCCCGGGCTTGTCCGTGTTGGCTGGCTGCACGACCACGGGTTTCATGCGAGTCTCCTTTCTTGGGGTCAAGAACGCCGGTTATAGTACACCTGTCTGGGCCGTTGGCGATACTGTGAAACAGTTTTCATCTTTAAGCACTGGTGATGGTTTTCCATATGTGCCCGTAGGGAACTACTCCCTAAGTAGTAGCTTCCCGACCTTAGCGCTTTGGCTAAGCCGCGTGGGGACTTGTAAAGATTTCACGAAAGGTTAAAGCTCTGAAAGCGCTACTGGGAAGCGACACGGGGCACCTGCTCGTGCAAGCCGGCGGACCACGGCTTTTCGTAGAGGAAGAGTGGCGTCCGACTTGAAGCGCGGTGGGCCGTGCTGAAGGGGCTTCGTTGGGGAACTCTTTGGCCGGGCCATCCCGGAATGGAGCGTTTGCAGCCTTCCCCAAGAAACGGCTGGGAGTTTTTCCCGGCCGTTTTCTTTTTCCCTTCCAATGGCGAAAAGCTCGGCCGCTGTGGACGTCAACCTGAGTTCGAGCAGGAGCTCTCAAGCGCTTCACACAGCTTGTTCACACAATTATGGCTGCAGCTCCGTCGATGGAATCCTCCTTTACTGCAATTAAGGCTTCGTTGGCTTGGTCGAGCGGGAACGGAGTGACTTTCGGCTTCAGACCAATCTCGCTCGCGACCTGAAGGAAATCTCTAGCGTCAGCGCGAGTCATATTCGCAACACTCCGAAGCTGGCGCTCGCCCCACAGCAGACGATCATAGTCGAACTGCGGAATCCGATCCAAGTGAATGGCGTTGATGGCAACCACTCCTCCTTTGCGTAGGCTGGCGAGAGCTGCTACTACGACATCGCCACTGGGAGCGAAAGTCACCGCGCAGTCGAGCTCCGCGGGCGGTCTGTCAGTCTCACTTCCCACCCACACCGCCCCCAGAGAAGCTGCTAACTGGCGATGAGTCGCTCCTCGCGTGGAGACGTACACCTCGCAATTCCAGGCGCGTAAGACTGCGATTGCCAGATGGGCGGAAGCACCGAACCCGAACAACCCGACGCGGTCGCCATGTTTGACGCCCGCCACACGAAGGCTACGAAAACCAATAATGCCTGCGCATAACAGCGGGGCGGCGTGCAAATCGTCCAGTTGATTGGGAAGAGGGAAAGTGAAATCGGAGCGAACGACCGCGTATTCAGCATAGCCGCCGTCTACCGTATAGCCGGTAAACGTGGGTGAGTCGCAGAGATTCTCCAGACCAAGCTGACAATATCGGCACGTGCCGTCGGTTCCTCCCATCCAGGAAACGCCTACGCGGGTGCCGACGGGGAGGTCTTGCGTAGCTCCGGCTAATACTTCACCCACGATCTGATGTCCGGGGATTACTCCCGGACGAAGGGGTGGCAGCTCGCCTTCGACGATATGCAAATCGGTGCGACATACTCCACACACACGCACCCGCAAGAGAACTTGGCCTGGCTTCGGTTCCGGCCTTGCAACTTCGGCAATTTGAAGCGGGCGCTTCCGAATTTCTTGGGGGGACGTTAGTATAGCGGCTTTCATCTACTCATTACTTCCCTTCCCGATTGTTCGGCTTTGTTCAACCATTGCGCTCAAGCGTGAATTTTCCCCGAATAGAGCGCCATTCCGACGACGGCATCGATTCCGAGCGCGTCGAGGGTGTCGATTTCCCGCTGCTCGGTGATGCCACCGGCGACCACCAGATGTCGTTGTGTGGCGCTCCGGATGGCATGAACTGCATCCATCGGAATTCCGCCCATTAAACCCTCGGTGTCGATGTGGGTATAGAGGAAAGTTTCGCAGAACGGCTCTAACTCGCGAATCATGTCGAACGCAGTGACGCCAGTCGGCGTGCGCCAGCCATCAATCGCAACCCGGCCTCCTCGGGAGTCCAGAGCGAACATGAGTGCCGCCTTCGGGATCGCGTTTGCCAGGGCGCGAGCGTGCTCACGGTTGATCCGGCCTTCAGTTAACAATGCGGACCCGATGATCACCTTGCGCGCACCCAGGTTTAGAAGTTCCTGTGCAGTTTCGAGGGTGCGAATGCCGCCTCCGACCTGGCAATTGAGGCAGCCGACGATCTGCTTCACTAACTGCCGGTTATCACCGTCGCCGCGCGCTGCGTCGAGGTCTATAAGTTGAACTATCGGATACTTCGAAAAGCGCTCGATCCAGTAGTCAAAGTTGTCAAACTCCAGTTTCTTCTTTTCGCCCTGGACTAACTGCACGATCTTGCCGCCCATAAGATCGATTGACGGAATCAGCATGGCCACCTCACGGGCACGTTAGCGGCCTGTAGTTCGCGTTTCAGTTGTCCGATGTTCTCGAGACCGAAATGAAAGATGGAAGCGGCCAGAGCGGCGTCGGCGCGACCGTCGCGGAATACATCGATGAAGTGTTGCGGCGAACCGGCACCGCCCGATGCGATTACCGGAATGGAAACCGCGTCGGCCACAAGTTGCGTCAACTCACAATCGAAGCCGGCTTTGGTTCCGTCGCGGTCCATGGAAGTGAGCATGATTTCTCCTGCGCCACAAGCGGCCGCTTCCCGCGCCCATTGAATTGCGTCACGGCCTGTGGGAGTACGGCCTCCGGCGACGAAAACCTCGAAGCCTCGGTGCGCCCGCTTGGCATCGATGGCCACGACTACGGCCTGCGAGCCGAAACGGGCGGCGATTTCTCCGATCAGCGACGGGTCTTTCACCGCGGCCGAGTTGATGGTGATTTTGTCGGCGCCGGCGTCGAACACCGCCGCGGCGTCGGAGAGTTCACGGATTCCTCCGCCGACTGTGAACGGAATAAACAAACAGCGCGCCGTGCGGGAGACAACCTCGAGCATCGTGTTGCGCTTATCGCTGGTGGCTGTGATATCGAGCAGAACGATTTCGTCGGCGCCATCGCGGGCATGAACTGCGGCGCATTCGACCGGATCGCCGGCGTCGCGCAGATTCACGAACTGGACGCCTTTCACGACCCGGCCGCCGTCCATATCGAGACAGGCGATGATGCGCTTGGTCAGCACTTATTAAACCTCAAGAATCAGCTCCACAAATCAGCCGCAAACATCAGCCTCACAACTCACAGAAATTCTTGAGCATGAGCAGTCCCACGGTCCAGGATTTTTCGGGATGGAACTGCACTCCGAAAATGTTTGCTTGTTCGACAACGGCGGAAAATCGCGTTCCGTATTCGGTTGCCGCCGTGGTGTCGGCAACCACCGGCGCTTGAAAAGAGTGAGTGTAGTAGACGAAGGATTCGGGTGCGACGTTGCGCAGCAGGTGCGAGCCTTCGCGTACTTCCAGCGAATTCCATCCGACGTGCGGCGATTTCACCGACGACGGAAACGGCCGGCACCGACCCTCAAAGAAACCTGCTCCGGCGAATTCGGGAGCCTCGTCACTGCCCTCGAACAGCCACTGCATTCCCAGGCAGATCCCAAGGAAGGGCTTGCCGGCATTCGCGCCTTGCAGGACGGCGTCTCGCAAGCCGGTGTTGTCGAGAGCGCCCAACGCGCTGAAGTGGCCGACGCCGGGCAGAACGATCTTGTCCGCGGTCGCGACGATTTCAGGCTGCGTGGTCACGACGACCTTTGCGCCGAGATGGTCGAATGCCTTCTTCACCGAATTTAGATTGCCGGCGCCGTAATCGACGATCGCTATCATAAAAGGCCCTTGGTGCTGGGCAACATGCGTCCCAGGCGGCGGTCACGGGAGCAGGCTACACGAAGAGCGCGCGCGAAAGCTTTGAAGAGCGCTTCAATCTTGTGATGGCTGGAGCGTCCGTACATCACACGCGCATGAACATTGGCGCGGGCGCCGCGCGCGAAGCCCTCGAAGAAATCGGACACCAGTTCCGTCTGCAGATCGCCGACTCGCGTCGCGCGGACTTTGGTCTGGATCACGGCCACCGCGCGGCCACCAAAGTCTACTGCCGCCAATCCGAGAGTCTCGTCCATGGTCATGAGAAAGTAGCCGGCTCGCAGGATGCCGCGCCGGTCGCCCAGAGCGCGGTCAAACGCTTCACCCAGTGCGATGCCGACATCTTCCACGGTGTGGTGCTGATCGACATCCAAATCGCCCGCTGCCGCTAGTTTCAAGTCGAAGCCGCCGTGGCGCGCGAAGAGTTCCAACATGTGGTCGAGAAAACGGATTCCGGTGGAGACCTCGTACTTTCCACGGCCCTCGATGGTGAGGGTAATTTTAATTTCTGTTTCGGCAGTTTTGCGGTGCAGTTTGGCTTTCCTCACGCCTGCACCCCATTTTGCAAACTGCGTCGCAATCCCAGCCGTTCGACCACGTCGCGCAGAGCGACGATAAGAGCCTCTGTATGTCGGTCCGAGCCCACGGTCAGGCGGACGCAGCCTTCGCAGCCTGGGTCGGTATCGCGGTCACGCACTAGAATGCCGCGGATGCGCAGGGCTTGAACGAATTCCGCGTGGGCTGCACCAATGCTTACGAGAACAAAATTGGCGTGGCTCGGCCAGTAATGCAACCCGAGATTGCCGAGTTCCTGCTGCAATCTGTCGCGGTTGCTTAGCACTTGCGCGACGTAGCGGTTGACGTATTCCTGGTCCCGAAGGGCCTCAGGCAGAACTGCCAGAGCGGCGGCGTTGACGTTGTAGGGTGAGGCGACACGGCGGACCATCGTCATCTGACGGGCTTCTCCGGCAAGAATGCCAATGCGCAACCCGGCGAGGCCATAGGCCTTGGAGAACGTTCGTGCCACGAAAAGATTGTCGATTTGCCGCGTGCGGTCGATAAGCGTTTCTCCGTGAAATTCGAAATACGCCTCGTCGACGAGCACGGCAGCTTGCGGCGCGGCTTGCGCAATCTGTATGAGGACATCGCCTGCGACCGCGGATCCGGTCGGATTGTTCGGATTTGACACGGCGATGAGCCGCGTGCGTGAGCTCAGTTGAGCGAGCAGATCTCTTGCCGGGAAAGCGATAATGCGCGCGCCTTCAGCCTGAGCGAAAATCGCATACATGGCAAAGGTGGGCACTACGATGAGCGCATCGTCGCCTGGGTCGAGATACGTGGAGCAAAGAAGATGAATGGCTTCGTCGACTCCGTTCGTGAGCAGAACTTGTGAGGAGTCGAGCCCGAGAAATGCCGCAACCTCTTTTTCCACCGACTCACGCTCGGGATAACGCGCCAGAAGTTCCGCATCGAGCGACCGCAGCCGGGCCAGCACGCGCGGCGAACATCCCACTGTGCTCTCATTGAAATCGAGGCGCAGCCCCACTCGGCCAGCCAAAGGCGGCCGATAAGCGTGCAGGTTTTTTACCGCTTCCCGCGCTTCAAGCATGGGAACACCTCACTCGGAATGCCTCCGCGTGGCCCTTCAAGCCTTCGGCGGTTGCCAGCGTAATGCCCGCCGGCGCGATGCGTTGGATTCCGGCGCGGGACACTTGCTGGCAGCCGATGACGCGCACGAAGTCGAGCACGCCGAGGCCTCCACGCACGCGCGCCATCGCAGTCGTGGGCAGCACGTGATTCGGTCCGGAGACGTAGTCGCCAGCGGCTTGAGGCGTGAACTCGTCCAGGAAAACTGCGCCCGCATGTTGCACCGATGGCGCCAACTCCGCTGGGAGTGTTAGATGCTCGGGCGCGATGCGATTCGATATCTCGACTGCTTGTTCGAGAGAAGCAGCCAGAAGAATTGCGCCGCGGGTGGAGAGTGATTGGGCCGCAGTCGGGTTGGCGTGCGTGCGCTTTTGGATTTCGTTCTGAACTTTCTTCGCTAAGGCGCGCGATGGTGTGATGAAAATGCACAATGCGTCGGGATCGTGTTCCCCCTGCGCCACCAGATCGGACGCTATGCACGCGGGATCGCCGTTTGCGCTGATGACGACGGCTTCGGTTGGTCCCGCCAGAAATTCTATGGCGCAATCGAAGGCCACAAGTTTCTTGGCCGCGGTGACGTATCGGTTGCCGGGGCCAACGATCTTGTCCACGCGCGGAATGCTTTCCGTTCCATAGGCTAGGGCAGCAATGGCCTGCGCCCCACCGACGCGGTAGAACTCTCGCACGCCCAGGAATGCAGCCGCCGCCAAAGTTGCCTGCGCCGGACGCGGAGACACAACGCGAATCTGTTTGACACCGGCGACCTGCGCGGGAATCACCGTCATGAGCACCGTGGACGGCAAAGGATAACGGCCGCCCGGCACGTAGCATCCGACCGACTCCAGAGGGCGCACCAACTGGCCGACGCTGACACCGGACTGAATTGTGCGCCGCCATTGTTCTGGCGCTTGCCACTCCGCATAGCGACGGATATTGCCGGCAGCCTGCTTGATCGCGTTTTGCAACTCAGGATTTGTTTGCTCCCAAGCCCCGTGCAGTTCCTCCTCGAGTACACGGAGCGGTTCGTCTTTGTCCTTGCCCAATCCATCCCAGCGTGTGGCATAGCGGCGGACGGCGCGATCGCCATTACGCCGGACTTCAATCACAATGCGGCGTACTGCGGGCTCGATGTCCGCCAGATCGGTTGCGCCGCGATCGGCCAGCGCAGTCACCAGACGAATTTGCTTGGGGCCTTCGACGATGCGCATCACATGGTTGCGCTTTACTCGGTTACGCTTCGCATCAGTCCGCATCACATGACCACCTTGTTCAGCGGATATTCGACGATGCCCTGAGCGTTGGCCTGCTTCAGCTTCGGAATCAGCGACCAGGCGGTGGTCTCTTCAATGATGGTGTTCACCGCGACCCACTCGCCATCGGCCAGGGGCGCAACTGTGGGATTTTTCAGAGCCGGCAGGAGACCGAGAACAGCGGGCAAGTCTGTTTTGCGCACGTTGAGCATCAGACCGACGCGCCCCAGCGCAGCGATAGCCCCACTGAGCATGACGGCCAGGTTTTCAATCTTTTGGCGCCGTGCCGGATCGGCCCATGCGACCTTGTTCGCTACCAACTGCGTGTTCGACTCAAGAACTGTTTCGAGGATCCGCAAATGATTGGCGCGCAGTGAACTCCCCGTCTCCGTGACCTCGACAATGGCGTCGGCCAGTAATGGCGGCTTGACTTCAGTTGCGCCCCACGAGAATTCGACGCGCACGGCGACGTTCCGGCTCGCAAAATAATTGCGCGTAAAGCTGACCAACTCGGTGGCAATGATTCGACCGTCAAGGTCTTCGAGTTTCTGGAAGCCCGAATTGTCCGGCACGGCCAGCACCCACTTAACCCGGCCCATACTCTGCTTGGAATAGATAAGGTCAGTGACCTTGACCACATCGAGGCCGCTTTCGAGCACCCAATCCAGGCCCGTCAATCCCGCATCCAGCGCGCCGTGTTCAACGTAGCGCGCCATTTCCTGGGCGCGAATGAGCATGCATTCGATCTCGGGATCATCCGTTGCGGCGAAATAAGAGCGGGCGTTGGTGTAGACGCGAAGGCCGGCACGCATGAAGAGGTTCAACGTCGCTTCCTGCAAACTTCCTTTGGGGATGCCCAGCCGCAGTTTCATTAGTCCACCCTCTCCTGCACAATCTTCTCTTGTTGTGCGGTTCCCAGCGAGCTTCCCAGCGGAAGTTCCTGCGCAAAGCAGGAGCGCGTTCCTTTGTGGCAGACCTTGCCCTCGCCCAGCACACGAACACGCAAGAGCACAGTATCCCGGTCGCAGTCAGTCCAGGCATCAACCACCTGCAGACGATTGCCGGAGGTTTCTCCTTTGGTCCACAGTTTCTGCCGAGTCCTGCTGTAAAAGGTCGCGAACCCAGTGTGCAGGCTCATATCGAGCGCTTCCTTGTTCATGAAACCCAGCATTAGCAGCTCTCCTGTGTCGGCGTCCTGAATGACGGCGGGCGCCAGGCCCTGCATCTTGTCAAAGTCGATCTCCATCGGACTCTCCTAATCTTCATCTAACCTCGGCATCAGGTTTTCAGAACTCGCGAGAAAAAGCAAAAAGCCCGCTGGGCGAGTTCCGCGCCAGCGGGCTTGGATTTCCTATGATTACTCTTGGCTATCCGTTGTCCCCCGCCGACACGCTCATCGCATGGTTATGGTGATGATGACGATGGGTCAACGGAGTCATACTAGAACTGATACTAGGGCTGCTGAGATGCCGCTGTCAATTGGTTTCTGCGCGGCCACCCAAACAGCTGGACCAAACATCGGAAACATAAACCGAGAAGATAACCCTCAAAACTTAGCGGTGCACCCCACCCACCGGCTTGCTATCCTATGGAACTGGGACGTACGGAGGGACACGGCCGCTCTCAGCCAGAAGGTGGTTTCTGAAGGCTGAAGGCTAATATCTAAAAGCCAACAGCTAAGCCACGGCAGCAGGTTCGCGACTTATCAACCCCATGCGAATGGTGATCGACGTTTTCGCGCAGATTTTCGAAACGCTTTGGGCGCACAAGCTGCGTTCGTTTCTCACCATGTTCGGCATTGCTTGGGGGGTGGGTTCCCTACTGCTGCTGGTCGGCCTCGGTGAAGGCTTCAGAACCGGCAACCAGCGCAACCTCAGGGAGTACGGCGAAAACATCATCATGATCTTCCCCGGCCGCGCTCCGGCTGTTCCGGGCAGCATGAACTCTGCCCGCCAGTACCGGCTCACCTACCAGGATTACCTCGACATCCGTAAAGAAGCTCCGCACATTCGCGCTATCACTCCCGTCCTCGCCAGCAACGACGTGCATGCCGTCAGCGAGTTTGCCAGCGCCAGCGGCCAACTCAACGGCACCGAACCGCAGTGCAACGGAATCCGCTTTCTCCCTCTGAAAGAGGGACGCTGGCTCAACGACCTCGACGAAGCGCAGAAACGCAACGTCGTCGTTCTGGGCGATGAGATGACTCACCACCTCTTTCCGGGTCGTCCCGCCATCGGTTCGTTCATTTTGCTCGACGGTTATCGCTTCGAAGTCATCGGCACTCTGAAGCGCGTCGGCCGCGGAGACGACAACCTGACCAACACCCGCGCCTATATTCCCTTCCAGGTTATGCGCAGTGATTTTCCTCTCAAGGGCGATGAGGCATTCGACGCCATTTCGATGATCTACTACCAGCCTCGAACCGCCGACGAACACCTGCTCGCGCGAAATGAGGCTCGCCGCGTCATTGCCCGCAATCACCACTTCGATTACCGCGATGAAGACGCCTTCGAAGGCTTAGACTTCGTCCAGACCGCGCAAATGATGGGTACCATCTTCGATGCGATGAACGAATTCCTGGGCACTGTCGGCCTGGTCACGCTCGCGCTGGGCGCCATCGGCGTCATTAACATCATGCTCATCGCCGTTACGGAGCGCACCCGCGAAATCGGATTGCGCAAAGCTCTCGGCGCCACTAACCGCAGCATCCTGCTGCAATTTTTTGCCGAAGGCATCCTGCTCACGCTGGGCAGCGGACTCATCGGTATGGCCCTGGCTGGCGGCTTTATGGCGGTGCTCAGCAATTATAACGGTCCCAACGGCTTCGATCCGCCTCGGCTCGTTCCCAAAACCGCGATCCTTGCCATCGGAAGCCTGACTCTGGCGGGTGTCGCCGCCGGACTCTATCCTGCGCGCAAGGCCGCGCGCCTGGAACCGGTCGAGGCCTTGAGGCAGGAATGAAATGGATTTGTAATTTGGTAATCGAGTAATTTTGTAATCTAAAGTCACAGAATTACCAAATCAATAATATGATTCGCGATCTGCTTCAGGAGTCCTACGACGCCATGCGCCATAACCGGCGCCGCACTGCCCTCACCATGCTGGGCATGGCCTGGGGCATCGCCACCGTGGTCATGCTCCTTGCCTACGGCGACGGCTTCGGCCGTGCTTGCGCCAACATTTTTGCCAACTTCGGAACCAAGCTCATGATTGTGGTTCCCGGCCGCTCCACCATGCAGGCTGGTGGCCAGAAAGCCGGCGTGGTCCTCCGCATCACAATGGACGATGTCGACCTGCTCACCACCAACATTCCGCAGATCAGCCACATCACTCCCGATTGCTCCAAGCAGGCGACCGTGCAGTACGATACTCGCTCTTACACCATGGGCGTCAACGGCGAATACCCCAACACTTTCGCCATCCGCGCTCTGACCCTCGCGCAGGGGCGCTTCTACAATCCCGAGGATCAGATCCAACACGCGCGCGTCGCCGTCATCGGTTCCGACACCAAAGAAAAGCTTTTCTCGGGGCGAAACGCCCTCGGCGAGCACATCCGCGTCGACGGCGTCAGCTTTGAAGTCGTCGGCGTGCTCACCCCCAAGATGCAAGGCGGCGACGACAATATCAATCGCGTCGTCTACGTCCCCTTCACCACCATGGGTGATCTCAAGGACACTCACTACCTCGACTCCATCTGGTTTAATTACGATACTGGCGACTATCAGCGGATCGAGCAATCCGTGCGCTACATCCTGGCCGCGCAGCACAGATTTAATCCCGCCGACCGCCGCGCCCTCTACGTCTTTAATCTCATGGACCAGGTTCACCAGCTCGAGATCGTCACGCTCGGCCTCAAGATTCTGCTTGCCTTTATCGGCACGCTCACTCTGGGCATCGGCGGCGTGGGGCTGATGAACATCATGCTCGTCTCGGTCACCCAGCGCACCCGCGAAATCGGAATCGAGAAGGCCCTCGGCGCGCGCCGCCGCCACATCTTCCTTCAGTTTCTGGCCGAGGCTCTCACCATCACCTTCATCGGCGGACTTTTCGGCATCATCCTCGCCTACGTCGTTGCCTTCTCCGTAGGCAGACTGACGCTCTACAGCGCCATGGCCAAACACGCCGAAGCCGGCGATATACGGCTCATGATTAACCCCATCACCTTGATCGTCGCCATCCTCATCCTCAGTGCCGTCGGACTCATCAGCGGCATGGTCCCCGCCATTCGCGCTTCCCGCCTCGATCCGATCGAAGCCCTGCGCTACGAGTAGGAGGACAGGTTTCGAGACGGGCTTGCCGCTTCTCCACGGGAAATCGGCGGGAGCCAAGTAAGCTCCTCCGCAGCCTGTTTGGGCCATCGTCCGCTGCTACAATCGTGAGAATCCACAGAAACATCTAAACCGAAGTAGGGTTATTCGCTATTGGAGGATGGTGACAAAATGAAAAAGCTGATTGGATTGCTCGTGATATGTTTCGTGTTTTCTCTCTCAGCCGTAGCGCAACACGAAAGCCATGCAGGCGGCGGCCGGCCGGAGGTCGGTGGCGGCCATCAAAACATCCCGAAGAACGGTCCTGCAAAAGTATCCACCCCGCACCCAGCCGAGGAAAACCGCCACTTCGACGACAAGGCAGGACATCCCAATGCTCCCCACGTGGACCGCGGTAAACAATGGGTAGGGCATGACACCGGCCCCAACGATCCGCATTACCATCTGGATCACCCGTGGGAGCATGGCCGCTTCACCGGCGGAATCGGGCGCGGCCACATCTGGCGTCTCGGAGGCGGTGGTCCCGGCCGCTTCTGGTTCGGCGGTTTCTTCTTCTCCGTTGCTCCCTACGACATTGGCTTCTGTGACGGCTGGCTCTGGGATTCGGACGAAATCGTCATCTACGACGATCCCGATCACATCGGCTGGTACCTCGCCTATAACGTCAGGCTCGGAGTCTACGTCCACGTGATGTATCTGGGAGCGTAAAGCGGTGAGATTCTTGTGAAGCGGTAATCCGGTGGAGAGAGGAGCGAGAACGCCCGTCTCTCCACCGGCCAAAGGCTTACTTACTTCTTTTCCTCGCTCTTGTCGTCCTTCTTTTCGTCCTTGCTCTTGTCGTCCTTCTTCTTCTCCTGAATCGAGAGCAGTTCGACCTCAAAGATCAGCGTTGCATCGGGCCCAATGTCGGCGCCCGCGCCCCGTTCACCGTAGGCAAGGCTCGAAGGAATGAAGAGCTGCCATTTCGAGCCCACGGGCATGAGCTGCAGCGCTTCTGTCCACCCCTTGATGACCCCACTCACCGGAAACGTCACCGGTTGCCCTTTCTTGTAGGAGCTGTCAAATTCCGTGCCGTTGATGAGAGTGCCGCGATAGTTGCAAACAACCGAATCGCTCGCCACGGGCTTTGGCCCGGTGCCGGCATTCAAAATCTTGTACTGCAAACCGTCGGGCAAGGTGACAACGCCCTCTTTACTCTTGTTGGCAGACAGAAATGCTTCTCCTTCGGATTTATTCTTGGCCGAAGCCTCTTGCATTTTCGCCTGTTGCTCTTTGCGAACCTCGTTTTGCATCTCGGTGAGCACGGCCTGCGCTTCTTCTTGCGTCAGACGCGGCTTAGCGCCGGACAAAGCGTCCTTCATTCCCTGGGATACTAGAATCGGGTCCACTTCCACCGACTGTTTTTTGAGGTTGCCGCCTACTTGCGTCCCAATACTCATTCCCAGCGCGTAGCTGAACTTTTCTTTTTTCGTCGTAAGCGGAGCCGCTGCTGCCGTTGCCGGCTTCTTCACCGGAGCTTTCGTGGTTGTGGCTGCTTTCGTCGTTGTGGCTGCAGGAGCCGCTGGTGTCGTTGCCGACGGAGTGCTTGCTGGTGGAGTCTGCTGGGCATAGCCGTCTCCGGCCAGCATCATCGCCGCGGCCAATAGTAGATTTCTCTATTGTCCCATTGCACCGCATTCTGCGCCAGAGCGAGGTAATGCCGTAGTGCTGCTCTGCCCATTTCGCTATAATCCCTCCCATGAAAACCACTGGCTTGTTCCCAATCGCACTGCTCGTGATAGCGCTCGCCTCGGCCAGTCCGGCCAAGACTGTGGTTCAACTCAAGGATGCCCAGGGTAAGAGTGTGGGCGCCGCGATTCTGTGGGAATCCGGCACGGGGATCGGGATGGAACTTAATCTCGAGAATCTGTCTCCTGGAGAACATGCCATCCACTTTCATCAGAACGCGAAGTGCGATGCCCCCGACTTCAAGTCAGCCGGGCCGCATTTCAATCCTGACGGTAAAAAGCATGGTTTGGAGAATCCGGAAGGTCACCACGCCGGCGACAACCCCAACTTCACCGTGGGCGCGGACGGCAAAGCGCATTTCAAATGGGAGGATAAAGACGTCAACCTAGGCAGCGACAGCCATTCGCTGTTCAGCAATGGAGGCACAGCCATCGTCATCCACGCCAAGGCCGACGACCAGAAGACCGATCCCGCAGGCAACGCCGGCGACCGCATCGCCTGCGGCGTGATCGCGAAGTAGTTCTTTAGATTGCGTGGAACGCTTCTATTTCTCTGCCGGTACGTACAGCGCCGGGATGTTCTGCTTGCTCACCATCTCATTCAATGCCGGCAGGTCTTTCGACATCAGCTCGTGGTACTGCGCCAGCATCGGTTGCGCCTCTTTTTCCAGAGCGTCGAAGACCTCGTACTGCTGCTTCGTGGGCGCGGCATCGGCCGACTCGACGCTGCCGAGCAGGGAGTGCATCCGCTCATCGACCAGCACGGGATAGTTAAGGTTTGACTCCGAACTCTTCGAGTTCACCTGGAGCAACTGCGACTCCAGTTCGAGGCTCCTCTTATCGAAGTCCTTAGCGGCTGAAACGAGCGAAGCGTAACGCGTGTCGTCGCCCAAACGCCGTTCCAACCCGCGAGTCTGGGTGCGTACTTCGCGAATGGTCCCGACCGCCTCGTGAATCGCCGACACCTGCGCCACAATCTTCCGCCCTAGCTCAACCTGCTTTTGCACGTCCTCGTTTGAAGCTTTTACCCGCGGATCCAGCCTCAACTCCAGCGTCGTCGTGCACGATTTCCCGTCCACCGTCAGCCGCACCTGGTATGCGCCCGGCGGCATCATGGGTCCACGATTGCGGAATTCCGCCCCCGGCTCTCCCACCAGCGGAGTCGGACCCTGCAGGCGCAAATCCCAGGCGAAGCGGTTCACCCCAACATCAGTCGGAATCTTCTCATCGGGAGGCTTCTGATCGGGCCATTCTGGCGGCGTTTCTGCCTCCTTCTTCTCTTCGTTGGTGTAGCGCCGCACTACTGTCCCTGACGCATCCAGAAACTCGAGCGCCACTAGACCCTTCGGTGCGGTTGGCAGGTAGTAATAAATAATCGCCCCGCTCGGCGGATTGTCGCCTACCGGTTGCTGCCGCTCGAAGGAATCAGGCCAGCGCAGGCGATAGGTCAGTCGCGGCTTGTACAGTACGGCTTCCGCCGCCGTTTGAGCAGTGGCTGCACGCAGCGGCGTAAGGTCGTCTAGAATCCAGAACGAGCGTCCATGCGTCGCCACCACCAGATCGTCATTTTTCACGATCAGGTCGTGGATCGGACTGTTCGGCAGATTCAACTGCAACGATTGCCAATTCGCTCCGCCATCGAACGAAACATAGATCCCTGTCTCCGTGCCCGCATACAAAAGATTCTTCCGCACCGGATCTTCACGCACGGCGTGCGTGTAAGCGCCATCGGGAATGCCGTTCGTGATCTTTGTCCAGGTCCTGCCGAAATCCGTGGTCTTGAAAATATACGGCTTAAAATCATCGAGCTTGTGGGTGTCGACTGCCGCATAGGCCGTGCCCGCATCATGCGGCGAAGCCTCAATCAGGCTCACCAGGCTCCACTCCGGAATTCCCTTGGGAGTCACATTCACCCAGTTCTTTCCGCCGTCGCGCGAAACGTGAATCAATCCATCATCGGTTCCCGCCCACAATAAGTCTTTCTGCGCAGGTGATTCCGCGATTGTAAACACCGTGTCGTAATACTCGACCGAAGTGTTGTCCTTGGTCAGCGGGCCGCCGGAAGAGACCTGCTTGCTTTTATCGTTGCGCGTCAGATCGGGACTGATCGCTGTCCAACTCTTGCCTTCGTCGCTAGTCTTGAAGACGCGCTCCGCCGTTGTGTAGATCACATTAGGATCATGCGGCGAGATTTCAATGGGCTGTGTCCATCCGAGTCGATACTTCAGATCGCCAACACCGTGCCCCGAGCTGTCCTCGGGCCAGACCGTGATGTCCTGCTCCTGGTTGCTACGACGATCGAGGCGAGTAACTACACCATCGCCCGAACCCGCATAAATAATGTTCGAGTCCCGCGGATCAGGTTGAATGTAACCGCTCTCGCCGCCGCCTGCGTCGAACCAGTGTTGACGCCCGACATAGCCATCGTCGGTCCGGCTAAGAATGCCGATGGTCGAGTTGTCCTGCTGTGCGCCGTACACTTTGTAGAGAAAATCATTGTCCACCGCCACATGGTAGAACTGCGCCGTCGGCTGGTTGTACTGCGTCGACCAATTCTTGCCGCCATCGACCGAGATCGTCGCGCCACCGTCATTCGAGTTGATCATGCGATTCGGATTTTGCGGATCGATCCAGAAGCCGTGATGATCGCCATGCGGCGCCGGGAGAAGGTTCAAAGTCTTGCCGCCATCGTTCGAGCGGAACAAGCCCGTATTCAGCATGTAGACCGTGTCCGCGCTCTTGGGATCGGCAAAGATATGCGTGAAGTACCACGCACGCTGCGTAAGCCGCTGGTCATCGTTGATGCGCGACCAGGTTTCGCCGCCGTCATCGGACCGATACAGTCCGCTCTCTTTCGCTTCGATAAGCGCATACACGCGATTCGAGTCGGCGCCCGAAACGCTGACCCCGATGCGTCCCAGAATGCCCTCCGGCAGGCCCTTGCCTTCGAGATGCTTCCAGGAATTTCCGCCGTCGGTCGAGCGATACAATCCGCTGCCTGGGCCGCCGCTCTCGAGACTCCATGGCGTGCGCTGGATCTGATAAAGAGCGGCAAATATCACGTTGGAATTGTGCGGATCGACCGCCAGATCGATTCCTCCGGACTTGTCGTCCTTGTAAAGAATTTTGTCCCAGGTCTTGCCGCCGTCGGTAGTGCGAAAAATACCGCGCTCCGTATTCGGCCCATAGGCGTGGCCGAGCGCGGCGATCAGCACGTGGTCGGAGTTGCGCGGATCAATCCAAACGCGCGCAATGTGCTGCGTATCTTTCAATCCGATGTGCTGCCACGTCTTGCCGCCATCGGTCGTCTTGTAGACTCCATCGCCATAAGAAATATTGCCGCGCAGGCAGGACTCGCCCGTCCCCACATAGATCACGGCCGGATTCGATTCCGAAACGGCAATCGCCCCAATTGACGAGATCATGCTCTTGTCGGAAATCGGCTGCCAGCTCACGCCGCCATCGGTGGTGCGCCACACGCCTCCGGCAACGCCGCCGAAATAGTAGGTAAAGGGACTGCCCGGGACTCCGGCCACGGCTAGCACGCGGCCGCCGCGATAAGGCCCGATGGCGCGCCACTTCATTCCCTTGAACTGCGCTTCGCTATACGGCTGCGCCACCGCCGAGATCGCCAACGTCGCGCCCACGACACACCACACCAGCAGATTGCAAACCTTCATAGACGACTCCCGAAAAAGATAATCTGCGAGAAGAAGACCGATAATAGTAACCCATCGTTAACGCTAGTACCCTTTAGGATTTGTCATCCCGAGCGCAGCGAGGGATGACAACATCCGGTGAATTGAGAGTTGTAAAGCGCGGCCTCACTTTCACCATGGCACCCTAAGCCTTTGTGCCCGACGCCGGCGCCTCGGCATTCGAATAGAGAAACTCCAGCGCCTCCGGGAACCGCGCCGCCCAAGCCGATTCGCTATGTATCGCCCCTTCGTCGATGCAAACCTTCAGCCGTTGTTCGTCCAAGCCAGCCCCGCGCAGAATGGCTTCCAGTTCGCGGACGTCGCCGACAATCCTTGCGTCTTTCTCCGCATTCCCCGTTTCCTGCGTCCCCATCCCCAGATACATGCGTGCCGGCCAATTCCGCAAGTGTTGGCTCTCTTCCAGAATCCTCCGCTTCGCCACGAACAGCGACGGGCTCTCGATCAACAATCGCCCAAACACCCCTGGCGCGGCCAGTTGCGTGTACAACGCGATCAGGCCTCCGAGGGACGAACCGCCCAATCCCGTATTCTCCGGACCCTTCAACACCGAATAGCGCTCTTCGATCAGCGGCATCACCTCACTCTGCAGAAAATCCGGATAGCATTTCCCTTGCGCGTTCAACACTCGGGGATCTTTTGACTTATACGGAATGTATTCGTTAGCGCGGCTCTTCGTGTTGTCGATGCCGACGATAATGAGCGGCCGAATTTTTTGCTCGGTGATCAAACGGGTCGCGGTCTCGCCCACACGCCAGTGCGCACCGGCAAAAGCCGTTGCCGGATCGAACAGATTCTGTCCGTCATTCAGGTAAAGAACCGGATAGCGTGTCGCGCCCCAGCCGTCGTAATCCGGAGGCAGCCAAACCCGCAACAGTCGAGTGTTCCCGAAGATACGGCTGTTGAGTTCGTGCAACCAAAGGTTACCGATTGAAACCGGCACGACGGCGGTGCCATGTTTCGTTTTCAGTCTCAGTTTTCGAGTTGTGGGCCGGGACATGAAGTGAATCGAGCTTTCAGCTGTCAGCTCTCAGTTTCTAGGAAAAGCATTCGGAGTACTGGCTACTGGATACGTTCTCGCTTCCGCCAGATTACGGCGGCCAAAATAGTCGTGGCCGCAATCAACACCAGCGAACTCAAACATAAAATGCACCAGACCCCCAGGACGCGCGCTTCGATATATGTCAGGTACAAGGCAAACGCCAGGCCCGCGGCGGCAGCGCTAAAGAGCATTGTCGGAGTCTCCTGCCGCTCGCGATATACCGTCGCCAGCCCAGCCAATGCCGCATACCCTAGCATCCCAATCAACGCGACCGGAATTCCAAAGATCGACGAATACTCGCTGCGGTTAACGATGTCGCAATTGAAGGTTTCGCCGAAATCGCAATAAGCCGTCTTTGAGGTCGCATAATGATGCTGCAGCGACACTGACGAAACCGCGATTCCGCACACCGCTAGGATAGCAATCAAGCTCATCAGGCGCCGCGTCAGGCCCTTCACGGCAAGGAACACCCGGTCCGGTCGCTCAGCTCTTGCAGAGTGAAAACGCGCTCCACTCGTTCGCCCGTAGGCGGAAACTGCCACGTGGGATAATGCACGACCTTTTCGTCTTTGCAAACCTGCGCTTGGCCGTGCAGGTCACCTTTGATCCCGCATTCTACATAAGGTGCGTACTCGAACGACGCGCCAAACTTTTCTTTTTGCTCCACGCAATGCGGACACCACCACGCACCGTACATCTTCACACCCCGCTCGGTCAAACACCGCGCAAATGCATCGTGCTTGTGCTGGGCGCGGTTGCCGAAATAGTAGGCCAAACCGAACGCGGCCACGATTGGCAATGCATACCGCGCAATGCGCCTCCATTTCCAGTTTGAGGTTTTTATCCCCAGTCTTTCCTTTTGTCGTTCTCTTCGCTCTTGCGACATGGATTTTTATATCACGAGAGTAGAGACTCCGCGGCTCTACGGAAAGCAGATCGATCGCTCACACCACCACCCGAAGCGCCAACGGCAGCACATCGATCGTCCGGCATTCCAACGTCAGCACCTCGCCGTCCACCATCACATCCACCGGGCCGTCGAGTTGAAACTCCACCCTCCGAACTGCCTGGCGCTCCGCCAGCGGATGCCGCGTATGGGTGCCATCATAAAGCGTCGCCAAATTCCGGATCAGCCCCAGCCGCCCAATCGGCCCCCACCGCACGTACTCAATCAATCCATCGTCGGTGACCGCGTCGGGCGCGATCATCATGGTGCCGCCCGTGAACTTACTGTTGTTGAACGCCAGAAATAAGCAGGGCCGCGAATCAAAGGTCTGCCGATCGTCAAACCGAACCGGAAACGGGCGCCGCTCGAGCCGCGCCAGACAAAGGAAAATAGATAGCAGATACCCAAACTGCCCAAGGCTCTGAAACCGGCGGTGCCGCAGCGCCGCCACGTCCGCCGCAAACCCCATGCTCAACAGATTCGTGTAGTAGATCGCTCCACCTTTGTGCGCCAGACGCAAAACATCACAAGGCCGCGAACGCCGCGCCTCGAGCGCTTGCATCGCATGCTCCAAACCTCCCTTGCCGGAAACTCCATTCTCGAAATCCCGCAGAAACGAATTGCCGGTGCCCATCGGAAGAAATCCCAGCGTGGGAATCTGATCTTCCGCGCGACCCAAACCTCGCTGGGAGACGGCACCTAGGATTTGACAACTGCTCTCCGGGAACAGCCCGTTGACGATTTCATAGGACGTCCCATCCCCGCCCGCCGCCAGAAACTTCCGATAGCCGCGCCCATAGGCCTCGCGCGCAATCTGCGTGGCCTCGCCAGCCGCTGAAGTCTCCGCTGTATCGAGAGCAATCCCCGCGGCCCGCAGGCGATCAAGCACCGCTCCCACGCGCTCACCGCACCGCCCGCCGCCTGCCGCCGGATTGATAATGGTAAGAAAAGTTTCGTTCACGGATTTTCGGCTCTCAGTCCGCAGCTCTCAGCGCAGTGCGATTCTTCGGTACGTCTGATAGCTGACAGCTGAGAGCTTATACTTCCACGACTCCCGCCCGCGCTGCGCCCGCCCCAATCTCCGCCGCCAATTCTCCGCGCTTGATCTTGAGCGATGTGGTCCGCGGAAAATCCTTCTCCCACGCCAGATACCCGCCCACGCGCTGGAAGTCGGCCAGCCGCCGGTTTCGCGCCACAATCTCATCGCGCAGTCGATCGTCGAACTGCTGATTCTGTTCCAGCCGCACCACCAGCACCAGAATCTCGTCACCGAGCGTCTTCTGTGGCCACAAATAATTCGCCGCAAACACGCAGAATTCCTTCACCGGCAGACCGTCAAACGCCACTTCAATGTCCTCGGGATAAATATTCTTCCCGCCGTCGGTGACGATCATATTCTTCTTGCGCCCGAAAAGTTGCAGGTGACCGCGCCCGTCAACATCAAAGCGTCCCAGATCGCCCGTCAGCAGCCACCCTTCGACAATTGTCTGCGCTGTCTGTTCCGGATCATCGAGATAATGCGACATCACCGCACGGCTCCGCACCGCCACTTCTCCGATCCCATCGCCGTCCGGATTCAGTACGCGCACCTCGCTCCCGGGCAGTGGCTTGCCCACCGTATCGGCGCGAAACGGTTTCAGATCGTTAAGCGTCACCGCCGTACAAGCTTCCGTCAGGCCGTACCCGCACGGCGCCGGAATTCCCAAATCGTAGAAAAACTGCAGCGTCGAAGGATCTGTAAACGCTCCGCCCACAATCAACGCGCGCAGCTCTCCTCCAAATGCCTTGTGTACTTGCGGCAGCAGACGGCGGCTCAACTCCACCCGCGGACGCCCCCGCGTCAGCATTTTGTTCAGCCCAATCAACCGCTCCAGCATCCAGCGCTTTCGAGGCTTCAGTTCATCAAACTTCGCGCGCAGTCCGCGCTCCAGATTCTTCAGCACCATCGGCACCAGGCTCACGTAAGTGATGCGATAGCGTACAAACGCGTCGCGCACAAACTCCGGACGGAGCGTCCGCAAATGCACCACGCAAGCTCCACAGACGAATGGTCCGATAAATCCCACCATGAAATCAATCGCATGATTCGTCGGCAGAATGCTCAAATAGCGCACGCCCGGCCAAAATGGATACCACGCCGTTAGCGAAGCGCACTGCTCCAAATAACTGTCGTGCGTAAGCACGCATCCCTTCGGACGTCCGCCCGTCCCCGACGAATACACAATGCAGGCCGTATCTTCGCGCTGCCGCGCCACAAACTGCGGCTCTCCTTTCCTCTTGAATTCCTCCCAGCGGTAGGCGCCCTGCAAGTCTGCTGCGCCGCCGCCGTGAGAAAGTCCCACCGGCGCCTCCGTCACCAGCACAATCTCCGCTGTAAGCTTGGCGAATTCAGGTGACTGCGTAATCGCCCGCCACAAGTAGTATTCGATCACCAGAAACCGAGCCTTCGAATGCGCCAGCAGCTGCAGATGCTCGGCCGCGGTCAATTTGTAATCCAGCGGGACCAGCACGCCGCCGCAGAAAAAGATCGAGTATGCCGAGATCAGCCATTTCGACTGATTCGTCATGATGATTGCGGCGCGATCTCCCGCCTTAAATTCCGCATCTTCAAGCGCACGGCAAAGCGGACGCGCCATTTCCTTAAAGTCAGAGTAGGTAAGCCGCACCTTTTCGCGGTCGCGATCGGCTTCAATCAGGCAGACTTCGTTGGGCCAGCGTTCCAGCGCATCCTTGAGCGCTGCGCCCAGGCTGGCATATTGGCGGAGATCAAGCATCTTATGGCTTTATCAAAAAAGTGGTCAGTGGTCGGTGCCCAGTTGCCGGTTGTTGATCGTTACTAATAAGCGCTGCCCACTGACCACCAAACACTGCTTCTAGAGCCGCGCCTGAATCCGACTCGCCAGAGTCCGAAAATCCGATACGCCCTGCAATTCATAATCCGGCAACTCGATGCGGAAGTGACTCTCCAGTCGCGTCAGCAAATCGAGCGCCTGCAGGCTGTCGATTCCTAGCGTCTTGAAAAAGTCGTCGTCGGGAGTAAGCCTTTCCCGCGGCACTTTAAAATGCAATGCCGCAAGATTCAGGATTTCGTCCAGAGTATGATTGGTGGTAGGCGGCATAAGGTTGATGTCCTTCAAATTACAAATTACAAAATTGCAAAATTCACGGTAAATACGGCTGCACTCCCTCGTTCTCCACAAACCTACGCAGCCCTTCTTCGACGGCGGGACGCGAATAAAGATCGCAGAAAATATTAATCTCCTGCTTCAACTCTTCATACGGAATCGGCTTCACAAACGCCTTCGCCGCCGCAGTCGTCCACCGGTCAAATTTCCCCACCTGGCTGGCCGTAGCGCGCGCCACGCGCAGCGCCTCGCCCTCGGCGGCAATCTGGCTCACCAGACCAATCTGCTGCGCCTTCATTACATTGAAGCTGCGCCCGGTGAGCAGCAGGTCGCGAATCGCCGCATTACCCAAATCCCGTTTCAGCCGCGGAATTCCGCCGAATCCCGGGATCAACCCCAGCCGCAATTCGGGAAAACAGAATCGCGCCATGCGGTCCGCAATAATGATGTCGCAAACCAGCGCTAACTCGAACCCGCCGCCAAACGTGACCCCATGCACCGCCGCAATCGTTGTCAGCGGCGCGGCATCAAGCGCGTTCATCACGGCATGAATGCGCTCCAGAAACTCCCGCACGCCGCGCACCGCCGCGACCTTTTCCATCTCCTGCCCGCGCAGAAACAACTCGCGCAAATCCGCACCCGCCGAAAACCCTGCCTTCTGTGTCGAATGCACAATTAGAGCGTGCGCCTCACTCTCGAGCCCGGGCAGGGCAGCGGCAAATCTCTCGAGTTCGTCCAGAGTAAGCGACCCGATCTCGTTGCAAGGATCGCGATGCAAAGCTAGCTCAATCGCCCCATTCACGATCTGCCATGAGAGCGTCTGCCCCCTGAATTCTTTCATGCCGTCTTCGCCACTTGGTTCTTCGAAGTCTGATTCTTCGAGGCTTGGTACAGCGCATCAATTTCATTTCGAAAGCGCTCGGCAATCGAGTCGCGCTTCAGCTTTCCGTTCGCCGTCAGCAGGCCGCTCTCGATGGTGAACGATTCCTCCACCAGATGAAACGCCCGCACTTGCTTGTAATGCGGCAGGCCCAGATTAACAACATCCAGAGCCGCCTGCGTCGCCTCGCCGCTCACCTTGCCCGTGATCAGCGCTGCCAGATATCCGCGCGCATTGCCCACGAGCACCACCTGATTCGCGCTTGGCAACTCTTGCAGAATCTTATCTTCAATGGGCTCCGGCGCAATGTTATGTCCCGACCCAAGAATAATCAGGTTCTTAATGCGCCCGACGATCTTCCAGTTTCCGTTCGCATCCAATTCACCTTGATCGCCGGTGTGAAACCAGCCGTCGCGCAGTACCTTCGCCGTCTCCTCCGGACGGTTCCAGTATCCCGGAAAAATATTCGGCCCGCGCACCACGATTTCCGCATTCTCCGCGATCTTCATCTCCACACCCGAAATCGCCGGCCCCGCGTGTCCCGCCATGAACGGCGCGTCCGGATCATCCATGGTGCAGATCGCTGTCGTCTCGGTGAGTCCGTAAACCTGCAAAACGGGAATGCCCAGCATCATAAAAAACAGCTGCGTCTCCACACTCAGCGGCGCCGAGCCGCATATCAGCGCGCGCAGCTTGCCGCCGATCATCTTCTTTCGAATCGTCGGAAACACGAGCCGATTCGCCAGCCCGAGCCAGATCCCGTCCCCGGCGCGCGATTTGCCCTCCTGCCGTCGCAGCCAGGCGCCCTTTGCCTTCGTGTACACCTTCAGCGGAAATCCACTCGTCTTCCAAAGCTGCTCGTCGACGGCTTTGCGCATGCGTTCGAGAAGCGCGGGAACATTCAGAAAATAATCCGGCGCCGCCTGCCGCATCTCCGCGGCAATCTTCCCCAGATCAATGTTCAAAGTCAGCTTGCTGCCGCGCAACAGGCAGGTCAGCATCATAATCCACGAGCCCGCAAAGCTCAGCGGCAGGTAATGAAACACGGCGTCCTGTCCCGGCCGCTTCTTCATGAGCTGATCCAGTCGCCCCGATGTACAGCCCAGCATGTACGCGACGTTGCGCGCGTTCAGCATCACACCCTTCGCCTCGCCCGAGGTACCCGAAGTGTAGATGATCGTCACCACGTCTTCTTCTGCGACCATCAGCGCCGGATTCTGCACCGGCCCGCGGCCCGCCGTGAAAACATTTTCGAAGCAGAAACTCGGCGGCGCTTCCGGCCACACCTGCACGATCGCATCGGCCAGCGACTGCTCGCCGCAAGCAATCACCGACGGCCAGCAATCCTTCATCATCGCGACCAGTTCGGACGGAGCTTGCCGTGCGTACAGCGGCACAACTGTCAAACCCTCCGCCATGACGGCCAGATCCATGGCCACCCACTGCATTGAGTTATGCGCCAGCAGAGCGCACCGGTCGCCCTTCTTCAACCGTAACCGCCGCAGATAAGCCCGAGCCACCAGCACCTGGGCCAGCAACTGCCGCGCTGTAAGCGAGAGCGCCTGCCCATCGCGCAGTTCCTGCAGCACCACAGCATCGCCGCTGCGCTCCAGGCTCGCAAAGATTTGTTCAAGAAAAGTCATGTATTCAATGAAGTGTAATCCTAAGCGAAGTGGCCGATTCGCGAGGCGAATCCGCCGCTGAGTCGAAGAACCCCTACACCCTAAACCGCCCGCCGCCCCAAGGCGTTCTCCCAGCGACATCTACCCGTACGCTGCCGCCAGTTCCTTCAACCCGTTGCTCATCAGCGGCAGATAATCCTCCCAGCTCCATTCGCCGCGCCGAGTCGGAAACTCCGGATAGCGCCGCTGCACTTCTTCTTCGAAATACACGCCCATACGCGCCATCAGCTTCAGATTCCTCACCGTGGTCCGCGCGACTCCGTCGGCAATCCGCTCACTGTCGCGATCCAGAATTTCGAGCGCCGCCAGCGTTCGCACCTCCAGATCCGGATCGTCTACATTCATCAGCAGCTCCTGATGCCCGCGTTCGTTCATCAGATTCCTTATGCGCTCATCCATCGTGATCCCCGCCGACGGCACCAGCGCCGGCATCGAAGTGACAATCCCGTGATAGCGCGAAGATACCATCATGCGGCAAGCCCGCAGAATACTCACGAGTTCATACATGTTGTAATCGTCCGAGGTCAGTATCGGAACTCCGCCCAGCTTCTCCGAGATACGCCGGCAAGGCCGCGCATCCATGCGCTCGGTCGCCGCCATGATCACAAACACGCTTTTCTTTTGCCGGAACGCGGCCACCGCGTTGGCAATCGAAGTCAAATAATATTGGTAGGCGAGGTCCGCCTCGGGCCCCGCGTTGTGGAAGTAAGGTCCACGGTAGTGGCTATCATTGTATGCGCCGGTCAGGCTGTGCAGCGCGGCCTTCGCCACCGACGCCTTCACCGGCCACTCGAACGGGTTTATCGGACACACCACCAGCACCGGCGTCTTCCCATCCCAGCCCACATCGCGCAGCGCTTTCCGCCCATACTCCGCGCCCAGTGGCTCAAACGTCCACGCCGTATCCGTGCCCAATTCCGTCGGCACGCCCAGTTCGCGCAGGATTTTCCGCGACTCGTTATTGCGCGTGATCACCAGCGAGTTTTTGCAATAGCGTCCGCACATTTTCGCGACCAGCGGATCCATGTGTCCCGCCTCAGCGCCGTAGCCAATCGACAACTTGTTCTCCGCTGCCGCAATGCCCAGCGAGCCGATCATCATCGTCGCCAACGCGTTCGCAAATTTCGATTTGAACATCGAACCTTCACACGCCACGACTCCATGATGTTTCGGCACTTCATTAGCCAAGAACGGCGGGAAAATATCCGGCAGCCGCACCTGTGACGTGCCTTCGAAATATCCGCGGGAGCGGTCAAAGTTAAATGTCATCATGCTGAGATCGACATTCTCCGCCCCAAGAATCCGCCGGATTTGCCGCAGCATTTCTTCCACGCGCACATCCGATCCAGTGTTGCGCGTCCCGTTATAGCCCGCAAACAGCAGCCTCAATTTCTCGCCCGGCTGCCACGGCTCCCGCTTGCCCATCATCCACTGAACCTTCTTGCCCTCAATGATGCTTGATACCCATGCTTCCAAAACGAAGTCCATCATGCGGCAGACCCTCCTGCCTTCGTGCCCTCCGGCCAGGGTTGATATGGATATGCAAAATTGTGCTCGCGGCTGAAGCGGAGCAGGGGAAAGCTGTATTGCGAAAACGGCACGGGCTTGCGCCCCATCTCCGTCGTGACCCGCGTATTGTCGAACACCGTATTCCACGTCAGATACGGCAGGAAGACTTTCATCAGCGCCGCCCCATGCCCGAGCGACCCCTCCCGGTTCGCTAGCGTGTTGACGATAGAACCGAACGGTTTTTCAAGGATTGGTAAAAACACTGGCCCGCGCCGGTTCTGCGCAGCCGCTAGCGCCTTGGTCAATTCCCGAAACGTCTGCGAGCCGTTGCCCGAAGAAAGATGATAAATATCATGCTCGGGATTCGCTTTCATGTGCAAAGTAGAGATCGCATCCGCCACGAAATCCGCATTCACAATGTCAATTTTGTCGTGCGGACGAAACGGCAACATCGGCAATCCCGCCAGGAACACGAACGCCCGCACCATATCGAACTGTGTCGTTTGCGGATATCGGCTGTCACCTAACACGATGCTAGGACGGAAAATCGTCAGCGGCACGTCCGGAAGCAACTCGCGCACTAAGTGCTCGCAGAATTTTTTCGTTCGCGCATACGGATCGTAATCCGAGCGTTCCCACTCAATCGACCGGTCTTCCAGAACGACTTCGTGGCTGCGCTTCCCCGCCACCGCCACCGTGCTCACATTCGAAAACCGCCGCAGCCCGTGATAATACTGCGCTTGCCGCGCCAGTTGCACCACTTCGAGCGTCCCACGCAGATTCACATTCAAGCAACTTTTCTCGGACTTCCGATTCAGCGAAGCCGCGCAGTGGATCACCGAATCCGTGGTATGTACAAGCCGGTCGTAATCGCCAGGTTCGAGCCCGAACTGTGGCGAGGTGAGATCGCCGCGGAAAATCCGTATCTTCGCCTGCAGGTATTCGTAAAACCGGGGAAACGACAGGTGCAGTTGCAAGGCCTGCCAAAGCCGCAGTTCCGCGTCACGCGGATCGCGGCCACGCACCAGCAAATTCAAGGTCGCATCATGCTGGTCGAGCAGATTCGCCGCGACGTGCGCGCCGATGTATCCGGTCCCACCGGTCAGGAATATTGCCACGTTGCTCCGTTTGTCCCCGTCTTCATGGCGTCGTCATTTTCGCGTGTTGTCTTTGCCGTCGGCGGCGGCATCTGCAGCACCCTCGGCTCGCGTGCTTCCAGCGGCCGCCCCTCAATCAGCGGATACGTCCACCGCCGCAACGCCGGAATATGAATGTCGATCCAGTACTCCCACCAGTCCAGCCCCGCCGTGTCGTATCCGAAGATTTCTTTCTCGTCCGGCGTCAGCGCCTGCGACAACTTCTCCACATTGTCCGCAACAAAATCGTGCTCATTATGCAGAATAAACGGCTCGAACAGCTCTACTAATTTCTCCACGCGTTCGAGGTTGCGCTCGGTTTTCGCGAGCGGCTTCGTCATCGAAGACGGCAGCGGAGACATCACGCGCTGAATGGATTTGACAATCATCTTCTGCGCCGGCGCCGACATACGGTTATAACGCTCTTTCGAAACCGGAATTGCATCCATCCGTAACCGCAGCCAGTACTCCAGACCTTCCTGCGCGCGATAGTGACGCCGGTGGCCGAGGCTCGTCAACTCAATCGAGCGTCCCATGTCACAGGGATTCGTGCACGACGTCGCCAGTTGATACAGCGGATCGTGCCGCCGTTCCACCAGCGCCGCGCTAATCAGTGTCATCCCGGCGCACACCGCATCCACCGGGATAATGTCCAACCGCTTGCGTTCATTCGAAGGCAGTTGCCGGAAAGCGGTCCCCAGCAGATACGACAGCGAAGCCGAGGTATTAATGCCTTCATTCCAACCACGAAACGGCTTCGCCACCGAAGTCTCAACAATCGCCGGACGCACAATCGCAATCGGCAGCCCTGCGCCATCTTTCGAGATATATTTCGCAATCAGCGATTCCGCCAGGCTCTTGGTGAAGGTGTAAGTATTCGGCCAGCCCAATTCCTGCGCGCGCCGAGTACCTTCTTCGGTAAGATACTTTTTCAACCAGCGCACCCGGTTCTTGCGGATCTGGTTTTCCAGCGCCTGCCCGCTCAGTCCTTTCGCCGCGTGCTCCTTCTCCAGCGCCTGCTTCTTTAATTCCTCCGTTACTTCCGGCCCTTCCACCCGTGCTTCCGCCGACTGCACCAACTCATGCAAGCGATGCCACTCTTTTTCTGCGTCGAAGTCCTTCAAGTGCGACGGCGTGTAATTCGGACGCACCCGCTCACTCACTCGCCCATCGCGCTGCCCGGCAACATAGCAAGTTGAAAGATGCAGCAGCGCCGCGTGCTCCGATCCGCGAATGAACTCAATCAAGTGATACGTCGAATCCACATTTACTGCCAAAGCGTCCCGCAGATCCGGATTAAAATCCGTCAACCCTGAACTGTTGATGATCAGGTCCAAATCCTTGCGCAGTCGCACAGCCGTTTCCGCATCCAGTCCCAAGCCCGGCTGCGAGACATCGCCCTCCACCACCTCAATCTTTTCCGCTAGCAACGTACCTAGATGGTCGCCGTATTTTTCGAACACGGGATCAAAAACCGGCGAACTTTCGATCATCTTCTCAAAACGCTTCTGCGCCGGACTCGACTTCTGCCGCCGGATCAGCAGATAAAGTTTTCCAATCTCGGGCAAATCCATCAGCGTATTTGCCAGCCACACCTTGCCGATAAATCCGGTAACGCCGATTAGCATCAGGCGCTTTCCGCCCAGCGCCTTTCGCACCGAAAACCGCGCCGGATAGCGCCTTTCGTCGAAATACACAATCGGACGAACCCTTGGCGCCTCCACTCGAACCGCCGGAACTATCGCCGAGGCCAGCGCCTTCGGACCGCGCAATCCAAGCGCCCGTACCCATCGCGCCGGACTCTGCTGCCCGTCCGGCCCCGCTTCGCGAATCCGCGCAAACAATCCCCGTGGCCGGATCACCGGACTCAGCAGCCGTCCCGTCGCAACTCCATCACGAAAATCGAGACGGTTCGCTATAATCCACCGCACCCCCAGATGCCGTGCTAGCGGCCGCATTACATGCTCCAAGCCCTGGCTCACCAGCACCACATCCACGCCCGTCGCTTGCAGGGCCTTCAGGTGCCGCACCCCTTCTTCCTTGAGCAGCGGCTTCAGTTTGTATTCGAATTCTTCTTCGCCCAGCAGATCGAGCCGGTCGCGCGTAATCCCGCGCAGCACGGCGTGGACAATTCGAGTTGCGGCGACGCGGTTGGCCGCATACAAAAATGGCCGCAGCAACGCCATCAGAAGCACCAGGCTGCGGCGCGCCGGCCGGGCGATAAATGTCTGGCTGTTCCAGGTAAAAAAGGCGATTGGACGAACCGTGGTCAGCTCCAGCAGGCTTCCCTCCACCCGCCAGTACACCGGTGACGAAGGCCGCGAACGGCGAGGCGGCGAAGCGATGGCGGAAGTAACGGCCTGGGCAACGCGCGGCGTCGACGACACGACTGCCGTCGACGCACTGGCGTCAAGCGAAGTCCCCACCCGCCCTTCGAGATTGTTTACAGGTTCCACAAATCAATATTCGGCAGCGCAATGCTCTGAAACAAGTCTCTGCAACAAGGTTCAGAGACACCGCCCCAGCACAACGTTCCCAAGGTTCACGGCGCCCCCCAGGAAACCGGGCCGAATCACCTATTTTAACCTCTCCCCCACAAAGGGCGGAAAATAACCGCAAGCCCGTCTCCGCGGGTTCTCACCCCGCCCGTTCCGCCCAGCATACGTCCCAATACCGCCCAAACTTCCGCCCATTCTCGCTGAAAACGCCCACCACCTTGAATCCGAATCGTCGGTGCAGCGCTTCGCTCACCGCATTTGGCAGCACATACCCCGCCACAAAGCGATGTATGTCCTCGCCGTTCAGCATTTCAAATAACTCCGCATACAGACGTTTACCAATGCCCTTCCCCACCATCTCAGGCGCACAATAAATCGAGGTCTCCACCGTCGTCTCATACGCCGCTTTCGGACGAAACCGCGTTGTCGCTGCGTATCCCGTCACGACGCCATTTTCCTCGGCAACGACCAGCCGATGCCGTCCCGTCGCGCTAAACTGCGCCCACCAAGCCTCCCGCCGCTCCACCGTGTAAGCTTCAATGTCAAACGTCGCCGGAGTATTCAGGACGTAGTGGTTGTAAATCTCGGTGATCCGCGCCAGATCTCCACGCTCCGCCGTCCGAATCCGCGTCCCGCTCATTGGCCGCCCTCCAACAAAAAAGAGCCGCTCCGTTACTTTCTGCGGCTCCTCTCATTCTGACATTTCGATCTACCGCAGTCCCCACCCTACGACCGCTGCCCCCGCAATCAGCCAGGCAGAATTCACCCGAAACCGGAGCAGTGCGATCAAACTTACGCCGAACACGACCAGCGTTGTCCGGTCCGCAATCGACGCCCTGCCTAACTGCCACGTCACCACGGCCATCAACGCGAGCGACCCCGCGACCACTCCATCGAGCGCGGCCGCCGCCACTGCCGACTTTCGCAGCCGCGGAATAAGCGGCCCGCTCACCGCGACCAGCACGAACCCCGGCAAAAAAATTCCCACTGTTGCCACCACCGCCCCCGCCCACCCCGCCACCACGTATCCGATGAACGTCGCGGTAGTAAACAGCGGACCGGGAGTAAACTGCCCCACCGCAACCGCATCGATCAACTGCTTATCGGTCAGCCAGTGCAGATGCTGCACAAACTCGGTCTGCAGAAATGCCAGCAGGACATATCCGCTCCCGAACACCACCGACCCGACTTTCAGGAACGAGAAAAACAACCGCCCCATCCCGACCGGAAAAGCGGCGCCCACCGCCGCCACCGCCATCGCCCCGGCCACAACTTTCGGGAAGCCAAGAACGCCCGTGCCTAGCAGCCGATTCTTCATTGCCAGAGCAGCCGCCGATACCAAACCGGCAAACAACAACACTAGAATCGGACTGACTCGCACCAGACTCAACCCCGTCGCCAGCGCGGCAATCATCGCCAGCCGAGGCGTCCGCACTCCCGTCCGCGCCAGCTTCCCCAGCGCCTGGATCACGATCGCGACTACCGCCGGCTTGATCGCCCACAGTATGCCTTCCGCCTTCGGCAGCGAGCCAAAACGCACATAGGCCCACGCAATCACCGACACAATTGCGGCCGCCGGAATGATGAAGCAGCAGCCCGCCACAATCAGTCCGCGCCAGCCGCGCTTCAGTTGCCCCACAAAAATTGCGACCTCAGTCGAGCTCGGCCCCGGAATCAAATTCGCCGTCGCCAGCCGGTCCAAGAATTCGGCGTGCGTGATCCACTGCCGCCGTCGCACGAATTCTTCTTCCATCATTGCCAGATGTGCCGCCGGGCCGCCAAACGCAATGGTCCCCAGCTTCAAGAACACCTGGGCGATCTGGCCCAGAGATGCCTGCCGAACTTCCGTGGACTCAGCCATTGCTTATGTGGCGCGGACACTCTTGTCCGCGAACTGGCGGCAGAAGCGGAGAAATTAAAGGGTACAGCAAATTTCGAGATTCTGATGGAGCCATGATGGCCGATGGGAGCCTGGTATCCCCGCCCGGCTAGACGGGCGAGATGCCCGTCTCTTCACCGCATGACTCAGCACAGCCTCGCGGAACAAGCCGGCGCTCACTCCCCGAACACCGCGCGATACACTCCTCCCGCCAGCGCTCCGCCCACAATCGGAGCCAGCCAGAACAGCCACAATTGCGATAGTGCCCATCCGCCCACGAATACGGCGGGGCCCGTGCTGCGCGCCGGATTCACCGAGAGATTTGTCACCGGAATCCCAATCAGGTGAATCAGCGTCAGTCCCAGCCCGATCGCAATCGGCGCAAACCCCGCTGGAGCCCGCTTGTCCGTCGAGCCCATGATGATCATCAAAAAGAAAAACGTCAGCACCACTTCCGCAACCAGGCACGACACCAGGGGATAACCACCCGGTGAGTGCGCCCCGTATCCATTCGAAGCAAAGCCACCGGACAAGTCAAAACCAGCCTTCCCGCTCGCAATCACATAGAGTGTCCCCGCGCCGGCGATTCCGCCGAGCACTTGCGCCACCACATACGGCAAGAGTTCCGACACCGGAAATCGCTTCCCCACCACCAGGCCCGCCGAAACCGCGGGATTCAGATGACATCCTGATATGTGTCCAATAGCAAACGCCATCGTAAGCACCGTTAGTCCGAAAGCCAGTGCTACGCCCAGAAATCCGATGCCCAGCTGCGGAAATGCCGCATCCAGCACAGCGGCCCCGCATCCTCCAAACACCAGCCAGAAGGTCCCGAAGAATTCCGCGATGGCCCGTTTTGATAGACTCATGTCTCCTCCTCAATGAAGGTTATCGGCGAACGTAGTTGCGAATGTTGACCGCGAAGTGCCAGCGATTGTACCGCAATCTCCCTAGGATGTTTGGAGTCTGTAAGATTGGTAGCGTGAATATGCTGACGCTATTCGGACTGTTTGCGGTGACCGCGATGTTGGTCACCTATGCGCTGGAGAGCCGCAGCAGGTGGTTCATCCTGGCATTCGCCGTGGCCTGTGCGCTCGGCTCTGCTTATGGTTTTCTGCAAGGCGCCTGGCCCTTTGGAGTGGTCGAGGCGATCTGGTCGGTCGTGGCCGTCCGCCGCTGGCATCGCGCGCGGCAACAAAACTAGCTCAGAGTTTATTCAGCCCGTCGAGCGCGGCCACTTTATAGGCTTCCGCCAGCGTCGGATAGTTAAATACCGTGTCGCGGAAATATTCGATCGTCGCGCCCATCGTCAGCACGGCTTGTCCAATGTGGACGATCTCCGCCGCGCGGTCCCCAATAATGTGCACACCCAGCAATTTGAGCGTATCTGGATCAAACAGAATCTTCAGCAGACCCTGATCGTCGCCCAGCATCTGCCCCTTGGCAAGTTCCGAGTAGCGCGCCAGCCCGCTCTCATACGGAGTCCTGTTACGCGTAAGCTCTTCCTCCGTGGCACCCACCATGGAAATTTCCGGAATAGTGTAAATGCCATATGGAATCAGATTCGGCAGCAACCGGCTGGGCTTGCCGAACATGTGACAACCCGCCAGCCGCCCCTGCTCCATCGAAGTGCTGGCCAGCGCGGGAAACCCAATCACATCGCCCGCCGCATAAATGTGCGGCACCGCGGTTTGAAAATGCTCGTTGACGACCAGTTTGCCGCGCTCTTCCGCCGTCAGCCCCGCCGCCTCGATTTTCAGCTTGTCGCTGTTGGCCCGCCGCCCAATCGTGTAAAGCAGTGCCTGCCCACGAACTTTCTTCCCGCTCTCCAGTGTCGCGAAAACCTTGTCCCGCTCTTCGTCGAAGCCAACCGAGATCACTTTTTCTCCGACGCGGAAAACCGTTCCCAATTGGCGCAACTGGAAACACAAACTTTCGATGATCTCCCGATCAACAAAATCCAGCAACGTCGGCCGCTGGTCGAGCAGCGTCACCTTCACCCCGAGCGCCGCAAACATGGACGCGTATTCCAGCCCAATAATCCCCGCGCCCACCACAATCAACTCTCGCGGTATCTCCTCCAGGCAGTGCACCTGATCCGAATCGAAGATGCGCTTCCCATCCACCGGAATCCCATCGATGTGCGCCGGCCGCGTGCCGCAGGCGATCAAAATCTTCTCTCCTTGTACCTGTTGCACTCCGTCTTCGCTCACGATCTCAATCGTATGCGGATCGGCAAAATGAGCGTCCCCTTCAAGCGCGGTCACGTAATTCCGCCGCAGTTGCGCCTTGATCACGTCAACTTCCCGCGTCATCACTGCCGTCGAACGCAGCACCAGGTCCGACATCATGATCCGGTCTTTCACAACATAACCGCGCCCATAGAACGACCGCTGCCGCAGGCCGCTTAGATAGAGCACTGCCTCGCGCAGCACCTTGCTCGGGATCGTCCCGGTATGGACGCAAACTCCGCCCATCGTCAAGCGACGGTCGATGATCGCAACCTTCTTGCGCATCTTCGCCGCGCAAATCGCGCCCTTTTGTCCCGCCGGACCGCTTCCGATGACTACCAGATCGTATTCGTTAGCCTGCATAAGTGCGCGTGTGGCCGCCAGCAAGAAATTAGCACCTTTCTAACTCGGTGCGAAAGGTACCTTCGGTGTCAAATGCAAAATTAAGAGTCCTTTAACAATTTATAACCTCTGGACAAGCGAGGTTCTGGTCTTGTTTTGAAGGGGCCCGGCCACGGCCGCTGCGGGTGACTCTTCATCACCGCCAAAACAAAAGGCCGCTCTCATAGAGCAGCCTTTCTCTATACGTTAAGCAAAGTGCTAAGAGTCAACGGCCAAAAAAACCCGGCCTCTAGTCTCCCGCCACCGGCTCGCCAACTTCTTCACTCTTCTTCGCGCCGCCGTTACCGTTTGCCGGAGCCATCGCCGCCGTGATCGCGCCCAGTGGAATGAATCCACCTTCATTCGACGTGGCCGGCTTCTCTTTCAGGACCACTTCCCGATAGAGTTGCGCCATGCGTGCGTCATAGGCCGCGTCGTTCTTGACCTTATTACTTTCGGCCTTCTTATCGCGAGCCCGCGCCTTTTCTTCGCGCGCCGTCTTCGCAATCCCCAGCTTGTCCAGGTCGTGCTGCACCTCGTGGGTGACGATCTCTTCCCGCAGGTAGAGCGCGTGCTCCTTGTCTTCCATGTTCACTTTTTTGCCGCCCGCGAAGATCTCGTGACGCCCATGCTCTTCGTACCACTTGGTGAGCGTAGAGGTCATGTGCATCTTCTCGATGATGTTGCGCCAGCCCACGCCCGTGTTGTAAGCGCAGAAGCTGATCTCCCCTTCCTGCGTAGCGTAGGGAATGATGCACTGCTCGGTACGCCGGAAATCGTAGTTAAACAGATCCTGGAACCACATCCCGGCAATGAACAGGAAGTTCCACCGATCTTGCCGCCGCTTCATCACGTCGTCGATCGTGCGCTCCGGACCAACCTTGCCATAGTTCTTACCGGTAGCATTGAAGTTCTTGTCGAACTTCTTAAGCAGGTCCATAAGCTTGAAATGTGTAGGCGATTGGAACGGATCGTAGTTCTTCATCAAACAGAGCGCCATCCCAAACACAGTCCAGAATTTGCTGCGCGCCGCATCGTTAACCCTGGCAATATCCTTTGCCAGTTGATCGCCCTTCAGGAATGCAGTAACCGGAACTGCCTCCTTAGTCTCCTTATCAATCATCATCGCCATCCCCGTCCCGCAGTTAGGATGACAACCGCAGGAGAGCTGGCCCCAATCGTTATTGGAATCCTGGGCATGCATCACGTCGGCCCAGTCGCTGAAGGTGCTCATGAAGCTGATTGGGAACCAGTCCCGGGCCGGTTCGCCGAAACCGGTTTGATTTTTTACGTCGTGGGCGAGGTGCGCAAGCGTGTAACGCTGCGCTTGGCGGCGTTCGTCGGTGATCGCTTCGTCGCGACCGGTAAAAGAAACTGGCTGGAAGCTGAGGAAGCCGATCTTCTTCGGATTGTCGAGCGCGAACTGGATGATGCGTCCGACCTGCTCATTGTTAATGCCATTGATGATGGTGATCACCGGAACAATTTCGCAGCCGGCACGATGCAGGTTGTCGATCGCTTTTAGCTTTACGTCGAACAAGTTACCGACGGCACGATGATCGTTGGCGGCGTTGCCGATTCCGTCAAACTGCAGATAGGCATAACGCATGCCAGCTTCGACCGCCTGTTGGCAGAACTCAAAACTCTTCGCGAACTCGATTCCATTCGTTGCGGCTTGCACGCTGTTGTATCCAACCTTGCGCGCGTAACGAACCGCGTCCAGGAAGTAAGGAGAGAGCGTCGGCTCGCCACCCGAGAACTGCACCGACATCTGACGCTTCGGCTTCACCGTAATGGCGTTGTCCAACACCGTCTTGATTTCTTCCCAGGTAAGTTCGTGGACGTACCCAACCTGGTTAGCGTCCATAAAACAGGGATCGCACATCATGTTGCAGCGATTGGTGAGATCGACAGTGAGTACGGCGCCGCGTCCATACTTCACGGTGGACGTACCGTGGTGATGTAGCTTCTCGTCGTTATGCGCGCGGATGTCGCGGCCGGGAAAAACCTCTTCGAGGTGCTGCGAGAATTCCGTGTCAATCGACATCAGGTCTTCGAAGTGCCCGTGCTTAGGACAGTCCTTGACCATCCAGATCTTGCCGTCGCGTTCGACGATCTGGGCCTTGATCTCGCCAACCTTTTCGTTCATCAGAACGTCAACCGGCAGGTGGCCGTCGAGAATCTGCTGCCGTATTTCAGGCACGCACTTGGGACAGAGTGAATCAGTCGCCCGGGGCCAGCCGAGCGGCGGCTTCGATTTTTCCCAGGACTTGAGCAGGGGCTTATCAGACCACTTCGGAGTCGGCGCCACATTCGGAGCCACGCGGTTCAGGCGTTCAAACACTGCCCATACGCCCGTGGCGGCAACGGTCACTGCCTTCTCAACGTATTTGATCGGCTTGTGCATTCTGCTCTCGCTTTCCTCCACTCGGGAGATAGAACTGTCCCCGCGGTCCCCGCGAACGGGAGCCTGCGTAAAAAAAGACTTGTCCACGAAGAAACCTGGAAGTTTCGATGCGTGGAGTTGGTCAGATTGATGCTATTGAATCCGTGACGTTTAGGCACGCAGAAGGCAATGAAAGGAAGAAAATCGGGGTTAAGCGGGGAAATGGGGGATTTTATGGAGCTAAGTTATTGAAAAGATAGGGGTCGGGACATCGCGGAGCGAACTGAATATCTGCTCGGGGCCCCTACTTCTCACTCGTTTCCAGCAGCGGATCGGGCTCTGAAGCCGACCCTAGATCGGACAGGTCCAACTGAAGATTCCCGGGATTGGTGGCATAAGCCAACCCCGTGTCCCGATCGATGGTCCCATTGCGGATCAGTTTCTCGATGTCGCCATCAAAATGCTGCATGCCCTCCTGTTCGCCGACGCGCATCGCATCCAGCAAGGTCTTACCGTCAGTTTCGCCTTTCTCGACGTATTCACGGGTGCGCAGAGTGGACTTTAGTATTTCCATTACCGCCACTCGTCCAGCGCCATCCTTACGCGGGATTAGACGCTGCGAAATGATGTAGCGAAAGCTCTTCGCCAGGCGGTTTCGAAGGGTGTGCTGCTCGGCCATGGGGAAGACTCCCACGATTCTCTCCACCGTCTTCGAGGCGTCGATGGTATGCAGCGTGGAAAGGACCAGGTGACCGGTTTCCGCCGCCTCCATTGCGATCTCGATGGTTTCCTTGTCTCGCATCTCTCCGACAAGAATTACTTTCGGAGCCTGACGCAGCGCCGCCCGCAAGGCGAGGGCAAAGCTGGGCGTATCGCTGTGCAATTCCCGTTGATGGACCACGCAGTTCTTGTGGAGGTGCAGGAACTCTATGGGGTCCTCGATGGTGAGCACATGATAGGACTGCTCTTTATTAATTCTGTCGATGATCGCCGCCAGGGTCGACGATTTGCCGGACCCGGTCGGGCCGGTGACCAACACAATTCCATTGCGCAGATCGACGATCTTCTTCAATTCGGCAGGCAGGTTTAGGGCGTCGAAGTCCGGGATTATGCCAGGAATTACGCGCATCACGACTGCACAGGAGCCGCGCTGCATGAAGATGTTGACGCGAAACCGATACGCCCCCGGCAAACTGTAGGACACATCGCAGGAACCGAGTTCCTTCAAGTTATCGATCGCATGTTGGTTGTGGCCAATGAGATCGGACGCAATGCGCCGAGTGTCGTCAATGGTGAGGGCACGCGAGGTTCCTGCGGGGGCCAGTTTTCCATTGATTTCCACGAGCGGCGGCTTGCCGGGCGAGAAAAAGAGATCGCTGATCTTCGACGAGGTCTTCAGCATCGCCGCCAGCAGCGCAGGAGTCGAGAACGGCGCCGGCGCGGGGGCCGCGGCGGTCGCTGCGGCGTTGGCTGGTCGGGGAACAGAGGGAGCTAGATTCGGTGCATCATTCGTAGCAGACATGGAAACGGTGCCCCCTTCGGATAAGAAACCACCAGGAACTCAGAGACAGGGTTGCTCCCTGAGCGTTTCACCCACGTTAAGGCTAATATTGAGAGTACACAGCGAGTCGAGGATCAGAAAGATTACCGAAGGCACCATCTTCAAGACTGGCGAATTCCGGAGTTGGATGTTTCTGCGAAGATGTTTAGACTGTCGCGGGGGAAATCGTGTTGGAAACGCTGCTCGCAAAAATCCAGAAGCTCACAGTCTTGGCGCTCGCTGGAATGCTGGTCGTCGTCGTGGTGCTCTCCACAGCGCACTTGGGCCTTCTGATCGGTGAAGAAATCTGGAAACACCCCCGGTTTCTCATTTCGGTGCAGAGCCTGCTTGATATCTTTGGATACTTCCTGCTAGTGCTCATCGGAGTGGAGTTACTGGAGACGCTGAAGGCGTACCTGAAGAAAGACGTCATTCATGTGCGCGTTGTGCTGGAAGTTGCGCTCATCGCCATGGCGAGGAAGGCCATCATCGAAGAACCCAACGCCGTGCCGGGCCTCACCTTGTTCGGGCTCGCGGCCCTGATTCTTGCTTTAGGGATTGCCTTTTACTTCGAGCGGCAGACAAAACAGACAGATAAGGATTAAAGATAATTATTAAGGTAACGGAGGCTCTAACCGGGACCACTCGCCAAGTCGGCCGCGGCAAAGACGTAGGTGGTCGTCTTATCAAGTTTGATATTGGAACGCTTGGAAGTAAGGGTAACAGCTCCTTCACTGTTGCGCATGGACTCTACATTTCTCATCAAGACGCGATGTTTCCAAGTGTCTGAAGCCGGCGCCGGGAGCTTGTCCGTGCCCGCGTCGGACCCCGGAAATGGCGGGGCAGTCGGGTTCCTCTGCCCGGGGTAGACGCCAGCAGTCCCAGACCCAAGTCTCGGGTTGTGGGCGGCGTCGGGCTGGCCAGACGAGAGATCCTGATTCGGGGGCGGCGCGGCGGGGTAATACCAGGCGGTCAAGTAGATCTTGGGCGCAAGCACGATGGGCGCAGATCGATTTTTCCACTGCGCGAAGTCCATGCGAATAGCGAGGCGGGATGGGCCGGTGACAGACTTCGCCACGGACTCGGTGACTTCTCCGGAGAAGATGGCGTCCTGCGGAACCACTTCGCCGTTGACTAGGGTGGCGACCGCAAGTTTGGCCTGGACCTTGGTTCCGACAGGCGTGGTGCCAGCGATCACGTTTTGCCGCATGGTCACAGGAAACTCGAGTCCCGCGGCGGAACTGGGTGGGGCGGGCATCGCTTGACTGAGCAATGCGGCGGAGGTAAGAACGACAGTTAGCAGCGAGTGTCCGGCGGCGATTTTTTTCGTGAACATTTGCGTCCCCTTTGCTGGTCGACGGAGCGGGACACCGCAGCTAGAGCGTGAAAGTATGTCTTAAAAGTACCCCTTAATTGTACTCGTCGTACTCAGGTAGATGACGATACGCTTCATTTTGTTGTCTGCGAGGGGCAATCGCCGAGCGGATTCCATACCTACGTTGATTCACACTTGCAAAGTGTCACCAAAACAGTATCCTGCTAGAGTTTCTATAGGGCGTAGGGCAGATTGTTAATTCGATAAAGTCTAGAAATGCGGATCTTAGAGGAGCTTCTCGAAATACCTCTGGGAATGGAAATTGGGGCGGCTGCTGGAATTGATCTGGCCAACCATTCATACACGATTCCAAGCGGCTCGCTTAGGGGTGAGCCATGGCATTGCACCCTGGGGAACGGAAGCGCAACTTCCCGGAAAAAGCGCCAGTCGCATGGGACCCGATCGGGCGGGGCCTGGAAGAAAACGAAGACTGGTCTCGCGATCTGGTTGAGCACAGCCAAGACCTGCTGTGCGTCCACGACCTTGAAGGCCGATTCCTGTCGGTCAATCCCGGTCCCGCGCGTCGGCTGGGTTACACCGTAGAAGAAATGATGCGGAAGCGGCTGCGGGATGTTATCGATCCGCAATTCGGCGAGCAATGCGATGCCTATCTGCGCGGGGTCGAGCGCACGGGGGAATCTCGCGGCCTGATGGCAGTGCTGACGCGAGCGGGAGAACAGCAGATATGGGAGTTTCACGGCACGTTGCGGAACGAGGGCGTGGAGACACCGGTCGTGCGCGGGATCGCGCACGACGTCACGGAACGAGTGCGGGCGGAGGAGGCGCTGCGCGTCAGCAACGAACAGTTGCTGAAGACTGCGCGCGAACAGGAACGTACGCTGCGGGAGCTGACCCTGTTCCGGACGCTGCTCGACCAATCGAACGACGCCATTAAGGTAATCGATCCGGAGACCCTGCGTTTCCTCGATGTGAATGAGAGGTCATACACAGAGCTGGGGTACAGCCGGGAAGAGCTTTTGTCGATGACGGTCTTTGACATCGACCCGCACACGGACGAAGGTTTGGTCGCTCGCGTGCGGCAGCAACTGCGGGAGTCGGGATTCGTAATCATGGAAAGAATGCACCGGCGGAAAGATGGAACAACGTTTCCGGTGGAAGTGAATATGCGACAGGTACGACTGGACCGGGAATATGGCGTGTCCATATCGCGAGACATCACGGAGCGAAGGCGAGCGGAGGAGAGGCTGCGCGAGTTCGAAAGAGTGGTGGAGAATCTGGAAGATATGATCGTGGTCGTGAACCGGCAATACCAGTACGTACTCGCGAACCGGGCGTTCCTGAGCTATCGGGGGCTGACGAAAGATCAGGTTGTAGGACATTTGGTAACGGAGGTATTAAACCCAGGCGTTTTTGAAGCCGTGGTCAAGGAAAAGCTGGATGAGTGTTTCCGCGGAAAGGTAGTCAGCTACGAGCACCGGTATAGATATCCGGAGATGGGGGAGAGAACCCTTTCGGTCACGTATTTACCGGTAGAAGGCTCGACGGGAATCGATCGCGCGGCATGCATTTTGCGCGACATCACCGAACGGAGGCAGGCCGAGGAAGCGATCACCAAGTTGGTACAGGAAGTGTGCGACGCCAAGAAAAAGCTTACGGAAGAAAAGCTTTACCTGGAGCAGGAAATCGATACGGCGATGGGGTTTGGCGAAATCATCGGGCAGAGCAAGGCGCTGCAAGCGGTCATGGAGCAGGTGGGCAAGGTGGCGGCCAGCGATGCCACCGTGCTGCTGCTGGGCGAAACGGGGACGGGGAAGGAACTGGTGGCGCGAGCCATCCACCGCTTGAGTCAGCGTGTCAACAGTGCTTTCATCAAAATGAATTGCGCGGCGATTCCGTCGGGGCTGCTGGAGAACGAGCTATTCGGCAATGAGAAGGGCGCGTTCACCGGAGCGGTAAGCAGGAAAATTGGTCGGCTCGAACTGGCGGACAAAGGAACGCTGTTTTTGGACGAGATCGGCGAGATTCCGCTGCCGTTGCAGCCGAAGCTGCTGCGCGTTTTGCAGGATCAGGAGTTCGAGCGACTGGGCGGAACGCAAACGTTGAAAGTGGACTTTCGTTTGATTGCAGCCACAAACCGCGATTTGGCAGATAGCGTCCGAGAAAACGAGTTCCGCAGCGATTTGTATTACCGGCTGAACGTGTTTCCGATCCGCGTGCCGCCGTTGCGCGAACGGCGAGAGGACATCCGGCTGCTGGTGAAGCATTTTGTGCAGAAGTTTGCCCGGCGAATGAACAAGTCGATTACAAGCATTCCAAAGAAAACCATGGATGGACTGATGGAGTGGGAGTGGCCGGGAAACGTGCGCGAGTTAGAGAATTTTGTCGAGCGGTCGGTAATTCTGACGCAGGGTTCGGTGCTGGTGTCGCCGTTGAGCGAACTGAAGCCACTGACCACAGGGGGAAAAAGCGTGGATGAAACCCTGGAGGCGACGGAGCGCGAACACATTCTGCAGGCTTTGCGCGAGAGCCACGGGCAGATTGGCGGGCCGCGAGGAGCGGCGATGCGGCTGGGATTGAAACGGACAACGCTGCAATCGAAAATGAAGCATTTGGGAATCAATCCGCGGGTACCCCCGGCCGGGCAGTAGCTCACCGCGGATCGGTTGCTGGCCAGGGTCTCTGAACTTTCTTTTGATCTTCTTTCTGACCATTCTTCGGTTACAATCCTCGCGCACATGAACCGCGAATATAACAAGCAATACAGCCACGAACTCGAACGCGACATGGAGTCGTTGGTGTTCGGGCACGCCGGGCAACCGATCCTCGTTTTTCCGACCTCCATGGGACGTTTTTTTGAGTATGAAGACGCGGGAATGATCCGCGCACTCGCCGGGAAACTGGAGACGGGCGCGATCCAGGTGTTTTGCGTGGACGGCGTGGACGGCGAGAGCTGGTACAACAAGAGCGTGCATCCCGGAGTGCGAATCTGGAGGCATGTGCAATACGAGCGCTACGTGATCAACGAATTTGTGCCGTATTTGAAGTGGGAGAACTGGGCTCCGCAAATCGCGGTGACGGGGTGCAGTTTTGGCGGCTATCACGCGCTGAATTTTTCCATGCGGCATCCGGACCTGGTTTCGGCTTGCGTGACCATGAGCGGCTCGTTCGATATCAAAAGTTTCCTCGACGGCTACTACGACGACAATGTCTACTTCAACAATCCTTCGGACTACCTGACGAACATGGCCGATGAGTGGTTTCTGAGCCGGTATCGACAGATGAAGATTGTGCTGGGATCGTCGGATTGGGACATGTGCCTGGATGCGAACGTGAAGATGGCGGGGATTCTGCATGCGAAGGGGATTCCGCATTGGCTGGATATTTACGGAGACAATAGCAAACACGATTGGCCGCTGTGGCAGCGGATGGCGGCGAAGTATTTTTAGAGGCTGGTCGTTAGTCGTGGGTCGTTAGTCGTTGCGCCGGATTAAGATCATAGGTTGAAGAAGGACTGAATTATGGCGACCAAGAAAATCGCAATTCTTTTTGGGATGGAGAACACTTTCCCTCCGGCTTTGGTCGAGAAGATCAATGGCATGAAACAGGGAGTTACCGGTGAATTTGTGAAGATTGGCGGCATTCGAATGGATGAGCCAAAGAGATACGACGTGATCATCGACCGGATTTCGCAGGACATTCCTTTCTATCGAGCGTATCTGAAGAACGCGATGCTGCAAGGGACGATTGTGATTAACAATCCGTTCTGGTGGACGGCGGACGACAAGTTTTTTAATTATGCACTGGCACATAAGATGGGAGTGGCCATTCCGCCGACGGTGATTTTGCCCCATCATTCGCATCCGCCGGATACTACGGACAAATCCGTGCGGAATTTGATCTATCCGCTGAATTGGGAAGAGTTGTTTGCCTATGTTGGGTTTCCGGCGTTCTTGAAACCTTACTCGGGCGGCGGCTGGAAGCACGTTTACAAGGTGCATTCTCCAGAGGAGTTCTTTCATAACTACAACCAGACAGGCGACCTTTGCATGACGCTGCAGCATGGCGTCGAGTTTGAGGATTATTACCGATGTTACGTGGTGGGGCAGGAGAAGGTGCACATCATGAAGTACGATCCTAAGGCTCCCCATCATGAGCGCTATGTGAAGGGAAATCCGCAGCCGGGGCCGGCGTTAAAGGAGCGGATCGTGAAGGATGCGCTGGCCTTGTGCCGCGCGCTCGGCTATGACTTGAACACAGTGGAGTTTGCGGTGGAGGGCGGCGTCCCGTATGCGATTGACTTCATGAACCCGGCGCCGGATGCGGAGGTCACGTCGGTGGGGCAACAGAATTTTGAGTGGATTGTGGACGCGGTGGCGGAGATGGCGGTGGAGAAAGCGCTGGGCGGGGCGAATCCGGTGGAGGAGTTGCGCTGGGCGGCCTTCTTGAATGGTCCGAAGTTGGTGGAGAGCCGGGCGGCGACGGCGCGGAAGAAAGTATAGGACACAGGCTTCGTATCTCCATGTTTCCATTGACGATGCAAGCGCCTGGCCGGGCTTTGCCCGGCTGGACCGGCGAGGCTCCTGTCCCCACACAAGCTTATCCGCGCCACACCTGCTCATTGGTATACTAGTTGGACTTACTGCCTGGCTTCCTGCTGCCTGGCAGCTCTGGATGCCGCGATGAAGCCTACATTCACGCTGGGAATCGAAGAGGAGTATCAGACCGTCGATCCTGAGACTCGGGATCTTCGGTCGCACATTCACGCCGAGATCATCGAGAAGGGCAAATTGATCTTGCAGGAACGGGTCAAGACGGAGATGCACCAATCGGTGGTGGAAGTAGGAACTTCGGTTTGCGCCAATATTAAGGAAGCGCGGGAAGAACTGAAGAAACTGCGCTGGCACATTATCCGGCTGGCGCGGGAGAACGGTCTGCGGCTGGCTTCAGCGGCAACACATCCGTTTGCCGACTGGCGTGTGCAGGCACTCACGCCGGGCGAGCGCTACAAGAACATTGTGGAGGATATGCAGCTGGTGGCCCGGGCCAACTTAATTTTCGGGCTGCACGTGCATGTAGGCATCGAGGATCGCGAGACCCTGATCCAGATGATGAATCATGCGCGGTATTTTGTCCCGCACCTGCTGGCGCTGTCGGCGAACTCGCCGTTCTGGCTGGGGATGGATACGGGGCTGAAATCGTACCGCTGCAAAGTGTTCGATAAGTTTCCGCGGACCAACCTGCCGGATTATTTTCCGAGCTGGGGTGAGTACGACAACTACGTCAAGCTGCTGGTGAAGACGAACTCGATCGACAACGCGAAGAAAATCTGGTGGGACATGCGGCCGCATCCGTTCTTCAACACGCTGGAGTTCCGGGTGTGCGATCTTCCGATGCGGTTGGATGAGACGATTGCTTTAGCGGCGCTGATCCAGGCAACGGTCGCTAAACTGTATAAGCTGTACTCGCAGAACCAGGGATTCCGGCTGTACCGGAAATCGCTGCTGATGGAAAACAAGTGGCGGGCGGCGCGCTATGGGATCAACGGGAAACTGATCGACTTCGGCAAGCAGATGGAAGTTCCCGAGCGCGATTTGATCGAAGAGTATCTGGAATTTGTCGATGACGTGCTGGACGAACTGGGGTCCCGGGAAGAAGTGGAGTACATCCGCGAAATTATGAAGATGGGCACGGGCGCGGACCGGCAATTGGACGTGTACCGCAAAACCGGCGACATGAAAGCCGTCGTGGACTACATCATTGAGGAAACTGAGGTGGGCGTGGACGAGGTGGATAGTTTACCCACCGCGCGAGCCGGTTGATGAGCTTGATGAATGACTTTGATGAATACTGCTGAACAATCCAACCGACAACTGAATCGTATTCCTTTTGATCCGCAACTGACGCCGGGAGCGCGGAATGCAGTGCGCGTGTGCCTGCGCGTGCAGCCATCGGAAAAAGTCACCGTCATCACCGATGAAGTGAGCCTGGAAATCGCGGCGGCAATCGTACACGAACTGGAAGAGGTGGGCTGCCGGTACCAGACGTGGATGCTGGAGGACGTGGCGAAACGTCCGCTGACCGACTTTCCACTGGCAATCGCGGAAGATCTGGAGTCGAGCCAGGTCAGCATTTTTGCGGTGCAGGCCCAGACCAACGAACTGAAGTCGCGCATGCAGATGACGGATGTGGTGAACCGGCGGAAGATCCGGCACGCCCACATGGTCAACGTCAACAAGAGGATCATGCTGGAAGGCATGCGGGCGGACTTCCAGAAGGTCGACCGGCTGAGCATAAAGGTGCTGGAAACGGTGCGCCAGGCGAAGCAAATCCGGGCGAAGACGCCTTCGGGAACGGATCTGGTGGCCGACTTGAATCCCAATTACCGGTGGGTGAAGACGAGCGGGATTATCAGCACGGAAAAGTGGGGGAATCTGCCGGGCGGTGAAGTCTTCACGACGCCGGGCGAGGTGAACGGCACGTTCGTTATTGATGGAGTGGTGGGCGATTATTTATGCGCAAAGTTTGGCGACTTAAAGGCGCATCCGCTAACCATCAACGTGAAGGGGAATCGCGTGATTGAGGCCCACTCGGCGAACAAAGCGTTGAAAGACGATTTCTGGGCTTACACGCATACCGATGAGAACAGCAATCGCGTGGGCGAATTTGCGATCGGGACGAACATCGAACTGAAGGATGTGATCGGGGAGATCCTGCAGGACGAGAAATACCCCGGCGTCCATATTGCATTTGGAAATCCGTATGGGGCGCACACAGGAGCGGAGTGGTACTCGTCAACGCACATCGATGTGGTGGGACGGAATTTTGATATCTGGGTTGACGGCGAGCAGATCATGCGGGGCGGGCAGTTTCTGATCGAGGCGTAGAGACTTTTCACCGCAGAGACGCGGAGAGCGCCGAGAAAACAAGACCTAGCTTGACTTGGAGGGGGCAAAGCTCCATCTCCTCACGAGCTTCTATGATTCCTTCCTACCGGCAAGACTTCAACTCGCGATTCACTTCCGAAAAATACGAGCGGTTGCGGCGCGAAATGACTTCGCGGTGCGGGATGGAAGTTCCATTCGCGCTTTGCGAGACGCCTTGTTTCTTCCCGAATGCGCTGGTCGAGCGTATGGAGGAGGACGGGAAGGCGCTCATCCGTCAGTTGGTGGAGAATCCGGAGTATCGGGCGCGCTCGGAAGCTTCGATCCCGGCGGAGTTTCGCGTGCCGAATGAATCGCCGCATCCGATGTTTATTCAGGTGGACTTTGGGCTGGTGCGGGATTCGACCGGCGAGTTACAGCCTAAGCTGGTCGAGTTACAGGCCTTCCCTTCCCTTTACGCGTATCAGCCGGTATTGGCTCAGGCTTACATCGATGTGTTTGGCCTTGACCCTACGCTTCGCTATTTTCTGAGTGGGCTGGACTCCGATGCTTACAAGCGACTTTTGCGGGATGCGATTGTCGCGGGGCACGATCCGGCGCGCGCGGTCTTGATGGAGGTGCATCCGGAGGAACAAAAGACGCGTCCAGATTTTCTTCTCACCGAGAAGTTGCTCGGGATTCGGACCGTGTGCATCACGAAGATCCGCAAGCAGGGGCGGCGGCTATTCTATGAAGAAGGCGGCAAGCAGGTTCCGATTGAGCGGATTTATAACCGCACCATCGTGGACGAACTGGAACGCAAGGGCGTGGTATTGCCGTTTGATTTTCGCGACGATCTCGATGTGGAGTGGGCGGGGCACCCAAACTGGTATTTTCGGATCAGCAAATACTCGATCCCCTATTTAAAGCACTCGTCGGTGCCGCGCACCTGGTTTCTGGATCAACTGACGGAAGTCCCGGCGGACCTGGAGAATTTTGTGCTCAAGCCGCTGTATTCGTTCGCCGGATTAGGCGTGGTGATTGCGCCGTCGCGCGCCGACATTACGACGATTCCGACGGCGAAACGCAGCGAATACATCCTGCAGGAGCGGCTGAACTTCACGCCGCTGGTGGAAACACCTTACGGGCTGACGAAAGTCGAGTTGCGAATCATGTATGTCTGGCTCGATCAGTTGCTCCCGGTCCTGACGATCGTGCGCATGGGGCGTGGTCTGATGATGGGCGTGGATCACAACAAGAATATGGCTTGGGTGGGATCGTCGGCGGCGCTGGTTAGTGGGTAGTGAGGGGGACAATTTCAGTGCCAAGCCATCACCTGTCGGTGTGATCAGCGTCACAGTGCGTCGTGGCACCGCACCTTATTTTTAAGCTTATGGCCACTCTTCCTTCTGTCAGTTCGCGAGTTTTGAATTCCAGTTTGGCAGCCCGCATCATGAGCGCCGAAGAGGCGGCGGCGCTGATCGGATTCGGCACTCGCATCGGCATGAGCGGATTCACTGGCTCCGGCTATCCGAAAGCCGTGCCGCTGGCTTTGGCGCGACGCATTTCGGATGCCAACCTGCGAGGTCAAAAAGCTCAAGTCAGCATCTTCACTGGCGCTTCCACCGGGCCCGAACTGGATGGTGCGCTGGCCATGGCCGGTGGTATCCAGCTCCGGCTGCCCTATCAGTCGGATCCGGAGACGCGCAAAAGGATCAACGCCGGGGAAATGGATTACATGGACATCCACCTCGGCCACGTCGCCCAATACGTGGAATATGGATTCCTGGGCAAGATGGACTGGGCGCTTATTGAGGTCACCGCGATTCTCGAAGACGGGCGGCTGGTTCCCAGTTCCTCGGTGGGCAACAACCGGACTTGGATCGAACAGGCAGAGAAGGTGATTGTCGAAGTGAATGCCCGGCAACCGGCTGAACTGGAGGGCATGCACGACATCTATTACGGGCTCGAACCGCCGCCAAACCGCCAGCCGATTCCGCTGGTGCATTCGGGGCAAAGGATTGGCACTCCTTATCTTCACGTTCCGCTGGAAAAAGTCGCCGGGGTGGTGCTCACCGATTCTCCCGACCGCAACAGCTCATTCAAAGCGCCGGACATTACCTCACGCCTGATTGCGGGCCACATCCTGGAGTTCCTCGGGTGGGAGGTACAGAAAGGTCGCATTCCCCCCTCGCTGCTGCCGCTCCAATCGGGCGTGGGGAACATCGCCAACGCCGTCCTGTTCGGCCTGCTGGAAGCGCAGTTTGAAAATTTGACCTCGTACACCGAGGTCATTCAGGACGGCATGATCGAGCTCTTGCGTAGTGGCAAGCTCACCTGTGCCTCGGCAACCGCGTTTTCTCTTAGTCCGGAAGTGATGGAGAAGGTTAACGCCGAGATGGGAAATTATCGCGAGCGCATTGTTCTTCGCCCGCAGGAAATCTCCAACCATCCGGAAATTATCCGCCGGCTGGGCGTGATTGGCATGAATGGAATGATTGAAGCCGATATCTACGGCAACGTGAATTCCACCCACATCATGGGGTCGCGAATTCAGAACGGCATTGGGGGTTCGGGCGATTTTGCGCGCAACGGCTACTTGGCGATCTTTATGGCTCCGTCTACGGCGCAGAAAGGTGCCATTACCACGATCGTGCCCATGGTCTCGCACGTGGACCATACCGAACACGATGTCGATGTGGTCGTAACCGAGCAGGGGCTTGCCGATCTGAGGGGCCTGTCGCCGCGGCAAAGAGCCAAGGTCATTATCGAAAAATGTGCGCACCCGGACTATCGTTCTCTGCTACGCGATTACGAGGACCGTGCGGAACGCCTCTCCTTCGGCAAACATACTCCTCACTTGCTCCACGAGAGCCTGAGCTGGCATGACCGTTACGTGCGCACTGGACGCATGCGCCCGTCCGAAGAGTGAAATTGAGGCAAGGCTGCACTCTCTGCTGATGGCGTGGGTAAGATCGTCGACGGCGCTGGTGCGCGGTCAATGTTGTTTTGCGGACGCGCAGCCGGGTAGATCGAACAATGCTTCCATCCCACACGACGAATGGAACATTTCGCGCTCGTCGTGCGCAACGCCTGGAACCTCCCACAAGCGCTGCGAAAAATTCTCCGGATGCCGCGCCTTGATATACGTGAAATATGCAGTGCCGCGCGCGAAGCGGTTCGGGCCTTCCGCCTCGCCTTCGCACGATACATCAAGGTCGGGGTGATGCGGGTCGGTGTCGGCCGTCCCCAGCAAGTAAATCACATCGCGACGGCCGTAACTCTCTTCCATGCTTACGAATGAGTTTTGACCCACGTAGGGGGGTGTGTCTTCCACACCGTATTTCCAACGGTTGAAGCCCTTGCATGATCCGGAATATCGGGCAAAGCTGGTATTGCTCAGCGGACGATCCTCTGAAAAGTAAACATAAGAAGAAGGGTTGGCAATCACGTAACGTACTCGAACTCCAATCTCGGTCAGCGCGCCTTCACCGCGTCCGACAGCGGCATACCGTTGCACCGCCTGTGCACCACCGGAATGTCCGGCAAGCACAACCTGCACGAGATCCGGAAACCGCAACCGATCCGCAAGCTGTGCGAGCACGGCATCGATGGCATCGAACGAACTGAGGGGCGCCGGCCCGATTGCATTCGCTCCACTTTCCCAGCGTTCGTGGTGCCATCGCAGGATGCCAGAATCGAGATGCAACCCTGCCGCGTCCTCCTCTCTGAGGAACTGTGGCGCAATCACAATCGTTCCTTGTCCCGCCTTTCCGGCCGATTCCACCGCTTCGTTCGCCGATCGGAAGTAGCTCCCTGCATTCCGCTTGACACCGTGGAAAATAACGATGGCGCGGGTTATTCGAGGCTGCGGCTTGCTCCAGTCGCTCGACACATAAATCGGCAGCAACCCAGTCCCCGCGGAAGTCGTCACCCGCAAGGTGCCGTGCGCCACTTCATCCACCGTCTGACGCGTTGATTCCGCGGTCAGATCTGTTAACAGCATCGCAAAAGCAAGTAGAAGGAGAATCGAATGCGATGGTGGAACGCCAGCCGAACCCATGCCCTGCACGTTAAATCACCGATGTTAGCTTGTCCACCCCAAGTGACATCCCAAACTCGGTTGACCCGACCGCGATGACCGCCTACCATTACGCCTTCACGGGCGAGTGTGCCCAGGCAATAGTTCTATGGAAATTGTTGGGCAAACGGTGTCCCATTACCGCGTACTGTCGAAGCTGGGCGGCGGCGGAATGGGAATTGTTTACGAAGCGGAGGATCTCCGCCTGGGCCGGCATGTCGCTCTGAAATTCATTCCCGAACACCTGGCGCGGGATCCCCGCTCTCTGGAACGGTTTACGCGGGAGGCGCGGGCTGCGTCGCAGCTCAACCAGCCCAACATCTGCACCATCCACGACATTGAGGACAACAACGGGCACCCGTTCATCGTCATGGAGAAGCTGGAAGGCGAGAGCCTGAAACAGCGCATCCACGGTCAACCCCTGGACCTTGAGGATCTGCTGGACATTGCGGTGCAGGTGGCCGATGCGCTGGCGGCGTCGCATGCCAAGGGGATTGTGCACCGCGATATCAAGCCGGCGAATATTTTTCTGACTCCGAATGGGCAAGTGAAGATTCTGGATTTTGGACTGGCGAAGCTGGCTAAGGATCAAACTCTGGGCATGACCACGGACTCCTCTCTGGAGGAATCGTTGACGCAGGTGGGAGTGATTCCAGGGACGGCGGTGTATATGTCGCCAGAGCAGGCGCGCTCGGAAGACCTGGACGTGCGCAGCGACATATTTTCGTTTGGCGTGGTGCTGTTCGAGATGGCCACAGGCAAGAAACCGTTCACGGGAACGAACGTGGTGATGACGCTACATGCGGTGATCAACTCGAAACCGGCGTCGCCGCGGTCGATCAATCCCGCGGTGCCGGCGGAGCTCGAAGCCATCATCGGGAAAGCGATGGAGAAGGATCGCAACCTCCGCTACAAAAACGCCACGGAGATGAAAGCCGACCTGGTAAAGCTGAAAAAAGGAACGGATCCGGCACTGCGGAGCGGGTTTCGTCAGGCGACGGGGCTGCACGTGGCGACCCACACGTTCCAGAAGCGGAGTTCGAAGCTGAACTGGATCGTAGCTGGATTAGCGGCGGCATTGCTCACGGTCGTGGCGTCGGTGGGGGCGTGGTTCCTCAAACACCGGGTGCAGGCGGTGGCTGGTAGCCGAACGATAGCAGTTCTGCCGCTGCAGAATATTAATAACGATGCGGAAAGCGAGTTTCTCCGCTTTGCGTTGGCGGATGAGATTGCAAACGCGCTGACTTATGCGCATTCGCTGGAAGTCCGGCCATCGACGGCGACCCAGAAATACGCCAACGGAGAACCGGACCCAGCAAAAGCCGGGCGTGAGTTGGGTGTGGGCACGGTGGTGGCGGGACACTTTCTGCGTCAAGACAACACGGTGCAGGTAACGCTGGAAGCAGTCGAGGTGAAAGACAACCGGCTGATCTGGACCGGCACGCTCAGCTCGCCGGCGGATAATCTGATCGCGCTGCAGAACCAGATGGCAAAAAAAGTGCGGCAAGAACTGGTTCCGGCGCTGGGCATCGCGCGCGGGGCGGTCGAAACCAGCAGCACGCCGACAAATCGCGAAGCGTATGACGCGTATCTGCGCAGCAAAGCGCTATCGCACGATGGGGAAGCGAACAAAGAAGCGATCGCGATGCTGGAGCGGTCGGTAACGCTCGATCCGAATTACGCACCCGCATGGGAAGCGCTGGGGCGGCGGTACTATTTCGACGCGATTTATTCGGGCGGCGGGACGGCGGGATATCAGCGCTCGAATGCGGCGTACCAGCGGGCACTTTCGTTGGAACCAGGACGAGTTGATGCGGCTGGATTTCTGGCGACAAACGAAGTCGAGGCGGGAAACCTGGACAAAGCCTACAGTGACGCGCGGACGCTGGTGCAGAGGCGACCGGATAATGCCTTCGCGCATTATTCGCTGGCGTATGTGTCACGTTATGCCGGGCTGCTCGACGAGGCGCAAAGCGAGTGCGACAAGGCTTTGTTGATCGATTCGAAGAATTTCAACTGGCGTTCGTGCTCGGTTGCTTTTTTTGAGCAGGGGAAGTTGACGCGGGCAATGGAGTATCTGGACCTTGACGAAGGCTCGGAGTGGTCGAACGCAACGCGAGTTTCGGTGCTGATGCGGCAAGGGAAGACGACGGAAGCGCAGCAGGCAGCACAGAAGATGACGGAGAATCCGACCCTGATGGGGCCACTGCTGCAGGCTTGTCTGAACAAGGCGCCGGAAACTGAAATCCACCGACTGGCGGAGGTGGCGGAGAACCAGTTATTGCTGGAGCAAGATCCGGAGCTGAAGTATTCGCAGGGCGCGGAGCTGGCAGCTTGCGGCGAGAAGCAGATTGCAATGGTATTTCTACGCCAGGCCGTGGCCGGGAATTATTGCGCCCGCCAGGCATTGCAATCGGATCCGTTGCTGGCGGGCGTGCGCAGGGATGCGGAGTTCCGGCAGATTGTGCAAGCGGCAACGGAATGCCAGCAGAAATTTGCGACGGCGCAGGGGATGAGCCGGTAAGACTGGGCAAGCGGCGACTGGACAGGAGTTTGCTAAGTTGGCGCAACGGTGACCTTATATGAGTCGAGCGAACCGAGGAATCTGCAGTCCGCCCAGGATGCAGTTCCCTCGCTTCGCGAGGGATGACGAGATTTAGAAAATTGAACCGTTGAGTTCGGAATATATTTGCTCCTTATCTTTAGGAAAATCCATCAGATGGGCATGTTTGCAATGTCAAAGAAGGTTGGGTGTGGATTGATGCGCAACCGGTTTACGGCGGCGACCCTGCTGGTTTTGCTGGCAGCTTCGGTCGCGGTATTCGCCCGTGCGCAGACGGCGGAAGGGACCGCTGATCATGGCATCGATAAAGACAAAGCGGATCATTATTACGAACCTCTTCCGCAAGAAACGGGTGTAGCGGGGCTGAAGCTGATGCTGCGACGTCTGCAGACGACAGCGCGGCTGATGCAGACCACAGCGCATCCCGATGACGAAGACGGCGGCATGTTGACGCTGGAAGCGCGCGGCAGAGGCGTCTCGACACTGCTGATGACGCTGAACCGCGGTGAAGGTGGACAGAACAAGCTCGGCAGTAATCTGTTCGACGCTCTGGGCGTTCTGCGCACGCTGGAGTTGCTGGCGTCGGATCGCTACTACGGCGTCGAGCAGCGCTTTTCGCGCGTGGCTGACTTCGGATATTCGAAGACTGCCGAAGAAACATTTCAGAAGTGGCAAGGGCACGACATCGCGCTCGGCGATATGGTTCGGGTGATTCGAACCTTTCGTCCGGATGTACTGGTGGCGCGCTTTTCAGGGACGGATCGCGATGGCCACGGCCATCATCAGGCGTCGGCGATATTGACGAAAGAGGCGTTCCGCGCGGCGGCGGATCCGAAGCGATTTCCAGAACAAATCGCGGAGGGACTCGCACCGTGGCAGCCGAAGAAGTTGTACATCGGCAATGTGTGCGGCTTTGGCGCGATGACATGCGATGCGGCGAACTACACGGTCCGGCTCAATACGGGAGTCGTTGATCCGGTGCTGGGAGCGTCGTACATACAGTTTGCACTGCAGGGATTGCGGCATCAGCAGTCCCAGGGAGCGGCCAACTGGACGGTCGAACCGGGCGACCGATTTACGTTCTACCGGCTGGTGGACTCGGTGGTGGAGTCGCCGAAGGACAAGGACGGACACGAACAAAGTTTCTTTGACGGGATCGACACGACGCTGTCGGCGTTGGCTGCGCGGCTGGGCGGGGAAGAAAAGAAGGTGCCGTGGTTGCGGGGCGAACTGGAATCGATTGCTGCCGAAGTAAAGCATGCCGCCGACAAAGACGAGTCGGATCCAAATAGCGCGGCCGATCCACTCTCGCAAGCACTACAAGATCTGGATTCAGTAACGGCTCGTCTAAGCGAAAGCGGAGTGGCGGACGCTGCGAAAGAAAATTTGCTCTTGATTCTTCGGGAAAAACGGGAGGAGGCACAGACTGCAGTCAACTTGGCGTTAGATGTGTCCTTAAGAGCGAGCGTGGCTTCGCTCACGGATCCCGGAAAGACAGTGCCGGCAATCAAGGATGCTCTTACCGTTGTTTCTCCTACGCAAAATTTCCAAGTGATCGCCAAGCTGCACAATGGGTCGAGGTATTGGCTGATCGTGGATCATGCCGATCTGGGGGAGTCTGGGGACTGGGTCAAGCAGTCCGATGCTGGTGAAATGACGATCGCTCCCGGCCAAGATTACTATGCCAACTTCGCGCTGAGGGTTCCAGCGGACGCTCCGGCTACTCGCCCGTATTGGCATCGAGACGATGCCGAAACCGAGGCCCTCAACACCATTGATGAAGAGAGATACCTAACCCTCGCTCTACCGCCACCGCCGCTGCGGGTCAATCTGCGGTACGAGACCGTTGAACGGAACGGGAGACACTCGCCGTTACCAGATGTAATCAGGAATCGCGGAGCCAAGACCACTCCCACGGGAGAGATTTCTGCCACCGTGATGGTCCCGTTTGTGGACGAAGAGGGCAAGACGCGAAAAACTCCTCTCGCGGTCGCACCCGCATTCTCCCTGAATCTCGAACCCGGCGAACAGGTTCTTCCCGTCGCGGATGCAAAGGAGATCACTGTCAAAATCGGCGTGAGTTCTAATCTGACCGGGGCCCCGAATGGAATACTGCGACTGAAGCTTCCGGAAGGATGGACCTCCGAGCCGCGCGAGTTGACAATAAATTTGTCGAAACGCGGCGACAAGCGGGATTTGTTGTTCAAGCTTTTTCCCTCCAATTTAAAAGAAGAAAGGACCGAGATTCGCGCGCTTCTCGAAGTGGGCGGCAAGAAATACAGCGAGGGTTACACGCTAGTCACACGCGAAGACCTTGGCGCAGCCTACTACTATCAGCCGGCGATGCAGCGCGTCAGCGTTGTGGATGTGAAGGTGCCGAAGGACTTGAAGCTCTGCTACATCATGGGCGCAGGAGATGAGATTCCTACTGTGCTCGAACAGATCGGGATGAATGTGACGCTGATTCCGGCGGAGAAACTTAGCTCTGAAGATTTGAGCCGTTATCAGACCATCGTGCTGGGGATTCGCGCTTACGACACGCAGAAAGACGTGATCGCGAATAACAAGCGGCTGCTCGACTTTGTGGAGGCCGGTGGGCGGCTGGTGGTGCAGTACAACACCCTTAACGCCGCGTCGGGAGATTTCAATAAGGGCAACTTCACGCCTTATCCGGCAACGCTCGGCCGGGCGCGGGTTTCGGTGGAAGAAGCGCCGGTCGCGATTCTCGATCCAGGGAATGCAATCTTTCATTCTCCAAACGAAATTACACAGAAGGATTTTGAGGGCTGGGTGCAGGAACGTGGGCTCTACTTCATGACCCAGTGGGACAGCAACTTTACGCCGCTGCTCGAATCTCATGATCCGGGCGAAGGCGAACAGAAGGGCGGACTGCTGTTGGCGCACTACGGCAAGGGGACTTATATCTACACCGGATATGCATTCTTCCGCCAGTTGCCGGCGGGAGTGCCGGGAGCGGCGCGGTTGTTTGTGAATTTGCTGAGCCACGAGTAGTTGGGACCACGTCGTTCGCTCTTCGTCGTTCGCGATTCACTGTTCGTTGTCGGCATGGTCATCGGTCGTTGGGTGACTAGTTGCGAACGACGAATAGCGAACAGCGAGTGGCGCAATCATCCATGCACACTACCGACAGTTCCGAACACACCGCGTCCGCCGGAACTCCTCTCGTCCGCGGCATTGGCCTCGGTTCCGCTACCGCGCTGAACATGATCGACATGATCGGTGTGGGACCGTTTATTACGATTCCGCTGATCGTCACCGCGATGGGCGGTCCGCAGGCGATGTTGGGATGGATTCTCGGCGCGCTACTGGCTGTCTGCGACGGGCTGGTGTGGGCCGAACTGGGCGCGGCGTTGCCGGGGTCGGGCGGGTCCTACCGTTATCTGAAAGAGATTTACGGGCCGCAAACTTTGGGCCGGCTCGTTTCCTTTCTGTTTATCTGGCAATTGTCGTTCAGCGCTCCGCTCTCCATCGCCTCGGGCGCCATCGGCCTCTCGCAATACGCGGCTTTTTTCTGGCCAAGACTCGAGACCGTCTGGTCAGCGCGTATGTGGGGCCTGAATCTTCCGCTGATCGGACCGCTGCAACTTAGCTGGATCGTGATGCCCGCCACGCTGCTCGCAATCGGCGTTTGTGCACTCACGGCGTTTCTGCTCTACCGCAGAATCACTGCCATCTCGCGCCTCACCAAAGTGCTCTGGACCGGGGTCATGGCAACGATTGGATGGATCATCATTACCGGCCTAACCCATTTCAATGCGCATCAGGCATTCGATTTACCACCAGGCGCGTTTTCTCTTTCGCGAGACTTTTTCCACGGACTGGGCGGGGCGATGCTGATCGCCTCTTATGACATTGGCGGCTACTACAACGTCTGTTTTCTTGGGGACGAAGTCAAAGACCCGGGGAGAAATATTCCACGAGCGCTGTTGCTATCCATTTTGGCGGTCGTGAGTCTCTATATCGTAATGAATATCAGCATTCTCGGCGTCATCCCGTGGCGGGAGCTCGTGCAGTCGGGCACGTCGGACAGCAAGTTGTACATCGTCTCGACCTTGATGCAGCGTGTCTACGGACACGGCGCGGCTTCGGTTATTTCGGTGCTTGTAATGTGGACGGCATTCGCTTCCGTATTCTCGCTGACGCTTGGCTATTCCCGCGTGCCCTATGCGGCGGCGCTCGACGGCAATTATTTCCGGGCCTTTGCACGTGTGCATCCCGTATATCAGTTTCCCTACGTTTCGCTGCTGGCGCTGGCGGGGGTCGCAGCTCTGTTCTGTTTTTTGCGGCTCGCTGACTTGATTGCCGCGCTGATCGTGATTCGCATCGTGCTGCAGTTTCTGGTGCAGAGCATCGGAGTGATTGTCCTGCGCATCCGCCGACCGGATCTGCCGCGTCCATTTCGCATGTGGCTGTATCCGGCTCCGGCTTTGATCGCAGCGGCCAGCTTTACGTTCATCCTGATTTCGCGGAAGAATTTTCTGCGAGAGATTCGTTACGCGGGAGTGATTCTGGTTGTGGGGCTGGCAATCTACATTGTGCGGGCTTGGCGGCGGCGCGAGTGGCCGTTCCGGAACGAGTCGTTGGTCGTTAGTCGTTAGTCGTTCGCTATTCGTCGTTCGCTATTCGCGGATCGCCGGTCGCAACGATAGGAATTTCTCATGGCGGAAATGATCAAAATGCCAATGGCTCAGGCGATCACGGCCAGGCGTTTGGTTTCGCCCTGGGCTCCGCTCGGCGAACCGCTGTTCCGATCACTTTGGATTGCATCTGTGATTTCTTATACTGGCACTTGGATGCAGAACGTGGGCGCCGGCTGGCTGATGACCCAGATGACCGTGAATCCGCTCATGGTTGGACTGGTGCAGGCGGCGGGAGCGCTGCCGGTATTCCTCGTCATCCTGCCGGCGGGCGCACTGGCGGACATGGTGGACCGGCGGCGTTTTCTGCTGCTTACTCAGGGATGGATGGTGCTGGCGTCAGGCACGCTCGGCATCATGACGTTGACCAGTTGCGTGGGGCCGTGGGTGCTGCTGCTGTTTACCTTCCTGCTTGGCCTCGGTGCGGTGATGAATGATCCAGCGTGGCAGGCGATTACCCCGGAACTGGTTCCGGCGCAGCAACATGCTTCCGCGGTGGCTCTGAACTCAGCTGGGTTTAATGTGGCGCGAGCAGTGGGACCGGCCCTGGGAGGCTTGATCGTGGCGGCGGTCGGGTGCGGATCGACATTCTTACTGAATGCATTTTCGTTCCTGGGAGTGATTGTCTTTCTCTATCGCTGGAAGCGGCCGATTGAAATTCGACCGAAGACTCAGCGCGTGTGGTCGGCAGTCGGCGACGGCTTCGCTTATGTGCGTGAGAGCGGGCTGGCAAAGTCGGTCCTGCTGCGAACGGGAACGTTCAGCGTGGCAGCGGTTGCCATGCTGGCGCTGCTGCCGCTCATCGCGCGCCCGTATGGCGCTACGGGATATGGCGTGCTGTTGGGCTGCTTTGGCTTGGGCGCGCTGCTGGGAGCGTTGGCGCTGCCCCGGCTGCGGGAAAAGTTGTCGGTGGATGGGGTGGTGGGCGCCGCCATCGTGATCTTTGCGGGCATGACTTTCGCCGCGGGACGGGCTGAGACCTTCACGCTGCTCTGTGTGGTGATGCTGGTTGCGGGCGGGGCTTGGATCGGAATCCTGGCTTGCTTGAATGTGGCGGCACAAACCATGTGTCCCGCCTATGTGCGCGCTCGGGCACTGTCGTTTTACCTGCTGGTGCTGCAGGGAGGCATGGCGGTGGGAGCAACGCTGTGGGGCGCGCTGGCAAAGAGAATTGGCGTCTCGGACACGCTCGGCGCGGCCGCGGTAGTGCTGGCGCTGGGAGTATTCGCGCTCCGCGGCCATCGCATCACCGCAAGTGAGCTCGACTTGACGCCCGCAGTAGTGAGAGATTGATGCATTCACTTTACTTGGAGGCAAAATGAAAACGATCACTGCTATGTTCGGAACGCTGCTGCTCTTATGCAGTTTCGGACTAACGCAAACGCAATCGCCAACCAAAGACGAAAAGAAAACCATCAGCCAGGTCGTCGACAGTGCGACCAAAATAGTGGAACGCGATTTTATCCCCGCCGCTGAAGCCATGCCCGAAGATAAATACAGCTTCGCTCCAACCAACGGCGAGTTTAAAGGTGTTCGTACATTCGCTGAACAAATCAAGCACGTCGCCGCCACCAACTACCTGGTTGCGTCCTTGATTCTCGGCGAAAAGCCTCCCGTGGATGTTAACGACGAAAAGGGCCCCGATAGCGTGAAATCCAAGGCTGACATCCTCAAGTACCTGAAAGATTCTTACGCCTATGCCCACAAGGCTGTCGCCACCATTACCGAGGCGAATGTCGTGGAACCGATTCCCAGTTTCGACGGCAAGTCAACGACCACGCGACTCAGCCTGGCAATGCTGTTCGCGTGGCATGGTTATGATCACTACGGACAAATGGTGGAATATCTGCGCATGAACGGTATCGTGCCTCCGGCCAGCCGCAAGTAGGGAAGTCGCAAGCAGGCAACTATTTTCTGGCCGGACCGTGATGCTTGCGCCAGTCGGCTCCGTCGCGTCCACCGTGAAGCGCGATCTCGGTGAGAATAAGTTCGGCCGTCAGGCGGCGCTTGGTTAAGTGGGCGGCAATTCTCTGCTTCGCCCTTTTCGCGGGAACCTTCGGATCGAGGAACACCAGCACCGACGGGCCAGCCCCGCTGAGCGCGGCGCCGAGAATGCCGGACTCTCCAGTGAGTTCCTTGAGCGCAGGAAGCAGCGGGCAGAGCGGAGCGCGATAAGGCTGGTGGATGCGGTCTTCGAGCGCCGATGGGAGCAGGTCAGGACGCTCTTGCGTGAACGCCGCAAACAGCAGCATCGAGTTCTGAATGTTGGTAACGGCGTCGGCGCGCGAGTACTGAAATGGCAGCACCCGGCGGGCCTGCTCGGTCGAGAGCGGCGCATCGGGGACAGCCAGCAGCAGCGGCCACTTCCCTTTCGGCTTAACTTCGACCACCTGCGCTTGCACCTGATTGGCCATTCGAGCCACAGCGAGTGCACCCATCCAGCAAGCGGAGGCGTTGTCGGGATGGTGCTCGCGCATGGAAGCCTCGCCGACGATGCGGTCATTTTTCCAGCGCAGATGTCCGAAATGCACCGCTAGCGCGATCCCAGCCAGGCGGGCAGCCGCGGACGATCCGCAACCTCGGCCGATGGGAATCTCGTTTTGGATGTGGATGCGCAGGGGCGCGATCTTGCGGTTCTCCGATTCGAGCACCTCGCAATAGGTAGTGACGATAAGGTGGTTCTCCATTCGGGCGCAGATCTGGGCGTCGCGGCCTTCGGCAGTCACGAAGAAATCGGGCGCGCGCTCGGCGCGCAAGCGAAGATGGAAATCCAGGGCAAGGGCGGCGGCGTCAAAAGCGGGGCCCAGATTGGCCGAGGTCGCCGGAAGCGCCAGGCGCAGCGAGCGATCCTGAGATGTGGGACGTGAAGGCATTGTTTAGCTAGCAAACTCCCCGGCGGCCAAAACTGGCTGAAACAGTAGAAATGGAAGGCTTTAGCCCAGTCCGGCCTGCGTAGAATCCCCAACCACCGGCACTGACAATTGAACTGTGTTTTATACACGAGTTTGCGGCGAACTGCTACGAATTTCTCTCGGCCGCGTCGAGGGCAGAAATGACGGCCCCTAGATTGGCGTCGAGCACGACCGGGGCGCGCTGCAGAGATCTCGAATGGGCAGCCTCGGCTTCCCCAGGAGTTCCGGTGAACAAATCGCCGCGATGGAACTGAATGGTGAAATCGGGATCTTTGAGCAGATGCCCGGTCAGGATCAGAACCACGGACTCGCCCGCTTTGACGAATCCGCGGCCGCGCAGCTTCTTGAGTCCAGCCAGCGTAACCGCGGACGCCGGTTCGCACCCGATGCCATCGGCGCCGATTTCGGCTTTGGCAATCGCGATTTCGACTTCTGTGACCTGTTCGACTTCGCCGCCAGTCGCCTGGAGAACGCGCAGCGCCTTCTTCCACGATGCGGGATTGCCGATGCGTATCGCGGTCGCGAGCGTGTCGGCAGTCATCGGTTCGAGTTTCTTCCCGCCGAACTCGTGCACGCAGCGGTAGAAAGGATTCGCGCCCTGCGCCTGGATGATCGACAACTTCGGCAGGCGCGAGATCAGCTTGAGCTCGAGCATTTCGACGAGCGCTTTGCCGATCGCCGAACTGTTTCCCAGATTGCCTCCGGGAACGATGATGTGGTCCGGCGGCTCCCACGAGAGTTGTTCCATAAGTTCGATGGCGGCGGTTTTCTGGCCTTCGATGCGAAACGGATTCACCGAATTCAGCAGGTAGACCGGTTTCTGGCGAACGAGCTCGTTGAGGATGCGGACGCATCCGTCGAAATCGGTGCGCAGCTGGCACGTGAGGGCCCCGTAGTCGAGTGCTTGCGAGAGCTTGCCCCAGGATATTTTGCCATCCGGGATCAGCACCAGGCTGTGCATGTTGCCGCGCGCGGCATAAGCGGCCATCGAGGCTGAAGTGTTGCCGGTGGAGGCGCAGGCAACCCAACTGAATCCGCCCTGATGCGCGGACGAGGCGGCGAAGGTCATGCCTGTGTCTTTGAACGATGCAGTCGGGTTCATGCCCTGATGCTTGGCGCGGAGATTCTCAACGCCGGTCGCGCGAGCGCACCGTGGCAGATGGTAGAGCGGCGTGTTTCCTTCGCGCAACGTAATGGCGTGCTCTTCGGGAATGTGCGGAAGCAGCTCGCGAAAGCGCCAGACTCCGCTTTGGTCAAGTGCATCGCGTGAGGTGCGGCGGCTGAGCCAGAGCGACTTTAGCGCAGAAGGGTCCGTGTGGTGATGGGACGGAGCCTGCCCTGAGCGGAGCCGAAGGGCCCCGTCCAGCGGGTCGAGCGTCCATTCAGGAAAAAAGAATTCCAGCAGGTCGCCGCAAGCGGCGCAACGGAAGTCCCGGCCGGCGGAATCGGGAGTGGTGCCGCAGGAAATGCAGCGGAGTTTCGCAGTAGTTTCCGTGTTTTGAGCGATTGACACTTCGCCTTATCACCAGTCAAGCCCGTGAAGATAGGTACATCATACGGGCTAATCGGAGAGACGGCAGAGTACGAAGGTTTTTTCCGATTTGTTTTGCGGATTTCTCCGCGATCTCGGCGTACTCTGCGGTTAGATCTTTTCACCGCAAATACGAGTCGGTCTTATTAATCCAGTCGGCGCGCGGCGGGTTGAAGATGTCGAGATCGACGGTATCCGCGAGCGCCTCGGCCCAGTGTGGCATGTTGGGCGGAATGGTCAAGACCTCGCCCGCATTGACCACAATCTCTTTGCCATCGATCCCAAACTTCAGTACGCCTTCCAGGATGTAAGTGATCTGTTCGTTGTGGTGGCTGTGTTCGGGCACGATGCATCCCTTCTTGAGCAGCACGCGAGCCAGCATCACGTTCTGCCCGACGACGAAGTGGCGGCCAAGCAAAGGGTTCAGGGCCTCGACTTCGACGGAACTCCAAGGGATGTGGCGCAACTCGGCCTTCGTCGGCTTGCCTTTCTGGACCGTGGCTTTCAGTGCGACCTTACTCGCTGGGCGCGCCGTTTTCGCTGCTTTTGTTTTCGTGGCCGCGGACGTTTTCCGGCCTGGCCTCGTTTGGGCAATCGTTTTGCGCTTGTTCTTTTTCATGAAATTGACCTAATGGAGGATATTACAAACTTCAAGCCGCGTCTCGCTTGCCGCGGCTGGGCGGCGCAGGTAATCTTAGGAGATTCTAGCGTTATTTAAGGAGAACATGGCCGCCGCTCGTTACATATGGATCGACGATTCTTTGAGGCCCGCCAGTGAAGGTGTGGTCCCGTTTCTGAGTGCCGGAATGCAGTTCGGCTTCAGCGTGTTCGAGGGGATCCGTTGCTACTCGACCGATAAGGGCCCGGCCGTGTTCCGCCTGAACGAACACGTGGATCGCCTGATCGATTCCGCCCATATCGTTGGCTTTCGCGAACTCCCGGTCACGGCCGAGCGGGTGAAGACTGCCATCAACCAGACGATCGCGGCCAACGAGTATTCGGCTTGTTACATCCGTCCCATGATTTATCTGGACGGCGCTATGATGATGACGGTCGAGAGCGGCCAGCCGCGCTTCGTGGTCGCGGTGTGGGAGTGGAAGAATTTTCTGGGGGCCGAAGCGAAAGAACGTGGCATCCGCGCCAATATTGCGTCGTTCACCCGGCTGCATCCGAATATCATGATGACCAAGGCCAAGGTCTCTGGAAATTACGTGAGTTCGATTCTGGCCAAAACAGAGTCGCACCGCGCCGGCTTCGATGAGGCGATTATGCTGGGGCCCGATGGCTACGTGGCGGAGTGCACCGGCGAAAATCTTTTCATCGTTCGCAACAATGGGAGCGACAAAATCATATCTACGACGCCGCGCGCGGGGATTCTGGAAGGTATTACTCGCGACAGCCTGATCACTCTGGCTCGGGATTTGGGCTACTCCGTGGTCGAGGAGCCCATCTCACGCGATCAGCTTTATATTGCCGACGAAGTTTTTGTTTGCGGCACGGCGGCGGAAGTTGTTGCGCTGCGCGAGATTGATTTTCGCGTCATTGGAGAAGGCAAGACGGGTCCTGTAACGCGCGCCCTGCAACAGGAGTTTGACAAACTGGTGAGCGGTCGCCACGCTCGCTCGGCGCAGTGGCTGGCGCAAGTGCCGGTGCCGAATGCAGCGCCGGTACGAAGTTAGCGAGTAGTTCTCAGTCGAACCCGCTTAGACTTTCTCTCAGAACTGCGATCACTGCCGGGAGAATAAGAATGAAGAAGCATCAATTTCGTCAGGAAACCGAGGCAGTACGCGGCGGCACCGACATCTCCAAGAAAAATGGTCCGCTCTCCACGCCGATCTATCAAACTTCGACCTTCGAAGTCACCGACATGCAGGAGCAGTTGCGCGTCACTCCGACCGACAGCTTCTACACGCGCTACGGTAATCCCACACATACGGTCGCCGAGAACGCCATCGCCGAACTGGAAGGCACAGATGCGGCGTTGCTTTTCTCTTCGGGCATGGCCGCAATTACGACTTCGATACTCTCGCTGGTAAAGGCGGGCGACCACATCGTGGCGCAGCGCGATATTTACGGCGGTGCGATCAAGTTCTTGTCGCAATGGCTGCCCAAACTGGGGATCGAAACCACGTTCGTCGACACCAACAACATCGAGCAGCACGAGCGTGCGATCCGACCCAACACAAAGATCCTGCACATCGAGTCGCCGACCAATCCAAACGTGCGCGTCGTCGATCTGGAGAAGATTGCGGCGCTGGCGCGCAAGCACGGCCTCATCACCACGATTGATTCGACCTTTGCCACGCCCATCAATTGCCGTCCGGCGGAATGGGGCATTGATATCGTGCTGCATTCGGGGACAAAATATTTTGGCGGACATTCCGACCTGATCTGTGGCGTCGCAACCGGACGACGCGATTTGATCGAGCAGATCCATCACACGCGCACCACACTTGGCTGCTGCATGGATCCGCACGCGGCTTTTCTGCTGCTGCGCGGGATCAAAACGCTGGCCGTTCGGGTCGAGCGCCAGAACCAAAGCGCGTTACGGATTGCCGAGTTTCTGAGCCAGCATCCCAAAGTGACGCGTGTGCACTATCCACTGCTGAAGGAACATCCGGACTACGCGATCGCGAAGAAGCAAATGGCGGGCGCGGGCGGAGTGCTGAGCTTCGAGGTGGAAGGCAGCGGGGCCGACGCGTGCCGCGTAGCCGAGGCGCTGAATCTTTTTACCCTGGCGCCGAGCCTCGGTGGAGTGGATTCGCTGGTAACCATCCCAGTGCTGACCTCGCACGCCATGATCGCTCCGGAGCTGCGGAAAAAGATGGGCGTGACCGAGCAAATGATCCGCCTGTCCGTGGGGGTTGAACATGTCGAGGACCTGATCGCCGATCTGGAGAAGGGCCTGGCCGTTCTGAGTCGCGCGCGAAAAGAGGCGGTGGTAGCGGATTAAGCGACTGCGCCAGCGAAATTAGCGCACTGCCTGCACGCACTCCAGAATTTCGGCTTCGCTCAAGGTGTGGTCGCTCGACTTGGCACACTTGTAGATGCGCTCGACCACCTCGTCGTTCACCGGGAGTCCGCGGTGCTCCAGCCAGAAAAGAACGTTCGATTTCCCGCTCATGGGGCCGATGTCGATGATCTGGTCCAGCCCGAAGTAGTGCGAGGGCACTCCGGAATACACGGTGTTCGCGAGTTCAATATCCTTTTTCTTATACGCTTTGATGACAGCCGCGGCGTGAACGCCGGTGGCAGTACGGAACGCGTCTTCTCCAACGACAGGATAGTTCGCCGGAATAGGAACGCCGGTCGCGGCCGAGACGGCCTCACAGTATCGCTTGAGTTTGGTCAGATCCTGCCGATCCCACGGCGCAATGCCCATGAGCTTCAGGTTGACGAGCATCTGATCCATCTGCGTGTTGCCGACGCGTTCCCCGATGCCGAGCGCGGTCGCATGCACACAATCCGCTCCCGCCACTAAGGCCGCCATCGAGTTCGCGATTGCCAGTCCCCGGTCGCAGTGCCCGTGCCAGTCGACGCGAATTTTTCTACCGGAAGGTTTGACCACTTCTTCCAGCACAAATTTGACCAGCGCAACCGTGCCCATAGGCGTGGCGTGTCCGGCTGTGTCGCACAGCACCAGAGCATGCGCGCCGAAGTTGATGGCTGCTGTGTTGAGCTGCTTGACGGTTTCCGGATCGCAGCGAGTCGTGTCCTCGGTGACGTACATGACTTCGAGGCCGAGTGAGACCGCGTATTTGACGGCCTTTTCGGTGGTATGAAGAAGAAAGTCGCCGTTCCAGCCCTCGGTGTAACGGCGAATTGGACTAGTTCCAAGGAATGCAGCAACTTCGATGGGGAGGCCGGTTTTCTGCACGATCTCGGCAATGGGGCGAATGTCGTTCTCGACGGTGCGGGCGGCGCAGTACGCCGTGATCATCATTTTGTGCGCGACGATCTCGCGCGCCAGCGCCGTGACGTGCTCGACCGCCCGCGGACCCGCGCCGGGGAGCCCAAGGTCGACCGTGTTAATGCCGAGCGCCTCCATCAGGTGGAGAATTTCGATCTTCTGCTCAATGGAAGGATCGCGGACGGAAGGCGATTGCAGTCCGTCGCGCAGCGTTTCATCGGTCAGGCGCACCGGTCCCGGCGGATGCAGCGACTTCGGATACAGAAGGTTCCAGTCGTATATCAGCTCAGAAATGTTCACGGGTCAGTGCCGGCACCCCTCCGGCCGAATACTCCCATCGCGCCCCACCCAAACCCCAAAAGTGACGCTACGCCTTTTTCCCGTCCGTGGGCTTCTCTTCCTTGGGAGGAACCGTAAGTCCGAACACCGACAGCTGGCCTTTTCCCGCGACGTTCATCCCGCGCGGATCTTCGGGACTGGGCAGGTAGAGCGTCTGGCAAAATTCACAACGATAGACTTCGGCGTCCGCTCCCCAGGCTTTCTGCACGCAGCCGCACTCCCGTTCGAGCACGTCGGCGGCATAGAACCAGCGTTTCAAGTGTCCGCCGCAGAACTTGCCCTTTTCGTTTTTCTCGTTGCAGGCACGCTGGCCCGGTTTCTTGATCTTGACTTTGTGGTTAGGAAGCTGCGGCATCGTGCTCGTGACGGTGGTTGTCGTTTCCCCGGAAGCCATTGAGTCTCCTGCGCGCCTTGAGAGGCCGCTCTATGGTATTTTACTCAGCCCCAGCCTTCCGACCAAGAACGGCCGAGGACGCCTCTCAACTACCCGTCCCTCGCAATGGAGCGCAACCACGAAGTAAACTCGCGCATCGGCCGGCTAACGAGATGCCGCCGGGCCCGAATATAGCCGATCCGCCGATAGCTTTTGGTATGCAAACGGACGAGCGTACAGCCCGCCGCATTTGACGACGCCATCTCCGGCACCACGCTCAGCCCGAATCCCGAGCGCACCAGTTCGAAGATGCTTTCCATCTGGTCGGTTTCGAATACCGATCGGAGCTCCGCCTTCGCGCGGGTGCAGGCGGTCAGCACGTCGTCGCGCAGACAATGCCCTTCTCTTAAGAGCAACAGGCGCTCGTTACGCAGGTCCTGCAGATTGACCAAGGGATGCCCCCGCAATCGATGTTTGCGCGGAACCACGAGCAGCAACTCTTCACGAAACAGCTCGCTGCATACGATATCCGCCTTCGGCACCGGCAAGCTGACTACCGCCAGATCGATCTCTCCTGCCTGCAGGGCCTCTATCAGTTGCGACGTGGTTTCCTCTCGGAATTGCGGATTGACGCGCGGAAATCGACGGAGGAAGTCACCGATTCTGCGGGCAATGAAGTAGGGCATGATCGTCGGAATCACGCCGACGCGCAAGCTGTCATACCCCTCGTTCAAGGCAGCGATGCGGCTCTCCGCCTCGGCCACTTGCTGCAAGATTCCGAGCGCCATCTGGTGCAGTCCCTCGCCCGAAGAGGTCAGCCGGACGGATCGTCCCAGACGCTCGAACAAGGTCGTCCCCAGATCTTTTTCGAGCCGTTTGATCTGTTGTGACAGAGAAGGCTGCGCAATACCGAGTTGTTCCGCTGCCCGGGTAAAGCTGCCGGCGCGAACAATAGCACAGAAATAGCGAAGCTGGTGGATCTCCATGGTCTTCGAGTCTTGGTCAGCGCGCTATGGGCAACGTCAGGTCCATAGGTTTATCCTATTTCACGAATTCATTATCCCATCTATCGCCTATGAGTGAAACAGCGTAAGGTTGGGTTGACCTTAAAATTCACCTTCATTCAAGGAGTGTGACCCATGCCAGGAGAAGAGAAACAGCTCACCACCGCCGTCGGCCGTCCGGTGGGAGACAACCAAAACTCGCTTACCGTTGGGCCGCGTGGCCCGGTGGTGTTCGAAGATTATCTGCTTTTCGAAAAGATGGCCATGTTCAATCGCGAGCGCATACCCGAACGGATTGTGCACGCGAAGGGCTCGGGTGCCTATGGCCATTTCACCTGCACGAATCCCAACATGGCCAAGTACACCACCGCCAAGCTCTTCAACAAGGTTGGAAAACAGACGCCGACATTCCTTCGCTTCTCGACCGTCGGTGGCGAGAAGGGGTCGGCCGACACCGAGCGCGATCCCCGCGGCTTCGCCCTCAAGTTCTACACCGAAGAAGGCAACTGGGATATGGTCGGCAACAACACTCCCGTCTTCTTCATCCGCGATCCGCTGAAGTTCGACGATTTCATTCACACCCAGAAGCGCGACCCGCAAACCAACCTCAAATCGCCGACCATGATGTGGGATTTCTGGTCGCTATCGCCAGAATCTCTGCATCAGGTCACGATTCTGTTTTCCGATCGCGGCACGCCCGATGGCTACCGGCACATGAACGGCTACAGCAGCCACACCTTCAGCCTGATTAACAGCAAGGATGAACTCTTCTACGTGAAGTGGCATTTCAAGACCAAGCAGGGCATCAAGAACTTCTTCGCCGAAGACGCGGAGACCATGAAGGGCAAGGATCCCGACTACGCCCAGCGCGATCTCTTCAACGCCATCGCCAAGGGAGACTTCCCCAAGTGGCGTGTATGCATCCAGATCATGCCGGAGAAGCAAGCAGAGACCTACCACATCCATCCTTTCGACCTGACCAAAGTCTGGCCGCACGGGGACTATCCGCTGGTCGAAGTTGGCGAACTGGTTCTCGATCGTAATCCCGAGAACTATTTTTCCGAAGTGGAGCAGGCCGCGTTCGAGCCCAAGAACATCGTGCAGGGCATGGGATATTCACCCGATAAGATGCTGCAGGCGCGCTTGATCTCATACCCGGATGCGCATCGTTACCGGCTGGGCGTGAACTACGAAGCTCTTCCGGTCAATAAGCCGCAGTGTCCGGTGATGCACTATCACCGCGACGGCGCCATGAGGTTCGATGGAAACTTCGGGTCCGCGCCCAACTACGAGCCGAACAGCTTCCACGGACCCACCGAGAATCCCGAGTATCGTGAGCGTCCGCGGACGATCACGGGATCCATCGATCGCCACGATCATCACCTGGGCAATGACGACTACACCCAGCCTGGAAATCTCTTCCGCCTAATGAAGCCGGATGCGCAGAAGCGATTGATCGCGAACATCGTCGGGAGCCTGAAGTCGGTGCCCAAGTACATTCAGGAAAAACAGATTGGGCACTTCCTGAAAGCGGACCCGACCTACGGCCGCGGTGTCGCTGAAGGGCTAGGCATCAATGTGGAACATCTAGTCCCGCAAGAGCCCGTGCTGGTTGGAGAGTAACATCGCCAAGACGGACCACAAACCGCCAGCCCCGGAGTCGCCCTCCGAGGCTGGCTTCTTTTTGAAGGCACCGCAAGTTGCGGTCGATCGCCGACCCACCTGGCATCGACATCCATTACCGGTTGAGTGCACAATAGCTGGCGGCAATTGAGGCGCGAATCTAGAGACACCGAATTTGGGGAGACGCGAATGTGCGACCAGGATAAAGATCGTGAATTGGGTATGGGGCGCGAGATCACCCGTCGCGATTTCCTGAATGGAGTAAGCATCGCGGTTGGATCGTCCCTGATTGCGGCAAATTCCACCTGGCTGGAAGCCTTTGGCGTGCCACAGTCCCCGTCCGCTCCGGAGAAAGATCCCAATTACTACCCCCCAGCCAAAACCGGCCTTCGCGGCAGTCACGACGGTTCCTGGGAAGTAGCGCACGATCTGCGCGATGGCAAGGACAAAGACTGGGCCGGACCCGTCGACGATGGTGAGTCGTATGATCTGGTCGTAGTCGGTGGAGGTCTAAGCGGTCTAGCGGCGGCCTATTTCTACCGCAAGTTTGCTGGACAGCAGTCCAAGATTCTCATCCTCGACAACCACGATGATTTCGGCGGACATGCCAAGCGAAATGAATTTCAGGCTGGGAAGCGATTGCTGCTCGGGTACGGTGGAACCCAATCCATCGAAGCACCCGGCAACTACAGCAAGGTGTCGAGCGGGCTTCTGAAGGAACTGGGTATCGATGTGCGCCGCTTCTTCAAGTACTACGACCAAAAATTGTTCGACTCGATGCGTCTGAAAGAAGCCGTCTTCTTTGATAAGGAAACATTTGGCACCGACCGACTGGTGCCCCAGAAAGGCCTGCACTATTTCGGCCTCAACTTCACATTGGAGAACGTTTCGCAGATTCCAATCGCGGAAACCGCCCGCAAGGATCTCCTGCGCCTGCAGCACGCCAGCGTCGATTACATGCCTGACCTTACCCCCGAGCAGAAAAGGGTCAAGCTGATCAAGACCAGCTACAAGGACTTCTTGCTGCAATACGTCAAGGTCCACCCCGACGTGGTGAAAGTGTTCCAAACCTCCACCCACGATTTATATTGTGTCGGAATTGATGCCGTTTCGGCGCGTGACTGCGCCAGGGAGGGGTTCCCCGGCTTCAAGGGAATGCGCCTCCCTAAGAGTCATGAAGAAAATGCTGAACTGGACGAGCCTTACATTTTTCATTTTCCGGACGGCAACGCCTCCATCGCGAGAATGCTGGTGCGATCCCTGATACCTGGCGCTCTGCCCGGTCACTCCATGGAGGACATCGTCACCGCCCGCGCGAATTACGCTCGCCTGGACGATGCATCTTCCCCGGTTCGCATCCGCCTGAACAGCACCGCCGTGAAGGTCAAGCACATTGGAGACCCAGCGCGTGCAAAAGAAATCGAAGTCGCCTACGTTCGCGGTGGACAGGCTCGCCGGATCCGTGGCGCGAACTGCATACTGGCCTGTTACAACATGGTCATTCCCTACCTGTGTCCGGAGATGCCGGACAAACAAAGAGAAGCCTTGACGTACGGGGTGAAGCTTCCTCTGGTCTACACCAACGTGCAAATCAGGAACTGGAGGGCGTTTCAGAAACTCGGCATTAGCGCGATCTACGCTCCGGCAGCATACTTCAGCAACGTTACATTGGACTTCCCGGTCTCCATCGGCGACTACCACTTCCCCAGTTCGCCGGATGAATCCTGCCTGCTTCACCTTCTGCGTACGCCGTGCGAGCCGGGCCTCGATTGTAAGGACCAGTACCGCGCAGGACGGTTCGAACTCATCAACACGAAATTCGAAACTTTCGAGCGTAATGTGCGAGATCAACTTGGTCGCGCACTCTCAGGCGGCGGCTTCGACCCGGCTCGTGACATTCAAGCAATTACCGTCAACCGCTGGCCTCACGGATATACATACGAATACAACGAGTTGTTCGAGCCTCTCGACCGGCCGGTGTCTGAACGTCCGTGTGTGATTGGCCGGCAGCCCTTCGGGAGAATTAAGATCGCAAACTCGGACGCTGACGGTCATGCCTACACTAATACCGCCATCGATCAGGGCTATCGCTCGGTGGGCGAGATTGTAGGAACCGAGATTGTAGGAACAAAGATCGTAGGAACGGCGAGCTAGCTCCTAGTCAAATTCCTTGCGCGGAGCTGCCTGATCCGCACCGACGCGTCCCGCCGCAATTTCGGCCACGAAATAGTTTTCGCCCTTCATCGGGACACCCGCCATCCGCCGCAGCATTGCGATCTGGCCCACGTGCGTGAGCGCGTCGGCGATTGGACCCTGAAACAATTTTTCCATGGGCACTTGCAGCGACTTTTCCGACGCCAAATAGTCATCGAACTTTTTCAAGGCGGCGAAGAAGCGCTCGCATTCTTTTTCCCAAGCCAGGGGCAACGAATCCTTCCACTCGCGGCGGCCTTCGGCCATGGCGAGGCCCCAGTCCATGAGGTCGCCGATGTGCGCAAGAATCTTTGCCGGCGTGCGCGAAGTTTCAGCCGAGCCATAATCGGCAAAGTTCGGGCCAGCGTTGCGAATAGCTTTCGCTCCGCGATAGGCAAGGGTCGCAATCGTGTGGCGCAGGAATGGGCGGGAATCGGCCATGAATTAGTCCACTTTCTCGTCAGTTCGATTTTTTTTACAGCCCTGCCATCCCGAGCAAAGTGAGGGATGAGAACCATTTTAGAGTTTTTTCCGCCACAGCGCTCCGGCCGCGCCAATGCCAGCTTTTAGTTTCTCTCGCAGCGGGCGCACGTACAACAGGTCGAGGAAGCTTTCCATCTCGCCTGCGAGCCCACCACTGTAGCCGAACCACCAGATCTTTTTCCTGCGTGAAACAATGTCGCTATCGAGATATTTCTCGCGCACCATTTCATCCAGACCCCAACGTCCATGCATGCGCCCAATGCCACTTGCCTTCATGCCGCCGTGCGGAGCTTCGCTGATGCTGAAGCACGACACGGCGTCGTTCATCATCACTGTGCCGACGTCGATCTGTCGAGCCAGACGCTCGCCGCGGGCACGATCGCGGGTCCAAACGCTGGCGGCCAGTCCGTATTCGGAATCGTTGGCCAGGCACACGGCCTCGGCATCATCGGCGAAAGGCGCAATCGGCAAGACCGGGCCGAAAGTCTCTTCCTGCATCACGCGCATGCTGTGATCGACATCGGCTAGCACCGTGGGCGCAAAAAACGTTGGCCCGAGTTCGCGTAACCGCGTACCTCCTGCCAGCACGCGGGCGCCGCGCTGCCTCGCATCCTCGACCTGCGACTCCACCACCCGTACTTGCCGCTCGTGGATCATGGGGCCAACTTCAACGTCAGGATCCATGCCATTACCGACGCGCAGTTTGCGCGTCTTCTCGCTGCACGCGTCCAAGAAAGCAGGATACAAACTCTGATGCACGTAGCAGCGTTCAACCGACAGGCAGGTCTGCCCGGCGTTCACGAATGCCCCCCAGACAGCCCCGCTTGATGCCACATCGATGTCGGCGTCCTCGAGCACCAGCATGGGATCCTTGCCACCCAATTCCAGCACCACGGGAAGCAGGCGTTCGGCCGCGATCTGCGCGATTCGCCGGCCGGTGCCGACGCTTCCAGTGAAGACCAGCTTGTCGATCTCGCTTCCGACCAGCGCGGCCCCAGTCGCGCCTTCGCCGGGCAGCACCTGGAAAATGTCGTCGGGAACGCCAGCCTCGTGCAGCAGCTTCTGCAGTTCGAGCGCAATCAGCGGCGTCAACTCAGAGGGCTTGAGTACCACGGCATTTCCCGCAACCAGAGCCGCGAGGGTCTCCGTCGCCGGAATCGAGAAAGGATAGTTCCAGGGCGAGATGATTCCGACGACGCCATAAGGCTCATGCACAATGCGCCCCGACTTGGTTTTCATCACGGGATTTCCGTGGGGCAGCTTTTCCTCGCGCAGGATCGCGAATGCGTTGTCGATCAGGAATCGCGCCGCATCGAGCACGACCAGGACTTCGGTGAGCAACGCTTCGACCTGGGGCTTGCCGGCTTCTTGCGTAATGCGCCGCGCTACATCAGTCTTATGCGCCAGAAGAATCTGCTGGAATCGGCGCAATACTCGGATGCGATTGCGGATGCCCCAGGCGCTCCAGTCCGGCTGTGCAGCACGCGCGCGGGCCACGGCTGCGCGCACTTCGGTCGGACCGGCGCTGTCCAGTTCACCCAGAACTTCGCCCGTCGCCGGGTTCACCGACGCGATGCGGGAAACGGCGAATTCGACCTCGGTGGCCATCTGCGAAGAAGTGTACCGGGGACGGAACCAACGCGCCAGAGTTTCCGTCTTCCTCGGCGGGTCAGTATTCCACCCCGACAAGATAAAGCCCCCTGGCAGGCGCGGTCGGCCCGGCCGCCGTGCGCTCTCGCGCCTCAAGGATGCGATACAAATCTTCCAGGGTCACCGTGCCTTTTCCCATTAGCAGGAAAGTGCCGACCAGGTTCCGCACCATGTGATGAAGAAATCCGCTGCCGCGAACGGTATAGATTAGTTCCTCGTCTTCGCGCGTCCAACTGGAAGAGTAAATCGTCCGAACATTTGTCGTCTTAATGTTTTCGGCAGCCGCCATCCGTTCCACGCGTTCCGGATCGACGGCAGCGAACGACGTAAAATCGTGCTCGCCTACGACCGCACCGGCAGCCGCCAACAGCACCGATTCCTCGAGAGGATAAGGATAATGCCAGACATAGCGCGCCAGAAATGGCGGACAAACCGCTCCGCGGTAAATGCGGTAGCGATAAGTCTTGGCGCGCGCTGACTTGCGCGCATGGAACTCGGGCGCAGCCTCCGTCACCTCCAGCACCCGGATCGAAGCCGGCAGAATGTCGTTCAGCGCCCGCAGCCAGTTTTCGGCCGGAATCGCGGAGGCGGTCGCAAAACTCGCCACCTGGGCCAGTGCATGAACCCCCGCGTCGGTACGGCCAGAACCCTGAGGCAGTACATTTTCCCCGCTCAACCGTCCAATGGCTGAGGCCAGCGCGCCTTGCACCGTTGGCCGGCCAGGCTGTACCTGCCAGCCGGCGAACTCGGCGCCGTCATAAGAAAGGATCAGTCTGAGATTACGCACATTCTTTGCGAGTCCTACGCTGCCTGAGCATCATGGTTAGCATTTGCAACTTTTTGCCGCCGCCCTCACCGCGGGTGCGGCGGCGCGTCAGCTATACTATTTCACTTACGATCAATTTATTCACGACTAATGGAAAGGGAAAGTTCGCCTTTTTCCGGCATTGCAAGGATGAATACTGCAAGGAGAAGATTGCAAGGAACTCTTGCCTGTCGTTCTGCGTATTAACAGAGTGCTCGCAGAAGTTCGAACCACTACGTCCGGTCCTCTTGAGCCTGGTCGCTTGAATCCGATCGCCTGGGTGTGATTAATGGAGATGATGCGAATGCAAAGTTCTACACTGTTGACTGCGTTTCAGCGGGCCGCCGCCCTTTTTCTCGCTGCCGTCTTCTTTACCGTAATCATGCTACCTGCCGGTTGGGCACAGGATGCTTCGTCCGTGCCCAGCGCGCCATCGGCGCAGATGCCGGCACAGAGGGCTATATCGTCATCGTCGCAGCCTTTTGACGTGCAAGAGTACTCGAAACCGCGGTCGCACTTCCCCAACTTAATTGCTCCGTATACTCCGCGGCACATAGAAGCACCGAACCTGGCCAATACGCCGCGCATCGATCAGCTCATGCACGACGGCAAGCTTTACATCTCGATGAACGACGCGGTCGCGCTGGCGCTCGAAAACAATCTCGATATCGCGATCGCCCGCTATAACCTGAATATCGCCGATACCGACGTCTGGCGCGCCAAAGCAGGGGCCAGCACTTCCGGTGTCCCCAACGGGATCGTGCAGAACACGCCCGGGGGCGGCGTAGGCGGACTCGGTGGACAGGTCGGCTCGGGTCCCGGCGGAACCTCAGTCGCAGCAGGCGGCGCCGCCGCCGGATTGGGTGGCCTGGTGGGCTCAACCTTTGGCCTCGGCCCGAACATCACGAGCTTTGATCCTATCCTCACAGGCACGTTGCAAATCGATCATCTCGGAATCGATTGCACTTCTCTCTTCTGCGGCCCTCATCAGAACACAGGAACCGGCAATTTCACTTATACCCAAGGATTCCAGTGGGGCACGAATATGGCAATCGGGTTCAGCAATACCCGGATAACCTCTGATAACCCATTTAATGCCTTTACTCCGGTCCTGAACTCAAGTTTCCAGTTTAAGTTAACGCAGCACCTGTTGCAGGGCTTTGGATTCGCCCCGAACACGCGCTACATTCAGATTGCCAAGAACGATCGCGAGATTTCCGACGTGGCCTTTCGCCTGCAAATTACCACCACTGTCGACCAAATCGAAAACATGTACTGGGACTTGGTGTACGCCTACGAGAACGTCCGGGTTCAGAACGAGCAGCTGGCGTTCGCGCAGAAGACTCTCTCTGATAGTCAGAAGCAGGTGGAAATCGGGACGCTCGCACCGATCGAGGTGGTCCGGGCGAAGAGCACAGTCGCCTCCGATCAGCAGGCCCTGACCCTTGCGCTGACCAATCTTGAACGACAGCAACTCCTCATGAAAAATGCCCTCAGCCGCACGCTCGTCGACCCGGCGCTGGCCGACGCCGAGGTGATTCCCACTTCAACCATGGAACTGCCTGCGCAGGAACCAGTTGTCCCTACTCAGGACTTGGTGAACGATGCGCTCAGTCATCGCCCAGAACTCGCCGAACAGCGCATCAACCTGACTAATACCGACATCAGTAATAAAGCGATCCGCAGCGCTCTGTTGCCCTCGCTGGACCTATTTGCCTACTACGGCGGATCAGGTGCGGGCGGCAATCCGAATTCTAACTACATATGCACAACGGAACCGTCATTCTGCTACCCCCCCAATACTCCTATTCCGCCGACACCTCCTTCCATCGGTTACGGTGCAACGTTGAACCAACTGGTAAACTCCACTGCGCCAGATAAAGGGGTGGGGCTGAGTCTGAACATTCCGCTCCGCAACCGCGCCGCTCAGGCAACGCAGATGCGCTCGGAATTCGAATACCGGCAGGCCCAGTTGCACCTGCAGCAGATCGAGAACCAGGTGCGCATCGAGGTGCGCAACGCGCAGTTTGGCGTACGGGAGAACCGCGCCAGTGTCGCTTCCGCCCAAGCCGCCATGGATCTGGCGCGCCAGTCTCTCGACGCGGAACAAAAGAAGTACGCGCTCGGCGCATCCACTTCAACTCTGGTGCTGCAGAACCAGGCGGCCCTGACCCAGGCCCAAGTCACGCTCGTCTCTGCCAAGGCCTATTACGAAAAGGCTCAGGTCGAACTGGACCGGGCGACCGGCCTACTGCTTGAGCATGCCAATATTGAGATCGCCGACGCCGAGCGGGGCCAAGTGACCCATACGCCGAATATTCCGCACGTGGCAGAGCGGCCAGCCGACCAACTAGCCCCCGCAAGCGCTCCTGCCCAACCGCAACAGTAACGAGGATCGAGGAGCAAGGAAACGCCGGGCGTCCAGGCTCAGCGTTTCTCTTTTGCGCCGGGCCGCCTCTCGCGTATCCTCTTCCCGTGATGCTCAATGTCATCGGCATGGCTCGTGTGGGGACGGGCGCCCCTTCGGCAAGCTCAGGGCACGCTCTCGCCCGTCCAAGCCGAACGTCGCTCTGCAGGCTCTTCGCCTGCAGTGGCAGGAGTCCAGCGTGATCCTCTCCGTCGTCATCATCACCTACAACGAAGAGGCCAACATCGGGCGCACGCTGGCTAGCGTACAGCCGCTAGTCGGCAAAGGCGAGATCATCGTCGTCGACTCCGGATCGACCGACCGCACCGTCGAGATCGCAAGATCGTTCGACGCAAAAGTCTTCATCGAAGAATGGAAGGGCTACGCTGCGCAGAAGAACTCAGCGATCGATAAGGCAACGGGAGACTGGATCTTGAGTTTGGATGCGGATGAGGAAATAGGGCCGGGGCTCGCAGGTGAGGTCCATGCAGCGGTGCATGGCCGTCTTGGCGTTGACTCGACATCAGTAGAAGATTCACTGGAAGTCGTAGAGAAGGTGATGGCGATCGAGGAAGCTCAGGCACGCGGCGAGACAGGTTCAATTGTTGGGTTTTGGATTCCGCGTAAGAACTTTTTTCTCGGCCGCTGGATCAAACATGGCGGCTTCTGGCCTGATCCGAAGCTACGTCTCTTCCGTCGCGGCGCCGGCACTTTCGAGACCCGGGCGGTTCATGAGGATGTTCAACTCAATGGCCCAACCTGCAGCCTGCGAGGCGCCCTCCTTCACCACTCCTACCCCACCCTCGCCGATTACATCGACCACATGAACCGCTACTCCTCCCTCGGCGCCGAGATGGCCGTCGCCCAAGGCCACAGCGGCTTCAGCCTGCTCAACATCGTCCTGCGCCCGCTCGCAACCTTCATCTACAACTATTTTTTTCGTCTTGGATTTCTCGACGGCCGCGAAGGCCTGCTCTTGCACTTCTACCACTCCGTCTACGTATCGTGGAAATATGCGAAGGCCTGGGAACTGGCGCGCTCAAAAGAATCAACCTAGAGGCGCGGCTTACCGCGTCTCCGTCGCCACCACTATCCTCGCAGCGTGATGCGCATGATATCGAACTCCACTGCCACCGACCGCTGGGGAAACTTCGACTCCACATAAGCCTTCACGTCCCCGACCGAAGGAATCCCGTCCCGGCCCGTCAGCCCGCGCGCGTCGTCGAGAAGAAGCACGTGCGGGTACGGATGGCTCAAAATCATCTCCAGTTCCGCCGAAAGGCGCTGCTCGTTAGTCCGAATTCCAACCCAGCCGTAGTAACCGGCGTCCAGCCAGAACAGTGCCGGGCCTGTCAGTAATGCGAGCACGTCCGGCATCATCGCGCGGCTGTCTCCGCAGAAAATTCGCACATGTTCGTCCCGCGCGAATTTGCGTGTTGCCCGCTCCGCCAGCGCCGGCACAAATTCGATGGAGTAGATGCGGTCGAAGCGGTTCTTCATGGCGGCAACCATCTCGCCGTAATAAGTTCCGGTCTCGACCAAGGTCTTCAGTCCAAATTTCTCTCCGTATTCACGCACGACCTTCTGCTTCAACAGGTGCGGAGATCGAGGCGGTCGCCCGCGGAGCAGCCAATACCAGTAGTCGGGATAATGGCCAAGCGCCTTGTACGCGCCGTACACCGGAGTGCGCTGCAACAACCGCCGAAAAGCTCTCAGATTCCCTCCGCCGAATGAAGACCAGCATAGGTGCCGAAGAAAACAAGCGTCAAGCAGCGCCAAAGCGATTCCCTCTGTGTTCCCCTGTGTTCCTCCGTGTCTCCTGTGGTTGAGACCTTGATTTTGACTCTCACCAACCGCTCGGTCGGTCGCGGCTTTTGCAGCACAACGACCGCTCCTCTATCATCGAAGTCATAGGTGGCGGAGTGGGGAACTGAATGCCCGACAACAAGCCAAAAGCCGATCTGAGCAAGACCGTCGCCGAGAGCCCGATTTCCGATGTCTTTGAAGGCCGTCATCCCGCCGCGTCCGAACGGAATTGGGCCGAGAAAACGCTCGCACCGACACTGGAGAAGTCGCCCGAGAAACCGATTGGCGCCCCGACCGGCACCAATCTTGACGAGCGGGGCCAAGCTAGGTTCAGCACGATCTCGAACGTCCCGATCCGCCGCCTCTACACCCAGGCCGATCTCCCCGCCGACTGGAACTACGAGCAATACCTCGGCTATCCCGGCCAACCGCCTTACACGCGCGGCATTCATGCGACTGGCTACCGGGGCAAGCTCTGGACAATGCGCATGTTCTCCGGCTTCGCCTCGCCTGAGGAAACCAACCAGCGCTACAAGTATCTTCTCGAACACGGCGGCGGCGGACTTTCCGTGGCCTTCGACCTGCCCACGCTCATGGGATACGACTCCGATCACCCGGCCAGCGAAGGCGAAGTCGGCAAGTGCGGCGTCGCCATCGACTCGCTCGAAGATATGCAGATTCTCTTCGACGGCATCCCTCTAGAAAACGTCACCACATCGATGACCATCAACTCACCGGCCAGCGTGCTCTGGGCCATGTACCTGGTCGTGGCCGAAAAGCAGGGTGCCGATTGGAAGAAGATCTCCGGCACCATCCAGAACGACATCCTCAAGGAATACATCGCGCAGAAGGAATACATTTATCCGCCCGCGCCCTCGATGCGCCTGGTGATTGACACCTTCGAGTTTGGATCAAAGTTCACTCCGCGTTTCAACACCATTTCCATCAGCGGCTACCACATTCGCGAGGCCGGCTCGACTGCCCTGCAAGAACTTGCCTTCACCATCTACGACGGCGTCGAATACGTCGAGTGGGCGCGCCGTCGCGGCCTTGATGTCGACGATTTCGGGCCGCGCCTGAGCTTCTTCTTCAACGCGCACAACGATTTCTTCGAAGAGATCGCCAAATACCGCGCTGCGCGTAAGATCTGGTATCGCCTGATGAAGGACCGCTTCGACGCGAAAAGCGACCGCACCCGGCTGATGCGATTCCACTCCCAAACCGCTGGCGTCTCGCTGCCCGCGCAGCAGCCGATGAACAATATCGCGCGCGTCGCGCTGCAGGCACTGGCGGCGGTGCTCGGGGGCACGCAGTCGTTGCACACCGACGCCTACGACGAAGCGCTCGCCTTGCCCACGGCCGAAGCCGCGCGCATCGCACTGCGCACGCAGCAGATTATTGCCTTCGAGTCGGGCGCTGCCCAAACCGTCGATCCGCTCGGCGGCAGCTACTTCGTCGAAAAGCAAACCCTCGACATGGAAAATGGCGCCTTCGATTACTTCGAGAAGCTCGACCAGATGGGTGGCATGGTCAAAGCCATCGAACGCGGATATCCGCAGAAGGAAATTGCCGAGGCCAGCTATCAGTACCAGCGCGCACTTGAAGCCAACGAAAAGATCACCGTCGGCGTGAATGATTTCGTAATCGACGAAGAGTCCCCGAACATTCTCTACATCGGCGAATCGGTAGCCCGCGCTCAGGAGAAAAAGCTCCGAGCCTTGCGGGCCCGCCGTTCGAACGATGAGGTTCAGCGCCGTCTCGATGCTCTGAAACGCGCCGCCGCCAAGACTCCCACCGCGGGCACCAACGGGAATATTTCCGATGTCAACACCATGCCCTACATAGTCGACGCCGTCCGCGCATACGCTACCGTCGGTGAGATCTGCGAGGCGTTGCGACAGGTGTATGGCACGTATACGGAAGTAAGCATCACGTAACTGCGCGCTTAATCCACCCGTCTGCCTGAACAGCGCTTCGCTTTTATCACATTTGGCGTGCTCATTGGTCACAGCCTCCTTTGGCTACGAGCGCTACGATGGCGGGATGCAAATCCGTTTGCCAAAACCTGAACAGACACGGCGACCATCGGCAGGGCATCGACGAGCAACTGTGGTCCCCATCGAATCGCGAATCACGATTCTGCGCCATCGGAAAGTCATCCTCGATACCTCTTTGGCCGAGCTCTATGGAGTTCCGGTGAAGCGTCTCAACCAGCAGGTGAAACGCAACCGGGAGCGGTTTCCCTCTGATTTCATGTTCCAGATTACACGCCGCGAGTTCACTGCTTTGCGGTTGCAATTTGCAACCTCAAACAAGAATCGCGGCGGCCGGCGCTCGCTTCCATACGCCTTCAACGAACACGGCGCGATCATGGCAGCGACTGTGCTCAACTCGGATCAGGCGGTAGAAATGAGCGTTTTTGTGGTTCGCGCTTTCGTCCGCTTACGCGAGGTGCTGGCGGCAAACAGAGAACTCGCCGCTAGGCTAGACGATTTGGAAGAGCACCTGGAGACGCACGGCGGCACGATCCAGGAAATCCTCCACGTCGTCAGGAAGCTGATGAGCCCACCGCCGAGTCGCCGACGCAAGATTGGGTTCGCGCTCCCGCCGGCCCCGGCGGTGTAGTCACCATCGGAATTCCCGCCTGAATTTTCGTGTTCCAGCCCACATCGGGGGGTTCGCCGCTTTGAGGTTGCAATTTGCAACCTCAAACAAGGGAAGCCGGCCGCAATTAGCTACTAGATGCCGCGGAATCCATCCGAACAGCCTGTGTTCCCTTGCTGAGCTACTTCATGCGATTGCGATACAAGCTTCCATCCACTTGCCGAACCATGGTCTCGATATCGAGCGGCACCTGTAAGAACGCGGCGACTTCTTCGGCGACTGCCTTCGGCTCACGCAACACGCGATGATAATGCACGCGCAAGACCTGCATGTTCGCCTGGCCTGCGAGCCACTTATTTACTTCGATCAGGTCGCGTTGAAAAAATTCTTCGACTGCTGAATTATCGGTGACCAACTCCGTGTTGCCGCGGCGTCGTAGCATCTCGTCCTGCGACTTCAACACTTCCGGCAGCGGACGCTGCATGAAAACGATGCGGTAGTCGTGGTCCGAAGGCAGCGACCGAATGAACTCCGAGATAACCTTCACCACTTTGCCTTCGGCCTCGGCAATCAGGCTCGGATCTTTCGGAAGCTGCTTGATGCGCTCCCACTCAAGGTAGCCCTTGGGGTTGTCGGTGTCGGGTTGGCGCTCGCCATCCGAGAGAACGGGCAGCCCTCCCGCATCCAGCATCTGCATCATCAGCGATGTGCCCGACCGCGGCAGTCCCGAAACAATAGTAATCATCAGTGCCTTTCAATCGACGAAAGATAGCGGAGGCGAATCCCTGCCCCGGTGCATTAAAGTCCCGTGCTTGAAATGATAGTGGGAAACGTGGCCAGCGGACAAAGGAATACGGCGGCATCGACGACGAACAAACCGGTAGACCTCCACGATGCCAGCGCCCGCTGTATTGCACCCCAGCAAGCGTTCTGATAAGGTGCGTGTCGTCCCTCAAAGGAGGCTTCGTGGCTTTTTGTCCAACCTGTGGAACGCAGATCTCGGATGGAACGACCTGCCCGAAGTGCGCAGGCGGCCAAATTGTGAGCCCAGTGACATCCCCCGTCGGCGGACTCACCGATAATGTGGCCGGTGCGCTGGCCTATCTGACCATCATTCCGGCGATTGTGTTCTTGGTAATCGAGCCGTTCAACAAGAAACGCTTTGTCCGCTTTCATGCCTTTCAGTGCATCTTCTTTTGGGTCGCTTGGACCGTTCTATGGATCGTCCTCTCAATCATTGCACACATTCCATTCCTCGGATGGGCAACATACCTGGTGTGGCCACTCATCAGTCTAGTGGGATTTGTGATCTGGCTGATTCTGGTGCTCAAGGCCTATCAGGGACAGATGTTCAAGCTGCCCGTAATCGGCGACATGGCTGAGCAGCAGGCTGGCGCGTAGGCTAGCGAGTCGGCTGGCGAGTCGGGGGGAACAATCCACAGCACACGGGCGGCGCGGGTGGCCCAGCCCCTGCCGGAGCTCCGGCATGATCTAAAGGGCATGGATTAGGCATCCTTCCGCCCAGCCGGGGACGACCCAAAAACCTTTTCCCTCTTGGCGCGTCATAAAGTAAGCTAATAAGTGCTGTGTTTACCAGTCTTCAGCCAACGAATTCGGGGTTCCGTCGCCATCGTACAGTAAGCGTGTCGGTGGCCGCGCACCTGGCGCTATTGGCCGTAATCGTGTTTCATAATCCCGGAGTGGTCGACCTGAAGCCCGAATGGCTCGCCTATGGAGATGGCGCTCACACCTACCAGTTGATCTACCTACCACCCGGCGCCGACGCTGCCACGCCTCCGGACGCGGCGAAGCTGCTGTTCCCGCCCTCGGCGAGCAAGCCACGACCCCACCCGCTTCCGAAGTCCCAGCCAAAACCTGCGCCAAGGTCTGAGCAGGTTCTGGCGGACGCGGAGGCAGGCGACCGCAACTCTCGCGCCGGATCGCCGCTCGGCACCATGATCGACGGACCGATCACTGGCCACGAAGTCCACGTCGCGTATCCGACCGTGTTTCCGAACCCTCCTGTGGACCGCGCCGCGCTTCCCCGGGATCTGGTAGGCGATGTGGTCATCGAGGTGACGATCGACTCCCAGGGCAATGTCGTCGAAACCAAGATCGTGCAGGCGATCGGCCACGGGATCGACGAAAAGATCGAGGCTACCCTTCGCCGCTGGCACTACCAGCCAGCCACGCTGGATGGCACACCTGTTGCCTCCAGGCACGACGTGCACTTCCATTTTCCGTCGTGACGATAGAGCTTTAATTCGCCATCCGTTCGCCTGTGTGCTAGACTCTCTCCCGACCATGCACAAGGCGCGTATACACAAGTCGAGCCACGCAACAGCGACCAGGCATCTGAAAAAATCCGACCCCGTGCTCGCGGCCATCATCGAGCGCATCGGCCCGTGCCGCATGCAGTTTGGCGACCCCACCTTTCACGCCCTGGCCGAGTCGATCCTCTATCAGCAGTTGAACGGCAATGCCGCCGCGACCATCTTTGATCGATTCACCACTCTGGCCGGCGATCCGCTGACGCCGCAAGGCATCCTCAAACTGACCGATGCCGAAATGCGCGGCGTCGGCCTGTCGCGGCAGAAGACAGCTTATCTGCGCGATCTCTCCGAGAAGACCGCAGCCGGCCTGCTGGAATTCGAGCGCCTCCCCGATTTGCCCGAAGAAGAAGTGATCGCCCATCTAACCCAAGTCAAAGGCATCGGCGTCTGGACGGCGCACATGTTCCTGATGTTCACCCTGCGGCGTCCGGATATTCTGCCCACCGGCGATTACGGCGTGCAGGCTGCTATCAAGAAGCACTACAAGAAACGTAAGTGGCCGAAGCCCGCAGTAATGGAGAAGATCGCTAAGCCTTGGGCTCCTTATCGCTCGATTGCCTGCTGGTATCTTTGGAGGAGCCTGGAGATTAAGACGGTCGAAAAATAATTTCAGGCGGCCTTCGCCACAAGCCGCGGCAAGGCGAAGCTGCGCGTCACTGGGAGGCATCTGGAAGCCTACCTGCGCAACAAATCGGTGGAATAACAAAAGCGGAATCGCACAAAGTTCAACGCGGTGTGGGCGTAGATTATCTGAGAACTAAAAGTGGGAGTAAAATTGCGGCGCAGATTACAGTTGGACTTTCGAGATAAAGCCAACCGGATTGGAGACCTGATCCATGAGAAAAATCATCTGCCTATGCGTTCTATTTTTCTGTGCGTGCGATGTCGGCTCTAATGGTCAGTCTGCGCAGGATGCGATCACAGGCAATGGTCTGCTGGGGTCGTGCCAAATTCACGTCAAGAGCATGGAAAATCGTGGCTACAACGAGACCGCCTTCGAAGCATACCGTGATGGTTATTGCGTCGGGCTTCTTGCCGGAGTTTCCAGTGCATCGTCCCACGTATGTCCAGATGATGGGGTCACTGCTGGACAGCAAATCCGAGTGGTTCTCAAATATTTGCAAGATCACCCCGAAGAACTGCACTTGGATGACGCCCTGTTGGTAGACCGTGCATTAGCAAAAGCGTTTCCTTGCCCAAAAAAGTGAATTTGCCGGAATCGAAACCGTGCTACACCGCAACCCGTAACACCCTCTCTTTATCTCCAATTAGCCGCTCTTGGCGATGCCAAGAGTGTGACCGCAGGCAGCGCCCAATACCAACCAAAATCTGAAAAAGGTAAAACTACAATGGAATACGAACTGATATTTCTGGACGGCTCGAAGAAGGCTGAATTGGAGCCATTATGCGAAGAAGTGCTCAAACGTTTTGAGCTTCCAAGGCAGAAACTTATCGCTATTTTCGATGACAAAGAGCGTCAAGAGCTTACTGTCTTTACGCCTGCGCTGGGCAAAGAGTTTTGTGGATTCTTTCGATGGTACTTATACGGAATGCAGCCGTTCCCACGAGAGATTACAGATCGTCTTTGGAGCAATCAGGATGGAAAATGGCGCTGTGACGTTCTCATCTATTTACGTAGTCGCACCTGCCAGTCTCCAACAGGTATGGCGATTACACTTGCACACGAACTTCAGCACTTTATGCAATACGGATTTAGCCGCAAGGTGTGGCAAGCCAGTCACGATCTTCGTCAGATCGTTGGGGGAAACCTTCCTTGGCATTTTCCTGACGAGCGTGACGCCATGATTGTTTCGAGAATCACCGCCGAAGAAGTTTGCGGAAAAAATGAGGTTCGCCGCTATGCAGACCAGCAGATCGAGCTTGATCGTAACGCTCCAAAGTGGGAATTCTTCTTCGGACCGGAAACGGCGAAACTGTCCAATATCCTGCAATTAACAATTCCGCTGGTAAACGATCATAGAGAAGCCTTGAAAGAAAAATTCCCATTGAACGGCAAAGAACGTCCCGATTACACGAAAGAAAGATGGTGGGAATGAAAAATCACCCCTTCGCCTAAGCTGGACAAGTTAGACGACTACGGGGGCTGGCCCGGCCTTTCACTTCATCTGCCTTGGGGCTGCCCCATCCTTGTCGCGTTCCTTGCGACAGGGTGGGGATTCTGACTTTCGCGCGGCCGGCACCCCTCAGCGTTTTTGCGCGTCAACATAGGACCGCAAAACCGCGTTCATGCGCGTGAGATGGCCTGCGCCTTGTCTCTTGAACCACTCGAACACGTCGCTGTCAATGCGCAGATGCACGGAGGTCTTGTCGCTCGGCATGACCACCCGGGCGCGTTTCCAGAAATCCTCGCCGACGGCCGGGGCTTCCGGCGCGTTGGCGCGCGTCTTACTTGCGCCGCGGGCGGCTTTTCTTTTGATCGCGCTCAGCGAATATCTCACGGTAGCATTTTTCTGCGTCATAACGGTTTGCTTTCCTTGCGCTGATTCTTTGGTCTGTAAATATAATTCACAAACACATATCCCCACGGTACAGCGACGATGGGCAATATCACCCACAAGAAGCCCGAGGTGATGCCTTCCGCCGGCGAACCCGCCAACTTGCCTTGTGACCAGAGTGGATACGCCACGAGAATCAGCCACATGACTTTGTAGAAAATCTCCAACAGCAGGATCGGCAGCATTTTCAAAGGACGGATGATTCCCAATCCCGCTAAGGTCGCGAAGGCGGTCCAGACGCACCACGCCACGGCATTTACTGGTTCCCATGGTCCCTGGTGGGTGAGGACGTGCGTCCAGGTGTCCTTGCCCAGCACGAAGAACATCAAGATAAAGACCAGCCGCAACAGGTAAATATTGATCCGGCGGACGCCTTCGTATTGGTCGTCCCGTTGAAAAACGGCTTTGAGGCTGAAGGTCATGCAAATCCCTGAAGTATAGGTTAGGCATGGGCCACTTTAGCGGGAAGCATAACACCGCTCAGTCTTCGACCCGAAATAACTCACGGAATTCTTCATCACAATCACCCGGTGCGCCCCATCACAGCCGCCCCACCCGCCCGATGCGACAATGACTTCCGCCGGCAAAGCCGCGACAGCCAATTACTCTTTGATAAACAGACGTGTTCAGGGTAGAAAGTGAGCCCAGGGTGGAGAAGCACGAATCCTCCCCAAAACCGCCCCAAAACGGGAATTGGGGCCGAAAATCGAGCTTAAGTCCATATTCCGGAATATTTTACAAGTAAGCCGTTTGAAATCAATATTTTGCGGGAAATTGGGGGGGGGGGGGGGGGGGGGGGAAAAAAAAAAAAAA
>JBEKQC010000024.1:0-73088 GCA_049520095.1 Terriglobales bacterium
AGTGGGGGCGTCACGGCTTCGACGGAGATGCTTGCGGCCAAGAGGCATGCCGGGGTGCACACACCCGTAATCGCGTGCAAAATGATAATTGCCAATCAACAGATGGCATACGCAGCCTAATTAGTTAGGCAGCCGCTCTCCACAGCTTTGCCCTTGGGCTGTGAGCGAGCGTCACACAGAGGGCTGCTCTTCTCTGCTACGTCTGGGCAGGGAGGCTAAGATCTCAGGCTAGCGGCAACTGTTTCTTGTCCGTTCTGAGCAGGTGACGCGAACGTCCTGGGGTAATGCCCAGGGCATGAACCGGAATAAGCATGTAGTCTCTTGACCAGTAACATTTTCGGACGCGGGTTCGACTCCCGCCGCCTCCACCATTTCACTCCTTACCAGTCAATTGGTTAACCCCTCAGTTCGCCGCAAAACGCCGCAGAACCCTAATTTCCTGCCCTCGCTTGCTCTAACGTCACCCGCTGATACATGGCCGCAACACGATTGATCGCGTCCCTTTGATCTCCACTGATAGCGTGGGTGTAACGGAGTGTCGTCTCGATCTTCGCGTGCCCGAGGTTTTCCTTGGCCGTGATAATCGACGCTCCCTCCTGAATCTGCGCGGTAGCGTTGGCGTGGCGAAAAGCATGAAGCGCCCCTTCGCTGATACCGAGCCGATCGCGGAGCGGATTAGAAACAAACTCCCGGACGCGATTGGCATGGTACGGCTTATTGCGCCGGTTCGTGAACAACAGGTTCCACGGATTTTCTTCCCATTCTTTTGACGCCAGGTATTCCTTGAGGAGCGCGATGAGCTGATCCGGCATGTGGATGTTGCGAAGGCTATCTTTAGATTTCACAGTTTGGATCTTGCCTTCGACTACCGCCTGACGGACAAGCAACACCTTCGCGTTGAAGTCGAGGTGCTCCAGCGCAACACCGAGAGCCTCACCGCAACGAAGTCCGAGGTACGCCAACATCATGAAGTACGTCTTCCACTTCAGCGACGGAGCGTTCTCGATCATGGCGCAGGCGTCTTTTGGTGAATACGATGGTTGCTCTTTCTTGACTTGCTCAGGCGGCAGTGCCACATCACTATATTCGAACGTCTTTACCCGGTAATCCCAGGATTTTGCACGATCCAACATAGCGCGTAGGGTTCCGAGTTTGTTCATAATGGTTTTTCGGGATAGCTTGTTGCGTATCCCGGCATTCACCACTCGTTGCACCACGACACCGTTAATCTCATCAAGTCGGATGTCTCCGATGGCGGGAACGATGTAGTTCTTGAGATCAAGGCGTGATGCTTTTTGAGCAAGCGGTTTGTGGTCTGTCAAACCATCACGAGTATAGATCTCTGCAAATTCCGCCACGGTCGTCACCCTTCCCGGTCGATATTCCGGCGCGTTCAGCGGGTCAATAATTCGATCTGCTTCACGCCGGGCGAGACGTTTTGTCGGGTACTGGCTAATGGTCCCGACCATCGCTCGCTTCTCAGGACGCCGTATCTTCCCGTCATCCCCCATTGAATCCTCCCGCCAGCGGAGAATCCACTTTTTGCTTTCAAGCCTTAGAGCACCACGTTGATACCGTCTTCGAGCCAAGTTTCCTCCTGAACTTGGCCCGCTGATTCCGGTAGCGATCATACAGGTTTCCACTTCCGGATCGGGTATCGAAATGTTGGGTGAGAATGTCATGAGATGTTCACAGCAGGGCAATGGCGGGATGGTTTGGATTCACCGGGTTCCAGTGCCGGTGAAAAAGGAGTCAGTGGGTGAGTGGTGTTTCCGAGAGCCTGCGACTGCCTGTTCGGCTCGTTGCCAGGAGCCTACGCAACGCCATCCAACGCACACCAGGGCTGCGGGCAGCATCGCTAGCCACTCGCCATAGCATTTGTTCGGAGCTTCGCCTTACATAAGGACCCAGCCTCGGAAAACTATGGCCACTGCCTCCAAGAAGCCGCGCCACGGCAAACACCCGTTTTCGGCTTCACCTCAGCGTGGGTAATGATCTCGCCTAGAATTCGAGGACACTGTTTGTATTGCACCATCACCTCCTGTCCGCATTGCGCACAAAACTTGAACACTCATCGCATGGCACTTTAGCCCGCCAGCAAAGGGGGCTCGGGGGTTGGACGCCACGGCCTAAGACCTAGAAATCCGAAAGCATGCTTCTCGCCGGTGATCGCCAATTCCACGGCGATCAGATTCAGCCAATTACAACTGGAGGGGCCCGATGGCTTTCAGGCCGTCCTGAGCCCATTCCCGTCCCCTTCTCGGCTGCCCTTGGGGAAACTCCGAGCGCGTTTTCAGGTCCGCTCGGGACACGATTGGGACATTCATTTCATAATTAAATGGTTCTGTAATGGCCAAACCGCACAAATCACCCGTTGATTCGACGGCAGTTGCACCGATCAATCGAACAGGGTTTTTGCAATGGACCAGATTCAACCCCACCCACATCGCGAGATGAAAACACCAGCGCTACGTAACCCCCAGGTGCCACGCAGTGAGGAACTCAGTCATATCGCAATGCGTCCTTCCGTTTTACCCATCACTGCTGGTCTTGGGTTTTAGGAAGTTAAGAATTTTTTCTCGCTTCCGATCCCCGCTTGTCGGGTATCTGAATACTGAATGTGAAGACTCATAATCTGACGACTGAAAACCTGAAGACTAAAACCTGAAGACTAGTGGGACATGTCGGCCAACGTCCTTGCTGGAGATGTCTTCGTTCTTGATCCGAAATGTCTCTTGTGCGGGGGACATTTCGCGACCGATGCAAGGTCCAGAATGTCCCGCGTCCCCTATGATCAGAGTCTGACTCCTGCGGGTTCCATTAGAGACACACCACTTTTCCGTTCTTCCATCGCGAGACGAAGCTGGCTAACCTGTTCCTGGCGGCATTCATCGCAGAAAGCCCTAATCGCAGGCTTGGTGTCGGGCGAGGTCTCAAGATGAGCATTAAAACGTTCAACAATGTCGGCATCTGAAAAATGGCGAGCCATCCAGCTCAAGTCGGCTTTGTAGCATCCGGAAAAAACGTATCCACTCATCTGGTAAAGCTGGAAGATGAGCGCTTCCAGCGGCTTCGGATTGCCGTTCTTCGCCTTGAGCACATCGTAGAATCGGCTGAAGGCGTAACGTCCATCCTGCCTGTTTAGGGGCTTCCAGCGACCGATAAAACCTTGCCACTCCGCTAAAATTAGTTCCTCTGACAAGCCAGATTTGCGAAGGAGCTTGATTTGGTAGTCCAGAAATCTGTGTCGACCTCCGCTGAGTGCGTACATTTTGCGGCCAAGCTCATCCCCTTCTCCATCCCAGGGGAGTGCCTGCTTTGTCGCACACCGCCCCGGATACTTCTCAGCCCAGTCTTTATGTAAGACCACACGATAGACACTGGATTGGAAGGACTGACGACTCTTCAGTTCGAGCAATCCCGCATCCTCAAGTTGTTGCAGGCCACGGTAAATCTGCCGTCGCTCATAACCGAAATATTGAGCCAGATTCGGCGCAGAACAAAAGAACTGGTGGGAATCCCTCGAAATGACGCATGCCAATGAATAGATCAGTTCTGCTGCCCTGCTCATTCGCGCAAGATGCCATGACGCTGAACAGTGATAGGCCACTTCGCTTGTGAAGCTCTCATCAACCATTTTTCAGTTTCCCCGGTTTTGCTTCTTGACAGAGTGTGTGCTCGTCTATATGCTCGTGTATACAATCATTGTACTAGCGAGCACATGCAAAAGGAACGAGCTAGCAAGAGAATGCCCATGAATCAACGAGCAAGGCCAGATCGGGAAGCGCTCTTTGCTGCACTTGATTTGTTCGTCAATTGTGGTGACGAAATGACGGATCTACAACGTTTTCGCCTGCAGCATCCACAGTTCTTCCCGGTTGAGTTCTATGACCAGTCGGAGCAGTTGGCGAAAGCGGGGAAAAACAATTTCTTCAATTGGCTAAAGCGCCAACTCCGCACTGTTTGGGAAGGAAAGGACTCCGCAGGTACACGCTTGGCAGTTCTCTTGGGAATCAGAGACGTGAACTATTACGGTATGCCAGGGGGAGACTTTGCGGCAGAAGTAATCGAGCATGCGACGATCTTCTCGGATCTTGCTGACCTGACGGATGCACCTGGCCAAGACTATACGACCCTCGGCGCCCACATGCTCTTCGCCGCCGCGATCACTCCCGACTGGCAAGGAAGCAGGCTGCAATACGAGCCCAAGATTGATTTTCAAGAGGCAGTTTATGCGCTCATGAACGAGAGCTGGCGAGCAAGAGTTTGCCTGACGTGCCGCCGATACATCATTGCAGCAAAGCCAGCCAACATCTACTGCTCCACAAACTGCTCTGGCGCGGCGAGGCAGAAACGCGACTTGAAGTATTGGAGGAGCGAGGGTAAGGCGCTCCGAACGAAGAGGACAAAGGCCAGCAAGAAAATAGGCAGACGAGGGGGAAGCTAATGCGTGTTGCAATCTACAGTCGAGTTTCGACGCACGAACAAACTACCGCAGGGCAACTAGACGAGCTGCGTTCATATTGTGAACGTCGCAAGTGGGAGATCGTTGCCGAATTCACTGACGAGGGTGTGTCCGGCTCCAAGGAATCACGGCCCGGTCTCAACCAATTGCTAGCTGATGCCAAGCGCAGAAAGTTTGATGCGGTTCTGGTGTACAGATATGATCGGTTCGCTCACTCACTGCGGCAGCTCGTCAATGCCCTGTGCGAGTTTGACAGTCTCGGGATTCATTTCGTTTCGTTACACGAAGGCGTTGACACTAGCACACCGAACGGTCGCCTGATCTTCGGCATTTTTGCAAGTATTTCAGAGTTTGAACGCGAATTGATCCGTAGCCGCGTTCGATCTGGCATTGCTGCGGCTCGGGCTAGAGGCAAACGGATCGGGCGACCCCGTGTGCTGGCTACAGATACAGAGATCAACACGCTGCTGGCTCAAGGTCATTCAATGGTGGCGATTGGCGAACAGCTTGGCATCTCGGCAGCAACGGTTTGCCGGAGAGCGCGGTTGACCATGCCTACCTAGCGGGTACTGATGGATTTTAGTGTGTCCGCTACGCCAAATAATTTTCGCGGCTCGAACCGCCAAAGAGTAACCCCCCGATATGATTTAATTCAAGACCAAGGCGGGTTTTTTACGCTGTGCTCTCCTAGTCCGTCTTCCGTCGACCGCCGCTAGGTTTTTTGCTTCTTGATTGTTGTTGCAAAATCTCGATTACACTCATTGACCCGGACGACCGGCCAATTCTCAATGAGTGCTAACGCCTGGTTGCAACTGTTACCCGTCTGATTTTTGGCAAAGGCTACGGGCATAGCCTCACTTGCCAGTGTGACCTCTGCCACAGACAGACGTGAGGCGCTTGGCTATTGTGCAAAAATGACGCTTGTAGCTGTTCAATCTCGCAAAAAAGACTCAGTGCCGGGGCCGAGGCAAGGTCGCCTCGCTGTTAAGCGACTCTCGGGCATGCTAAACGAGCTTACCCGAAAAGCTGCAGGGCAGCCTGTCGTGGCGCGCCTCGCCGAAAGGGTTAGTGACCTCAAAATTAACACGGTAGAGGTCAGTCGCCAAGCTGCAGTTTTTCCTCAGAGTCGGCGTAACGTTGGTCACCCAGATTCAAAATGCCGGGTGATTGTCCAGCGTCGCTGCACCTCCTGCGGTTCGCCTGTGGAAAACATTCCGCTCCAAGCCGAACGCCATTCCGCTAGGCGACAAAAACTGTTCGCCTTCCCAACGGAGTCGGTGTTCACCTTCAGACCGGAATGCTGTTCGGAATCACAGCGGAATCGTGTTCGGCTTCAGAGCGGAATCGCGTTCACGTTCGACCGGATTCCCCAGGGGTTCTCCCCGGTCTTGCTGATCTCCCGATCCGGCGTCTTCCAGAACTCACCCCCACTGCCTGGGCCAGGGAGTGTTTTTGAAACCGCGGCGTACAGCTCAGAAGTTTTCGAGCAGCATCACGTCATCTACGAACATTCTCTTGGTGAACGCCAGGTGTTTCCCATCCGGGGAGGGCACGATGGTCGAAACCCATCCCGCTCCCCCGGGGATTTCATACAAGACTTTCGGGTTACCATCGGCATCGATGGAGAGAATCGCCCACGAGGAGCCAGGCTCGGCGAGCGCAAACAGGTTTTTCCCGTCCGCAGCCCAGCTGATGACTGCTAGGCTATGCCATTTCCAGTCCCGGACCGGCAGCACTGTGGTCTTTCGATCTACCACATTCAGAATCCGAATCTCACCCTTCGCTTCAACATTATCCACGATCGCTATCCTGGATCCATCGGGCGACAGATCCCAGCGAGGTTCAACTGCCCTATATCCGGCGATGTTCGCGATCTCCTCCCCTCTGCCTTTCAACGGATCAAGATGAAAAAAGATCAGCTGGCTGTCCTTGAGCTCTGCGACTACGCAAGACGACGATGGCGAGGAGCCGCACGCATAGGTGTATCTGCCCATCATGAGAGTGGAGCGTGCGCCACCCTGTTCCGGCGTGCTCATCAGACGAATGGTAGTGTCCACTGTCTCCGCAAGTGTCGGTGACGCCGTCGCCGAATATAGAAGTGTTCCCTGGGCGCTCAGTCTAGCGCGGAAGTAGTTCTCCGATCCCGCAGTCAGGGTCTCCGGTGTCTTGCCGTCAATGGTTTGCTGAAAGATCGCCCACCTCCCGTTTCGTTTGGAGTCGAAGAGAATGGCTTTGCTGTCTTTGGTCCAGGCCCAAACGGCGTTGTACCAATCGTCTGGCGTGAGACGGCGGGGAGTAAAACCTTTGTTTCCGAATGTGAGATCGCCGAGGTAAATCCCGTTTTCGGTGTGAACCCTCTCCGCAACCAGGCGCTTCCCGTCGGCACTTGCCTGAGGGTCTCGCACTTTGAAGTCCTTCCAGCCTGCCAGGCGTTCCGCATCACCTCTGGGCTTGCCGGTGCTTGGGTCTGCAATCCGTGTCCAAAGGTTCGACTCAGTGTCCCCCGAATAAATCGAGTAGATTATGCGCCCATCGGGCAGCCAAGCAGTTCCCGAGAGTCCGTCCAAACCCCACAGATGCGGGTCGGATAGCATCACGGTTCGTGCGCCGCCAACCAGATCGCAGGTCTCAATGGTGACCTCGCGCTTCTCAAACGTGCCCCGGGTTCGGATATAGGCGAGACGCTGCCCGGCTGGCGACCATGCAGGGCTAAACAGAAGTTCTTGCGCATCGCTTGCTAATATCCGATGTGGCTCCTCGCCTTCCGTTCCCATCAGCCATAGCTCGCGTCTATCCTTCATGAAAGCAACGTGCGACCCGTCGGGCGATACGGCTGAATCCGACACTGGACCGCTCCAGAGCTTTCGCAAGCTACGATCCCAGATTGACATCTTCCATAGATCGCCGGCGTGCCCGCTCATCAGCAGATGGTTCCCATCTGGGAACCAATCCACGGGGGAGTAGTCGCCGGGTAACGGTACCTCGCGAATTTCCCCACCATCGATCGCCAGCAGATACAGATTCGTAGAAAGGAAGTCGGTGTAGGCAAGGTATTTGCCATCGCGGGAGATGGCCTCGCCGCTTATGCTGTTCTCTCGAGGATTGGCTGTCAGTTGCCTTTCCACCAGCTCGTGCTTTGTTTCAGGACGAAAGCGAACGACGACCACAACCACCACCACTGCAGCTAACACGGCGGCGACGGCTCTGAGTGTCGACCGACTTCGGGAAATTGGCGAACTTAGTTGTTCTTTCTCTTCATTACCAGTAGTGGCACTAGTCTGGATCGTGTGTTTCTGAGAAATGAGTCCGCTGGCGTCGCGATGCAATTGTTTCAAGTCAGCGCACATCTCCATTGCGGTTTGGTAGCGAGCGTCACGGTCTTTTTCCAGTGCCTTGTTGATGATCTCTTCCAGCTGTGGCGGAAGTTCTGGATTCAAACTCCGTGCTGGAGTTGGCGTATCATGCAGAATCGCCTCGTGCAGCGCAGCCGCTGTGTCCCCGCGGAATGCCTGCTGCCCCGTCGCCATCTCATAGAGCACCAGGCCAATAGAAAACAGGTCGGTGCGGGCATCCAGCTTCTCGCCGCGCACCTGCTCGGGCGACATGTAGGGCACCGTGCCCATGGCCACACCCGTCAGCGAGAGGCTGAGATCAGGGACTGTTGCGGCCTGCGTTTCCTCGTGTGCGAGGCCTTCGCTTTGGCCTGCATTGGCCACCTTCGCTAAGCCAAAGTCCAGAATCTTGGCTTCGTCCCGATTGGTGATGAAGATGTTCGCTGGCTTGATGTCACGATGGATGATGCCTTTTTCTTGCGCGGCGGATAGTCCGTCCCCAATCTGAATCGCCAGCTTCAACAATTCATCGGTCGTAAACGGGGCTGCCCTCGCGGCGATCCGGTCTCGCAGGGTTCGCCCCTCCAACAAGGGCATGGCGATGAATGGCCGGCCTTCGTGCTCGCCAAATTCGTAAATGGCGCAGATGTTGGGATGGTCAAGCGCAGAAGCGGCTCGCGCTTCGCGCTCAAAGCGCTCTAAGACCTTCGCGTTGTTTCCTAGCTCTTCCGGCAGGAATTTCAAGGCTACGCGGCGACCAAGTTTCAGGTCTTCCGCTTTGTACACCACACCCATGCCCCCGCCACCCAGCACCTCCAGCACACGGTAGTGAGAGACTTTCTTGCCGATCAGAATTGAAGTGGACGGTTCCGGCACCGGGGGCACGACTCGCGTGTCGGGCGATCGGTTGACCGGGCTTGCCTCCATTTGCTCCACCGGCACCATCAGCCGATAGCCGCGCCGCGCCACGGTTTCAATGTATTTTGGATCCTCGGCCGAATCTCCGAAGGCTTGCCGCAGCTTCTTGATTGCGGTATGAATGCTGTGGTCGAACTCCACCACAGTATCGTTTGGCCAGAGCTTCTTTTGGATTTCCTCGCGGGTGACCACACCACCCGAACTCTGCAGCAACATCAGCAGGATCTGGAAAGGTTGTTCTTGAAGACGAACTTTCCGATCTTCGGCACATAGCTCGCCCGCTTTCAAATCGAGCTCAAAGGCCCCGACCCGGACACGGTTTGGGAAAGCGGATTCCACTGGGGACCAGCCTAGGGCGGCAGTTTACCATCCGGGGCGGCGGTAGACAGACGTTTTCAGTAGGGTTTGTTCCCGGCTCGAGTCATCTGCCGAGAGCTGGATCGGATTACTCTCCTTCGTTTCAGTCAGTTAGCCAGTTCAGTCCCAGTTCAGCGCCAAGTCAGCGCTGGTGCATTGCAGTCTAGAGCGGTTCAATGCAAAGTCGCGTGGCTGGGGCGCGACCCCATGGAACAAGCGACTTAACTGAAACAGAGCCAAATCTAACTTCAGCCTATAAGGAGACAGTTATGAAAAAATGCAAATCAGTGTTCTGGGTAACCACACGAAACCTGATCGTTTGTCTATTCGGCGTGCTGGCGATTACGCTTCAAACCTCTGCACAAACCATCACCACGTTCGACGCTCCGGGCGCGGGGACGGGGGTCATTGACGGCTACGGCGAAGGCACCTTCCCCGACGCCATCAATGGGTTTGGCGTGATCGCCGGATACTACATTGACTCAAACTTCGTGTATCACGGCTTTCTGCGTGCTCTCGACGGCACTTTTACCACGTTCGACGCTCCGGGCGCTGGCACACAACAAGGCGTGGGCACCCAAACCCAAGGCCTCAATCTGGAGGGGGCGACCACAGGAAACTACCTTGACTCGAGCTACGTCTCTCACGCTTTCCTGCGCGCTCCCGACGGCACTTTCACCACGTTCGACGCTCCGGGCGCTGGCACAGGCTTTCTCCAAGGCACCGTTGCCACAAGCATCAACGATCTCGGGCAGATCGTGGGACAGTACATTGACTCGAACAACGTGCAGCACGGCTTCCTGCGTTCTGCGAATGGACATTTCACCCGGGTTGACCCCAAGGGGTCGACGGGTACCTACACCAACATTTTCTCTGGCCTCAACGATTTCGGGACGATGAATGGGTGGTACCTTGACGCAAACGGGGTGAATCACGGCTTCGTGCGCGCTCCCAATGGAACTATCACCACGATCAACGTCAACGGCGCGGGTACAGGCTCCGGCCAGGGCACCTACACAGCGAGCATCAACAATTTGGGAGTGAACGCTGGAGGGTATACCGACGCGAGCAACGTGAATCACGGCTTCATTATTACCGCGACGGACGTGATCACCAAGTTTGACGTTACGGGCGCTGGCACGGGCTCCGGTCAGGGCACCTTCGCCGACAATATCAACGATCACGGGGCGATCACGGGGAATTACGTTGATGTGAGCAACCTAAGTCATGGTTTTGTGCGCGCTCCCAATGGAACTATCACTACGTTCGATGTCCCGGGTGCGGCTCAAGGCACTTACCCCTACGTCAACAACTTCTGGGGGACCATCGCCGGCTGGTACGTTGACACAAACGGGGTTAATCACGGCTTCCTGCGCCAGTAGTGAATGCGACCAATCTGTTGGTCAAGCCGATCTGAGCTGGAAGGCGCGGGCAAGTAGGGCGAGTCGAGAAAGACATTAGCCATCGGTCTAAGCTACGAAAAAAGGAGAATTCACCATGAAATCCAGAATCAGCATTTTAGGTGCGTTGACACTCCGTCAGCACCTCAACAGATTTGCAATCGCCACCATCTTAGTCGGAGGGGTTTTGCTCGCTGTGGGATGGCCAGCCGAGGCCCAAATCGTCTACACGCCGACCAACATCACAATTGGACTTAACAGTAGTTACAATCTTGACGTCAACAACGACGGAGTCACGGATTTTACCATCACGACCGAAGACATCGGTTACCTACAACCCCCCTGGCTCCTGCTAAACGGTTCCGTGTCCGAGACGTCAGCCTCCGAGAACGGTGCCCTAATCGGCCCACTGTCTGAAGGGGACGAGATCGGCCCCGACCAAGTCTTCAGCGGTGGGACGGTAGACTTGGAGAGTTTCTTCCTAAAATGCGGAAAACAGAAGGGTGCAACGTGCCATTATGCGCATTCCGGACCTTGGGATGTTCATCTTAAGGGAAAGCGTTACCTCGGACTGAGCTTTCAGCTTAACGGAGAGACCTACTATGGCTGGGCGCAGTTGACTCTTCTGATCCCGACTGCGCCGTGGGAGGGCGGTGTGGTAGGGGCGAAGCTGTCCGGCTACGCATACGAAAGCACGCCCGGTATGCCAATCGACGCCGGCCAAACAAAATAAGAATGCAGCACCCGAAAAACAGCTAGCCTCAACCGATGGTTCACTGGCGGCGAAGTCGAATCTGTCAACTTCGCGCCTTCGCAGAGCAACTAACGGAGAACCTCATATGAAATTCCGAACCTGGATGACCACACTGTCCTTGCTCGCCACCTTGTCGATCACGCTTCCGCTATCCGCACAACAGCCGGTCAGCACGACCCAAATCAGTGGGAACGTCTATGAATTCTACTACCTGCTGACCACCGGTACGGGCAAGCACGACCACATTGGCATCCACCGCGTGACCCAGGTGGCCAATGGCGAGCCGGTTCCCAGTGACAACGCGGTTCTGCTGGTACACGGCGACGCCTGGGGATTCGATCAAGCGTTTATGCACGGTATCTCCCGGCGCTCGATTGGCGCTTACCTTGCCAGTGAGGGAATCGATGTGTGGGGAATCGACCTGGCATGGACGCTAGTAGGTTCCGGCGAAACCGATTTCACCTTCATGAAGAGCTGGGGAATGCAGCACGACATCAACGACATCGAGCAGGCCCTGAGCTTCGCGCGCCAGGTTCGCACGCAAACAGGCAGCGACGGCGGGCGGCTGGCATTGCTGGGCTGGAGCCGAGGCGGGTGGCTGGGCTTCGGTCTGCTAAACCAGGAATCCCAGCAATCGTGCAGCAATCGCCAGGTGAAAGGGTATGTTCCGGTGGATCTTCTCTACAAGACCAACTCCTCCTCATCACAAGCGTTCTTCTGTTCCCTGGAAGCAGACTATGATCAAGAAATCGCATCCGGTGTCTACGAAAACGACGACCGGGACATTCAGTCCCTGGGCCAGTACGCGATCCGACACCCATACAATACTTCCTTTTTCTTTGGCAGGCCCTATACCAATCTGACCGCGTCGCTGACGCTAGGCGCGGCGCCTTACCAGTTAGGAAATCACTTCACCCCGTACTTCCACTATGTCGGTGGCACTTTTCCCAATGACGACTTCCAGGCCATCCCGAACGGCCTTAGCTATAGCAACGTAGGGGAGTGGAATGATTTCGAATTTGGCGCGTCGCCCTACGAACCGGTTCAGTTGTTAGCGGACGCCTCTGCCATCACCTGCGGCGACGATCCAACCCTGCCGTTCGACAAGCACCTCAACGACGTCACCGTGCCCGTGTTCTACGTCGGAGCGGGCGGGGGATTTGGAGGTTACGGACTGTACCAGCTGTCACTGCTGGGAAGCACCGACGTCAGCAATCACATCGTCAGCTTCTACCCGCCTGACCAACAAGCGTTCGACTTCGGGCACGTTGATCTCTTCTACGCGGAGGATGCGCAGAAACTGCTGTGGAGCAATATCTTGCAATGGCTAGAGAAACACCAGCATGACAATAGCTGCTCCACGAAGTAATACCGTGGGCCGGGGTGAGTCCTGGTACCAGCCCTATTCGACTTTTGTTTCCTTGCCGCCAACGGTCCCACGGCCCTCCAGGCGGCACACTGATTCAACTGAGTCGGGCTGTGCGTTGCTCCACTCGCTGCCGGGTGTAATGGACGACCGGACGACCCATCCAAATTCACGTGGGGTTGATCGCTGCGGTTTTTCTTCATAGCACACACGGCAGTGCTCGAACAGGTGGGTAGGTCGAACGCTTACGAAGAACGGAAGTTTAATTTCCGCTATATGGCCATGGAATATAAGCAGCCGATCGACAGACTCTATGAGCTATTTGTGCCCGCGATCGCGATTGAATTGGCGGAGCGTACCAAGAAGAAGGAAGGCCCACCGGGAACCGTCACTGGGTGTCTCAAAGCACGTCAGCAGGACGTGCGGCTGAAGTACCTGCTTCGCTACCTTGGTTGCGATCGCTGTGCTCAGTTCTTGGAGGCAGTCAAAGACCAACTGGACGTGATCTTCCCCACTTGGGACCCAAAGCTCGGTGACCGAAGGAGAAACACGGGTCGGCGAAAGCAGCCACAAGCTGGTCATATCGACCGAAGGCGGGTTCGTAATGGACGTAGGAAAGTTGACTCACAATTCTTGAAGGATGCTTTCTTCGTGCTACATGGTAGGCGGCACGCGTCTTGAGCCGCGTGGGCGGCTCAATGTTTGGAGGAGTTGGTTATCTTGGCCCTAGATCATGCTTTTCCATGTGTACCGTCAATACCCACGGCAGGTGAACGGCAGGTGGAGCGATTGCGAGAGAGCCCAACCCCCACTCAGGGTTTCGGCTTCGGAATGACTGCCTTGCACTGCCTTATGTAGAATTTAGCGTCTCTCCCCACAAATCCTGGGCAGGGCGCTTCGTCATTTCCTCACGATGGCGCAGTGATTAACGGACCCCGGCCAAGCGCAGAGTTGACAATGCTCAGTCGCTCCGTCATCGTTAGACGGCGAGGTTTGATGGTCATGATCCGTTGTGTCAAGTGCGGTTGTTCTCGATTGGATTCCCGAGCCATGGGGTGCATTCTCTGTGGAGGATCGCCTAGTGTTCGCTCAGAGCAGGTTCACGTTTCCGATGAGACGAAAAACAAACTCTTAGCACACGCTGACAAACTGAAAACTTACGGAGTGATTGTTGAAGAACAAAGGACTTTCAGGAAGGTCGCCGGCGCACTGGAGGCTTTCGGAGTCGGGCTTGTCGTTGCAGATTCGCTCAACTCCGGCGTTCTCCGCAAGCTCGTTCTGTACTTGCGAAACCTCGCTATCCCTGAGGATCAAATACTCCGACTCCGACTTGATGAGCCTGAAACAATTTCTAAACTATTGAACAATAACAAGGCCACCAAGAAGACCAAGAGCGCGAAGAAGACTAAGGGCACGAAGAAGACCACCGGAAAAACTAGGACCACAAAAAAAGCTAAGAGGACACGTTAAGTCCTCACTTCGCTGCCCAAGTGGATGAATGATGGTATGCCCCAATGTCGCCCTCTAACTTCGCCGCAAAACGCCGCAAACTATGCTTATTTAGGGGTAAAATTGGTAGATAGGCGACACTAAGTGCTTTGGAATCAGCGGGCCTGTTTGGATTGTGGCGGGTTCGACTCCCGCCGCCTCCACCACTCATTTTATTTCACTTTATTTCACTTATTAAACTCAGAATTTCGCCTTGCCTACTTCAGCCGCGACTCTTGCGGTGAAATCCAACAAAACTTCCCGCGAAGCTTTACTCACTTTTGCCAGCTTGATACCGATGAGTGTTGTTTTCGCCGCGGCCCAATCGGATTTAGGGTCGGACATGACGAACTTCAGCAGATTCCACAATTCGTTACGCTCATCGAGCGAAAGGTTTTCGATGTCGTAAAGCAGTTCACGGGCGGTCTCCAACTTATCCTGCATCCAGGGATATGGAAGGCCACATTCGGGAGCATGACAAAAAAATGGAAGGTCGTAGTGTTGCACCAGAGAATATGCCAACCGCCCTCGAATTGGAGCCTTGCAGTACTGGCATTCGTCAATGCACGCCGCGCCGCATTTTGTACAACGCTCTCCTCTCTCAAAGCAACCCTCCGAACTCCGCACGTGTCCCTGCAAACAAATCTGAGCGTCGCAATAGAGTACGTCCGGATTCAAACCCACCGGCCGTCTGACGTTGCGTTTCATCTTTTCCAACTCTTCCTTTAGCAGTTGGATAGCAAGAACTTGATAGGTGCTGTCCGCTGGGATTTCGGAATTGAAGCTTTCGGGGTTTGGTTGGTGAACGCGGAAGTGTTCCACCCACTCCAGTGCGTCCCCGACCGCCTTTGGCGGGGCGTAGACGCGGTATTCGTCGCCGTCAAGGTAAACGGCCGCGACCTTCTGCGGAAACGCGTACGGGGTCGACCCGTGCAAATCTCTCTTCTCAATGACAACCTTGGTGTTCATGGAGTGGCGACCTCCGACCGGATTGCACAACTTGCCGGGGAAACGGGAAGTCCGCTGGCAGGGGTTGAAGACTGATTGAGGAGAGCGAAAAACAATTCATCATCACACACTGGTCCGTCTCCGCGCTCCCACACACGGCATTGAGTTGGCAATCCCCATCTCCGAGTTAGGTTCCGACGCATGGAATCCACCATCTGACCTTATAAACGGGAGAGGAAAATAGCCGGACGCGAGAAGGTCATCCCACTTTCAGTTTTCGACGCACGACTCCCCCAACAAAAACCAAACCAATACCCAACAGTCCGAAGGTTCCCGGCTCTTGCACGGTGAGTTTGACGTTCCCACTGCCCGCATTGCCATAGGTGTAGTAGTTGCCGAAGAGGTTGCCGCGGCTGACTATTTTCAATTGCTGAGTGTAGGCTCCGGTGATGTACCGGCGATTGTCGTAAACACTGGATGTGGCTGTCAACAAACCAGTCGAGGAATTCAGGACTAAGTTCGAGAGAGTGCTACTCAGCGCGGTTCCTCTCCAATTGGCAGACCGGCTACCTCCCATGTAATCGAAAATGTGAGGACCACGAGGTAGTGAGCCATAAAACGTGATTGAGTCGGCAAACGCGGGTAACGCGAATGCAAGAACAGCGAACAATAGCAGAGCACGTTTCATCGAACTTTCCCTTAGAACTCTTCGAACTTACCAAAATCGTCGCTGCAGCTACATTCCTGTTGGTTTTTCCCATTTTAGGAGAAGGCGTTTGCCACTCACAGGTAACGGCGGTACAGGTCACGGCGGTCACCGCTGCAGCATGGTTACTTACTCGGGCATTCCGTGCCTGAGAATGCGGGTCTGGTGCCCATCGCTCAGAACAAAGTCTCTGGATAGCTTTCTTTGTCTCTCTGGTTTCGCCATTTCTGTTTTCCCTGCACAGCGAAATATCTAAGGCAATTCCAGGCAATCCGATTCGTTTGGTGGGCAACTTGGGACAATACTCGTCTGTGGAGCAAAACAGTGCAGGCAACTTCACCGCAAAACGCTGTAAACCACTCCTTTGAGTCGCTTAAATCGGTGGTTGGCGCTGGCTCAAGTACCTCGGAATCCGCGGGCCTCTTTGTAACCTCGCGGGTTCGACTCCTGCCACCTCACCACCCAACGCTCGCATTCATGAATATCCCCTCGAGTCTGGTTACGCCGACGTTGGTGCCGGAAACTCGTTATCCAGAACGGGAATCAGGTCGACAGAATGGCGTTGTGATTACTTGGGTGGAAGTGAGTCATTGCATCTGGTAAGCGCCCGCAACGGTGAAGTTCAACTCTTTCCAAGCGGCGAAAACGCCCGATGACTCGGAGTCACGACGCTCTGTTTCGTTCCATCGTTCTACAACAGGATTCCGAGGATTCCCAATTCAGACATCTCCGAGGTGGTTCCTAGGGAAGCAACAATCTGCATTGTTCCTAAGACGATGACTGGCAGGCGGCACCAAGGTCGATTCACCGAAGATTCAACAAATTGTCATTAATTCTTAACAAACGGCGGCCTAGGCTGGCAGTTCACCCAACAGTGCACGCTGACCCGAAGAATGTTTTGCTTCAAGGTTTTGTCTGCTATCTAGAACGACTATTTCTCAGGAGATGAAAATCATGAAACGAACTATGGCTGTGGTGCTGTCGATGGCGCTCGCGGGGAGCGCGATCGCGGCACAGGCCCAGCAAGAGACAGCCCCTGCGACGACGAAGATCGTCCGAAAGAAAATGGTTGCCAAGAAAACCGGGCCAACTGTTTCAGAGCAGCTCAGCGAAATGAAGCAGGCAATTGACGCTCAGCAGCAGCAGATCAAGCAGTTGAGCGATCTGGTTCAAACCCGCGATCAAAGGATACAGCAATTGGAACAGCGCCTTGATCAGAGCCAGGCTGTTGCCACGCAGGCGCAGACTAAGGCGGATACTGTGGCGGCCCAAACGGCAGAGCAAGGACAGACGGTCATGGCGCTCAAGAGCGATGTGACCGATCTGAAGTCAAACGCTACGAACGCCGCAATGACTTTACAGGAGACGCAGAAAAACTTAAGAGACACGCTGGAGAGCCCGCTCGCCATCCACTTTAAGGGGGTCACTCTCACTCCTGGCGGATTCCTGGCCGCCGAATCCGTGTATCGCAATCGCGCGTTGGGGTCGGACATTAATACTCCCTTCAACAGCGTTTCCAATCCCGGAAGCGGCCAGAATGCGATTTCCGAATTCTTTGGCTCCGGTCGCCAGTCGCGAATCTCACTGCTGGCGGAGGGCAAGCTCAGCGACGTCAAGCTCTCCGGTTATTACGAAGCTGATTTTCTTTCCGCCGGCGTAACATCCAACAACAACGAGAGCAACAGCTACACGCTGCGTCAACGGCAGGTTTGGGGTCAGGCTGCGTGGACCGATGGCTGGAGCTTCACGGGCGGTCAAATGTGGAGCCTGGTGACGGAGACCAAGAAGGGCGTCGACAACCGAACCGAGGCTCTGCCGCTGACGATAGACCCGGCATACCAAGTCGGTTTCAGTTGGGCGCGCCAGTATGGTGTCCGCTTGGCCAAGAACTTTAACAATCACTTCTGGCTGGCGGCGTCGCTGGAAAATCCTCAGACTATCTTCGGGGGGAGCGGCCTTTCAAACTTCGCCCTCGGCGAGCCGGGGACTAGCGGCGGGCTGTACAACTCGTCCGCAAACACGAGCGGTGCCGCAAACGCCAACTACTCTTTCAATGCGATGCCGGATGTCATCGTCAAAGCGGCCTTTGAACCCGGCTTCGGCCACTATGAGGTCTTTGGCGTCCTGAGCCGCTTCCGCGACCGTGTTTATCCATGCGGGGAAGCGTTGCAAAACCCGGGAGGGTGCGGCACCGCTAACAGCGCACTATTTGCCCATAACGAGTCGATTAATGGTGGTGGAGTGGGAGGAAACGCCCGCGTCACTGTGGCCAAACATGTGGATTTCGGTCTTCACGCCCTCTACGGCAGCGGTGTAGGCCGGTATGGCGCTTCGACTCTGCCGGATGCCACGGTGGACGAATATGGCAATCTGGTACCGCTGCGCAGCTATCAGGGTCTGGCCACGCTGGAATTTCACTTCCCCAGATTGGATGTGTACCTCAACGGTGGTGAAGAATACGTGGCACGACGGTATTTTGTTGACTATAACCCTATCACTGCCAACGGCTCCGGCGCTGTCGTGGGGTACGGGGCGCCGTACGGGTCGAAGGGCGTCGGCACTCCCAACGACTCGGGATGCTACACCGAAACCCCGCCTTCGGCGGGCAACGGTTACAGTTTCGGAGGGCTCAGCGGGTGCAGCGGACAGACCCAAAGCACTATCGAGGGCACGTTTGGGTTCTGGATCAAAATGTACAATGGTCCCAAGGGAAGACTGCAGTTCGGCCCGCAGTATTCCTATCTGGTCCGAAACGCTTGGACGGGAACGTTCGCCGCGGCAACGTCGACAACGCCGGCAATCTACTCCGCGCCGCACGGAATCGACAACATGTTTATGACCTCTTTCCGTTACTACCTGCCGTAGCGTAAGCGGAACCCTCGCCCCCCAGAATTCGTTCCTTTGCCAAAAGGGGGCGAGGATCTCTTCTCGAGGGCGGAACAGTCTTTACACTCCAATGCGAAAAACCATCGCATTCGAGCGATTACCCTTCCCTTTCCGTATCGCGTTCTTCCGTGCTCGGTTGGAATCTGAGTCGGTAAAATAAGTCTGTGAAAACGCTGAACGAACTCTATTCATCACTCTCTACCCGGCGACGCTACGAAGTCTGGTTTGTTCGTCTGGGACTGGCGGATGGTAGCGGGGCGTGGTGGTTCCGATATTTGCTGATGAACCCCGGCCGGCGCGGTTGTCCAGACGACCCGCGCGGAATGCCGGTGCAGGTGTGGGCCACCTGGTTTCCGTGCAATGAAAAACCGCGAAGCTTCATTCAAGGATTCCCCCTGGAGGACTTGGGGCTCAGCGCCCGAGGGCAAAATCCATTCCACTTCCAAATCGGCAACAATGAGATTGGCGAGAGCTCCTGCCGAGGAGCGTTGGATGTTGGAGGGCACACGCTTTCATGGGAGATCCGCTATCGCTCGACATTTCGCGTCACGATGAGCAACAAGGGCTGGATCGGATTCTCGCGAACGCCGCATTCCGACGCGCTTTTTTCCGGCGAGATTACGCTGGATGGCCGGCGTTTGGCAGGAGATCCTCTAGGCTTCGGAGTGCAGGGACACAACTGCGGTTACCGACATCGCAACTTCTGGACTTGGACCCATGCCCATTTTCCCCGCCCCGATTCACATCCGAGCACGCTGGAGGCAATGACATACGAAATGCCATTCGGTTTGGTTTTTCGGAAAGCGGTGCTCTGGCATGAGGGGGAGGAACACGAATTCCGGAATCTGCAGGAGACCAGAAGAGATCCGGATGAATTTGGGTGGGATTTTCATTGTTCCATAAGAGATGGATTCCGATTGGAAGCGGCGATCGATGGCGCAGGGCCGAGCATCCATCGACTACCCTACGTAAAGACCGATTGCAGGGGCAGTTTTGAAGTTACCAACAACAGCCTGGCGAGAGCCGTGCTACGGCTGGAGCGGCAGGGCAGGCTGGTTGAGATATTAGAGACGCACGCCGGGGCTGTATTGGAGATGGTGGGCCGCTAGATGGTAAGCCGCTATGGCAAATCCAGAGTTGCGATTGGCCACAGGCTACTGCGGAGCTGCGCTCGGCTTGGCACGGGCGAGGACGCCCGTCCCTACTCGAGCGAAACTCATTCGGAAGATTGCGCCTTCGCCAGGCGGTCGGCGACGATGGTATACACGGAAGGATTAAATGCCATTCCGATGTGGGTGCCTGGCACTTCAAAGTCGACTTCCGGATTCCTGGTCGTGCAATAGCGCCAATCCACGATGCCGTCATCGCGCGTGTAAATTGCGGTCTCGAGCATTGAGTCCGGCATGTCGTGCTTCAGCGAGTCCACGAAATTGCACGTGCAGCGTCCAGTGTAGCATTCGGGCAGTACTCTCCGGCCATGCTCCTGCTGGATTCGCTGGCGAATGGCTTCGGTAGCGTGGAGAATAGTTCGACTGGTAGAGATGGAGCGAAATGGCGCAGCCAGCGTGATTACCGAAGCAACGTCTCCTGGCCTCTGCCCCGCCACCGCGCGTGCGATCACCCCTCCGAGGCTGTGTCCGATCAGGTGAATTCTCCGCTCAGTTTCGGTCAGGGCTTTTTCTATGGTCTGGTTCAGATGGCGCTGGACCAGCAGATTCGGGCACTCGGCATTGATACCGATGCCGGAAAAATAGGGACGGTATCCGATGCGCTCCAGCCAGCCGTGAAGTTCCATTAAATAAAGATCGGTACCTAGAAAACCGGGAATAATGACCACTGCAGAGCCGTCGCCGCGGGGTACGCCGAAGCCGTAATAAACAGGAGTTGCGTGTAAGAAGAGAACCTCAGCCGCAAACAGCGCTTCTGTCCAAGGCGAGATGTCGGCTTCTAAATCCGCCCTGTCAGGGTTCGTCCGACCGCGCGCTTTCGATGAACTGGTGGCCCTTTTCCGTTTTCGTCGCAATTTCGTCCTGGTCTTATCCGGCATTTTCGCAATTGGCGCTGGCGCGCGCAATGGCGGAAAAGTGCCATTGCGAATTATACCTTCCCCTTTTGCTTCCGGCGTGAGCCTCGTTTTGCTCGCGCAGGTTTTTCGAGCCGGGCTTCAAGTTCCGCCACTCGCTGGCGCAGCGCGTCGAGTTCCGGCTCGGCTTCGGCTCGCTTCTGAGTAGACGCCGGCCCGCCCAGGAACTTCTTCATCGCGTCCACCGGCGACAGAATGGCAGACTGGACCTCGCCCAGCCGGCCCTGCACCGCATCCTGCACCTTCTGATAAGTGTCAAAGGCGGATTTCAAATACCACATGACGAATTCCTGCCGCACCTCGTCGGACGCGACGATCAGCTGGCGCAGCAACTCAAGCGGCAGGCCGGTCTGCTTTTCCTTGGCATCTTCGGTGATGATTTGTGTCAGGGTGACGCGGGTCAGGTCCTGGCCCGTCTTCGCGTCGACTACCTGGACTTGCTTGCCTTCTCGAACGAATCGCGCAATATCGTCGAGATTCACGTATTGGCTGTTGGAGCAATCGTACAACCTGCGATTTGCATATTTCTTGATGAGGACGGAATCCGGCTTCATTTTGATCCTGCTTATGCTGCCATGCACACAGGACAAATATATATTGACACACAAGTCGCACAATCGTATAGTTTAGTTGATGCTGCAGCGCAGCATTCCGGAGGTATCAAAATGCCAACAACCGTAAAGTCTGAATCCTCCCATACTCATACCCGGGAGTCCTCATTTGTTACTCTTCTGTCAGGCTGGGCGCAGCAGGGGGTCCAGAGCTTCTTTGCCACGCAACGGATCCTCGTGGATCTGGCGATGCGGCAGAATGCAAGCCTGATGCACTCTCTGCGGCAACAGTTGTCCGACCCCAATCATTCCCCGACTGCCATTTTGAGCGAAGTTACTGCCGAGGGAATGGCGAACTTCATTGAGGGGCAGAAGGTCCTGCTTGAACTGGGGCAAAAACAGAACGAAATCCTGTTGAGCGGTGTCAAGGAACGGGTCGGCGACTGGCCGGCAGCGGAAGCGGTTACCGATCTGCTGCGGCGCAGCGTGGAGACTTTCGTCCAAATGCAGCAGGAATTCCTGAAAATTGCCGGCAAGCAAACTCATACCTGGGTGGAAGCAGTGAAGGCGGGAAAACCGTATCAGGGCGAGCACCTGGTGGAACTTGCTCAAGAGGCGATGGAGCACTTTGTGAAAACGCAGAAGCACTTCATGGACGTCATCGCCGAGGAGACAGCCAAAGCCACCGGCGCCAAGCACACCAATGGCGTCAAGAAAATCAAGAAGACCGAGTTGGCGCAACTGGCGCGCCAGACCACGGAGTCATTCATCGATGCGCAAAGGAAGCTGGTTGATGTCGCCGGGCGACAGATGAACTCCAGCGTGAAGACAGCAGGCAAGACCTTGGAACTCTTGCGGCCATTTCCCTTCCTGCCGTTGGGTGAGTTGACGCGGGAAGGCGTGAAAAGCTACGTCGATGCCCAAAAGGAGTTGATGGACGTCATGGCAAAGCGGGGCGGTAATCACAAACCCGCGCCCAAGGTTCATCATCGCGTGAAGCGGTCACCAAGGAAGCATGCGGCAGCGGCTGCAGCCTAAACAACGATGCAGTTGCAAAGTGGCACGCAACTTTGTCGTTTCGCGCCGCGCCGCCGATTGGTAAAGCCTGATGAGTGAAACCTGAAGTACTGCGCCAACGTGCCCTTGTCTAATGCAAGGCACGTTGGCGTTTCTTCTTGCGCTACAAGTACGAACCGTTCAATTCTCAGAGACTCTAGCCCGCACCGAACATAAGAAAGTCATCTCCTACACGTTGCCATGTGCGCCCACATCACATCGGAATGTGACCCTATCACAACGACCTGTGACCCACGCTACGGACTCAGACCGGTGCTGGGTGATGTAGTTACCTTGTCATCCCGGATCGAGAACCATGAGGAAATCCAAATGGACTTGTACAAGTGGTCGAAATCAAATGCCGACTATGGGCGAAGGCTCCTGGACTCCGGAATAGAGGGAGCGCGTTCGGGTGAAGAAGTATTTCTAAGCGGGAAATCTCTTACTCCGTTTCTTAGCGAGTCGGTTCGAAGCGCCTTGAAGCCCGCCGCACTCGGGGCGTGCATCGGCGTGCTAGGCAGCTATCCAAGGTATCGTGAGAAATCCCTCACCAGAACATTAGTGTACGGTTTGCTGGGCGGCGCCATCGGCCTGGGTGCAGGCGTCGCTTGGGAAAGCCGCCGTTTAACTGCAAGCGTCGCTGGTGGGGCTTTTAGAAACATTGGCAGGGTGCGGGACGAGCATTGGCTAACCAAGCATCCGATCGACTACGCATAGAAGCTACGGACGTTTTACCAGTGATCAGACGACCGTCTTCCTAGTCACTAGAGAGACAGTCACCGGCGATGGTCACGCGAGCTGAGAATAGTAAGCGGGCTCCTTACCAGCAAGGGACTTCAACAGATAGTTGAGAGGGGGCAGGAATGGTCACGAGTGAAGCGGTGCAGGAGCGGCTTCAGATTCCGCTGGCCGCAGAAAGTCTCAGTGAAGAACGGATTGCCTATCTGGAGGGACTAGTTGCCCAAGCCAGAACCGCCGCTGCCGTCTTTACCCAATACACCCAAGAGGACGTTGATCGCATCGTCAAGGCGATGGTCCTGGCTGGCCTGGAACAGGCGCAACCTCTCGCCCGCCTGGCGGTTGAGGAAACCAAGCTCGGCGTCATGGAAGACAAAGTCCTCAAGAACATGTGCGCCACCGAGTTCACCTACAACTATATAAAGGATAAACGCACGGTTGGCATCATTCGCGAGTTTCCGGAGCGCAATCTGGTGGAGGTCGCCGACCCGATCGGGGTCATCTTCTCGCTCACGCCGATTACGAACCCCACGTCCACGGTGCTCTTTAAATGCATCATGGCTGCCAAGACGCGCAACGCGGTCATTTTCAGTCCCCATCCAAACGCCTGGCGCTGTTGCTCCGAGGCCGTGAAAATCATGTATGAGGCCGCGCTGAAGCATGGCGCGCCCGAAGGGGTTTTTAGCTGCCTGGAATCGCACACCCTGCAGGACAACGCCTACCTGATGCGGCACAAAGATGTGGCCCTGATCGATGCCACCGGCGGGCCGGGCGCAGTCAAAGCCGCCTATAGCTCAGGCAAACCAGCCCTGGGTGTAGGGCCCGGCAACACGCCGGTCTATTTGGAAAAAACCGCAGACGTAAGTACGGCCGTGGTGGACATCATCGTCTCCAAGACCTTCGATAACGGGACCATCTGCGCCTCCGAGCAAACGGTGGTGATCGACGATGAGATTTATGACTTCGTGCTGAAGAAATTCGCAGAGCTGGGCACGCACATCTGCAATGAAAAAGAGACGGAACTCCTGTCGCGCACGGTAATCGATCCCAAGACTGGTTTTATGCAACCCATGGCGGTCGGGCAGAAGGCCACCGACATCGCCTGTCTGATTGGCCTCTCCGTGAAGCCGGGCACAAAACTGCTGATTGCGCCGATTCAAGGCGTGGGCCGCGAATATCCCCTGTCGGTGGAGAAGTTGTTCCCGGTGCTCGCGGTCTATCGGGCGAAATCCGTCGATGAGGCGCTCAAGGTATGCATCGATGTGAATCATGCCGGTGGTCTTGGACATACGGCCGTCGTTTTCTCGCGCAACGATGAGATCATCCGCAAGTTCAGTGAGGTGATGAATGCAGGACGGATCATCGTGAACTCGCCGGGCTCAGTCGGAGCGCTGGGCGCCGTTTATAACGATCTGGTGCCGACCTTCTCCTTCGGGTGTGGAACCGGCGGCGGCAACAGCACAACCGATAACGTGAACATCTATCACTACCTCAATATCAAGCGCGTGGCTCGGAGGACACAAGCCCATATGTGGTTCCGAGTTCCCAATCAGATTTATTTCAACCTGAACGCGGTGGAGAATGTACGCCAGTTCCCATCGCAATCAACCATCATTATTACCAATCCGGCTCTGGAGAAGTTCGGCCTCGTCGACGTGGTCCGGCGCTACATTCCGGAGGAAACCCACGTCCATGTCTCGGTCATTCCCGATGCGGAGCCCGAGGTCAAGGTGGTCATGCAAGGAGTGGAGGCGCTCAACTTCTACAAAGCAGACCAAATCATCGCCCTGGGCGGCGGGTCGGTGATCGATGCCGCCAAGATCATGAAACTCAAGTACGAGTCGCCCGATGCGGACCTGGAAGAACTGGCCGCGCCCTTTCTGGATCTGCGCAAGCGCGTGGTCCAGTACCCGACCGAGAAAGTTAACCATGCGCGGCTGATTGCCATCTCCACTACCAGCGGAACCGGGAGCGAAGTAACTCCCTTTGCCGTACTGACCGACAAAGAGTGCGGACGCAAGGTGACCCTGGCCGACTACTCGCTAACTCCGGACGTAGCCATCGTCGATCCGCAGTTTGTCATGTCCATGCCGAAAGGCCTTACCGCCGATACCGGCGTCGACTGCCTGACTCACGCCCTGGAGGCTGCAGTCTCCAATTACGCTTCGGCCTATACCGACTCCAACGCCATGCAGGCGATCCGGCTGGTGTTCAAGTACCTGCCCATTGCTTATGAGCATCCCCGCGATGAAGAGGCGCGTTCCATGATGCACAATGCCGCCTGCATCGCGGCGATGGCATTTGCCAATGCATCGGTGGGTGTGAATCATGCGTTGGCGCATGCCTTCGGAGCTCGCTTCGGAGTTGCGCACGGCCGGGCCAACGCACTCATGTTGCCGCATGTCATTGCCTATAACGCGGCCGTGCCGGCTAAATTCCTGCCGTCGCCGTATCAGAAGGGATATGTCGCACACAAGAAATACGCAACGGTCGCGGATCTGCTGGGCCTGGGTGGCCACACGATTGAGGAGAAAGTGAAGAACCTGGTGGTAGCGACAGAACAACTGCTTGATCAATTGGGGTTTCCGCGCTCGATCGCCGACCTGGGAATCTCGAGGGAGGAATTCGAGCGGGCAATGCCCGAGCTGACCAAGCTTGCCTTTGACGATCCGTCCTGGCGTTCGAACCCCCGCATGCCACTGATGAGTGAATTGGCCGACTTGTTTTGGAAGGCCTATGAGGGACGAGGCTTGGCGAAAGTGGCCAGTACAGCTCAGCAACAAAGCGCGTAGGTGATGGTGGTGCGTATGGCAATGATCGCGGTGTGGCTCAAGATCGATGAAGAACACGTTGTCCAGGCGTTGCAAGAGGCCGGGGAAAAACTGGACAGCGTCGAGGGCGAAGTGGCTTTGGATTTCTCTTCCGTGCGCCGGATTGATCCGAGGGCAATCCGAGCGCTGGAAGAGCTCGCGGGCATAGCTGATGACAAAGGCGTCAAGGTTGTGTTGCGCGGCGTCAACGTCGGTGTCTACAAAGTGCTCAAGCTGGTGAAGCTCGGGTCGCGGTTTTCTTTTGTGGCTTGAAACGTGGCTTGAGATACACGACCGCGCAGCGGATGAACAGGGAGCTGTCATGCAGAAACATCATCAAAGCGATCGCCTTTCTTGGGGCGACACGGTTTTCCTCCACCTGGAACGCGAGGGCATGCCCCTCAACGTGGCCTGTGTCTGCGTGTTTGAGGGCGAGATCCCTTTCAACGCTTGCGTCCGGTTTGTCGAGTCCAAGCTGCCGCTCATTCCCCGCTACCTGAAGCGCGTGGTGCCGCCCCCGCTAAACCTCGGCCTCCCCAGCTGGGAATACGATCCCACCTTCGACATCCGCAACCACTTACGCGAGGTGACGCTTAAGCGCGGTTCCGACGCCGAGTTGAAGACGCTGGCGGGAAAAATTCTGAGCACGGTGATGGACCGGCAGCACCCGCTATGGGATCTGACCTTCGTGCATGGGCTGAAAGGGAATCGCAGCGCGCTCATCTTCCGCCTGCACCACTGTCTCGCCGATGGCATCGCCGGAGTTGGGATCATGCATGTGCTCATGGATGCGAGCCCACTGGTTCCGCCGCTGCCCCGACGAAAGCTTCGGCTCCGAGTCCCACCGCCGCACAACGTCCTGACTTCGATAACCAATGGCGTCGTCGATTCCTATTCTGATATCGCCAAACGAATTTTCGACGCGCTGGCGAACCTATCGAGCATGGCGGAACGCTTCGCCTTGAATGGCGGAAACCTGGCCACGGACGAGTTCACCCGTCTGCTCCCGGAATTCACCTTATCTACGGAGCGGCTGCGCTTCAACGTTCTCTACCGCGGACCGCAGAAATTCGCCTGGGCGGAGGTTCCGCTGGCAGAAGTCAAAGCCATAAAAAGCACCTGCGGGACCAGCGTAAATGACGTCATTCTCGCGCTGGTAACGGCGACCATCCGGCGCTATCTCGAACTGCACGGCGACAACGTCAAGGGGCGACAGTTTCGCATGATGGTTCCGGTCAATCTGCGCGGCAGCGATAGTCCGGACGAACTCGGGAACCGCATTTCCCTGGTCCCGGTGACCATTCCGCTGGACATTCGCAACCCCAAGAAGCTGCTGGCTGCCGTCCACAAGCGAACCGAACTTCTCAAACGAGCGCATACCGCCGAATTGGTGAGTTTGGCCGGCGGTTTGCTCGGCATGATCCCGTCTTCAGCGCAGGCGCTGGCCGGCAACGTCATCAGCCAATTGCCGTTCACGCCTTTCAACATGGTCTGCACCAATGTGCCGGGACCACAGTATCCGCTCTATCTGCTCGGCCACAAGATCTTGCACTGTTATCCCTATGTACCGGTTGGCGGAGAGATGGCGCTCAACTGCGCCATCTTGAGCTACAACGGCACAGCGTATTTCGGGTTCAGCGGAGATGTGCACGCAGTGCCGGATCTGCGGCGTTTGGAAAAGCTGCTGACATCGAGTTTCACGGAACTGCGAGAAGCCGCCGGAGTCACACCGCCGCGCAAGAAAGAAGAGAAGAAAGCTAAGAAGAGAGTGCGCGCGAAGGCGAAGGTTGCACCGACCGAGGCGCCAGCACCGATGCTAGTTCGTGCATCCATTCCGCTTCCGCCTCTCGCTTCCGTCAAATCACCCATAGCACCAGGTCCCCCAGTTACGGAGGAAAAAGTCTTGACGCAGCTGGTCGCCTAGAGATCGTCAAGCAAGAGAGTAGGAAACGTGGTAGACATCCAGTCAGCTTCGCAGATGACCTCTTGGTTGGTCGCGGGCCAAACCCTCTTCCTGACCATTCATCTTCTGGGTGTCCTGTGTTTTGCCTACATTGTGGCGAAGCGCTTAGTACCGCTCATTCGGGGCCAGCGCGATTTTCGTTTTGACCAACCATTGGTACGGCTGGGACGAGTTCTGAAATTCTGGCTGGGTCAGTGGAAACAGCCGCGCTACAGACTCGCAGGGACCCTTCACATTTTTATTTTTGCCGGCTTCCTCCTCCTAGCCGTTCGCGCGTTCTCTGTGCTGATTGTTGGCGTCTCGCAGAATTTCGTCATGCCCGGCCTCGCGGGAAGAGCCGGTCCCGCCTACAACATAATCACGGATTACGCCGCCACCATTGTTTTCCTCTGCATGGTGATCGCCATAATTCGCCGCCTGATTTTCAAACCAGCGCGGTACGCTGTGCCGGCAAGGTACGGCAAAGCTCACACAGCCGACGCTATCTTCCTTTTGTCGCTGATCGCAATCCTGATGATGGCCGACAGCCTCTTTGCCGCTGCCAAAGCCGCCGCCCAGTCACAGCCAGGCCAGTCGGTTGAGACGTTAGCCGCATTTTCGCTCCCATGGATGTTGCAGAGAGCTCTTGTTTCAGCTTCCCTGCCCACTCTTGGGACGCTCTACTTCGGCGCTTATCTCGTCCATGAACTGACTTTTTACTTCTTGCTCTGTTATCGGCCCTTTGGCATCCAGTTCCACGTGGAAACCTCCCTCTTCAATATTTACTTCGCAAAGTTGGACCGCGAGATTCTCAAGCCGGTGCGATATGGCGTCAGCGACGAGCATTTGGATCAGGTGAAATCCTTCGGAGTGAAGACGTTCGAAGACTTCACCTGGAAGCACATGCTCGATTTCTATTCCTGCGCCGACTGCGGGCGATGCTCAGACAATTGTCCCGCCAATGCGGTGGGCAGGCCGTTGTCGCCTCGATTCATCACCATCAAGGCAAGAGATTACAGTTTCCAGCATTATCCGGTTATTGGGCGCGCGCACAACGGAACGCCGTTGGTCGGGAGCAAAGATTCCGGCAGCATCTATTCCGCAGATGAAATCTGGTCATGCACCACCTGCGGCGCTTGCGAGGAAGAATGCCCTCTGCTGGTCGAGTACATCGACAAGATCGTCGATCTGCGGCGTGGCATGGTCGATGACGGAAATGTCCCTCAGTCTCTGCAAAAGCCGCTGAAGGCTCTGGAGAGCCGCGGCAATCCCTACGGCAAGATGGAGAAGAAGAAGGCGGACTGGGCAAACGCTAAGGAGTTCCAGCAGACCTGCCCGGTCAAGACCCTCGGCAAGAGCAACGGCGCCAACACCTTGTATTTTGTGGACAGTATCACTTCCTACGATGACCGGATGCAGTCGATCGGGCGGGCAACGGCAAAGATCCTCAACCACGTCGGAGAGAATTTCGGAATCCTGGGCGCGGCGGAAAGAGATAGCGGCCATGAAGTTCGGCGCTTTGGCGAAGAGACGCTTTTCATGACCTTGCGGGATCACAACGTGGAGGCCATCAGAACCTCGGGAGTCCGGCGGATCGTCACCGCTGACCCGCACGCATTCAACGCGCTGAAACACGACTACAAGGATGTGCCACCGGTGGAGCACATCAGCCAAGTGATCGCCCGGGAAGTGAAGGCCGGCAAGATCAAGTTCAGTCCAGTAGAAAACGAAAACAGTGTGTACGCCTACCACGATCCCTGCTATCTGGGGCGGCACAACCAGATATACGACGACCCTCGAGATGTGCTGGATGCGATTCCCGGCCTGAAGCGAGTCGAAATGAAGCGGTGTCGTGACCGCTCGTTCTGCTGCGGTGGCGGCGGGCTGATGTTGTTCTACGAGCCGAAAGAAGATCAGCGAATGGGCGTGAAGAGAGTGCAGATGGCGGCGGAAGCAGGAGCCAATGTGATGGTGACTGCCTGTCCATTCTGCATGGTCAATATAGAAGATGCGATCAAGGTTGCGGGCCTGGAAGGAAAGATGACCGCCATCGATCTGACGGAACTGGTCGATCAACAAATTGCGCGTGAAGGTCCGGATTTGAAGTTTGGTCTGAAAAAAGAAGAGCAGGCTGCCGAAAGCAAGGAATGTGTGGTGACTTCGTCCAACGCACAATGAATTTGGAACTAAGAGCGATTTTGCGGAGGTGAACGTGGAGATTCTAGTTTGCGCAAGAAGAGTGCCTGACACTTCGGAAAACGAGATTCAGCTCAACGGCGCCGGGAACGACATTGAACGTGACGAATTGGTCTATTCGATCAACGAAGCGGACAACTATGCGGTCGAAGAAGCCCTTCAGATCGTCACCCGAGTTGGCGGAACTGTCACGGTCGCTACTGTTGGCGGCGAAGATGACGAGGAGATTCTACGCCGCGAGATGGCCATGGGCGCAAACCACGGCGTGCTGATCTCAGACGAGGTCTTCGGCGGATCGGATGGGAGGGGCATAGCTACCATCCTGAAAGGCTTCGTGCAGAAGGGTCATTACGACCTGATTTTGACCGGGATCCAGGCAGAGGACGGTGGTGCTCAGGTCGGCGGAATGCTGGCGGCGCTGCTCGACTATCCGTTTGCTTCTCTGGTCAATTCCATTGAAGTCCTGGACGGCAAGAAGCTGAAAGTCAGCCGGGAAATTGAAGGCGGCAACAAAGAGATCAACGAGATCGATCTGCCCTGTGTGCTCTCGATTCAGACGGGTATCAATGAACCACGTTATGTCGGCATGAAGGGCATCCGGCAAGTAGCCTCATTGCCCATCCCAACCTACGGGGCATCGGACCTTGGGGTTGACCCAGGCCTGGTTGGAGAGGCTGGCGCCAAAGTGAAGCGGGTGGATTACTTCGTGCCCCCGCAGGGCAAGGGCGCCGAGATTCTGCACGGCAGCCGGGAAGAGAACGTCGACAAAGTTCTGGAGTTAGTGACCGCCAAAGGAGGTTTGAAATAATGGCTCGCATCTTCGCTTACATCGTGCACAAAGGGGGCGTGGCCGCCGATTCCGCGCTCGAACTAGCGGCCGCTGCGCGAAGGATCGATCCCGCTGCTTCGCCGACAGCCATTCTCACCGGTTGGGGCGCGGACCTCGATGTCGCCTGCCACGCCCTCGCTGCTTCTTACCCTGAGGTTTGGAAGATTGCCAATGAAGCTCTTGCTTACCCCAATGCCGAATTGATCCGCAAAGCCCTGCAGAAGGTTCTGCCGAGCAACAGCATTGTGCTTGTCGCCCATGAGCACTTCGGGATCGATCTGGCGCCCGGTCTTTCCATCAAGACAAATTCGGCTTTCGTCTCCGACGTGCTGGACATTGTGGAAGTTGACGGCGGCGCCAACCTCAAAGTAGTCCGCCAGGAATTTGGCGGGCAGGTGAGCGTTCACGTTCGCTGTGACATCTCATCGGGCGCGGTGCTCACGATACGTCCGGGCGCGTTCAAGCCGCTAGAGGTTGCAGCGGGAAGCGGCCAGGTTGTCGACAAGTCGAGCGAAGTGGGAACTCTGGCCGCAGGCCGCCGCTATCTGGAAACGGTTGTCGCCGAGGCGGGTGACGTCGATATCACCAAGTACAACGTCTTGGTTTCCATCGGACGTGGCATCCAGGAAAAAGACAATGTGGCTATCGCACAGGAACTGGCTGACGCTCTGGGTGCGGCCGTGAGTTGCTCAAGACCCGTAGTCGACGCCAAGTGGATGGAGAAGTCGCGTCAGGTGGGCTCATCCGGAAAAACCGTCAAGCCCAAGGTCTATCTGGCATGTGGCATCAGTGGATCTTTCCAGCATTTGGCGGGCATCAAAGGCAGTCCTTTCCTGATCGCCATTAACAAGAATCCGAAGGCTCCGATTTTTCAGGTGGCAGACGTCGGAATCGTCGACGACATCCTGGAGTTCTTGCCGGAGTTGACCAACAAAGTTCGAGAATTGCGACACGTCGCATAGCAAAGTGAGGCACCGCCCATGATTACCAGTAAAACGCTCAAGTTAAGCTTGAAGTCACTCAAGGACTTCGCCAAGAAACGTTTGCCGGACGAGGTTCTCCGGGATCTCGATGAACGCGACGAATGCCCGCTCGAAATTGTTCGTCACATGTGCAGCCCGGACAAGCTGGGCATTCAGCTCCTGTTCATCCCGGAAGAGTTCGGGGGCATGGGCGGCGGAACTTTCGATGTGTACTGCGTTTGCGAGGAAATGGCGCGCATCGATTTGGGCGTCGCCACAGCCGTGCTGGCCACGTTCCTCGGCAGCGATCCTATCTTTGTCGGCGCCACTCCGGAGCAGAAAAAGATCTGGCTGACGCGCATCGCCGAAGAAGGAATCTTGTTCGCCTACGGCGCCACGGAGCCGGAAGCGGGCAGCGATCTGGGATCGCTTCGGACTACAGCGGACCGAGTCATCGAAAACGACCGCGTCGTCGGCTACAAAATCACTGGCAATAAACAGTGGATCAGCAACGGTGGAATCGCCGATGCCTACACGGTTTTGGCTAACACGCCCAGTGGTCCGAGCTGGTTCATCGTGGAAAAAGGCGCGAAGGGCTTCACCCACGACGAACCCGAAGACAAGCACGGCATCCGACTCAGCAATACTGCAGCGCTGGCGTTCGACAACGTTTATGTCGATGCCGACCGGCTTGTCGGTGGCGTCGAAGGCCAGGGATTGAATCAAGCGCAGGCCGTGTTCGGCTACACGCGCCTGATGGTCGCAACGTTCGGCCTGGGCGCAGGATGGGCCGCGCTCGATCGCGCAATTCCTTACTCCACCAAGCGTATCCAAGCCGGGGCGCCGCTTTCTCAGAAGCAAGGATATACACACAAGCTGATCGTGCCGCACGTGGCGCGTCTTGAGGCTGCCCGCTCTTATATCGAAGAAACTGCGGAGCGCATCGACGCGGGGGCCGAAGGCAGCTTGAACACCGAGGGCGCAATTGCGAAGTACATGGCCACTGAAGCCGGCAATGCCGCCGCCGAAGCCAGTATCCAGGCGCTGGGAGGTTACGGTTACACGCATGAATACATGGTGGAAAAAATCAGCCGCGACGTTCGCATCACCACGATTTACGAAGGCACCTCCGAAATCATGGAGATGACCATCAGCCGTGACCGTTGGCAGAATCATCTCAAAACGCGCGGGCAGTACTATCACGAGCGAGCGCGAGAATTCGAAGCGTTGCACGCCCGCCATGCGAACGTGGGCGCCGACATCGCAGCACTGGCTTTGCACGCGCTGGCCGAGGTTATGGAAAAGGCGCGGGTGGCGCGCCTGACTCGCTTTCAACATATTCTCCTGCGCCTGGGCGAGTTGATCGCTTATGCCGAGTGCGCAGGTAGTCTGTCCCGCCGCGCCGCTCTTTCGGCTGAAGGCAAGCTCAACGAAAAAGCGAACCGGCGTTTCGATGCCACGGCACTCGCGGCGATCAGCCGAGTCTTTGCCCGCGACGCCGCACTCAAGGTGGCCGAGGACGGTTTGCGTTGGGTCATCGGAGCCGGGGGCGTCGGCGATTCTGAGACCGCCGCGTTTGAAACAAGTTTGGGAATGCCCGCGATTCACCGCGCGCAATCGGGCCTTATCTCGGACCTGGATTACGTAGCAGATGTACTGTACGGCCGCGCGGCCAAGAGTAAGGAGCTGGCCGCGTAGCGTTTAAGGATCGATCGTTTTACTGCAGGAGCGCTCATCATGGAAAACACTTCTTATCGGGCCATAGCAATTGTGGGAGTTGGAGCCGTTTTACCAGATGCTCCGAATGTCCCGGCCTTCTGGAACAACGTGAAGGACGGCCGCTACAGCATCAGCGAGGTTACGCCCGACCGCTGGGACCCGGCGCTTTACTTTGATTCCGATCACAGCGCTCCGGACAAGACTTACTCAAAGATCGGCGGATGGGTGCGTGAGCATGTGTGGGATCCCATGAAGTGGCGCCTGCCTATCCCGCCGCGCGTCGTCGATGCCATGGATGAATCGCAAAAATGGGCCATCGCCTGCACCCGCGAAGCGTTAGAAGACTACGGCTATCCCAAGCGGCCGCTGAACGCCGATCGCACGGCGGTGATCCTGGGCAATGCCATCGGGGGGGAAAAACACTATCTCACCGTAGCGCGCGTGCTCTTTCCGGAATTCGCGCGCGAGCTGGCCGAATCTGCCGGTTTCGCCGCGTTGCCGGAAGCGGTCCGCCGCGACATCACGCGCCAATTCCACGACCGGATGGGAAAGCTCCTTCCTGAAATTACGGAAGACAGCATGCCCGGCGAATTGTCCAACTGCATTGCCGGCCGCATTGCCAACGTTTTCAACTTCCACGGCCCCAACTACGTTTGTGACGCCGCCTGCGCGTCGGCCATGGCAGCGATCAGTTCCGCGACGGAAGGACTGATACAACGCCATTACGACGTGGTAGTCACCGGCGGCCTTGACCGCAACATGGGCGTCTCGAGCTTCGTCAAGTTCTGCAAGATCGGAGCGCTCTCGGCGACCGGCACTCGTCCCTACGCCGAAGGAGCCGACGGCTTCGTCATGGGCGAAGGCGCGGCGATCTTTCTGCTCAAGCGTCTGGCCGATGCCGAGCACGACGGGGACAAGATCTACGCCGTGCTGCGCGGTATGGGCGGATCGAGCGACGGCAAGGGAAAGGGCATCACCGCGCCCAACCCGATCGGCCAAAAATTCGCCGTCGAGCGCGCCTGGGAGAATGCCGGATTATCGCCAGCTACTGTGACGTTGATCGAGGGCCATGGCACATCCACCGCCGTGGGCGACGTTGTCGAAGCGCAAAGCATGATCGATGTACTCAGCAGCTCTCATCTCCCCTCGCACTCAGTGGCGCTGGGTTCGGTCAAGTCGAATTTCGGGCACCTTAAAGGAGCGGCCGGCGCTGCCGGACTGCTGAAAGCCACCCTGGCGCTTCGGGATAAAGTACTGCCGCCGAGCGTGCATTGCGAGCATCTCAATCCCAACATCGATTTTGCGCACTCTCCGCTGTACGTCAATACCGAACTGAAACCGTGGACCATGCCTCCAGATGGCGTGCGCCGCGCCGGGCTGAGCGCTTTTGGCTTTGGCGGCACCAATTTCCACGCTGTGCTCGAAGAATACATTCCGGGCAGGCTGAACGGAAACGGCAAACGGTCAGTGGCGGTCAGTGAAATACCGCCGCAAATGAAAGAGCCAATTATGAATGCGGCAGGTGTTTCCACTACTTCTCTTTCCGGCACCACTTTTTCCGGCAGTGTCGGCCCTTCTTATAAAGCTCCTTTACGCGGAGCGCTGGTAATCGGCGCCGCGACTGAAGCTGCGCTCGTCGAGCGTTGGCGCGCTGTAGAGAAGAACGCGAGAGCGGGCCAGGCGCCCGCGCCCGCGGCTCCGGCTGAATCAGACCTGCGCGCACCCGAGCGCCTGGCCATCGACTACGCTAACGCCGCCGAACTGGCGGACAAATCTGGCAACGCACTCAAAGCGCTGGCGGCCAATCAGCCGGCGGTGTGGAAAGCGCTGCGGGCACAGGGCATCTTCCGCGGGCACGGACCCGCTCCGAAGGTCGCCTTCATGTATACCGGTCAAGGTTCGCAGTACGCGAACATGCTTCAAGTGCTCCGGGACACGGAGCCGATCGTGGCTGAAACCTTTGCCGAAGCAGATCGCGTGATGACGCCGTTGCTCGGCAAACCGCTCAGCAAATTCATCTTCGTCGACCAAGCCGACGCCAACGCAGTCGCCAAAGCCGAAGAAGATCTGCGGCAAACCGAGATCACTCAGCCCGCCGTGCTGGCAATTGACCTGGCGCTGACCCGGCTCCTTGCAGCTTTTGGCATCGAGCCAGACTTCACGATGGGACACAGTTTGGGCGAATACGGAGCGCTAGTCGCGGCCGGCGGCCTCCCGTTTGTTGACTCGCTCGAAGCCGTCAGCGCTCGGGGCCGCGGAATGACCCAGGTAGCAATGGATGACAATGGCCGCATGGCCGCGGTGTTTGGTCCGCTGGAAGAAATCGAACGCGTTCTAAAGACGATCAAAGGCTACGTCGTGATCGCCAACTTCAACAGCAGCCGTCAGGCGGTTATCGGCGGCGCGAGCCAGGCCGTCGAGCAGGCCATGGAAGCCTTCCAAAAAGCTGGTTACGACGTTTCCGCGTTACCTGTCAGCCACGCTTTCCACACATCGATTGTGGCAGGAGCCAGCAAGCCTCTGCGGCAAGTTCTCGAGCGCCTGCATCTCCAGTCGCCGCGTTTGCCAATCGTCGCGAACACCAACGGCGAGTTTTATCCCGCCGGGCCTGACGTCGTGCCGCAGATGCTCGACATTCTCACGCAGCAGGTCGCTTCTCCCGTCCAATTTATTAAGGGCTTGCGTACGCTCTACGATGCGGGCGCGCGCGTGTTTGTTGAAGTCGGACCGAAGAAAGCGTTGCAGGGATTTGCCGAGGATGTGCTCGGCGGCAGTAGCGATGTGGTTTCGCTATTTACGAATCATCCAAAAGTCGGCGATATCGTCGCCTTCAACCAGGCGCTATGCGGACTGTTCGCGGCGGGACTGGGCCGCGGGACTACGGATGCGTTGTGCGAGACCTCAGTGACACCCGTGACAACTGTCTCGTCGCCAGTGGAAACTTCTAAACCAATCCCGGTGGCAGCGCTCCCAACGAACACTCCTGCCACGCGAACTACGCCATCAAACGGCGATCACTATAACGAGCTAGGCCGTTTGTTCGCCGATGTTCTCGATCGCGGCTACGAGATCTACCGCGGCAAGAATGGGCGCTCCACCTCTGAGCCCGTTGTCATTACGGGAGCGGCGTTGGGTCTGCCCGGAACCGAGCACATCTTCGATGACACCAACATCGGCCGCATTCTGCGGGGCGATCAGTTTATCGATTTGATCCCCACGCGCTTCCGGCAAGCCATGCTCGACAAACACATCACGCGTCTGGTGAAGAGCGAAGCCGGAGAACCAAGGTTTGAAACCCTCACTGATGTCGCAGACGTTATCAAGCTGGCGGGCCGCGGAGGCGCTTTTGATCTGGAAAGTGAATTTGGGATTTCCGCCGAACGCGTAGGAGCCCTCGACCGTGTCACCCAACTGGCGATCGCCGTGGGCATCGACGCACTGCGCGACGCCGGCATCCCGCTGGTCATGCGCTATAAAACCACTACCAAAGGCACGCAGTTACCGGAGCGCTGGGGATTGCCAGACTCCTTGCGTGACGATACCGGTGTGATTTTTGCTTCCGCCTTCCCCGGATACGACGCGTTCGCCGATGAGATGGCGCGCTATTATGCGGACCACGAACGTCGCGAGCAGTTGGCCATGCTCGAAAGCCTACTCGCCCGGGAGGCGAATGGTCATTCCAATCTAGTACAGGAAATCAACCGGCGCATCGACGAGTTGCGCGCCGCCATCGACAAAGAACCGTATGTCTTTAACCGGCGCTTCCTGCTGCGAGTTTTGTCCATGGGACATTCGCAATTCGCCGAATTCATCGGCGCCCGCGGTCCCAACACTCAAGTCAACGCTGCCTGCGCGAGCACCACACAAGCGATATCGCTGGCGCAGGACTGGATCCACGCCGGGCGTTGCAGCCGCGTGATCGTTGTCTCGGCTGACGATGTCACCTCCGATCACCTGATTGATTGGATGGGCGCTGGCTTCCTGGCCAGTGGAGCAGCAGCTACCGACGAAGTGGTTGCAGATGCTGCCATTCCCTTCGACCGACGGCGGCACGGCATGCTTATCGGCATGGGTGCCGCGGCTCTGGTGGTAGAGAGCGCTGCCGCCGCGCGCGAGCGTGGAATACAACCCATCTGCGAAGTGTTGTCCACCACGACAAACAACAGCGCGTTCCACGGCACGCGTCTCGATGTCCAGCACATCGGCCAAGTGATGGAGACGCTGGTGGCCAAAGGCGAAGCGGGCGGCGGTATTTCGCGTCGCCAGATCGCGGCGCAGACAGTTTTTGTTTCCCACGAAACCTATACACCGGCGCGCGGCGGCAGCGCCTCCGCCGAGATCCATGCACTTCGCCGCGTCTTCGGCGACGTCGCGGATCGCATCGTGATCGCCAACACCAAGGGCCTCACTGGTCACGCCATGGGCACAGGCATCGAAGATGTGGTCGCGGTTAAGGCGCTCGAAACCGGCTGCGTGCCGCCGGTCGCGAACTTTAAGGAAGTGGATCCGGAGCTGGGACAGTTGAACTTGTCGAAAGGTGGCGCCTATCCCGTCGAGTACGCAATTCACCTCGGAGCGGGGTTTGGTTCGCAGATCAGCATGATGCTCCTGCATTGGGTAAAGACGAAAGACGGAACCCGTCCCAGCCCGAATGCTCTCGGCTATGCCTACCGCATCGCCGATGCCGCCGCCTGGAGTACCTGGTTGAGCGGCATTGCGGGCCGTCCGGTTGCCGATCTGGAAGTAGTCCACCGTACGCTGCGCGTGCGAGATCAGGGATCGGCGCGGGTCTCCGAAGCGACTCAGGCATCACGAACCGCAACGGCAACCGCGGCAGCAACGACGACGCCAAGCCGCACGCCGGTAGCCCCGCCGCCCACGCCAGTCGTCACCGCGAAACCGGCTCCAGCGGCGGCGCTTCCCGCAATCGCGAAAGCGAGCGCTGATGTTACAGTCGCCGCTCCAGCTTCCGCTCCTTCCGCACCGCCAAAACCGGCGGCGAAGGTCGATCCAAAATTCAGTCCAACGCTTAATCCAAAGAGCGATCCAGTGAAAGAGAGAGTACTGGCCCTGGTGGCCGAGAAAACCGGTTATCCGGTAGACATGCTCGACCTGGATCTCGATCTCGAAGCGGATCTGGGCGTCGATACAGTCAAACAAGCGGAGGTCTTTGCCACGATCCGCGAGGCTTATAACATTGCGCGCGACGAGAACCGCAAGCTACGTGATTACCCCACATTGGCGCACGTGATCCGGTTCGTGTATGAGAAGCGGCCAGACCTGGCTGCAACCCCGGCGGCAGCCCAGGAGGAAGTCAAACTCGCCACGCCGACAACACCCGTGGTCGCTGAGAAAGCGGCAGCCGTCGCGGCATCTGCGCAAGTCGTCGCTGGCGATGCTGTCAAGGAACGCATTCTCGCGCTGGTGGTAGAGAAGACTGGCTATCCGAAAGACATGCTGGATTTGGATCTTGATCTCGAAGCCGACCTCGGCGTCGACACTGTAAAGCAAGCGGAGATGTTCGCGGCCATCCGCGAGATCTACAGCATTCCTCGCGACGAGAATCGCAAGCTCCGCGACTACCCCACATTGGCGCACGTGATCCGGTTCGTCTTTGAAAAGAGACCCGACTTGGCTGCAGCCCCAGCGGTCGCGAAGGAAGAGCCCAAACTCACCATCCCGAAACCTGCCGCGGTCGCTGAACGTCCGGCATCGATTGCCACACCTGCGCAACAGATCACTGGCGACGACGTCAAAGAACGCATTCTCGCGCTAGTGGTGGAGAAGACTGGCTATCCGAAAGATATGTTGGACCTGGATCTTGATCTCGAAGCCGACCTCGGCGTCGACACCGTGAAGCAGGCGGAAATGTTCGCGGCCATCCGCGAGATCTACAGCATTCCTCGCGACGAGAATCGCAAGCTGCGCGACTATCCCACGCTGGCGCATGTGATCCGTTTCGTATTTGAGAAGCGTCCCGATCTGGCCGGGGTGCCTGCAACCGCATCCTCACCCACTATCAGCGAGCCGACTGTACCGACGCCGCTCCCAGTGGTGGCCAGCGCGACCACGGACGACTCCATTAAGGAGAAGGTGCTGGAGATCGTGGCCGAGAAGACCGGCTATCCGAAAGATATGTTGGATTTGGATCTCGATCTCGAAGCCGACCTCGGTGTCGACACCGTCAAACAAGCAGAGATGTTCGCGGCCGTGCGAGCAGCGTACAACATTCCGCGCGATGAGAATCTCAAGCTGCGCGACTTCCCTACCCTGGCCAGCGTGATCAAGTTCGCTCGCGACCGGCAGTCCGGCTTGGCTAACGGTCCCGCTCCAGGCTCTTCCGCCACGCAAGAGAAACAGGAACTGCCGCAGAAGAAACCAGCAGCAGCTGCGTCTTCGGGTTCGAAGTCGATTGCGACTCCGCGTCCGGTGCCAGCCAGTTTCGACGCCACCAATCGTATTCCGCGCCGCGTACCTGTTCCTAACCTGCGCCCGCCGCTTGCTATTTGCAAGCCAACCGGTGTGACGCTCGCACCCGGTCGTCGAGTGGTAATCATGCCCGACAAATCCGGGATAGGAGACGCGCTGGCCGAACGGCTAAAGACAATGGGGGTGGAAGTTCTCCGCATCACAGCCGACGAGACTCTGAATGCAGACGCATTGGCCAATCGCCTCAAGACCTGGTTGGCCGCCGGCGCGGTGCACGGAGTGTACTGGCTGCCCGCGCTGGACAACGAGGGGAATCTCAGGGACATGGATCTCGCCAGTTGGCATGGAGCTCTGCAGGTGCGTGTCAAATCGCTGTATGCCACCATGCGCGTTCTGTACGAACAAGTGGCGGCGCCGGGCACGTTCCTCGTGTCAGCGACGCGGCTGGGTGGACAACATGGCTACGATGAGGCGGGCGCGATTGCGCCGTTAGGTGGCGCAGTCACGGGCTTTACCAAGACCTACAAGCGAGAGCGGAAAGACACTCTCGTCAAAGCGGTTGACTTTGAAGCCGAGCGAAAGCCGTCAGAGATCGCCTGCATTCTGATTGAGGAAACCCTGCGCGATCCTGGCGCAATCGAAGTCGGATACAAGGAAGGACTGCGTTGGACGATCGGCCTGCAGGAACAGTCCGCCGTTGATGGTAAGCCCGGCCTGACCTTAGACCGCAATACGGTCTTTCTCGTCACTGGCGCGGCCGGAAGTATCGTATCGGCCATCACCGCCGATTTGGCGACGGCCTCCGGAGGCACGTTCTACCTGCTCGATCTGGTGCCCGAGCCCGATCCGGAGAATCCCGATTTCAAGCGTTTCGTCACTGACAAAGACGGCCTCAAGCGCGATCTGTTCGCACGCATCCAAGCGCGCGGCGAGCGCGCCACGCCGGCTCTGGTTGAAAAGGAGCTGGCAGCGCTGGAGCGAGCGCAAGCGGCAAACAGCGCAATCGCTGCCGTGCGAGCCGCCGGCGGCACAGCACATTACTTCAGCGTCAATCTCACCGACGCAGACGCCGTGGCCAAAGTCATCAAGCAAGTGCGCGAGCGCAGCGGGAGGATCGACGTGCTGCTGCACGCCGCCGGCACGGAGCGTAGTCACTTCCTGCCGGACAAGGATCCGCGCGAATTCGATCTGGTCTTCGACGTCAAGAGCGACGGCTGGTTCAATCTTCTGCATGCCATCGGCGACATGCCCCTCGGGGCAACGGTGGCGTTTAGTTCGATTGCCGGGCGCTTCGGCAACGCCGGACAAACGGATTACAGTTCGGCCAACGATCTGCTGTGCAAGATCACATCTAGCTTCCGCACCACTCGACCAGCTACACGCGGCATCGCGATCGATTGGTCGGCATGGGGCGGGATAGGCATGGCCACGCGGGGCTCCATTCCAAAGATGATGGAACTGGCAGGCATCGACATGCTACCTCCCGAGGCGGGGATTCCTTTGATTCGCCGCGAACTCACCACCGGAGGCACCAAGGGTGAAATTGTCATCGGCCAGCGTCTCGGTGTTCTGCTGAACGAATGGGACGCCACTGGCGGGCTGGATACGTCAACGGCTAAAGCCTCGAAGGACTTACCGGCACAAGGACCGATGATCGGCAAGATCGCGAGTATCGGCCTGCAGAGTGGTCTCAGCATCGAAACCACGCTGGATCCAGCCATTCAACCATTCCTGCACGATCATCAAATTGACGGCACACCGGTGTTGCCCGGAGTGATGGGTGTCGAGGCGTTTGCCGAAGCTGCGCTATGCCTGCTTCCTGGCTGGCATGTCGAGGCGATTGAAGACGTGAACTTCCTGGCGCCGTTCAAGTTCTATCGGAAAGAACCACGCACCGTGACGGTCGAGGCGGTCGTTTATCCGCAGGGCGTCATTCATCCGCAGCGCGACAATCTGACCCTGCTAGCAACCTGCCGCTTGACTGGTAGCCGATCGCTGCCCAACCAGGCTGACTCCCAAGTAACCACGCACTTCACGGCACAGGTACGGCTCACAAAAGAGACACCCAAAGTGGTGACCGTGCCGGCGCTAGGCGTGCCGAAAGGACACATCATCGAAGCCGCCGACATCTATCGCCTCTACTTCCACGGACCTGCATATCAGGTGGTGGAGCGGGCCTGGTGGGACGGACACCGGATTGTTGGCCTACTGTCCAAAGGCCTGCCCGTAAACCATCTGCCGTCCGAGCTGCCGACACTGATGGCGCCGCGTCTGGTTGAGCTTTGCTTCCAAACAGCCGGATTATGGGAGATGGGCATACACGGCCGTATGGGTCTGCCGCAGCACATTGATCGCGTTTCATCTTCATTAGGTGCGCCGGAGTCGGCCGGCACGCGCTTATATGCCGTGGTCACTCCCGACCCGAGTCGCGGCTGCTTCGATGCCGAGGTTGTGGATGCGAAAGGAAACTGCTACCTGCATCTGGGCGGCTACCGGACAGTAACGGTCCCGAACGCAGTGGACGCCGAAGGGTTGAAGGCACTGCAAGCTGCGATGTCACTGGAAACCGTCGCCGCATGAAGAACATGAACTGGTTGTCCTGACGATTTTGTCCTGACGATCTGCTGATCGGGGGACTTATGGAAAACGAATTTCAACGTGTGGCCATCGTGAATCGCGGCGAAGCCGCCATGCGTTTCATCCACGCCGCCCGCGATTTCAATCAAGAAAATGGCACGTCGTTGCGAACAATCGCACTCTTCACCGAGCCTGACCGCCACAGCATGTTTGTGCGTGAGGCCGACGAGGCGGTCTGTCTGGGACCCGCTCAGATTCTCGACCCCATCACCCAAAAGACCAAGAGTAGTTACGTTGACTATGGCCGAGTCGAACGAGCGTTGGTGGCCGCGCGGGCAGACGCGGTCTGGGTAGGATGGGGCTTTGTCGCCGAACACGCCGCATTCGCCGACCTCTGCCGCGAGTTGGGTGTCGTGTTCATCGGTCCAAATGGCGATGTGATGCGGCATGTCGGCGACAAGATCGCCTCGAAGCGATTGGCCGAGCAGGCACAGATACCGGTAGCGCCCTGGAGCAATGGGCCGGTGGAAACCCTCGCCGACGCTCAGGGCCACGCGGAGCGCCTGGGTTATCCGCTCCTTATTAAGGCGACCGCCGGAGGTGGCGGTCACGGGATTCGCCTGGTGCGCTCGGCGGACCAACTCCCGCAAGCCTTTGCCAGCGCTCGCGCCGAAGCGTTCAAGGCCTTTGGCGACCCAACCATTTTCCTGGAACAACTGGTGCAAGACGCGCGCCACGTCGAGGTCCAGATTATTGCGGACCACTACGGGACGACATGGGCCGCCGGCGTGCGCGACTGCACCATCCAACGACGCCACCAGAAAATCCTCGAAGAAGCGCCCTCGCCGGCGCTTTCTCCGGAGCAAGATCAGTTCCTGCGCGAGGCGGCGGTGCGTTTGAGTCAAGTAGCTTCCTATTGCAATGCCGGCACGGTCGAATTTTTGTACCAGCCGGAAACTAACCGCTTCTCGTTCATGGAGATGAACACCCGGTTGCAAGTCGAACATCCAGTGACCGAATGCACGACCGGGCTCGATCTGGTGAAACTTCAGATTCACGTCGCGCGCGGAGGCCGACTGGAAGGTGAACCGCCGCGAACTACCGGTCACGCCATTGAAGTGCGGCTGAATGCGGAAGATCCGGACAATGGATTTGCTCCGGCCCCGGGCGCGATTGAGAGGTTTCGCATTTTGCCGGGGCCGGGGGTGCGTATCGACACCGGCGTGGCGGAAGGCGACGCCATCTCCTCGGACTTCGACTCGATGATCGCCAAGATCATCGCCTACGGCAAGAATCGGAAGGAAGCGATTTCCCGCCTGCAACGAGCGCTGCGCGAGAGCGTTGTCGTCATCAAGGGTGGCACCAGTAACAAGGCATTTCTGCTGGAATTGCTGAACCGCCCCGAGGTGCAGAGTGGAGATGTACATACGGGGTGGATGGACCGCCTGGCGGCAAGCGGTGAGCACCTCTCCAGGCGTTACTCCGATGTTGCTCTGGTTCAAGCCGCGATCGAGGCCTACGACGCCCAGTTGGCGGTGGAGCAGACACAGTTTTATGCGTCGGCGGTGCGCGGGCGGCCGCAGATCCGGAGTGAGGTAGGCCGGATCGCGGAACTACGCTATCGAGGCCATTGCTACTCGCCTAAGACCTATCGCCTCGGCCCGCAGCGTTATCGGGTGGAGGTGAATGGGGCACGCATCGATGCCCAAATCGATCGATTAGATCAGTTCGAATCCTGGCTCACCGTCTTCGGGCGGCGTTTTCGCATTGTCTCCATAGTCCAGGGACTAAGTTATCGGATCGAAGTGGACGGTGTTTCGCACCAGATTGATCGAGACGACGGGGGCGTGGTACATGCGCCGGCACCGGCGGTGGTGGTTTCCATTCTCGTCAAGCCGGGTGACACGGTTGCGGTTGCCGACCGGCTGGCTGTGCTCGAGGCCATGAAAATGGAGACGCAGGTTGTGGCCCCGTTTTCAGGAAAAGTCCGGCAGGTAATGATCATTCCCAACGTGCAGGTGGATACCGGGGCCCCACTCCTGCAGATCGACCCCGACGCTGCCGGCGATACCATTGCGGCCGCGGAGCGAGTGGCGTTTGGCGCGTCGCTCGCCTCGGATGGAAACGCAGAAGCCATCCAATCGAGCTGCCGCCAGAGCCTGGATGAACTGCGCCAGCTCATGTTGGGCTTTGACGTGGATCCGAAGCACACCGCGCGGCTGCTTGCCGAATGGAGCCAGAATTGCCCCGTGGCCAGCGACGAAATAAGACGCCGCGAAGATGAGATCCTCAACATCTTTGTGGACATATGTTCCCTATTCCAACGCGAGCCGGAGGTAAACCACCGGGCCAGCGGTGAAGAGCCCAGCGCCGAAGCCTATCTGTTTTCCTACTTGCGCATGCTGGAAACGCGTGGTCAAGGACTCCCGCCCGGCTTTGTCAGCGCGCTCGAGCGCGCACTGGCTCACTACTGTGTAAAGACGTTGGAGCGCTCACCTGCACTGGAAGAGAGCTTGCTCTGGATTTACAAATCGCATCAACGCGTGGAGCAGCAAATCGCGCCCGTTGTGGGCGTACTCGAACGACGCCTGCGGAGCGCCCAGACGCTGTCGCCGCACGCTGAGGAATCCTTTCGGACGCTACTCGACCGGATGGCCTCCATGAGCAATGGTCTTTTCCCCGCGGTCACCGACCTGGCCCGGGAATTGCGCTATCGCTACTTCGACCAACCGCTGTTTGAGCGGGCACGCCAACAGGTGTACGAGCAGGTGGAGGAGCAGCTCGCCTATCTGGCTGCCCATGCCGATGCCGCGGACCGCCACGAGCGAGTCCGCACGCTCGTCGAATGTCCGCAGCCGCTGGTCAGCCTACTCTCCAGCCGGTTCGCGGCCGCCGACCAGGCCATGCGCAAATTGATGTTAGAGGCGCTCACTTGGCGGTACTACCGGATTCGAAAGCTCGAGAACTTCCGTTGCGTAGAGGTGGACGACGGGCAGTGCTGTGCAACGGCTGAGTACGATTATGAGGGAAAGCGACTCCACGTCTTTACCACGCATGCCGAATATTCCCGGCTCTGCGATGCGGCGCGGACGTTGTTTCCAATGATTGCGGAAGTCCCGGCGGACCACGACATCCTCATCGATTTTTACCTTTTCCACTCCGGGCGGCTGGGCGACCCGGAGGCTAGCCAGCAGGAGGTGCGCTCGGTGCTCAACCAGGCTGGCTTCCCGCGATCGATTCGGCGCATCGTGACGACGGTCGCCGGCCCCGGTCACGGCCAGGGTGTGGGCGGCGCGCAGCATTTCACCTATCGTCCGAATGCCAGCGGGAATATGTATGAAGAGGAGAAACTCTACCGCGGAATCCACACCATGATGGCTAAGCGGCTGCATCTCTGGCGGCTCAGCAATTTCAAGATTGAACGGCTGCCGTCAGTCGAAGATGTGTACTTGCTGCATGCCGTTGCCCGCGACAACCCGAAGGATGAGCGGTTGTTCGCGTGCGCGGAAGTGCGCGATGTAACTCCGGTGCGGGATGAGACGGGGCGCGTCGTGCAACTGCCGCATCTAGAGCGCATGTTAATGGAAGCGATGGCTGGCATCCGGCTGTTTCAGTCGCGGCGGCCGACCTATCAGCGCCTCCATTGGAATCGCATACTGCTTAACGTGTGGCCGCCGTTAAATCTTACGCGGGATGAATCGCGCGATCTGGTGCGCAAACTGTCACCCGCAACTGAAGGCCTGGGGTTGGAACAAGTGGTGGTGCGCGTCCGAATTCCCAGTCCTGCAACCGGCGAGGTGCGCGATATGGTAGTACGCATCTCGAGCCCGGGCGGCAGCGGTATGCTCATAACCTTCCGGCCCGGCGACCAACTGCAACCAATCAAACCGCTGACCGAATACGACCAGAAAGTCGTCCGCATGCGCCAGCGCGGGCTCATCTACCCTTACGAAATCATCAAGATGCTTACGCCCGCTCCGGAACACACGCGGGCGGAATTTCCCGCCGGCGATTTTGTCGAGCATGATCTTGACTCTGGAGGCCGTCTGGTCGCCGTCGATCGTCCTTATGGTCAAAACAAAGCCAACATCATCGTTGGCGTCATCCGCAACTTCACAACCCGATATCCCGAAGGTATGACGCGGGTGCTGCTGCTGGGAGATCCGAGCAAGGATCTGGGCGCAATCGCGGAACCAGAATGCCGGCGCATCCTGGCAGCTTTGGAGCTGGCTCAAGCGAAGGGCGTTCCGCTGGAATGGTTCCCCATCTCAGCTGGCGCCAAGATCTCCATGGACAGCGGAGTGGAAAACATGGATTGGATTGCCCGCGTCCTACGGGGCTTGGTGGAGTTCACGCAGGCGGGCGGCGAGGTGAATCTGGTGGTGAACGGGATCAACGTCGGCGCACAACCTTACTGGAACGCCGAGGCTACCATGCTCATGCACACCCGGGGCATTCTGGTCATGACGCCGAAAGCTGCGATGGTGCTCACCGGCAAGCGCGCGTTGGACTACTCAGGCAGCGTCTCGGCCGAGGACAATCAAGGCATCGGCGGTTACGATCGCATCATGGGTATCAACGGCCAGGCGCAGTATTGGGCTCGCGACATCGATGAAGCCTGCCACATTCTGCTGCGCCACTATGATCACACTTACGTGGCTACAGGCGAGCGTTTCCCCCGGCGGGCCGCGACTGCCGATCCTATCGATCGAGATGTACGAGTCCATCCTCACGGCGGAGACAGCGACTTCGAAATGATCGGCGACATCATGTCGGACGACACTAACCCTGGGCGTAAGAAATCCTTTGATATTCGCAAGGTCATGATGGCGGCCACGGACCAGGACCACGCGCCGCTGGAGCGCTGGGCCGGCATGCGCGCGGCGGAGACCGCGGTCGTGTGGGACGCTCATCTCGGTGGCTACCCAGTTTGTCTGATCGGCATCGAATCCCGGCCGTTGCCGCGCATAGGATTTGTCCCCGCCGACGGGCCGGATCAATGGACCTCCGGGACGCTCTTTCCGCAATCGTCCAAGAAAGTTGCACGCGCAATCAACGCGGCCAGCAACAACCGTCCGGTGGTGATCCTGGCCAACTTGTCGGGATTTGATGGCTCGCCGGAGTCGATGCGCAGGCTGCAACTTGAATACGGCGCCGAGATTGGGCGGGCCGTAATCAACTTCAAAGGCCCAATCGTCTTCTGCGTGATCTCCCGCTATCACGGCGGTGCTTACGTAGTTTTCTCGCGGGCGCTGAACGAAAATCTCGAAGTGGCGGCCCTGGAGGGAACCTATGCCTCAGTCATCGGCGGCGCGCCCGCGGCAGCCGTGGTCTTCGCCAGTGAGGTGGAAGCTAGGGCCAAGAAAGATGCTCGCTTGCAGGCGCTCAGCCAGGCGATGGCGCAGGCTGAAGGCGCTGAGAAAGGCCGGTTGCGCACTCAGTGGGACGAACTTTTCAAGGTCGTACACTCCGAAAAACTGGGCGAGATGGCCTCCGAGTTTGACCGTGTGCACAGCGTGCAGCGGGCTCTCGACGTGGGCGCTCTTAATTGCATTCTTCCGCCCGCCACCCTGCGGCCTTATCTCATCGATGCGGTCGAACGCGGTATTGCGAGAGTGGAAGAAACGGAATCCGCAAAATCGCAGAACAGGCTAACGGCAGTGGCCTGATCTCGGCCTGGGTGAATTGATGAACGTGTATTGGTTGGAACAAAGCGAAGCAGACGTACCGGCGGAGAATGACTGGCTGAGCGCAAATGAAGCCGTTTGCCTCGGCGGCCTGCGCTTTGCCAAGCGCCGCGCCGACTGGCGACTGGGACGCTGGACCGCAAAATGCGCCCTGTCCGTTGCCCTGGATGTGCCGACTCATCACCAGGTCCTCAAGAAAATCGATATACGCCCGGCGCCGAACGGCGCGCCTGAGGCCTTTTTCGACAACCAGCCGGCAGCGGTCACTATTTCGCTCAGCCACCGCGCCGGCATAGCGATTTGTGCCGTGGCGACTCCCGGCGTGGAGATGGGTTGCGATCTGGAAGTGGTCGAGCCACGTAGCGATCCTTTTGTCACCGACTACTTTAGCGTCGAAGAACAAGCTCTGGTTGCGCGCGAGTTTGCAGCGGACCGGCCTCGGCTCTTGGCCCTGCTTTGGAGCGGTAAAGAAAGCGCGCTCAAGGCGCTGCATGCCGGCCTGCGACTCGACACCCGGTCCGTGATCGTTAGTTTTCCCGCCGAGTCACTCGATCTGAATGGCTGGAGCCCGCTACGGGTTCGTTACACCGGCGGGCACCATACGGGAGTTCGTCTTGGCGAAGATAAAGTCTTCCACGGCTGGTACCAATATGCAGACAACATCGTGCGAACCGTAGTCTCGGCTCCGCCGCCGGACCCGCCGATTCTTTTGAAGATCCCGGACCACTTCGTCGATAGTGTTTTCCGGTGCGCGTAGAAGTGCGTGTAAAAGTGCGCGTAAAAGATTGGTGCTCGGCATGACTGCCCGGATACATTTCCGAGGCCCACCGCGGTACCGCCTCCGCAGCGCCGCCGAGTTGAGCCAATCCGTTCTCGAAGTATCGGCTCGCCGAGCGTTCAAGGGTCCACGCCTGCCCGGATGGAGTTGGTTCGTCGAATTGGCCACACAAGTGGCGAAGCGGCAGACGCTCGCTGCCTTCCAGATGCGCGACGTGAAGGAAGCACGCCGCTATCTTGACTCGACCGTGATTAGCTCACCGGCGTTGTCGGAAGTAAGTATCACGCCGGTCGTGAAAGAAAAGTTCAGAGGAAGTTGGTTTGCCGGCAAGGATACAGAGCCAAGCGTCAGCGTCCTGTATCTTCACGGCGGCGGATACTCGTTTTATCCGCAGGCCTACGCCCACTTTATCGCGCTGATCACGCTGGCTGCGAAATCCAGAACATTCGCCCTCGATTACCGTCTCTCGCCGGAACATCGGTTCCCGGCACAGCTTGAAGACGCGCTCAACGCCTACCGCTGGCTGCTGGAGAACGGCGTCGATCCCGACCATCTGATTTTTGCCGGCGACTCCGCTGGTGGCAATCTGACGCTGGCTTTACTTCTGGCGGCACGGGAGGCGAAGCTTCCTCTGCCAGCACTGGCGGTTGCGCTCTCCCCGCCAACCGACTTCGACCCTGACCACATCGGCGAGGCGGAGTTTGACTGGATTGTGAAGCGAATGCTGGAGCAGTGGGCGGATTGGTTCTGCGACTCCGCCGAGCGCCGGAATCCGCTGGTGTCGCCGATCTGGGCTGACCTGCGCGGACTTCCTCCGATCTATATACAGGCGGGCCGCGCCGAGATTCTGTACGCGAGCATTCAAGCTTTCACGAATCGCGCCCGGGAGCAGGGTGCGAATGTTGTCCTCGAATCCTGGCAGGACATGACCCATGACTTCCAGCTGTTTGGACTCGATTCGCCACAGAGTGCCGAAGCGCTGCAGAGAATCGGGCAAGTGATTGATGGAAGGGTTCGAGGGCAGAAGAATAAAATGGAGACTGTCAGGTTGTGAATAGAACGATCGCAAGAGATTTGGAACGCAGCGACGAGGGATTTGTGGCACACCGCGACGAACAATTCGATTTTGACTTCGACTTCATTGTTATCGGTTCGGGCTTCGGCGGCAGCGTTTCGGCCCACCGGCTAGCGGAGAAAGGCTACCGGGTTGCGGTCATGGAGATGGGCCGACGCTGGACGCCGGACAATCTGCCGCGCACCAGTTGGTCGATCCATCGCTGGATTTGGCGTCCCAACCTAGGTCTGCGCGGCTTCTTCAATTTGCGGTTTTTCAAGCACGCCACCATCTTCCATGGCTGCGCAGTGGGTGGAGGATCCATCACCTACGCCAGCACCTTGCTTCCTCCTCCAGAGAAGGTGTGGGAAGCCGGTTCTTGGACGGGAATAGCCGATTGGAAAGCGGAAATGCCCCAGCACTACGGAACTGCCTCGCGAATGCTGGGTGTGATGGAAAACAGAATCCTTGGACCGGCCGATCATCTCTTGAAGAAAGCAGCGGAAGCCGCCGGTATTGGTCATACTTTCTACTGCACCCAGGTGGGCATCTTCGAGCCTGCGGAGGGAATGCCGGGTAATCAGACCTTTCCCGATCCATTCTTCGGTGGAGAAGGTCCGGCGCGTACCACCTGCATGGGCTGCGGTGGCTGCATGATGGGTTGCCATTATGGCGCGAAAAATACGCTGGACCTTGGCTATCTTTATCTCGCGGAAAAGCACGGAGCGCGACTGTTTCCCGAAACCAGAGTGGTGAATGTCAAACCGCTGGGCGGCATCGGCGATGGCAGCGCCGGCTACGAAGTGGACACGGTCAAATCCACGGCGTTCATTCGCCGCCAACCCCGGCGCGTCACTTGCCGCGGGGTGATCTTCTCTGCTTCGTCGCTGGGCACGATGGAACTTCTCTTCAAGCTCAAAGAGAAAGGCTCATTGCCGGCCATCAGCAGCCAACTCGGCCAGCATGTGCGCACCAATTCCGAATCGCTCATCGGGGCGCGCACACCAGGGTACTCCCAGGATGTGTCGCAGGGCGTAGCCATCGGCTCCGGCATTTATATCGACGAACACACGCACATTGAAGCGGTCCGCTACCCAAGCGGCTCCGACGCTATGGGGTTTCTGACCACAATCCTGACCAATGGCCGCCCTGGTCCGCAGCGCATTGCGCTCTGGCTGAAGAACGTTATCGCTTCTCTGCTGCGCCACCCGTTCAAGACGTTGCGTGTGCTGCAACCGTTGGGATGGGCCCGGGAGTTTGTGGTTCTCCTTTGCATGCAGGCCATAGAGGGAGAGATCGAGATGCGCTGGCAGCGTCCGTGGTTCTGGCCGTTCCGGAAGTTTCTGGTCAGCCGGGGCGAAAAGGTGCCTACCTACATTCCGAAGGCTAACGAATTCGCGCAGAAATACGCGGAACTCACCGGTGGTTTTCCGATGAGCATGCTGCCGGAGATCCTCTTCGATGTTCCGGGCACTGCGCACTGTATCGGAGGGTGCGTGATCGCCGATTCTTCGACCCACGGCGTGGTTGATTCGCACCACCGCGTTTTCAACTACAAGAACATGTACATCTGTGACGGGTCCGTAGTGGCGGCCAACCTCGGGGTCAATCCCAGCCTGACTATTACTGCTTTGGCCGAACGAGCGATGAGCTTTATCCCTCCGGCGGCAGAGACGAAGTGGGACGATTCCACTAAGGCGACGACCCAACCATGTTTTTAGAATCGATCATCTTCTATACATCGATGCCGAGAAAAAAAATTCATCCCCTCCATTAGAATCATTGAGTTGAGTGACAAATCCCGCAAAAATCTTTGAGTTTAAAAGACTTATAGGTAAAATATTCCGGAATAAGGGACTTAGCAGAAGATAGTTGTCAGTTCCCGGTTCTCAGTTCTCAGGAGAAGCTTGGTTCGCGGTACCCCCTCCCCCCCTTTTTTTTTTATTAAATTCCTCATTCTAAGGGAGTTAAGTAAAATTCCTCAAAACAAAGGAGTTAGTGGCGGATTGGTTGACATGGCTAAGCTCCCGCCTCTACATGACACCCAAGGAAAAAGGGTGCGGGAGGAATCCGCACCCTTTTCATGTCTATAACTCTATTATATCAGTTCCGACCTGCCTACCCCGCCAACTTAGCCAACTTTATTTTCCCAGACAATGCATCGACTTACCGGGAAAATCGTCAATGTTGGGGCTTGACAAGATCTTCCCAAATCGGGAAATGCGGTGAGGGTTGAGGCTTAAGGATTGGTTGCAATCGGGGCCCTTGCTGCAGCGGGCAGCAAGCGGTCCAATAGCGCCCGCTCCCCCTCCAGCCACAGACGGGTCGTATAAAGCAACGCGCTGCATTGCAGTGTGATCCAGTCCCTAGTTTTCAGAGGTGACCGGAACTCTTTGCGATTCCTGATCCAATGCTGCGCAACGTGACGCGCAATGGTGAAGCCCATACCGGTGCTGGATCCGCCGACATCGCCCAGGATTCCATCCAGCGTGAACATCACCTTGGACAACATGATCAGCGGTCCGGGGAACTTGATACCCTTCATGGCAATGCGTTCCAGGAGCACCATCGCATCCACTCCGCTGGGCACCACAGGCAGTTCGCCGAGAAAGCGTGTGACCATCTCCGAAACCATCTGGCCCCGTGGTGAGGAACTTTTGATGTGCTGCTGACTGAGCGCCAAAACTTCGCTGCAGGTACCGACCGGGTCGCGCAAGGTGACCATCAGAAACAGGAGCGCGAGATGCCGGCGCTGGTCGCGGCTCAAGCGTTCCCGCAGCGCCCAATCGATGATCGTCAGTTCGCCGGTGCGGTTGTTATAGAGCAGATTGCCGGCATGAGGATCGCCGTGAAAAATGGCATCCTCCTGCGCCGCCAGGAGCGGGACAGCGACTAGCGCTTCGATGAGTTGCTCCGCAACTTTGCTGCGCCGCGCTTCCGGCAGGCGGGCTGCCGCGTTCGTCACCTTGATCCCACGCTCCTCGGTGAGCGCCGTAATTCTGGATGTGCACAATGGCTGAATCAGCCGCGGCACACGAACGCCCTTCATCGACCGATACAAGCTCCATGCTTCGAGTAAAGTCTTCTGCTCCCGGACAAAGTTGACCTCGTGCCGCAGCAGGCGCCGGACTTTCTTGAAGGTATCGGGAAGCAGGTTCGCAGGAAATCCGTAATTGCGGTGCCGGTCTGCGAAGTATTGCGCCAGCCCCTGCAGATAGTCCATGTCCTCTGCAAAGTACTCGGGAATGTGAGGTTTCAGGACTTTGAAAACGCCCCGTTCGCGCTTTCCGCTGTTCGGGTCGCGCCAAGTGAAGCGCACCACCGCACTAACACTGGCCTCCGAGAGTATGGCCGGCGCGATCTTTACTGAGTATTTCTCGATCCGCGGCCCCAGCTCTTTTCGAATAATCGCGCCCACGTCCTCCGGCCGGACATCGCGAATTCCATTTTCCAGCCGGGCAAGCGCATTCCGCAGAGCCGGACGAAGGTGCTGGTTGCGCGCGATGACTTGTCCCAGTTTTTGCAGGCCGGGTACTTTTGCGATCAGCCGCAGCAGGCGATCCTCGGCTGTAGTCTTCAACGGAAGCTCGAGTTGCTCGAGCAGCTTGGGGGCGAGGCGCGCGGGCGAGAGACGCGCCACCACGAACATCATGGCGTCCCGCACTGGTGGACGCCACTTTTCGTAGGCTTTCGGAACCAACCGGTCCACCGGAACGATCGAGTCGACGATCCATCGTGCCATGGTGTCCCGCATGGCCTGGCCCGCCGGACTTCGTAGCCCGGCCTCGATGGCACGGATCTGCTCGGCGGGCGTGGCGTCTTTGGGTAGGAAGTTCGCCAAGGCAGCCCGCAGCTGTTCCGGGCCTAGTTGGCGCAAACCACCTTCCATGACAGAAGAACGGACAGTAGATCGACTGGCGGCAGATGGACCGGCGGCAGACGGGCCGGCGATAGATGCATCAAGGACAGACGAATCGATGACAGACGAACCCGGCATAGGGGTCACCTGACCTTCCATTACAATAGGCCACCAACAGTGGCTCGGCTGTGATTGCCGTCACGGGATCATGAGTAGGCTTTTGAGTGCGTCCTGACCAGATTCCAACACTCCCGCGCGATCATCCAGTCTTCCTGCGCGTGAATGACCAGGACGCGGACGGCCGCGTCTGGAGCAGAAATGTCTTGGTCTTTCTCCAAGGGGGTTTGCGTGTTCTTCCCCGGGTCGAGTTCCACGCCCAGAAACGCGAAGTTGTCACACACTGCAGCGCGAACTTCGGGTGAGTTTTCGCCGACTCCCGCGGTGAAAATGAGAGCATCGATGCCGCCGAGCACGGCCGCCATGGTACCGATCCCCGATCGCAGGCGATGGACATACATATCGAACGCTAGTTTTGCGCGCGCCATTTTTGCGGGTTCGTCGCCGTTCTTGCGGGCGGCAAGAACCTCCCGCATGTCGCTGGAAATTCCAGATATGCCGAGTAGCCCCGACTTTTTATTGAGCACGTCGTCAAGCTGCGGCGCCGAGAATTGTCGCTGTCGTATCAAATAAGTAAGGACGCCGGGATCTACTGAGCCGGAGCGTGTCCCCATCATAAGACCCTCAAGTGGGGTAAAACCCATCGTGGTATCCACGCTTCGACCTTCGCGAATCGCTGCCAAAGAGCAGCCATTGCCCAGGTGGCAAGTAACGAGCTTCAGCGAATTCAGATTCTTACCCAGCAACTGCGCGGCACGCTGCGCGCAGTATTGATGATTGATTCCGTGGAATCCGTAGCGGCGAATTCCTTGCTCGAACCATTCGTAAGGACCAGGATAGGTGGCCGCCGACAGAGGCATGGTGTGGTGAAAGCCAGTGTCGAAGACGGCGATCTGGGGCACTGGACCCAGCAGCTTGGCGACAATCTCCATGCCTTCAAGTTCGGCGCGATTGTGGAGGGGCGCAAAAACGGAAACGCTTTTGATCGCCGACTTGACCTCGGCGGTCACCATCGCGGGCTCGAAATGTTGCGGACCACCGTGGACCACACGGTGGCCTACAACATCGATTTCGGAAGGGCCGGAAATCGCCTGCGTCTTGCCGCTCCACAGAGTCTCGAGCAGGCGCTTGATGGCTTCCCCGCGAGAATCGACCGACGCCAGATCCTCTACGGAGACTCCACGGGACTTCTTGACGGAATATTGAGCCTGGTCATCCTCCCACTCGACCTTACCCTCCCAAACACAGTTCGGCGGATGCTCTGGGAGCGCGTCTCCAATTTCGTAGAGACAACTCTTCTGGCTGCTGGAACCGGAATTGAGAACGAGCACCTTCATCAGTAAGGCCAAGTCCAGTCCCGGATTGCCGGCAAATCGTCTCCGCGTTCGCGAATGTATTGCTTATGCTCGACCAGTTGGTTGCGCAGCAACTGCTTGAAGTGGCCTCCGACCTTCTGCAATCTCGGAACACGGTCCACGACATCCCCAGCCAGATGGAAGCGATCAAGATCGTTCATTACCGTCATATCGAACGGGGTTGTGGTCGTCCCCTCCTCTTTATAGCCTCGCACATGGAGATTGTCATGATTGTGCCGCCGATAGGTGAGGCGGTGAATCAGCCAGGGATAGCCGTGATAAGCGAAGATTACCGGCTTATCGACCGTGAACATGGAATCGAAATCAAGATCGGAGAGACCGTGCGGATGCTCGCTCGAAGGCTGAATGGTCATCAAATCGACAACATTCACCACGCGAATCCTGACGTCGGGGAAATGCTGTCGCAAGAGATCGACCGCCGCCAAGGTTTCAAGCGTGGGAACGTCACCCGCGCAGGCCATCACGACATCGGGTTCGGCCCCGTTGTCCGTGCTTGCCCAGTCCCAGATTCCAATGCCGGTGGTGCAGTGTTCGATGGCTGACTCCATATTGAGAAACTGCAATGCCGGTTGCTTGCCGGCGACGATCACATTGACATAGTGGCGGCTCCTGAGACAGTGATCGGCGACGGAAAGCAGGCAATTGGCATCGGGCGGAAGGTAAACGCGGACAATGTCGGCTTTCTTATTGACCACATGATCGATGAAGCCGGGATCCTGATGAGTGAATCCGTTGTGATCCTGCCGCCACACGTGAGAAGTCAACAAGTAGTTGAGCGATGCAATCGGACGCCGCCACTCGATCTCGCGCGTCACCTTCAGCCACTTGGCATGCTGATTGAACATGGAATCAATGATGTGGATGAACGCTTCATAGCAGGAGAAAAAGCCATGACGCCCGGTGAGCAGATAACCCTCCAGCCAGCCCTGGCACATGTGCTCACTGAGCATCTCCAGCACGCGGCCGCGCTGCGAAAGATGTTCGTCAACCGGCAGGATCGGTTCCATCCACAGCTTGTCGGTGGTTTCATAGAGAGCTTCCAGCCGGTTCGAGGCGGTTTCATCGGGACCGAAGACGCGGAAGTTTTTTGACTCGGCATTGAGCTTCATCACGTCGCGCAAGAATCCGCCGAGCACGCGTGTGGCTTCGGCATTTTCGGTGCCGGGCTTTGGAACTTTGACGGCATAATCGCGAAAGTCGGGCATGACCAAGTCGCGCAACAGTATGCCGCCGTTGGCATGTGGATTGGCTCCCATCCTGCGCTCGCCCTTGGGAGCCAATTCCGCGAGTTCGGAAATGAATTTGCCGTTCTTGTCAAACAATTCCTCGGGCCGATAGCTTCTCATCCAGTCTTCGAGGATCTTCAGGTGTCCCGGCTTCTGCAGATCGGCCACTGGGACTTGGTGCGCACGCCATGTGCCTTCTACAGGCTTTCCATCGACCACCTTCGGTCCCGTCCAGCCCTTCGGGCTGCGCAGGATTATCATCGGCCAGGTGGGCAGACTCGGATCACCGTCTCTCGAATCTTCGTCACTTCGGGCCTTGTCTTGGATTGACCGAATTTCGTTCACGACGGTGTCCAGAGTTCCGGCCATGAGTTGATGCATGGCTTCGGGCTCGTGTCCTTCGACGAAGTATGGTTTCCAGCCATAGCCGGTGAAGAACTGGGTGAGCTCCTCATCATTCATCCGGGCGAGCACGGTTGGATTCGCGATCTTGTAGCCATTGAGATGGAGAATGGGCAACACGGCGCCGTCACGCACCGGATTCAGAAACTTATTGCCATGCCAACTCGTAGCTAGCGGCCCGGTTTCCGACTCGCCGTCTCCCACCACGCAACATGCGAGCAGATCCGGGTTGTCGAACACCGCGCCGCAAGCGTGCATGATCGAATAACCCAGTTCTCCCCCTTCGTGGATAGAGCCGGGAGTTTCGGGTGCCGCGTGGCTCGGAATTCCGCCGGGAAATGAGAACTGCTTGAACAGCCTCTGCAAGCCTTCTTCGTTTTGAGTGATGTTGGGATAAAACTCGCTGTACGAGCCCTCCAAGTATGTATTCGCGACCATTCCGGGTCCGCCATGGCCGGGGCCAGCCAGGTAGATGACATTCAGGTCGTAGTTCTTTATCAAACGATTGAAATGGGCGTAGATGAAATTCAGACCGGGCGTCGTCCCAAAGTGTCCCAGCAGTCGCGGTTTGATGTGCTCGATTTTCAGCGGCTCGCGGAGAAGCGGATTGGCGTACAGATAAATCTGGCCCACAGAAAGATAGTTGGCCGCACGCCAATACGCGTCGATTTTACGCAACTCTTCGGGCGTGAGGGGGTGGGAGGAAATGCCGTGCGGCGTCGATTGTGCCAGGGCTGGAGGAGTCATCGAATCACGCCTTTCGATTTCATGATCTGTCCTATCTTAAATTTCCTGGAGTCCCCTCCGCCAGCGCCCGAAAAGGCGTGCCTCGATGGGAAACGACTTTCGCGAGATGGGCGTTCCTTTGAAGAAATCGAAGCCCAGTCACAGTGTGTTTGGAATCACGTGGTTGTGTATGTAGAGTCACTGATTTTTCGATGTTGTGTCCTATTCTGGCGTTGCTTCATCATCTTGACGCGCAAAACGATCCACTTTCAGGTGGATCGGCTTGCGGGTCGCACCCATCCCCAAAAACCTAAGGAAAGGAGAATCCATCATGTTTGCTCGCATTGTTGAATTTGTCCCAAAGATGGAAAAGAAAGAAGAATTCGTGAAGGTTCTGCGGAACGACGTTCTGCCGATCCTGAAGAAGCAACAGGGCTTCTTGGAGATCCTGCCCTTCGAACCCGAGACCAAGACGGAAAAGATGATCTGCATCACGCTCTGGACCGAAAAGCAGAATGCAGAGCGCTATGAGCGCGAGGCGTATCCCAAGGTGGAAGGAATCATCAAGCCCTATCTGACCACCCCGGTCAACTTCAAGCACTACAACGTGGAAACCTCCCTGTGCCAGCACTTCGTGGAGGCCCTGACGGCCTGAAGCCTAGGCCAGACGGACCCCGGCCGGAGCAGCATTGCTGCTCCGGCACCTATCCTCATGAGAGTTCCGTGGGTGACCCTCATCACATACGACGGTACTATCCATCATGGCTGCAAATGTTGCAGACGTTTATACTTAGAACAAGTTGATGGGAGGGCGTTATGATGATGCTATATCGTCTCGTTCGGCTGATCGAGACCCACTCCCAAGCGCTCGCCACCTGTCTTCTCGAGCGAGTCCAGAATTCCGAGTTAACCCAGAGCTATCACCAAAACGTCCCCGGCGAAGAGCTGAAGGAAACGGTGTACGAGATCTATCGCCATCTGGGGGAGTGGCTCATGGGCAAGGATGAATCGCAGCTTGAGCAACGCTACGTGCTAATTGGGTCGCGGCGGGCCGGCCAGCGAGTGCCTCTGAGCGAGCTGATTTGGGTGATCGTTTTGACAAAGGAAAATCTGTGGGATTTCATCAAGAAGGAATCGGTTTTGGAGCGCCCGGTGGAGGTGTTCGGCGAACTGGAAATGCTGCAGTTACTTGAGCAATTCTTTGACCGGGCAATCTACCATGCCTCGGTCGGTTACGAACAGGCGGTTGCGGAATCCGCTCTCGGAGCAACTAGCGCACCATCCAGGAAGGTGTGACAAGAGCGCGAAGCGTTGTCCCTTGGGAAGCGCTGACTTTTCGGTAAAGCAGCCTGAATATTTCTGCGGGATTGCGCCTATTCAAGAACCGGTGGTCATACCAATCATAAGCAAGTAGGTAATTTTTCCGCGTTGTGATCAGAAGTGATCCTGATCACATAACTTCGTGACCTCCATCCTATGGGTCGCGGGTGGGCTCCCTCATACTATCGTTGGGGAGGTCCAATTATGTCACAGAAGAACCGCAACATCCTTGAAATCCTGCGGTTCGAGTTGAGATTCCTGGAAGAGGGTGGATATGTTCGTTCGCCCCATGCGCTATGGCGCGCCCCCTACATCTTTGAGGATTCCCCAAGTTGTCTGAACTTCAGGGATGCCGCCCGGCCGCATCCCTGCGGCGAATGCCTGCTGACGCAGCTGGTTCCCGCTGAATTCCGCGAGCAAGACGTACCATGCCGATTCATTCCGCTGAACGACAAAGGTCAGACGGTCGACTCCCTCTACCGCACCGGCACAAGAACAGAAATGGAAGAAACCCTTCGCGACTGGCTACGCCGTGAGATCCGCCGGATCGAAGCAGAGCAAACCCAAGCGCACGCCAGCTAGCCCCCCGCAATAGCGAGTAGCGCCAACACGGAACAGAAGGTTTCGTGGTCAGGAGTTGGCCATTTTTTCCAGTGCGGCTTTGTTGCGGATGATCAGAGTCGCGCCCTTTAATTGCACGAGTTGTTTCTTCTTAAACTGCGAGAAAAGGCGGCTGACAGTTTCCCGGGTCGTGCCGATCATCTCGGCGATTTCCTCATGCGTCATGGTCAACTTTACCTGCAGGGGATCGCCATTCCCCGCCGTTTTGGACCATCCGAGCAGTAGGTGCGCAAATCTCTCGGAGGGGGAGTTCGTGAGTCCCAGCGTGCGGATCCCTTCATACGCGGTGTAGTAATTGCGGCTCAGCTGCTCCGCCACGCGCAGCGCCACCTCTCCATATTCACGCAAGAAGTGGAGCAAGGCGTCCCGGGTGATGAAATTTGCCTGGCCCGGCTCGATCATCTCGGCGGTCACTTCGTAAGGCCGATTGGAAATCGTGGCGCTGAGCCCAAGAACATCTCCCGCTTCCGAGATCTTGGTGATGACGGTTCTGCCCCCAGCCGATGACGTGGATAGCTTTGCTTTCCCGGTGCACAGGATAAATACCCCGCGTGGCTGCTGCCCCTCAATAAACAGCATCGCGGATTTTGGGTAGACGGCGGTGGATCTGATCTCATTCAATCTCTGCACCGCCGCTGGCGGGAGATTGCAGAATAAGTGTTCTTCCCGCGTTGGGCAGGTAAGACAGTTGTCGATGATGTTCAGCCCGTAGGGAGCCCGCATTCGTTAAAGCTTTCCGCAAAAATTGTAACACTGATCGCGTTGTGATCATGATCACGAAATGTCGTGACTTCACGCATGGCCTGCAAAGCGCTCTGCGAGGAACAATATAGCTGCACGGGAGTCTAGGGAAGCTGTGCAGATGGAGGTCTCCCATGAGCACCGCAACCGAAATTAAAGGGCCGGAGGTCAAGAAAGCGGTAGGAGTGGAACGTCCGCGGCAAATGCCGCGCCCGGCACAAGTGCAAGTGGAAAGGCTGTTTAGCGACGTTCTGCTGGAAACAAGCGACCTGCAGCGTCATCGTCGCACTGTGTCGGCAGTACTTTCCTTCGTGGTTCAGTGCTTGCTGCTGGGAGTCTTGCTCATCGTTCCGTTGATGTTCACTGACGTTCTGCCGCAGCAGCAATTGCTGACGTTTCTGATGGCGCCGCCGCCCCCACCTCCACCGCCGCCGGCCGCATCCGTTGCCGCGGCCAAAGTGGTGAAGGTGGTGGAAAGTGACATCTTGAACGGGCGCCTGCGCGCACCCAGCAAGATTCCGCAAAACGTGCAGATGATTCGCGAAGACGAGGCACCGCCCGACCTGTCCGGCGGAGGAGTTCCGGGAGGAGTTCCCGGTGGAATTCCCGGTGGGCAGCTTGGTGGAGTAATCGGTGGAATTCTCAGTTCGACCCCGAACGCCGCGGCGGTACCAAAGCTGGTAGCCCCGGTGCCCACCAAACGCATTCGGGTTTCTCAGGGTGTAACGGAGGGGCGGTTAATTCAGAAGATTGAACCGACGTATCCGCCACTGGCACGATCGGCCCGCATCCAGGGTCAGGTAGTGCTCGCCGCCATCATCTCCAAAAGTGGCGAGATCCAGAACCTGGTGTTGGTAAGCGGACATCCCCTGCTGGTGCCGGCCACCCTGGAAGCTGTTAAGAAGTGGCGCTATCGTCCATACCTGCTGAATGGGGAACCGGTGGAAGTGGAAACTACGATCACGGTAAATTTCGAACTTTCCTATTGAGGCTTGATAACCGCGTAACTTTAAAAATGCGGGGATAAGGAAGGTAATAACACCATGGAAGAAGCACATCGGTTTCGAGTAGTCGCCTGGTGGGCCTCAGGCCGGACCGGCCTTGCAAAATCCAGTTCCGCACCCAATGCCATCCATTTCGCTGCCCCGCCCGCTTTTGGCGGCTTGGACGGCAGGTGGACACCGGAGGACTTGCTGCTCTGCGCGATCGCCAGTTGCTACACGACCACCTTCCGGGCGCTCGCGGAAAATTCGAAGTTTGAGTACACCGACCTACAGGTGGAAGTGGAAGGCAATATCAGCCGGGCTGACACAGGCTACAGCTTCGGCGAAGTGCTGATTCGCGCGAATCTGATGGTTCCGCAGGAAGAGGACGATGTGCGGGCCATCAAACTTTTGCACAAGGCCAAGGGGCTCTGTCTGGTGTCTCGCGCGCTCTCCGTCGAGCCGAAATTTGAACCGCACGTGCAAGTAGGTCAATCGCGAGTGGAAGTTGGCCAACCATTGACGGTTTCCGACAAAGAGGAGGGGCGCCGACACAACACTAAGCCGCAATAGTTGTAGCGCTTGCGAGAGCTGCTGCATCACCTGGTCATCACGGAGAAGGAGACAGCCCCCGGATTGCGGTCGCCTCCTCCGCAGAAACATTTCTCTGGAGGTGTGTTATGCACCCAGTGGAAGCGGGTAGGCGGATCGCCCTCAAGAACATCTTGTTTGCCACCGATTTTTCACCCTGCTCGAATGCCGCGCTCCCCTACGCCCTGTCGGTCGCGCGCCGGTATGGGGCGACTTTACATGCCGCCCATGTCATGCCCACCAAGGCCGAACTGGTGTTGATGTCCCCGGAAAGCTGGCCGACGGTGGCCGAGGAAGAAGACAAGAGGATTCAACCTTATATCGACCGGCTCGAGAAGCAGCTGCAAGCAATTCCTCACAACGTGCTGACCCCGAGAGGGAGCGTCGCGAACGCAATTGCGCAGATTATCGAAGAACGCGAGATTGATTTGCTCGTGCTCGGCACGCATGGCCGGGCGGGCGTGGGCAAATTACTTATGGGTTCTGTCGCCGAGGAAGTTTTTCGGCGCGCCCCTTGTCCGGTTCTGACCATAGGACCAAATGTGTCCTGCAAACCGAACGGCGGAATTCAATTTCAGCGTATCGTTTTCGCCACGGATTTCAGTGAAGACTCCCTGGCCGCGTTGCCCTATGCCGTCTCGCTGGCCGAAGAAGATCAAGCGCAACTGGCATTGCTCCACGTAGTTGAGCAACCTGCCGCAGGTATCGCAGACCTAAAGGAAGTCAAGGCATCTCTGATGCGCCGGCTCAGAGAACTGGTTCCAGCGGAAGCCGAGCCTTGGTGTCATGCGGAATGCGTGCTCGAGTTTGGACAGCAGTTCGCCCCGCCGGCGGATCGAATCCTGGAAATCGCGGGAAATCAGGCGGCAGACTTGATTGTTCTCGGTGTACGACCCGTACGCGGCAAACTGGGGATGGCGACACATCTTGCCAGCACCACGGCACACATCTTGACTAAGGCTTCTTGCCCGGTACTTACCGTGCGCGGCGGAAGCGCCAGGTGAAGAAGGGAGCGGTACGGAAGATGCTGCGGCGCGTTGGTCTGCGGCCAAAGATCGGAGATCGTGGAGGCGCTCTATGAAAACCTTGGAAGCCGGCAAGCGAATCGCGATCAACAATATCTTGTTTGCTACGGATTTTTCTCCTCATTCAAACGCAGCGCTTCCCTATGCATTGGCGATCGCTCATCAGTACGGGGCGCGGTTATACGGTGCCCACGTCCTTTCTTCGGATGATTACCTCTTCGTTGCCCCGGAAACTTGGCCGGCTCATGTTCAACGGGAAGAACAATTGCAGCAAGAGGCAGTCGAGCGTCTTGAGGAACAACTCCGCGGGGTGCCGCACCAGGCACTGTCCGGAGTAGGCGATGTCTGGGACGCACTCAACCAGCTTATCGGCGAGCATGACATTGATCTCCTTGTGATTGGCAGTCACGGCCGTACCGGCGCCCGCAAGCTGCTCATGGGCTCCATCGCCGAGAAGATCTTCCGTCGGGCTTCTTGTCCTGTCCTCACGGTTGGGCCCAATGTTGTCCACCAGCAGAAGAGTGTGGCCGAGTTCGATCAAATTCTTCTGGCTACCGATTTCGGTGAGGAGTCCCTGGCAGCCGCGGCTTATGCCATTTCCCTCGCTCAGGAACACCAGGCACGCCTGTCGTTGTTGCACGTCGTCGCTCCGTCGAAGGCGGAGCAGCCTCATGCCGGAACGATGGGTTCTGAATCGAATACAGACTTCCTGGTCCGCCGGCTGCAGGAACTGGTCCCGTGGGATACTGAGCTGTGGTGTCATCCGGAGTACTTCATTCAGTCAGGCCCTCCGGCGGAGCTGATTCTACGATTCTCCGGAGCCCACGGAGTAGACCTGATCGTTATGGGTGCGCGACCGGCGCATGGAGTAGTGAGCGCGGTCACCCATTTCGCTCACACCACAGCCCAGCACATTGTGGCCCATGCCACATGTCCCGTGCTCACGGTTCGCGGTTAGAGCAGCGGCGCGGTATTTGAAGCTTTACCTCGAAGAGATCCAAACATTTTCGCTGATAGTCTATCCTTTGAGTGTGGCGTTTGCCGTTTGCAAGATCGAGGAATGAGGAGCGCTAATGAGTTCGACCGAGACTGATCTCGTGGGACGATCGCCGAATGAAGAGCAGCAATCAGCACCACAGAGATACGGCCTGGACGCCATGTTCGCTCCGGGCTCTGTGGCCGTCATCGGGGCGACCAGTCGTCCCGGCACCGTGGGCCACGCCGTTCTGGAGAATCTGTTGCACGGTAAGTCTGGGGCAAAAGTGTACGCCGTCAACGCGAAGCATCCGGAAGTGCTGGGACTCAAAACCTACGCGAACATTCGCGACGTCCCTGGACCCGTGGATTTGGCTGTAGTTGCCACCCCGGCGGCGACGGTCCCGCAGATCATTGGAGAGTGTGTGGATGCCGGCGCCAAGGCTGCGGTTGTGCTTTCCGCTGGATTCAGGGAGCGTGGCACGGACGGCGCCGCACTCGAACGGCAAATTCAAGAGCAGTTGCGGCGCGGTTCCATGCTCTTGATTGGCCCCAATTGCCTGGGCATTATGAACCCGACGGTAGGGTTGAATGCCACTTTTGTCAAAGATGCGCCTAGAGCAGGCAACGTCGCGTTTCTGAGTCAAAGTGGAGCGCTTTTGGTCGCGATCCTCGACTGGAGTGCCCGCGAACAAGTTGGCTTCAGCGCGATCGTTTCCACTGGCTCGATGCTGGATGTTAATTGGGGCGACTTGATTTACTACTTTGGCGACGACCCGCACACCAAGAGCATCCTGATCTACATGGAATCCGTGGGAGACGCGCGGTCGTTCTTATCGGCGGCCCGCGAAGTCGCGCTCAGCAAGCCGATCATCGTGATCAAAGCCGGCCGCTCGGAAGCGGCCTCGCGGGCTGCAGCCTCGCACACCGGCGCGCTCACGGGCAGCGACGAAGTGCTGGACGCAGCCTTCCGCCGCTCGGGAGTTTTGCGCGTACACAATATCGCGGACCTTTTCTATATGGCGGAGGTACTCGGCAGACAGCCTCGCCCCAAAGGTCCGCGGCTTACGATTCTGACCAATGCGGGCGGGCCTGGAGTCTTGGCCACCGATTCCCTGGTGGCCAATGGCGGAGAACTGGCTGAGCTTTCCCCAGAGAGCCTGCAGCGCCTGAATGAATTTCTCCCTACCTTTTGGAGTCATAACAATCCCATTGATGTTCTCGCCGATACCGATTCCGAGCGCTATGTTCGCGCCCTCGAAATTGCCGCGCAAGACCCGAACAGTGATGGACTCCTGGTCATCCTTGTCCCGCAGGCAATGGCCGATCCTTCGCAGGTTGCAGAACGTATGAAGCCTTATGCCAAATCTGGCAAGCCGGTGCTGGCCAGTTGGATGGGAGGAAACAGCGTTGCCGCCGGCGAAGCTGTGCTGAATTCCGCCGGCATTCCAACGTTCCCATATCCCGACACGGCCGCGCGGGCCTTCACCTACATGTGGCGCTATACCTACAACCTGCGCGGGCTATACGAAACTCCCACACTCGCGGAAGCCTCGGAAGAAAACGCATCCCGCAATCAGGTCGAGCAATTCATTCAGAATGCGAGGAAGCGGGGCCGCGTTCTGCTCAACGAGGTGGAATCGAAACAGCTGTTATCGCTCTACGGCATCCCCACTGTGGAAACGCGCGCCGCGGCCAGCGAGGACGAGGCGGCCGCGATTGCTTCGCAACTTGGCTTTCCAGTGGTGCTGAAAGTCCTTTCCGAAACCATCACGCACAAGACGGATGTGGGCGGCGTCAAGCTGAACTTGCGCGATGAGGCCGCAGTCCGCTCCGCCTATCGCGCCATCCAGTCTTCGGTTGCGGAGAAAATTGGCCTCAAACAATTCTCCGGGGTCACGGTACAACCCATGGTGCGGTTCGATGGCTACGATTTGATCCTCGGCAGCAGCGTGGACCCACAGTTTGGGCCCGTCATCCTGTTCGGTTCTGGTGGCCTGCTGGTCGAAGTGTACGGAGATCACGCCCTGGCGCTTCCACCGCTGAACACGACACTGGCGCAAAGAATGATGGAGCAAACCAAGATCTTCTCCGCGCTCCGGGGAGTCCGCGGACGCAAACCAGTGAACATGGTAGCGCTGGAGAACCTGCTGGTCCGCTTCAGTCAGTTCGTACTCGAGCAGCCGTGGATCGCGGAAATTGATATCAATCCCCTACTCGCTTCGCCGGAGCGCCTGCTGGCCCTCGATGCCAGAATCGTGCTACACGGGCCCGCCTTGACCCTCGACCAGTTGCCCAAGCCCGCGATCCGGCCCTACCCTTCGCAGTATGTCTCGCCGTGGACGATGAAGGATGGAACTCAAGTGACCATCCGCCCGATCCGCCCCGAGGACGAACCGCTGATCGCTAAATTTCACGAGACGCTCTCCGATCGCAGCGTCTATTTACGCTACTTCTGCTCTCTCAGCCTGAGCAGGCGGGTGGCGCATGAGCGGCTGTTGCGCATCTGTTTCGGCGATTACGACCGTGAAATGGCGTTGGTCGCCGAGCACACCGATCCCAGCACGGGAGAGCGCCGGATCATTGGCGTTGGCCGTATGAACAAACTTCACACCAGGAATGAAGCGGAAGTCGCGGCACTGGTTACAGATCAGTATCAAAAGCTGGGTTTGGGACATGAATTACTCCGCCGTGTCGTCCAGATTGCCCGTGATGAAAAGGTAAGCCAAGTGACCGCGGAGATGTTGCCTGACAACATAGCGATGCAGGCCGTTTTTAGACGTCTTGGCTTTGCTATTCGCGCGGATGAAGATATGACTTCGCTTCGGGCCTTGTTGGTGTTCTGAACGATTTAGTGGAGGAACGGGCCCCCGCGAGCCTGCCCTGAGCGGAGCCGATGGGTCCAGCCGGGCGGGGATGCCCGGCTCTCCACCGGCAAGAGTTTCCACTCCTCATTTCTCCCTTTGTGACGTGGATCACACGTCCGTGTGAGCCATGTTCGCGACAACATCGCCCCCGTTCCGGCATTCTCTAGGTAAGCGTTAGCCATTCTTCAGGGCGGTCCGAGTCACAGAGAAGTTCAGAAGGGGATGTCATGAAGCGTAAGTTCAAGACCATGGACGGCAACGAGGCAGTCGCGTATGTCGCCTACCGCCTCAATGAGGTCATCGCCATCTATCCCATCACGCCATCGTCGAACATGGGCGAATGGGCCGACCAATGGTCGTCGGAAAGTGTACCGAACATCTGGGGCAGCATACCCCACGTGATCGAAATGCAAAGCGAAGGTGGCGCGGCGGGGGCCGTTCATGGCGCGCTGCAGACCGGGGCCCTGTCCACGACCTTCACGGCGTCGCAAGGTCTGCTTTTGATGATCCCAAACATGAACAAGATCGCGGGCGAACTCACGCCCACAGCCTTTCACGTCAGCGCGCGCACGGTTGCAACCCACGCCCTCTCGATTTTCGGCGATCACTCGGATGTGATGTTCTGCAGAACTACGGGATTCGCGATGCTCTCGTCGAACTCTGTCCAGGAGGCCATGGACCTAGCGCTGATCGCGCATGCGGCCACGCTCGAAACCCGCATCCCTTTCCTGCATTTTTTTGACGGCTTCCGCACGTCGCATGAAGTCAACAAGATCGAAATGCTCACCGAAGACGACATGCATGCCCTGATCAACATGGATCGTGTCGTCGAGCACCGGCAGCGAGCGCTTTCTCCGGATCATCCCGTGTTGCGGGGTACCGCTCAGAATCCGGACGTTTACTTTCAGGCGCGAGAAGCCTGCAATCCTTACTATGAGGCGTGTCCGGATAAGGTCCAGACGGTCATGGACAAGTTTTCCCAGGTCGTGGGGCGTTCCTATCACCTGTTCGATTACGTGGGCGCGCCCGACGCCGAGCGCGTGATCGTGATGATGGGCTCCGGCGCCGAGACCGCTCACGAGACCGTTGATTATTTGAACCAGGACCATCTAAATCAGACCGGCGAGAAAGTTGGCTTGCTGAAAGTCAGGCTGTACCGTCCGTTTTCGGTGAAGCGATTCATCGAGTCGCTGCCGGCAACCGTGCGCAAGATTGCCGTCCTTGATCGCACCAAGGAAGCCGGCGCCGGGAGAGAGCCGCTCTATCTTGACGTGGTTAGCGGGATTCACGAAGGAATCAAGCTGGGCTATGGAGTTCTGAAGGTCGCGCCGGAAATCATCGGTGGACGTTACGGTCTCTCCTCCAAAGAATTCACACCCGCGATGGTCAAAGCCGTATACGACAATCTGGCGAAGCCAAATCCGAAAGACCACTTCACCGTCGGAATTCAAGACGACGTCACCCATACCAGTCTCGATTACGATTCCGATTTCTCCATCGAGCCCGAGAGCGTGGTGCGAGCCATGTTCTACGGCTTGGGCGCGGATGGTACGGTGGGCGCGAACAAGAACTCAATCAAGATCATCGGCGAAAACACGGAGAACTACGGGCAGGGGTACTTCGTCTACGACTCCAAGAAATCGGGCGCGATGACCGTGTCGCATCTGCGGTTTGGGCCGCAACCGATTCGATCAAGCTACCTGGTTTCGAAGGCTAACTTCGTGGCGTGCCATCAATGGATTTTCCTCGAGCGTTACGACATGCTTGGCGCCCTGGTTCCCGGCGGCGTTTTCCTGCTCAATAGTCCCTTTAATAAGGATGAGGTCTGGGACCAACTGCCGCGCGAAGTCCAGACACAACTGATCGCCAAGAAGGCCCGGTTTTTCATCATTGACGCCTATCAGGTAGCTCGCGAGACCGGCATGGGCTCGCGCATGAACACCATTCTGCAGACGTGCTTCTTTGCCATCTCGAGAGTCCTGCCTCGCGAACAAGCCATCGACGCCATTCGCCAGTCCATCCGCGACACGTACGGCAAGAAGGGTGACGAGGTCGTACAGCAGAACCTGCGCGCCGTGGATGAAACATTGGCTCACATGTTTGAAGTCAGCGTACCGGATAAAGTGACAAGTCACACTGAAATGCCGGCCGCGTTCGCGGCAGGCGCGCCCAAGTTCGAGCGCGATGTGCTCGGCGTGATCTATGCCGGCCACGGCGACGAGATCCCCGTGAGCGCTTTCCCCGTCGATGGAACCTTCCCCACCGGCACCGCCAAATGGGAAAAGCGCAACATCGCGCTCGAGATTCCCGAGTGGGATACGAAGACCTGCATTCAGTGCGGCAAATGCGCTATGGTATGCCCGCACGCCGTGCTCCGCATCAAGGTTTACGACTCGAAAGAGCTGGCAGGTGCGCCTGCAACCTTCAAGTCCACAGAGGTGCGCGACAAAGACAAAGACTGGCTGGGCCAGAAATACACCATCCAGGTTGCGCCGGAAGACTGCACTGGATGCGGCATCTGCGTCGATATTTGTCCGGCGAAGAACAAGAGCGAGACTCGCCTGAAAGCCATCAACATGGTGGCGCAACCGCCATTGCGCGAGCCCGAGCGTGAAAATTGGGATTTTTTTCTCAAGATTCCAGAGCTTGATCGCCGCAAGATCAAAATCACGAATATCCGCCAGCAACAGGTGCAGGAACCCTTGTTTGAATTTTCCGGCGCCTGTTCCGGATGCGGCGAAACGCCCTATCTGAAACTGATGTCTCAGCTCTTTGGAGATCGCTCGGTGATCGCCAATGCAACCGGCTGCTCTTCGATCTACGGCGGTAACCTGCCAACGACACCTTGGGCGAAGAATGCCGACGGCCGCGGACCGGCTTGGTCGAATTCCCTCTTTGAAGACAACGCCGAGTTCGGCCTGGGATTCAGGCTATCCATTGACAAGCAAACTGAATTCGCCCGTGAGTTGGTGCAACGTCTGTCTGCGTCAATCGGAGACGATCTCGCCAAAGCTTTGCTGACACAAAGGCAGAAAGACGAGTCCGACATTTTTGAGCAGCGGCAGCGCGTGGAGCTGCTGAAGGAAAAGCTGAAGGGTCTGAAGTCCCCGGAAGCCAAACAACTTCTGGCCGTCGCCGACATGCTGGTGAAGAAGAGTGTCTGGATCGTCGGCGGCGACGGTTGGGCTTACGACATCGGTTACGGAGGGCTAGACCACGTGCTAGCCAGCGGCCGCAACGTGAACCTGCTGGTGCTCGACACCGAGGTTTATTCCAACACTGGCGGGCAAGCGTCAAAATCCACACCCCGGGCCGCAGTAGCGAAGTTTGCAGCAGGAGGCAAACCAGCGCCGAAGAAGGATCTCGGGCTGATGGCCATGAGCTATGGCAATGTTTATGTAGCCAGTGTGGCCATGGGCGCCAAGGACGAACATACGCTCAAGGCGTTCCTGGAAGCGGAAGCATACGACGGCCCCAGCATCATCATTGCCTACTCCCACTGCATCGCGCACGGCATCAACATGACGACGGCAATGTCAGACCAGAAAGTCGCAGTTGATTCGGGTCAATGGCTGCTTTACCGCTACCATCCGGAGCGTGCCCTCGCCGGACAGAACCCGTTGACACTCGATTCGCGCACGCCGACGCGCAAGGTCAGCGACTATTTGCAGCAGCAGACGCGCTTCAAGATGCTCCAAAAGAGCAACCCTGAACACGCGAAACTTCTGTGGCAGGAGGCGCAGCAGGATGCTGATACTCGTTATCGCCTGTACGAATATCTGGCGCAGCGTAAGTCAATTCAGGCTACGGCTGTAGCGGAGGCGCGCGTCGCTCCGCCCGCGCCGGTGGAAACCGCAAAATAGCGGGCCACGCGAAAGCGACTACAGAACGGCGATTCACAGATCGGATTCACGGAACTAAGAGGGAGATTATGGACATACGCACACGATATCTTGGCATGGAGTTGCGCACACCGCTGGTTGCCTCCGCATCCCCGCTCTCGCACGAAATCAGCGGAATCCGCAGCCTCGAAGATGCCGGCGCCTCCGCGGTTGTGCTCTACTCCCTGTTCGAAGAACAGCTCCACAAGGAGGCCCTTGAGCTTGAGCTTCATCTCAACGCCGGCACGGAGAGCTTTGCCGAGTCAATTACTTACTTTCCCCACTCCAGCGAATTCCACACCGGACCCGAGGAATATCTGAATCACATCCGCAAAGCCAAGGACGCGGTGGACATTCCGATCATCGCCAGCCTCAACGGCGCGACCCTGGGCGGTTGGGCCAAGTTTGCCAGGCAGATCGAGCAGGCCGGAGCCGACGCCATCGAGTGCAATATCTACTCCATTCCGACGAACATGGAGGTCTCTGGCTCCGAGATTGAGAATAGCTACGCCGACATTCTTCGCGAAATAAAGACTTCCGTCCAAATTCCGGTAGCCGCCAAGCTCAGCCCCTTTTTCAGCAATCTGGCCAATATGGCAAAACGGTTCGACCAGATGGGCACCGACGGCCTGGTACTGTTCAATCGCTTCTACCAGCCCGATATCGACCTGGAAGAATTGGAAATCAAACCCAACGTGCTGCTCAGCACCCCTCAGGACTTACGGCTGCCCCTGACTTGGATCGGAATACTTTATGGCCGCATCCGGGCCAGCCTGGCAGCGACCAGCGGCGTGCATGGCCCTGAAGATGTGATCAAGCTTCTGATGGTTGGCGCCGATGTCACTATGTTGTGTTCCGTTCTATTGCGCAATGGCATCGGACATCTTCGTCATATCGAGCAAGGCGTTCTGGAGTGGATGGAGGAGCACGAATATGAGTCTGTGCAACAGCTGCAAGGCAGCATGAGCCAGCTCCGCTGCCCCGATCCGGGAGCCTTCGAGCGCGCCCAATACATGCGCGCCGTCAAAGGTCTGAAGCACGCGCTCCAAGTGTGATGCGCGAAGTCTTAGGAACGACGCCTAGCGAGATAGGTGTGTGACGAGCTAAAACCACGCTGGAGTATGCGTTAGGGACAGCCTGTGATCTTGCTCGCATTCGCGAGTGACGAGTGTCACAGCCTCTTGGCTGGGCATTCCGGACAATAGCCTGTAAGGAAAATTCCGCACCCATGTTCAAAATCCAACACGCTGAGTTCCTGGCGCCCGGCATCAAGCGGTTCGTCATCGAGGCGCCACGCATTGCACATAAGTACAAACCGGGACAGTTCGTAATCCTGCGGCTGTACGAGCAGGGCGAACGGATTCCGATCACCATCGAACATGCCGATCCCGAGCGCGGCACCATTCGCATTGTGGTGCAGTCGATCGGCAAAACTACGAGCCTTCTCAATGCCCTGAACACTGGCGATTCCATCCTGAACGTGGTGGGGCCGTTGGGAAAGCCGTCGGAGATCGAGAAATTCGGCACCGTGGTGGTGATGGGCGGCGGCGTGGGTACGGCGATGGCCTATCCGACAGCGGTGGCGTTGAAGAAAGCCGGCAATCGCGTAATCTCCATCGTAGGCGCGCGCAATAAAGAACTTGTCATTCTGGAGCGCGAACTGCGCGAATCCAGCGATGCGTTGATGATCACGACGGATGACGGAAGCTATGCGGACAAAGGTTTCGTTACCGACAAGCTTCGACAGTTGATTGAGAACGGCACGCGCATCGACCTGGTGCTGGCCATCGGTCCCATCCCCATGATGCGAGCGGTGGCGGAGATGACGCGGAAGGAACACATCCGCACCATCGTCAGCCTGAACCCGATCATGATCGACGGCACGGGCATGTGCGGCGGCTGCCGCGTGCTGGTTGACGGAAAGAGTGAGTTCGCCTGCGTGGACGGTCCCGAGTTCGACGCGCACCGCGTTGACTTCTCCGTGCTGGTGCAGCGCAATTCGATGTATCGGACGGCGGAGCAGAAATCGATGGAAGAATTCCAGCACGACCCCGAAAAGCAGCTCGAAGCCGTTCATGCCGGACAGACCGGCGCATGCGCGTTGCAAGGAGACACCCAGTGACACAACCCACTAAGACCCCCTCGTTGAATGTCTTACCATTAAAAGAGCGGATGAAGGTGCCCCGGCAGCACATGCTGGAGCAGTCCCCGCTGGAGCGTGCCCACAATTTCACCGAAGTGAACCTGGGCTATTCCGAGGAACTGGCGCGGCAGGAAGCGCAGCGCTGCCTGGAGTGCCCCAAAGCAACATGCACGATCGATTGTCCGGTGGGCGTCAAGGTGAAAG
>JBEKQC010000025.1:0-74244 GCA_049520095.1 Terriglobales bacterium
TGATCACGAACGCGATCAACATCGCGGCCGAACTGGCGGGCACGCACATCGAAGTGATCCTGACCGGAGGCATGCTGCGCAAGAACTCGTTTTCTCTGGTCGGTCCTCTGGCCGAGCGGACTTTGCGCCAACTCAGCGCCGACATTTTGTTCCTCGGCGTCGATGGCTTCGACACCAAGGCTGGCCTTTTCACTCCGAATTTATTGGAGTCCGAAGTGAACCGAGCGATGGTCGAGATTGCCCGCAGGACGATTGCAGTTTGCGACTCGAGTAAGTTCGGCCGGCGCAGCCTGTGCAATATCATGCCGGTCACGACTGTGCATGAAGTAATTACCGACAAGCAAATCCCGAAATCAGATTTGTGCGCGCTGAAAGAGGCAGGAGTAAAAGTGACGTTGGTGTGATCGGAGTCAAACAGACCCAATGAAATCGGCAGAAATCACAGAGCAGGGCCAGCACACGCTGAGCGAGATATTTTCTCAGCCCCAGTGCTGGAGAACGTGTCTGGCAAAGCTGGCGATCAGCGCGGAACTTCGTGCAGCCGTTCAAATGGCGCGGCCAGGAGCGGAGTGGATCTTTGTAGGCTGTGGAACGAGTTACTATCTTGCGCAGGCCGCTGCATCGACTTTCAACTATCTCAACCTGCCCGCGCGGTCCGTCCCCGCTTCGGATCTGCTGATGTATCCTGGACTAACTCTGCACGCCGGACGAGACTATGTTCCAGTTGTGGTGTCGCGCTCCGGCCGTACCTCGGAGGCAGTCCGCGCCGCGCAGATACTGGAGAAAGATCACAATCTTCGCACCGTTGCCATCACCTGTGCCGACGGCCAGCCGCTGGAGCCCGCCTGCAGCGTGACGTTGAATCTTCTCGACGCCGACGAACAGAGCACGGTCATGACGCGATCGTTCACATCCATGCTGCTGGCGCTGCAATACCTCGCGGCAACGGTCTCGGGTAATGAAGTGTTTCTTGGTGCATTACTCGAGCTCCCACAACAGGTCGAGCCCCTCCTGAAAGACATTCCGCAGCGGCTGCGGTTGTTTGTCGAGTCCCGCAGTTTTTCGGATTTTGTCTTCCTGGCGCAGGGCCCACTGTTCGGCATTGCCTCGGAGTGCATGTTGAAGGTGACTGAATCATCGTGCTCCTATGCCCAGGTATTTCACTCTCTGGAGTTCCGTCACGGTCCGAAATCGATCGCAGGTCCACAGATGCTGATCACCTTCGTTATGTCGGAAACTTCTTACGACGCGGAAGTCGAATTGCTCGAAGAAATGAAAGCTCTGGGCGCGGCCACGATGGTGATTGCGAATCGCGTCGATAACCGGGCTCAGCGTGCCTCTGACTTCGCCATCGAACTTGGCCTCCCGTCGCCGGAGTACGCGCGCCCCGCGGCTTTCGCGATCTGGGGTCAACTGTACGGGGTTTACTACGGGCTCAAGAAGGGCCTCAATCCCGACTCGCCGAAGAATCTGACGCGCGTGGTCGAACTCGCGGATGGCCACTAGAACTAGCAGTTAGTAACTGGCAGTAAGCCAACAAAGCCTGTTCCATGTCCAAGCTTGATATCACGATCGCGGGGGAGATCAATCTTGACCTGATCCTCTACGGTTTGCCTGAACACATGCCCACGGAACGCGAACTGCTGGCCAGCGGCTTTGCAATTACGCTAGGCAGTTCTTCGGCCATCCTGGCGCATAATCTCGCCGCTCTTGGAAGCCGCGTGGGGTTCGTCACCAAGGTTGGCGATGACCCTTTCGGAGCCCTCGCGGTGGAACGCCTGCGTGAACGCGGTGTAGACCTGGCGGGCATCGCGCATGGCGCAAAGTCCGGCGTGACCGTCATTCTGCCCCACGGGCCGCAGCGCCACATCCTGACGTATCCGGGCACAATCTCCGAGCTGCGCTTCGAGGATCTCGACCTTGATTATCTGGCATCGGCGCGCCACTTTCATATGTCGTCGCTGTTTTTACAGCGTGAGCTGTTGCCACGTGTGCCAGAACTCTTTCGGCGGATGAAGTCCGCCGGCCTGACCACCTCGCTCGACACCAACGATGATCCCGAAGACCGCTGGGACAGCTTCCTTGAGGTCCTGCCTTACGTAGACATCCTGCTGCCGAATGAACACGAAGCGATGAAGATGTCCCGGGCTCACGACCTGGAAAGCGCGCTTTCTCGGTTGGCACAAAAGGTGGAAACCATCGTGGTAAAAATGGGCGCCAGCGGAGCCGTTGCTATACGGGATGGGCACCGATTCAGCGCACCCGCCGTGCCGGTAACGGTCGTCGATTCGATTGGCGCGGGCGACAGCTTCGACGCCGGTTTCCTCCACCAATTTCTACGTGGGGCAGATCTCACGACGTGCCTAGCCTACGCAAACCTGTGCGGAGCATTCTCCGCCACCGACTGTGGCGGCACGGAAGCGTTTCGCGATACAGCCCGAATGCAAGAATTTCTCCAATAGCCGCAGGAACATTCCCCCATTTTCAGTCTGTCGGATGACTGGGAACGGTTGGATAGGTAAACAGCTTTTCTTGTCATCTTATTATGCGCTGTATTATGTGCTCGGCGCATGGATGTAATTCCCGCGTTGCGGACGGAAATGACCGGTTGGACAAAGATGTCCGAAATACGAAAGGCATCTCCCGCGGCACGGAGCGGGGAACACATGTTTTGGAGGATTTTGGACATTGTCGCCGCACTCCCCGCGCCTATTGCAGCTTGGCATACTCCGCTTTAGCTTCCTTGAGGATGGGGATATTGGGATCGGCGTCTTTCCAGAGGGCGAAAAAATCCTGGTACGCGGTGCGTGCCCCGCTCGTGTCGCCAGTGAGGGCACGCGCCCGTCCCAGGCCGAGATGGGATAAGGCACTCAACGGAAAGTTCACGATCACACCGGGATGATCGAGAATCCTTTGAAACTCTGCTGCTGCCAGTCTGCCATTTTCCGCATCCGGTTCTCCGGAACTTTTTCCGGCGCCTTTTCCGGCACTGAGATAAGCTTCGCCACGCAAGTAAACGGGATACATTGTCCCCGACGCGAACGGCGGCGGATCTGCTGCTTCGTATTGGACGGATGGGTGCAGAATCTCGATTGCCTTGGCGGAATCGTGCCGCTGCAACGCTATCGCTGCCCGCACCGTGGGCAGCCAATAATTTTGCATGAGTGTATCCAGCGGGAACTCTTGATTGAGCGCCTCCACCAGTTTCTCCGCGTTCGATACATCGCCGCCGCGGGCCAATGCCAACGCTGTTTGCACCTTCACATCTCGTCCGGGCGCGAGTTCCAGAGCCGCGCGCGCCTGCTTGAGGGCATCGCCTGCGTTGCCGAACTCAACTTCCCTCAGGGCCTCGTTCCCATGCCAGAACGCCGCCGTTTCTTTGGAGTCGTTCCGCTTAGCGGATTCTTCTGCTAGGGCCGACAACTGCCGTGCCTTCTGTAAACGTCCATAATAGGCCTGCGTGTCCGACTCAGCCGACAGCAGGATGTCCTCGGCACCCGGTTTGCCCGCAGCCCACGCGAACTGCTGCTGCATGCCAGCCGCATCTTTGCGCAAGAAGTCGAGGTAATAAATGGATTGCCGCAAGTAGGGGCCATCCAGTTTTCGAGCGAGGGCTTCGTCGAATGCCGATTTCGCCTCGTCCAGCCGATTCATGGAAAAATAAGCAACCCCAAGATTGTTGTAGCCCACTATGGAAGCAGGTTCGAGCCGCAGTGCGTCTCTCGTCACTGCGGCCGCTCGCTCGAACTGTCCCAGCGTGAAATAATTCACTCCGAGATTGGTTGCGGCAATGTAATCTCTCGGGTAATCCTGTATCCACAACTCATATTGCTGAATGGCTTTTTCCAGCTCGCCCGTGACCAGCGTGAAATAGGTGCAAGTAATATAGTATTTCTCCCGTTCGCTGACGCGGTTGCGCAATTCGTAAGCTCTGCGGACGTTCTCAAGGGCCAGACTGGCTTGGCCGGAATTGTTGTAGCGCACACCCAGCGAGGCATAAGCACGAGCAAAATTGGGATCGAGTTCTACCGCCCGTTTGAGGAAGGGAAGAGCTTCCGTATCGCTTCTTTCGCGGGATAGTCTGTCGCCCTCCGTATAGGCCTGCAGTGCTTCGAGGGACGGCGTGGTGGCTTCGTCGAGCGGTTTGTCAAATTTCTGGACCGACGCCAGAGATTCGCCCAGCTTGCCGCGCAACGCAGCGGCTTCCTGGCCGAGCGTCTGCAGTATTTTCTCGCGACTCTCTGCCTCCGCCTCAGTCGCTCCGAGCACGTCGCCCGTCCGGCAGTTCATGGCCTGCAGACCAATCGCGTAGTGGCTTCCCAGGCTCGCGATCGATCCCGCCAGCAACGCCGTGCTTCCTGTGCGCGCGCAAACTTCGCGTCCCACGTCCCGCGTCACTCGTTCGCCGCTGGTTCTTCCCATCAGTTTCAGGGTTTCGCTCAGCTTCCGTTCCGACACGACGTTAAGAAAAGGCGATTGTTCCAGATCGACCGCCAAAGCTTCTTTCAGAGTGCTGTCGAATACTGGATCGCCAGTGGTGTTGCTGAAGTCTGCGATCACCATAACGTCCTTATCAGTGAGCCGCGGCGGCTTGCGAAAATGGAGATAAAGAAAGGCGGCGGCCAGCAGCGCGAGCAATACCGCTGACGCTGGAATTACTATGCGCGATACACTTCGTCCCGCAGGGCCGGGAACCGGCCGCCCCGCGTCGGCCGCCGGGCGATTCACTCCCACTTGAGCGGCGCTCGTCCCGCCACTGGTGGGCGGCGGGCCGGCCGTTCTCGCACCACTCGAACTTCCAGGCTGCCCTCCGACTGCGCCCTGCTCCGTGGTCAAGTCAGTGTGGATCAAGTCAGCGTGGATCAAGTCAGTCTGATTCAAATCACTGTCGATGAAGGCATTTCGCTTCGACTCGCTGTCTCGCTTCAGCCGTTGCAAGTCGGTGCGGATGTCCGCCGCGTGCTGATAGCGTAAGTTCCGGTCTTTCTCCAGCGCCTTGTTGATGATGCGCTCGAGTTCCGCGGGAACACCGGGACTGAGCCGCACCGGCGCGACCGGAGCGCGATGCAGAATAGAATCAAAGATCGCCGCCGTCGTGTCGCCCCTGAAGGGCGGGGCGCCTGTCACCATTTCATAGAGCACCGCGCCGAAAGAAAAAAGATCAGTGCGCCCGTCCAGCTCCTTTCCCAAGGCCTGCTCTGGTGACATGAAGGCAATGGTTCCCAAGGCAGAACCCGGACTAGTCAAATGCTCCTGCGTGACACTTAGCCCCGACGTTGCCGACGAGCCTGAGTTGGAGGCAAGACGGGAAGTCACCTTTGCCAGCCCGAAGTCAAGAATCTTTGCCTGTCCGCGTGCCGTCAGGAAAATATTGCTAGGCTTGATGTCGCGATGAATAATGTTCTTGGCATGCGCGGCATCGAGAGCGTCCGCAAGCTGGATCCCGACGTCAATTACCATTTCCGGGTCGAGCGACCGCCCCGCGATTTTGTACTTTAAGGTCACACCTTCCAGATACTGCATGGCGATGAAAGGACGACCCTCATGCTCTCCGATTTCATAGGTAGTGCAGATGTTCGAGTGATCTAACGCTGAGGCAGTGCGAGCTTCCCGCTGAAAGCGTTCCAGGCTCAGCGGATCATTGGCGAGTTCGTCCGGCAGAAACTTTAATGCGACAAAGCGCCCGAGTTTTAGATCTTCGGCCTTGTATACCACGCCCATACCACCGCCTCCGAGCTTTTCCACAACGCGGTAGTGAGAGATGGTTTGGCCGATCATCAGAAGTGCGCTTTTGAGTCGCTTCATCTTACGGACGCGGCATCCGCCCGTCAACGAATGAAAGGGGGTGAGAACAGGACCGGATGGAACATGCACCCCGTGCTTGGGGTTAGGCTGTCTGAGCCCGACAAAAGGCCGTTACTGCTAGGCCTGTCCACTACCTCGCTTCCGTCGAATAGACGGATTGAAGGGAGGAAGATTTCCTATGATCAAACGCATCGATGAAGACCTGTCGGTCCTGATCCCAGGCAACATAGTGTCGGGCTTACTTCACTCGTAGCGCAACGCATCCACAGGATCTAGTCGCGAGGCTTTTATGGCAGGATAAATCCCAAAGAATAGTCCGATGCTCATCGAAGCTGTCACAGCAGCGATGACCGACCATAGCGGCACCGCCGAAGGCAAACTTGGCAATAGCTTATTGATCAAGAAGCTGATCCCCGCTCCTAGTGAAACACCGATGATTCCCCCAGTGCCCGTCAGAGTGATGGCTTCTGTGAGGAACTGGCGGACGATATCTCGGCGTCGGGCGCCGATGGCCTTGCGCACTCCGATTTCGCGCGTGCGTTCGGTGACCGACATGAGCATGATGTTCATCACGCCAACTCCACCGATAAGGAGCCCGATGGAACTGATCACGACCACTGCAATGGCAATCGCTCCCGTGATCTGGCGGAATTGGCGCGCAATCTCCTCCGAACTGGAAATCGCGAAATTATTCGGCTTATCGGCCGCAACATGTCTGCGCCGCCGCAGCAGGCCGATGATTTCGTCCTCCGCCTGGGCCTTTCTGCCCGGATGCGCTTGCGCGCCAATGAAGAGTTCGTCGTCCTGCGGATTATGTTTGCGGTACGCTCCGTACGGCACGACCACAACTTTGTCCGCCGATTCATCTTTAAAGAACTGACCTTTACGCTTCTCCAGCACACCGACGACCCGGTAGAAAGCGCCTCCGACCTCGATGGACCTGCCCAGCGGGTCTTCCGCGTGGAATAGTCCCTCGGCCAAGTCGTGACCGATTACCGCCACATCCATGTGATGCAGGTTTTCCGGTTCGGTAAAGAACCGACCTTTCTCAGGGTTCGCGTTGTAGACCCATTCGTAGGACGGAATGGCACCAGTAAATTGAATCCCGTACACCTCGTTCCCTTTGTATCGCGCGGGCACCACGGTGAAGGGCTTGCCCGGTTCCACTCGTGGGGAGATCTCCACCGTCACGTCCTTCACGTCGGGGCACTCATCCAGAATAGCCATGGTGTCTTCGTACGTCAGCGGCTTGCGGTTGCGTTCTTCCGCTGTCAGCGTGCCTCGAAAACCGAAGTCCCAGCGAAAAACGAACAGTGTATCGGTGCCATATTGATCGAGAAAGCCGCGAATATCTCGGTCCAAACCCACCATGATGGAGGCTACGGCCACGATGGCCATGATCCCGATGACCACGCCCAAGACAGTCAACAGCGACCTCATCTTGTGCTGGCGAAGAGAATCAAATGCCATGCGCGTGCTTTCGCTGATTTCAATCCGCACGGTTGCAACCTCTATAAAGATTCAAGCCTAAATCTCAAAGCGCAGAGCCTCGATAGGATCGAGCTTGGCAGCCCGGTGTGCGGGGTACAACCCGAAGAACAATCCCACGGTCGTCGATACGGCAAGCGACAAAATCACCGCGCCGATGGGCACTTGGGCTGGCACGGGCGTGAGCACTCTCACCAGCGTGGAGAGAAGATAGGCAATGGCAATGCCTATCGCTCCTCCCACGGCTGCCATCACCGCGGATTCCACCAGGAACTGCATCAGGATGTCTCGTCTTCGCGCTCCGAGCGATTTGCGCACGCCAATCTCACGGGTGCGCTCCGTCACGCTGGCCAGCATTACATTCATGATCACCACGCCGCCGATGACCAGGAACACCGAAACCACTCCGACCATAGTCTTGGCGATGGCGCCAGTCAGGTTATTCCATAACCCCATAATCGTGTCAGACGCCAGAATGCCAAAATTGTCATCAGCCGTGGGATCGAGATGGCGGCGGCCGCGCATCATGGTGCGGGCTTCATCCTCGGTCTCCTGCATCCACTCCGGGCCGCGCGCCCGGATGTTGATGGCCAGATCCAGTCCTTGCCCGTGTTCGCCATACCGTTTCAAGAACGTCCGGATCGGGACGTAGACAAAATTGTCCTGTGATTGCCCGAAGACGGTTCCAATCGGCCTGGCTACCCCGACCACCAGGAAGCCACGGCCATCGACGTAAATCGTCTTGCCGATGGGATCGACCGCAGGAAACAGCTTTTCGGCGATTTGTTGTCCGATAAAAGCGACCTCCGCTCTGCCTTCATTGTCCGCATCCGTGATGTAGCGACCGGTTTCGACTTCCTCCACATCCATATCGGCGATGTTGGCCGTCACCCCGCGGACATTAATGTCGTCCAACGCTTGTGTTCCCAGGCGGACCTTGCCGACGGTTCGCGTCTCCAGACCAACGGCGCGAGGCAGCTTCATGCCATCACGCAGAGCCTCGAAGTCTTCCCAAGTGACATACCGGTTGCGACGCATCGCTTTGAGCAAGTCCTGCTGATTGGTGATAATGGGAAAGCGAAGCACGAGAAAGACATTGGACCCGAGATTGGCAACGCGATGCTCAATGTAAAGGTTCGCCCCCGTGATAATCGACACGACAAGGATGAGCACCGACACCGACAAAGTGACGCCAAGCAGGGTCAGCGCAGAACGCAGCTTGTGTGCACGTAATGCTGCCAGAGCCTCGAACGCCGGGTCGCGGAACACGGTGCCGTGACGCCTGAGTTGTTCTCCAACTCGCAAGGTGGCAAACCTCTGGACGCTCCTCCGCGCAACCACCTGTTTCGTCGTTGTAGGGTCTGTGCGGTCCACACTGTAATCGTATACGACGCTTGGCCGGAAATGGTTCCGCGCCGATGCCAGTCAGGCGGGCCAGCAGAAATCCTTTGGCGGGCGGCTCAATGCCATAACAGTTGCTGCAACTAGAGCTGATCTCGATGCTGCTCTAAAACGATGCGCACCAATTGACTGCGCATCCGGACGCCGGTCTTGGAGAACAGTTGCTGAAGGGTGGCTTTGACTGAGCTCTCCGATACCCCGATTCGCGCCGCAATCTCTTTATTCGCGAGACCCTCGAATACTCCCGAGAGCACCTGCTGTTCGCGTTCGGTAAACCGCGCGGTTCGATTCTCCCGCGAAGTTGCAAATCCATTCGTCAGAGCACTCTGAAGCTGCTCTCGATCAAACCATACTTTGCCAGCGACTACGTCGCGGATTGCCTGGACAAGGAGCGTGGCAGAATCATGCTTCCGAAAGACGCCAGAAACTCCAGCCCGGATCAGGTCGGCTGCCGCACTCCCCTCCAGTCCTGCGGTGACGACGAGAATGTTTCCCTGGAAGCCGTTTTCCTTCGCCGATCGGACAAATTGTCTGCCATCGCGCTCGCCAAGGTCGAAATCGAGCAGTACCAAATCAACCGATTTCTGGCTCAGAACCTGCAGACCTTCTTCAATTGTCCCGCAGTGAGCAGCAACCTCGAACCCAGGCTCCACTCGTAGGAGCCGACTCACGCTCTCCCGAAACAAAGCATGATCGTCGATCAACAAAATTTGAATTGTCTTTCCTGCAGGCTCAGGCATTGGCTGCCCCCTCCTCTGCTGCGGTGCGTAAAGGCAAGATCACAGTGAAGCAGCAACCTTCCGATCTCGGCTCGTAGCTGAGTTCTCCGCCAAAGCTGCGCATGATCGCGCGGGAAACGTACAGTCCGAGACCGCTGGACTTGGCGCCGCGTTGGAACGGTCGGAAGAGGTTTTCTGGCGAAGCGATGCCCGTTCCTGTATCTTCGAATCGAATTGTGACCATCCCCTGCTCTTCTCGTGCCGCAATTCGAAGTCGCTTCGTCCCGGTAGAAGCCAGGGCCCGGCGACTATTCTTGGCCAGGTTCAAGAAAACCTGAATGAGCCCGTACCGATCAGCCCAAACCAATGGCATGGATCCCTGGACATTCCATTGCACTTCGATATCGGACTCGTGATAGTCGGTTTCGATCAGAATCCGCAATTCGTCGAGCACGGAGGTGAGTTCAACCACCTCCCCATTCTGATCTGAACCGGAGCCCAGTTCCAATGCCGATACTCTTTCCAGGCTCTGGATCAAGTTGCCTAAGGCGTTAAAGTCCTCGTTCGATTCAAGCTCCTTAACTCGGGAGAGGTTCTTGTGTACGACAAGCACTGCACCGCACAGGTTTCGAATTTCATGGGCCACGGCACCCATCAGGATTCTCGTGTTCTTCAATAGATAGTCTAGACTGAGATCCTCGCGATTCCGCAGGTCCTCAGAAAGATCCACAATGATGGCCGCCAAGCGTGGGCCCGATATTGTGCCGTAGGTTGAAAACCAAACGCCGGCCAGAAAGACCTCCCCGTCACTCCTTTGTCCCGTACAGTGCAGAGTGGTTCGAAATACTCGCGGCTGTTGAGTCTTGAGGACGGTTTGCAAAGCTGGGAGATAAGAATTGATCTCCTGGCCTGGCAAGGGCTTTCCTCCGGGAGCGAGCAAGTGTTGAGCTGCTTCATTTGCCAATATGACGTTGCCAACGGAATCGATTGTGACGATCGCAGCCGGACTGCTTTCGATGAGCGAACGCAACTGCTCCTCGGCGTCCTCACGTAGCTTGATCTGCCCTTCGAGTTCTTCGACGTGCTTCATGGCAACTCGTCGATTGCGGATCAATTCCGAAATAAACAGTCCCGTACCGACAAATCCTGCTGAGCTAAACAGCAAGCGGACCACAGCTTCATTTTCCGGCAAATTGCTGAACGCTTCCTGCAGAACCGCACAAACCAGTGCAACCCCTAAAATCTGAGTCCTTGACAGGAACCCACCGAGAATCATGATTGGAAACAGGTAAAGAAATCCGAGGGAAATGTAGGGCTTTGTCGCCCAGTCAACCGCCGCGATCGCGGCTATCAAAAGACCAGCAACCAAGATCAGTCTGGTACGGTTGGCCGGTGCGTAGATGGATAGTAGGTCCCTCAGGGGCGGTGCGGAGATGGGTACAGGGTCTTTCATGGCTACCTTAATGGTGCGCTATCTTCCGGTTCCAGAAAACTGGCTTGTCAAGAACTAGCCAAAAGATAGCCTCTAAGCTCACCGAAAGATAGTGTTGGAGACTCAAAGATAGGAGTCCCCTTCGCGCACAGGGACTTGTACAATATTGCTGTCACATCCAGTACAGCATTTCTTCAGGCCTGAAATGGTTGCAGAGTCGGCGCAGTCGATTCCTCAGGGAGTACAATCCCTTGCCCTAAGAAAGTCCGGGCCGTTGGGGCATTGTACCTGCGTTTTTAGTCGTGTGCGGACTTCTGGCGAAGGTCTGGTGCGGAAGCACAAGAGCGTAACCTTCCCCGTCCCTCCAGACCCGGGTCGTGAGCGCTGCTGAAAAACTAAATGACCTTTCAGCATCCAACATTCTCGGGGGCCCTTGGGATATTCCTGACGAGTAAGCCTTATTCGTCTGCCGCCCTTAAGCAAGAGGTGTGGATGGGAAGATCAGCCGCGGTGGAAAGGATGGTTCCCACAACGCCGGCCGGCTTGCGATCGGTGCAGCTATTTTTCCTGTGCCTGTTGATCGCCGGCTTTCTCGCAGAGAGCGCATACGCCCAGCAGCAGAGCTTCACGTGGCAGCAGATTCGAGACAAGTTCGAAGCCACCAACCCGACGCTGCTGGCAGACAAGCTGAGTATCGACGAATCGAAGGCAGAGGAGATCACGGCCTTTCTGCGTCCCAATCCACAGTTCACGCTGACGGCAGATGGGACCCAAATCGCTCCCGACAAAGGCGTCTGGCGGCCGTTCGCGGGCACTTTTGAGTCGCCCGGCATTAGCTATTTGCACGAACGACAGCACAAGCGGGAGTTGCGGCTGGAGAGTGCAAAAAAGGGAACCCTGATTGCCGAGTCGAGTCATGCCGACTTGGAGAGAACTCTGCTCTTCAACTTGCGCGGCGCATTTGTCTCAACGCTGCAGGCGAAAGCGGTGCTGCAGCTGGCAAAAGACAACCTGGCTTACTACGACCAAGTGCTCGATATCAGTAGAAGCCGGTTCAGTGCTGGCGACATCGCGCAAATTGACCTCGATCGATTGGAGCTGCAGCGGGTGCAGTATGAATCGGATTTGGAAGCGGCCGAAGAGAGCCTCGAGACCGCAAAAATTCAACTACTCACGATGCTGAATGCGCGGACTCCGCTCGATCAATTTGACGTAACCGGGCCCTACGATTTCAGCGATCAACTCCTGCCCCGCGATGAGTTTCGGAAGATCGCCATGGACACGAGGCCGGACCTGAGGGCAGCGGTCGAAGCCGTGGACAAAGCCCAAACCGATCACAAACTCGCGGTCGCCAATGGTTCCACCGATCCGACGTTGAGCGCGTGGTACACGCACAACTCCTCCACTAATAACCCGTTTGCCATAAATACGGTCGGAGTCAGCGTCAGCATCCCATTGCGCATCTTCGACCGCAATCAGGGAGAGAAACTGCGCACGCAACTGGATATCACGCGCAATGAAAGATTGCGCGACGCCGCCGAAGCACAAGTGCTCAGCGACGTGGATTCCGGCTACGCCACGCTCGATAGCAATCTGATTCTGCTGCGGCCTTACAAGGCCAAGTACCTGCAGATGTCGGTCCGGGTGCGGGATACGATTACGTTTTCCTACCAACACGGCGGGGCATCGCTGCTGGATTTCCTGAACGCACAGGCGGAGTACCGCGGCGTGCAATTGAACTACGTGAACTTGGTAGGTTCCTACTTGACGGCCGCAGCTCAATTGAATATGGCGGTGGGCCGGGAGGTGATCCAATGAAAACGAGATTCGCCAGCCTAATGCTGGTGGCAACTCTTTGCTTGCTGTTGAGCGTGCTCTTTGGTTGCGGCGAAACCAAAGCCGACCCGAAGGCCGAAGCGCCGCCCGCGGCCACCGTCGAGCCTGATCTGGACGCCAACAACTTCAAAGTCGACCACCCCGACCAGTTTCCATTAGTGACGGCAATTGAGCATAAAGCGGCGCCTGCGCTAAATGTCACCGGCGTAGTGCAGCCCGATATCGCGCGCGCTGTGCCCGTGATCTCGCTGGCCGCAGGTCGAGTTGTGGAAATCAAGGCGAGACTGGGCGACACCGTGAAGAAGGGCCAGTTGTTGCTGAGGGTTCAGAGCAACGATGTTTCCGGAGCGTACCAGGTGTATCGCAAGGCCGAGAACGATGAGCGATTGGCGCGCATACAACTCGAACGGGCGCAGACTCTTTACGACAAGGGCGCTATCGCAAAGAGCGCTCTTGAACAAGCAGATGACACCGAACAGGATGCCAAAGCCGATCTGGATGCTGCCACCGAACAGTTGCGGCTTCTCGGCATCGACAAAGATCATCCTTCGGGAATCGTCGACATCGTCGCGCCCATATCGGGTGTGATCACCGACCAGCAGGTTACCAACGCATCGGGCGTGCAAGGATTGGGCTCCCCGAATCCCTACACTATTTCCGATCTTTCCTATGTCTGGATCATCTGCGACGTTTACGAAAACGATCTCGACGCCGTACACGTCGGCGAGTACGCGGATATTCGCCTGAATGCCTACCCCAACAAGATCTTGAAAGGACGGATCGATAACATTCTGCCCGTTCTCGATCCCACCATTCGCACTGCGAAAGTTCGCCTCGAGGTTGCCAACCCCGGAACGATGCGCGTGGGCATGTTCGTCACCGCGACCTTCTTCGGGAAGCAAGCCGAAACCAGGGCTGCGGTTCCCGCCGCCGCCATTCTGCACCTGCATGACCGCGAGTGGGTCTACACGCCGGTAAGCAAAGGGCATTTCAAACGCCTGGAAGTGGTGACGGGAAACATGCTTCCCGGCAACCTGCAAGAAGTTGTTTCCGGTATCAAACCCGGGGATCAAGTGGTTTCGAATGCCCTGGTACTGCAAAACACGTTGGAGCAATAAATGGGAGCAATGAATGATTCGCCGCGTCGTTGATTTTGCTCTCGACAACCGCCTGCTGGTGTTGGCTTTTGCACTGATACTTTTCGCCGGGGGAATCGTCGCGTTCCGTGACCTTCCGATAGAGGCTTATCCCGACGTAGCCGACAACTACGTTGAGATCATCACGCAATGGCCGGGGATTTCGGCGGAACAAATCGAACAGCAAGTTACGATTCCGCTCGAAATCGTCATGAACGGCATGCCGCATGTCGTGCATCTGCGTTCGTTCTCGCTTTTCGGACTCTCCGACCTGAAACTTATTTTCGATGAAGAATCGGACAACGACTGGAACCGGGAGCGGGTCCTGGAGCGGTTGAGCCAAGTTACCCTGCCGCCGGGCGTGGTGCCGCAAATGGGCACGGACTGGAGCCCGGTCGGCCAGATTTACTTCTTCACTTTGCACAGCACCAATCCGGCCTATGACCCGATGGAGCTGAAGTCCATTGAAGATTGGGTCGTCGAAAAGCATTTCAAGTCTGTGCCAAACATCGTCGACGTTTCCAGCTTCGGTGGCCCCACCCGCGAATACCAGGTTCGTGTTGACCCAAACAAACTGGTCGCTTACGGCTTAAGCCTCGCCCAGGTTGAGCAGCAACTCACCAACAACAACGTCAATGCGGGCGGAAGCTTCATACAAGAGGGTCTGCAGCAGATCAATGTGCGCTCCGTCGGATTGGTCGACCGTGCCCAGGATATCGAACGCACGGTCATCATGACCAAGAATGGCACACCACTCCGGGTAAAGGATATTGCGGTTGTTTCACAGGGTCCAAAGATTCGGCTCGGCCAGTTCGCCAGAGCCATTCACCACGAGGACGGGAAGATCGTCGACAACGACGATGTCGTGTCAGGCATCGTGCTGTTGCGGAAAGGGGCGGTGGCCGAGAAAGCCCTGCAAGGCATCCACGACAAAGTGGAAGAACTGAACAACCACATTTTGCCTCCGGGCGTGAAGATTGTGCCCTTTATCGATCGCAGCGATCTGGTTCACTTCACCAGTCACACGGTGCTTCATAACCTTACCGAAGGAATGATCCTGGTATCAATCATCCTGTTCTTATTTCTCGGCAATGTCCGGGGCGCCTTCATCGTTGCGGCGACCATCCCATTTTCACTGTTGTTTGCGTCCATCTGTTTGGACTTGCGGCAGATTCCCGCCAACCTGCTGTCTCTCGGTGCGCTGGATTTTGGCATGGTGGTCGATGGCGCGGTGGTGATGATCGAAAACATCGTGCGCCACTTAGGCCACCAGAACGGGGTCAAGACAGCGCGCGAAAAAATCAGTGAAGCCGCGCACGAGGTACAGCGGCCGGTATTCTATGCGATCGCCATTATCATTACCGCTTATCTGCCGATCTTCACGCTGCAGCGCGTTGAGGGCCGGCTTTTTCATCCCATGGCCTGGACCGTAGCCTTTGCGCTGCTCGGGGCATTACTGTTCTCGATTGTGATCGCACCCGTGTTGGCCAGTTTCGTCTTCCGGAAGGGAGCGAAGGAATGGCACAACCCGATCATGCAATTCCTGGTTGAGCACTACCGCACCGCGGTACGGTGGGCCATTCGCCGGCGTGTGCTCACGATTGGTGTCGGGGTGCTGGGGCTTTTCATAGCGCTTTACCTCGCCTTCGGCGGCGCTATCGGTTCCGAATTTCTGCCCCACCTGGATGAAGGTGCGCTCTGGGTACGGGGCACGCTGGCGCCCAGCACCGGGCCGGACGAGGGGATCCGGGTAATGAACCAGGCCCGAATCGTGCTTTGCTCTTTTCCAGAGGTCCCGCAATGTACCAGCCAAACCGGGCGGCCAGATGACGGCACGGATACAACCAGCTTTTTCAATACCGAGTACTTCGTCGATCTCAAGCCCAAAGAACAGTGGCGGCCTGTCTTCCACGAAAACAAAGACGAGCTTATTGCGGCCATGAATCGCGAACTCAACAAGATTCCCGGCGTCGTCTGGGGTTTTTCTCAGCCCATCGAAGACAATATGGAGGAGGCGGTCAGTGGCGTGAAGGGTGAGCTTGCCACCAAAGTCTACGGCGATGACTTGAAACTATTGGAGGAAAAAAGCGACCAGATCGTCGGCATCATGCGGGGTGTCAAGGGGATCGAAGACCTCGGAGTCTTTCATGTGCTCGGCCAGCCCAACCTCAACGTAACCGTGGACCGCGATGCGGCTGCCCGTTACCAGATCAACGTCGCCGATGTGCAGGATGCGGTTCAGACCGCGGTCGGCGGGAATGCGCTGACCCAGGTTCTCAAGGGTGAGGCCCGATACGACCTTACGCTGCGCTACCTGCCAAAATATCGCGATACGCGGGAAGCGATCGAGAATATTCGGCTCCTGTCACCTTCCGGGGAACGGGTATCGCTCGCCCAACTCTGCAAGATCGAAGAAAGAGACGGAGGCTCCGAGATCTACCGCGAAGGAAATCAGCGGTATGTTGCGATCAAGTACAGCGTGCGCGGGCGCGACCTCGGCAGCACCGTAGAAGAGGCGATGAAAAGGATCAATGAACAAGTCAAACTGCCGCCCGGATATCACATCGACTGGGAAGGAGAATACGAGAGCCAGAAGAGGGCGGACGAGCGGCTGCTCATCGTGCTCCCCATCACGGTCCTGGTCATCTTCGTTCTCCTTTACACGATGTTCAAATCGTTCAAATGGGCGTTGCTGATCCTGGCGAACGTTGCCATGGCCCGCTTCGGCGGTCTCCTGGCTCTTGTAGTAACTGGCACGAATTTCAGTGTTTCCTCCGGCGTGGGTTTTCTGGCGCTGTTCGGCGTGTCCGTGCAGACCGGAGTCATCATGGTGGAGTACATCAACCAGCTTCGAGCACGACGATACTCCATCGAGGACGCTGCGGTTGAGGGGGCCGTGTTGAGACTGCGGCCCATCATGATGACCATGCTGGTGGCAACTTTAGGATTGTTACCAGCCGCTCTCTCGCACGCCATTGGTTCCGACTCGCAGCGCCCGTTTGCGATCGTCATTGTCGGCGGCTTGATTGCGGACCTGGTAATGAGCATCTTTCTGTTGCCGACTTTATACGTCTGGTTCGCGGGCGACCGCGACGTGCTGCCCGCAGCCGAAGAAGGGTTCGAGGTGGGCGAGCACGTGGATTGATGGAACGCGGGTTCATCTCAGCGTCTGCGCCCACAGGTGGCCATCGATATGCTATAGATGAGGGATTCTAGCTGGGGTCGAACCTTCCACCCACCCTGGGATGACTTCCGGTATGCCCGTCATTCACACGCAATCGGCTGCAGACTCCAAGTAAAGCTTCGATTTTCCGTGAGCCCGTCAGCCATCCACTCCTTCGGAGTGGGGTGCGCTTCGTGGTGACAAACTCTAGAAAAAACGTCACAAAACTCTACAGTTCTGGGTGGGTGAGAGCGGTATGATCCGAGTAAGGCAGCACCGAATGTCTCGGCGATGCTATGAGGAATTCCGCTCTTCACTTACTGGTCATTAAGGGCAAGCTGCGCCGGGAGTTCGTCTTTCGGTTCCTCCTCTGGTGTCAGGTTCTCCTGTTTCACCCGCATCCGTTGCGAGGACAGGCGGTTGCGCCAGCGGCTGGAAGGCTCGCCGTTCATGGCGTCGTGAAGTCGGGGAATATGCCGATTCCCGGCGCTGGAGTTTCCGCGGCGAATGCGGCCACGAAGGAACAAGTCAATACGTCTACGGATGTGGACGGCAGTTACTGGTTGCGGATTCCCGCGGATGGGCACTATACCGTGCGCGTACAGATGGCGGCATTTGCCGCGGGCGCGCAGGAAGTGGTATTGGACGCAACCCATCAAGACGTGCAGGCGAATTTTGAACTGGTGCTGCTGTCGCGGGCACGCGAGAGCGTCACCGACAAAGACCAGCAGCGGCGGGCGAATCTGGGCGGACGCGGTTTTCAGAATCTTTCCGTGTTTCAGAGTGAAGCGGGGCAGGATGCGGCCGGTGGGTCCATGAGCGAGGTTGTGCCTTCCGGGATGCCAGTTCCGGGAATTGCGCCGGACATTGCTACGAGTAGTGCGACGGAATCTGTGGCGGTTTCGGGCAACACTTCCAATTCGTTCAATGCGATGAGCGCCGACGAACTGCAGCAGCGTTTCAACGATGCCCGCCAACAGGGGGGAGGATTCGGCGGTGGAGGTGGATTTGGCGGTCCGGGAGGTGGTCGCGGCGGCGGAGGGTTCGGCGGCGGTGGAGGCTTTGGCCGTCGTGGTTTTGACATCAATCGCCCGCACGGATCGTTATATTACGGCGTCGGCGATTCGGCGTTGAATGCATCGCCGTTTGCGCTCACCGGTCAGCCGACGGAAAAACCGTCATATTTGCAGAATAGTTTCGGCGGCTCCGTGGGCGGACCGCTGAACATTCCTCATATCTACCACGGCGGGAGCAAGACTTTTTACTTCATCAACTTCAATGGCCGGCATGGAGACAATCCTTTCGATCAGTTTTCGACGGTGCCGACGCTGGCCGAGCGGCAGGGAGACTTTTCCGGGATCGACTACAATTCGGGGCTGGGGAAAGGACAACCGGTACAACTTTTCAATCCCGCGACAAACGCGCCTTATCCCGGCAATCAGCTTCCACAGCCGCCTGCCGCCTGTACGCCCACGCCTAAGCCCGTTCTCGGGGATATGAGCTGCGCAGCGCTAGGATTGTTGAGCTATATTCCGTTGCCGACAAACCTGCAGAGCAATTATCAAAACTTCCACTACGTGACTTCCGCCACCAGCGACAGCGATGATCTAAACATTCGTGTGAACCACAGCTTCGGCGCAGCGCCCGCGGGCGGACGCCGGGGCGGCGGAGGGCGCAACGCTCCGCGCAACAGCCTGCAGATCGGTTTCCACTACCACGAATCGAGCGCCACTTTGACGAACTCGTTCCCCAGCGTCGGCGGCAGCACAACCGTCCGCAGCTTTGACATTCCGGTGTCTTACACGCGCAGCATCGGAAAGCTGACCAACATCGTTCGCGCCGACTTTAACCGCAGCCGGACGCGCACGCAGAATCTGTACGGCTTCAATACCAACATTACGGGCATGCTCGGAATCACGGGAGTTTCACCGAGTCCGTTCGACTGGGGACTGCCGAATCTTTCTCTTACAAACTTCGCCAGTCTTCAGGACACAACTCCTTCGCTCACGCGACCCCAGACCTACACTTTCTCAGACAATGTGGTCTGGAATCACGGCAAGCATACATGGCGCTGGGGCGGAGATTTCCGGCGCGTGCAGGTGAATACGGAAACCGACAGCAATCCGCGCGGCTCGTTCGTCTTCACCGGCACCAACACTTCGCAGATGAGCGGCGGCCAGCCCGTGCCGGGCACTGGGTATGACTTTGCCGACTTTCTGCTCGGATTGCCGCAGCAAACTTCCGTCCAGTTTGGACAGAACGACTACTTCTGCGGCAATTTCTGGGATTTGTATGCGCAAGATGAGTGGAAGATGCGCGCGAATCTGACGCTCAATCTCGGAGTGCGCTACGAGTATGTTTCGCCGCTGACGGAAATCAACAATCGCATTGTGAACCTCGATCTTTCTCCCGGCGTCCTGAATCCGGCGTTTCCGCTGGGGGCGATGCCCGTGACACCGATTCGGCCGGGCTACAGTGGCCTGCCCGACAGCCTGGTGCGGCCGGACCGCAAAGGCTTTGCGCCACGCATCGGCTTTGCGTGGAAGCCGCTCCCGAATACGGTGGTGCGCGGCGGATACGGCATCAACTACAATACCGGCGCGTATCAGGGCATCGCGCAGCAACTTGCATTGCAGCCGCCGTTCGCGACTGCGGCGACAAACGTTCAGAGCGCTCCTGGCGAGCTGACGCTGCAAAACGGATTCCCTCAGCCGGCTCCTGGCGCCATCACCAATAATTATGCGGTGAATCCGAATTACCGGCTGGGTTATGTGCAGATTCGCAATCTCGACATTCAAGAGCAGATTCGCCCCACTCTGCTGTTAAATCTTGATTACACGGGAACCAAGGGAACGAACCTCGACATTCTGGAAGCGCCAAACCGAACCCCGACCGGGATTCGTATCCCCCCGCAAGTTCAGTTGGTCGACGCTTTTACCTACGAAGGCTCGGTGGCAGATCAGGAGGCCAATGCGGTATCAGTGCGGCTGCGCAAGCGCTTGTCGGCAGGATTCGCGATCGGCGGCACCTACACATTTTCCAAGTCGCTGGATGATGCGTCCTCCATCGGCGCGGGAGCAACCTCGGTGGCGAGTACTCCTGGACTGGGCGCAGGCGGTACCGGCGCCGCCGGCGCCGGCGCTTCGACAAGTGGAGGTACAGCCAACGTTGCGCAGAATCCTTTTGATCTGTCCGCGGAACGAGGGCTTTCCAGCTTCAACCAGACCCATAAGTTCGCTGCGGATTATTTGTATGAGCTACCCTTTGGGCACGACAAACGGTGGCTCACGGGAAATACTCCGTTGCGCGCCATCTTTGGCGACTGGCAATGGAGCGGCGATTGGACGATCGCATCGGGGTTGCCGTTTACACCGCGACTGCTGGGCGCCGTCGGTGACGTAAACGCCGGCACGGACGGTACGCTACGGCCGAACTTGGTTCCTGGCCAATCGGTGAGCCTGCCGCATCCCTCGATTGCGGAGTGGTTCAATACCGCTGCCTACGTTGCGCCGCCCACGGGTACGTACGGCAATGCGCGCCGCAACAGCATCATCGGCCCGGGCAGCAAGGTGTTTGACATGGCATTCACAAAAATATTTCCGCTGAAGGAGGCGCGGGTGCTGGAGTTTCGGGCGCAGGCCACCAACATTTTCAACCTGGTGAATTACTCCTCCATCGATACCAGCGTCACCTCGCCCACATTTGGCCGGGTTACCGCGGCGGGGGCCATGCGACAGTTCACGATTACGTCGCGCTTTCGTTTTTGAGGAGGACTTGCTGCGGGAGACGCTCTAGAAGAGGATTGCCGTGACTTTCACTTCAATCCGATTCGCCGATCGAGCTGCAGCGGTGCTGCTGGCGCTTGTGCTCCTGTGTCCGGCTTCACCCTCGCAGCAGCAGACGGGATATGTGTTTCACGCGGAATCGGATCTCGTGCTGGTGAATGTGACGGTGAGGGACAAGAGCGGGAAGTTTATGGCGGGACTGAAACCGGAAGATTTCACGATTTTCGAGGATAACAAACCGCAGAAAATTGTTTCCTTTGATGTCGAGAACGTCGATGCCGTGCCCGCGTTGGAAGTGGCGCAGGCGAAGCCGCTGCCAGAAGCGGCGTCTGGTCAGACAAGTCCGCCGTCTTCCGCGGCAGATACATCGGCCCGGTTCAAAGACCGGCGTCTGATTGTTTTGTTCTTCGATCTCTCCGCCATGGAGCCGGATGAGATCGACCACGCCGTGACGTCCGCCGAACACTATGTCGATACACAAATGGCGCCTGCGGATCTGGTGTCGATTGTCTCGCTGGGAAGTTCACTGCTGGTGAATCAGGACTTTACTACGGATCACGCGCTGCTGAAAAAACAGTTGGACGGATTCAGTTCGGGCAGCGGCCAGGGTTTCGAGGAAGGCACCACGGGCACGACCGAGGGAACGCCCGATACGGGTCAGCCATTTACCGCCGACGATACGGAATACAACATCTTCAATACCGACCGGCGGCTGGAGGCGTTGCGATCGGTGGCGGAAAAGCTGGCGAACGTGCAGCAGAAGAAGTCGCTGATTTATTTTTCGAGCGGCATGGACCGCACCGGCATCGAGAATCAATCGGAGCTGCGTGCGGCGGTAAACGCGGCGGTGCGTTCCAACCTGGCGATTTACACCATGGACATGCGCGGCTTGCAGGCGCTGGTAGCGGGCGGAGAAGCGCAGAACGCCAGCCTGCGCGGAGTTTCGGCGTATTCCGGGCAGGCGACACTCAATGCCCTGAATTCCAATTTCACCACGCAGGAAACGCTGGTGACGCTGGCGAGCGATACCGGCGGGCGCGCTTTTCTCGACTCCAACGACTTCAGCAAGATTTTCAAGGGAGTGCAGCAGGACACGTCGACTTACTATCTGCTCGGTTATCACAGCACGAACACCGCGCGCGACGGGCGCTACCGGCGCATCGTCGTGAAGAGCAATCTTCCCGAAGTGAAGATCGACTACCGCCGCGGCTACTACGCGCCCGCGGATTATCAGCATTTCACGAAGGATGACAAGGAGCGTCAGCTTGAGGAGGAACTCGCGTCTGAGTTGCCGGCCACGGATTTTCCGCTGTATCTGGGCGTCGCCTACTTTCGGCTGGAGGGCAACAAATTTTTCGTCCCTATCTCACTGGTGGTGCCGGGCTCGCAGATTCCATTTGTCCGCAGTAGCGACCGCGACAAGGCAACGCTCGATGTGATCGGAATGGTCCTCGACAACGAACGCCACCCCTTGAACAGAATTCGCGACAGCGTGAAACTCGCGGTGAGCACCTCGGTCGAGGTGAAAAAAAAGAATGTGCAGTATGACACCGGGATGAGCCTGCTGAGCGGCAAGTATCACCTGAAATTTGTCGTGCGCGAGAATCAGACTGGCCGCATGGCGTCGTTCGAAACCGACATCGAGGTGCCGGAGTTAAAGGCACTCCCGCTGAAGATGAGTTCCGTGGTGCTCGCGAGCCAGACTCAGCCGGTAAAGGTAAAGATGAGTGCGAACCCGAATCCGCTAGTCCACGACGGTTCCGAAATTATCCCGAACATCACACATGTTTTCTCGGCTGCGCAGCACCTGCTTCTTTATTATGAGGTGTACGATCCCGCGCGGCCGGCTGTCGCAGATTCTGCAAGAGGCCAAGACAACAAGACCAGTATCCGACTTTTGACCAACGTTGCCTTCTTCCAGGGTAAAGCCAAAACCTACGAAAGCTCGTTGGTGCAGCTGACGGAATTGAACGCGCGCGAGCGAAAGGCTGCTGTCTTCCAGCTAGACGTGCCGCTGACTTCGCTCAAACCTGGTTTTTATACTTGCCAGGTAAATGTGATCGATGACGCCGGCGGGCACTTCCTGTTTCCGCGGCTTGCCTTGTTGATCCGTGCCGAATCACTGTTTGATCGGGAGCCCGGCCGATGACCGGCGCAGTCAGACCTGTCTCTCCGAACTCCGGGGCAAATCGCGCTCACCCATAATTTTCATGTCTGTGATCGATCGCCATGTTGTCGCTCACCCGAGCACACAGCGACCATGCGCCCGCCTCACCTTCGGCACGTCACATGTGGGTGTGACGAGTGCCCTTGCCCGATGTGCGCTGGATTACTACCATGCAGGCAAAATAGTGGCGGCGTGCCAGTCTGCACAGCCAGCACAAGAGGATAAGTGTGAATAACGAGTCGGCAAGCCTCCCAAACTTGCGGCGAGCGTCGGCCATCTTCATTTTTCTCGCGCTCAGCGGATTGATCCCCTGGTTGGCGCGCTATGGCGTGATTTCGCAGTGGATCCTGTTGCTCCACGTCATTGTCGGCCTTGCAGCCATCATCCCGCTCACGGTGATTTTCACCAAGCACGGGCGCGAGGCTGATCGCGACACGCCCCCCCGCTGGTGGAGCGCTGGACTGTGGTCCGGAATCGGCTGGGCGGTGTTGGGTCTCAGCGGCTTGTGGCTGGTGGGCAAAGGAATCTGGGGGGTCTTCGTTCCGTATCGGATGCATTCCGTTCATCTCGTGGCCGGAATCGCGTTCGGAGCCGTGGGGCTCTTCCACATCGTCTACGGTCTTGCGCGAAGCAAATTCTCGCAAGGCCGCTATGCCCAACTGGCGCGCCCGTTGGCGCTGTGCATCTTGATTCTTGCGGTCGGTGCGGCGGCGATCGGAATCGCCCGCAGGCAGGGAACTCTCGCCAGCGCAAATTTCATCCCCTCCAATGCCCGCACGGACACCGGCCGGGTGATCCCAGCCAAGCTCCTTCTTGGTTCCGAGTCCTGCGGCGCCTCCGGGTGCCACAGCACGATCTATGAGGAGTGGCTCCCAGGCGCACATCATTTTTCGGGAGCTGACCCCTTCTACGCGCTGATCAAAGGCAACTACGTTAAGGCCCAGGGCGCGGGCGCGGGCAAGTATTGCGCCGGCTGCCACGAGCCGATCTCGCTAATGTCTGGCGAAAACATCCCCGCGCAAACTTCGCCGACCTCGCAGGCCGGCAGTTCCTGCGTGTTTTGCCACGTGCTGCGCAATCCCGACATTAAAGGAAACGCGAACTATGTTGCCACCGCTCCGAATCCGTACTTATTCGAATTCTCGTCTTCGCCCGCGCTGCGCAAGTTGTCGCAAGCTCTGATTCGGTTGCATCCGGAACAACACAAGCTCGATTACGACGCCCGACATTCCCAATCGATTGAATTCTGCGGCACTTGTCACAAGCAGTACCTCGATAAACGCGTAAATGGTTGGGGATTCGTGCAATTGCAAAACCAGTATGACGACTTGAAGAACGGGCCGTGGTATACGGATGAGTCCAGGCGGCTACGGTGTCAGAGCTGTCACATGCGCGAAGTGGAGTCCGAAGATCCTGCCCGCAATGCGCGGGGCGTAATCCACGAACATCGTATCCTGGCTTCCAACGCTTTCGTGCCTGAGATGCTGCACCTTCCCGGAGCCGGCCAGCAGATCGAAATGGTGAAACAGTGGCTCACCGGCCAGGCCGTCATTCCGGAAATCGCCAAGGTCTGGCCGACGGGCCCGATCATTACCCTGAACCTGGCGCCGGAAAATCCGCTGGTCGAGGGTCAGATGGCCGACATCCAAGCACTCGTCATCAACACCAAGGTAGGCCATGCGTTTCCAACCGGCCCGCTGGACGTGATTCAATCTTGGCTGGAAGTCACTGTCACCGATGACATGGGCCGGCCGGTATTTTCCGCCGGGACTCTGGATGCCAATCAACGGCTTCAGGGGAAGACGGTGGAATACCGCTCGTTCCTGCTCGACCGGCAGGGTCAGGTGCTTTACAACCACGCGCTGTGGGACGCCGTAGGCGCCCGTGACAAGCGCACGATCCTTCCCGGCGCCAGCGATTCGGCGGAGTTTCGTTTTCGCGTGCCGCGTGGCGTTGTCGGGCCGCTGCACTGTAAGCTGCGGCTGCTCTATCGCAAGTTCAACCCGGATTCGCTGGCGGCCATTTTCCCGAACGCCACTCCGCCCCCGGTGCCGATTACAGAAATCTCCTCATTCAGCGTCGATCTTCCCGTGCAACCTGCCGGGCGCACGGCGGTTCGTCGGCAGCCGCAACGCGATCTTTCGGCGCGCCGGCTTTCTGCGAAGCAAACGGCGGGAATAGCCAGGTGATTCGTCGAGAATTCCTGCGCTGGCTAGCGACAGCGCCTCTGCAGGGTGCCGCGGCGCGGTGCGAAGCGTTGGCAAACGCGGCCAGTTCGTCGGCGCCCAACCCACCGGCCGGAATTCGTTTTCGCGACGTAACGGCGCAGGCCGGCTTGCACTTTGTCCACTCCAGCGGCCCGCGCAACAGCCTGCTCCCGGAGGACATGGGCTCGGGCTTGGCATGGGGTGATTACGACAACGACGGATTTCTCGACCTTTACGTCGTTAATCAACCCGCAAAATTCGGCTCCGGAAGCGTTGGTTCTGGAAGCAAGGACGGCCCCGGGAACCGCCTGTTTCACAACAACGGAAATGGCACGTTCACCGATGTCACCGAGCATGCGCGGCTCGAGTTGCATCACTTCGGCATGGGCGCCTACTGGGGAGACTATGACAACGACGGGCTGCTCGACTTGTTCGTTACCGGTGTGGGCGGGTGCTACCTCTACCACAACGAAGGCAACGGCCGGTTCCGTGATGTCACGAAACAGAGTGGCGTTTTCGATCCTCTATGGAGCACCGGCGCGGTGTGGGTGGACTTCGACAATGACGGCTGGCTCGATCTTTACGTCGTGCACTACGTGGATTATCCGGTGGACGTCTCCCGGCTGCATTTTGCGAACGAGAGTCAGTACGGTGTCGTTATTCCGGCTGCCCTGAATCCGCGCTCGTTCCGTCCCCAACCCAACCGACTGCTGCGCAACAATCGTGACGGAACTTTCACCGACGTCACCCATCGCGCGGGAGTTGCGGACCCGGAGGGCCGCAGCCTTACCGTTGCAGCCGCCGACTTCAATCTCGACGGTTGGCCCGAGCTCTACGTCGGCAACGACCTCAGCATGAACCGTTTCTTCTTGAATGAAAAGAACGGCCGCTTCGCCGATCGCAGCACCCAAACTCTTACCTCGGAGAACAAGGGAACAATGGGGCTTGCGGTCGGCGATTTTGACCGCGATGGCGATCTCGACTTCTTCGTTGCCCACTGGCTTTCGCTGGGAAATTCTCTCTATCAAAACCTCTTCTTGGAATCCCACCAATTGAGTTTCGCCGACGCCGCCGAGTTTACCAACCTCGCCTATGTTTCCCTGCCCATGGTCGGATGGGGTTGTACCTTCCTCGATTACGACAATGACGGCCTTTTGGATCTAATCGTCGTCAACGGGAACACGCTGGAAGACACACACGACCATAAGCTGCTGGTTCCGCAAAAGCCCTTCCTGTTTCACTACGACGGCGCGCAGTACCAGAATGTTCTGCCGAGCGTCGCGTCCGACATTGACCGCCCACTGAACGCGCGCGGACTGGCCGCCGCCGATTTCGACAATGACGGCGACATTGACCTGGCAATTTCCAGCAACCGCGGTGCGCTGATTTTGCTGCGGGCCGATGGTGCCGAGGGACGCAATTGGATCAAGGTCAGTCTCCAGGGCAGGAAGAGTAATCGCCAGGGAATCGGCTCGCTGGTGCGTGTTCTCGCCGGTGGGAGCACCTACGTGCAAAGTGTCGGCAGCCAGGGATCATACCTGTCGCAACACGCGACGCCTCTTCATTTTGGCCTGGGTTCCGCCACATCGGTGGATCGCATCGAAATTGTTTGGCCCAGCGGCCGCCGCCAAACAGTTGACCATCCCCGCATCCGCCAGCACCTCCATCTAAGAGAAGACTGAACGGCTGTCCGGCAAGCCAATACGACAAATCCGAATCGCGCATACAACCCCAATCGAGCTCTGGTGCACTGGGCTTGCTATCAAGACGGTCCTCTGCTTCAGCTGCTTCCGCCGAGAGCTTGCAGCGCGATCCCACCCGCGATCAACACAACACTAATGATTGGCGAAACACGTTCGCTGTGACTGGTTTGGATACCCAGGTTCGTATTTCCGGCCTGATGCCTTCTGTTTCGGCGTGGGGAGGTACGAGCAGAGAGGTGATGCCGACTACGATCGGACGCAGCCCTGCATACAACAACATTTTAATATCCAATCCTCGCCATTGATGGGAATTTGTTGCCGGAAGCAGCTAGTCATGCAGAACCACACTAAGCAGCGAGCTGTGTACCTGCAAGCCGCCTTCCGGGCCGCCGGAGTAATCAACAAACCCCAGTTTCCTGAAACGGTTCATGAAGAAGCTCACCCGCGAACGAGTGGTTCCCACCATCTCGGCCAAACTCTCCTGACTGATTTTGGGAACGACACTCTCGGGCACACCTTCCTTGCCAAAATGAGCGAGCAGAAGAAGTACCCTAGCCAGCCTCTTTTCGCTGGAGTTAAACAACTGGTCGACCAGGTCTTCCTCGTAGCGGACGTTCCGCGCCAACAAATACGCCACGAACAGCTCGGAAAACGCCGGTTCGCGGTGCAGGGCATCCATCATCGCTTTCTTGTCGATGCGCTGAATTTCGCAATCCGTCATCGCCGACGCAGATCCCATGCGGAGGACCTGTCCGGCCAGCGCACCCTCACCAAAAAAGTTCTCAACCCCCAGCAGGCCGAGCGTAGCCTCTCGACCAGTTTTGGAGACGACGGTAAGCTTTACCTTACCTTTTTGAATATAGAAGACCGCGTCCGCAGTATCGCCCTGCGCGAAAATCCCTTGCTTCTTGGCGAACGTCAAGTTCTTCCTGCCCTCGCCAATGGTGGCGAGGAAGGTGTTGGGATTGAACTCACGACTTTTCTTATTCTCCAGTGCAGGGGAAACCATCAGCTGTAATTCTAGTCCTAAAAGGCGGTTTGTCCCATGGAATCGAGACGCCGCAGACGCTAGGCACCGCTTGGCTAGAATTCTGAAAGAGAGCCATTCTGCACAGTATTTCGCAAGAAAACGGACGAACATGAAAAGGAGGGAGTTTTTGATGCCACAAGAAGTTCAAGTCGGTACGATCCTGATGTCGAAATGGCCGCAGCTCTTTGGGTTAGAGAGCGAACCCTACTGGGGAAACTGGAGCGTGGTGCACGCCCCCGATGCCTTCGCGCTTGATCGCAAGATTCGTGCTGCGGGATGGAATTTCTTTTTCATCGCGTCGGAAGTGAAGGTGATGGTTTTTGGCACGCTTGGGGCAAAGAAGATCCAGCGCGCATTGAATCGGATTCTAGGCGAGGTAAGTTGGCAACACTTCAACGCCCTTGAAGTGACCGGACTCGTTGCCAAGCGTTTTCTGGGCGTGCCCTATGCCATTGTTTCGGCGCATTCGCGTCATGTCCAACGAGACTGCTATCTGGATAGCGCAGAGGTCCGGCGATCATCCCAGCAAGATGCAGCATGGGCCTGAGGCTGATGGCATTCCTACGGCTCGGAAGCGAACCCCGGTCTTGCATAACCGTCAATCTTTCTCAGCCGCCAAAAGCCGGGCTGGATGCGGCTCTGTGCGGGGCAGCGAACACCCAAGGCTTGTTCTTTTTCGGCTTTCATGCGTATATGATGCAGGATTGCCCGGCAACAAAATGGTCAATTGTGACCAGTGTTTCCCATCAACCCACAGAAGATCTGCTGGACCCAAGGCCTGTCTGGTCAATTTTGACCAGTCTGCAAGTCCACTCTTGCTGAATACTAAGAAGAGGCACACTGTACCGGTGGATGAAAACATCAGGCTGGAACCGACGTGGCTAGACCAGCCATCGTGGTCTCAAACCAGGGCCAGTGATCGCTCGGGCCCATCTGAAGAGTAGCTTCTTTCAGCGTCGGTTCTCACCAAATGAGGGACAATGTCGCTGTCAGATGCCGTATTTCCCAAAGGGGTCCTGGAAGTCGAAGTCGTTTCCCCGCGCCCCGTGGTGGGAGACGGTTTGTCAGCCGCTCGCCCAGAATTTCAAACGAAGTCATCATTGCCCAGTCGAATCGCAGTGGTTGGAAACTATCTTCCGCGGCAATGTGGAATTGCTACGTTCACGACGGATCTGTGCACGGCCATATCCGCGGAGTACGGAGACGCTCGATTATTGGCGCTGCCAGTAAACGACACCGAACAGGGATACGACTATCCCGCGCGAGTGCGATGGTCTCTCGCCCAGGAAGACGTGAAGTCGTATCAAGACGCGGCTCAATTTCTGAACTTCAACAACATCGACATGGTGTGCCTGCAGCATGAGTATGGAATCTTCGGTGGTCCGGCCGGAAGCCATATTCTGCATCTCCTACGCGGATTGAAGATGCCAGTTGTAACTACGCTGCACACGGTTCTGCGTGAGCCTGACCCTAACCAACTGATGGTGATGGAAGAGATCGCAGAGCTTTCGGATCGCCTCATTGTCATGAGCCAGCTTTCATCCCAGTTCTTGCAGGAAATCTTCAAAGTGCCTGGCAGCAAGATCGACATGGTGCCGCACGGTGTTCCCGACCTGCCTTTTCTCGATCCCAATTTCTATAAGGACAGCTTTGGCGTGGAAGGAAAGGCGGTGCTGCTCACGTTTGGCCTGTTGTCGCCGAACAAAGGAATCGAGAACGTCATTCAAGCCTTGCCGCGGATTTTGTCCAAACACTCGAATGTTGTCTACATTGTCGCCGGCGCCACCCACCCTCACATTCTCCGTCGCGAGGGGGACAAGTATCGCGCCAGCTTGCAGGCCTTGGCAAAGGAAGTGGGAGTGGGAGCGCAAGTGCTCTTCCACGACCGCTTCGTCAGCCCCGAGGAAATGGCTGCGTTCATCGGCGCCGCCGATATCTACATCACGCCTTATCGCTATGAAGCGCAGGTGGTTTCTGGAACGCTCGCCTACGCGCTCGGGGCGGGCAAGGCGATCATCTCGACTCCGTATTGGCACGCGATTGAGTTGTTGGATGATCGCCGGGGCGCTCTGGTGCCCTTCCAAAACCCCGGAGCTATCGCCCACAAGACAATCGAACTTTTGAATACACCTGCGATACGCCATGCCATGCGCAAGCGCGCTTACCTGTTCGCGCGCGATATGGTCTGGAAAAGAGTAGCGCAAGGATACATGGAAAGTTTTGCGCGGGTGCGCGCCGACCGCATGGAAAATCCTCGGGTCCAGTTCGCGGCTCGCGCTACGCCCAAAGCTCTCGATCAACTGCCTGAACTAAAGCTCCATCACCTGAACGCTCTGACCGATGATACGGGAATGCTGCAGCACGCGATCTTTACCATCCCCAATCGAGCCGAAGGCTATACTGTCGACGACAACGCTCGCGCACTGATTTTCACGGTGCTGCTGGCGCAGACGGGCAAAGATCAGCTTGGGAATGCAGATTCAATTACTTCGGATTTCTCTTCCCGGTATTTGTCGTTCCTGGAGCACGCGTTCAATCCAGCGAAGGGTCGATTCAGAAACTTTTTCGGCTACGACCGGCGGTGGAATGAGACCGAAGGGTCTGAAGACTGTCATGGGCGCGCGCTGTGGAGCCTTGGAACGGTTCTTGGCCGATCCGACGATATGGGATTGAAAAGTGCAGCCGGGCGTCTGTTCGAGTTTTCCCTCCCCGCAGCGGTGGAATTCAGCAGCCCCCGTGCCTGGGCCTACACCCTGCTCGGTATTCAGGAATATCTCAATTCGTATCCGGGAGATCGCGACGCGCAGAAAGTAAGATCCGTACTCAGCCGCCGATTGCTCGAAATGTATGAATCGATCAGCAGACCGGATTGGAAGTGGTTCGAGAACGTTCTCGCTTACGGCAACGCGAGATTACCCCAAGCCCTACTGCTCGTGGGCTCAGCTTGCTCGGATGATCGGATGATTTCCGTCGGTCTCGAAGCGCTGGATTGGTTATCGCATACTCAACGTTGCGAAACGAACCACCACTTTGTGCCGATCGGGTCGCAAGGCTTCTACCACCAGGGTAGTGAAAAAGCGCGCTTCGATCAACAGCCGATTGAGGCCGCCGGCGCCGTGTCTGCGTGTCTGCAAGCATACCGGGTAACTGGTGATAGCCGCTGGTACCGCGAAGCCTGGTCGGCTTTCAACTGGTTTCTGGGAGACAACGATCTCCAGCTTCCTCTTTATGATTCTAAAACAGGCGGCTGCCGGGACGGCTTGCATCCCGACCGCGCCAACGAGAACCAGGGAACTGAATCAACCCTATCGTTTTTGATGGCACTCCTGGAAATGCGCGCACTGCAAAAATCGGAAAGGCCGACAAACCTGTCATGACTTCTCCCGAAACAACCCTGATCAACGTCGAAAGCAATCACTACCCGCCACTGCTTGTGCGTCATCCGGGCAACCCCATCTTGACGCGCAAGGATTGGCCGTACTCGATGAACAGCGTGTTCAACGCGGGCGCGACCTTGTTGCCGGATGGAACCACTTTGCTCCTATGCCGTATCGAAGAACGGCGCGGCTTGTCACATCTTTGCGCCGCGCGCTCTCGAAACGGTGTCGATGGGTGGCTGATCGATCGTGAGCCGACCTTGATGCCCAGCCCGCAGCAGTATCCGGAGGAAATCTGGGGCATCGAGGACCCGCGCATCACTTTCGTGCCCGAGCTGCAGCAATACGTGATCACTTACACTTCCTATTCGCGGGGTGGCCCCGGAGTTTCTCTGGCGCTGACCAAAGACTTCCGCAGTTTCGAGCGCTACGGTGTCATCATGCCCCCGGACGACAAGGATACAGCGCTTCTGCCTCGGAGAATCAATGGCTACTGGGCGCTGATTCACCGGCCCATGACGGCGCTCGGAGCACACATGTGGATTTCATACTCTCCCGACCTGCGTTATTGGGGCAGGCACAGGCTTATGCTGGAAGCGCGCAAGGGCGCCTGGTGGGACGCAAACAAGATTGGGTTGTCACCGCCGCCGATTGAGACTGCCAGGGGATGGCTCGTCTTTTATCACGGAGTACGACACACGCCTTCGGGCTGTCTGTATCGATTAGGGTTGGCCCTGTTCGATCTCGAGAATCCGGAAAAATGTTTGCTGCGAGGAGATTCGTGGATCTTTGGGCCGGAAGCCGACTACGAGCGCCATGGCGATGTCAACGATGTCGTGTTTCCGTGCGGATACACGATGGACGCCGATGGCGACACCATCAATCTTTACTACGGAGCGGCCGATTGCTCCATTGCTTTGGCGCGAGCCAGCGTGCGCGCTCTGCTAGCTTGGCTGGATGCCAATGGAAGTTGCGAGCGCCGCCAGCGAGCGGAGGATCTGTGAAACCGCTCGCTTCGATTTTCCGCTTCGCCTTCGATCCCTTCCGACGGGTCGACCTTCACTTCGTCTCCATATGCGTATGTTCAAACCCCGAATTCTCCAGCGAAATCGAAATGTCCCGATTGGAGAAGAACAGGGGCCCAAACTGCATCTGGAACTCGGTCCCGAAGATCGAAGGAAACCACACTCCGTCCTCAAGCCGCTTGTAGACCACGTTGAACCCAAATCCAGGCAGATCGAACCACATCGTCCGTACCAAAAGGGGGAGGCGCCGCGACATTCTGGTGAACACCCGAACGGGCTGGAATTCTGCAACATCGATGAACGCTTCGCCTGCCCACGTCGGTTCTTCCTCGTCCTTGGGCGTGAAGGCGATGTGGTAGACGTTGCGCCCCGCCTCAACCTCCTGCCCAAGAAGCTTGAACTCATAGCCCTTCTGCTCCTCGGACGTCAGCGGAAAGAGGTCGCGCGCCAAACCGTCCTTGGACTTGTCGTTTAACAGGTTGTTGCGCAAGTTGTGAATCAAATCCGCATCCGTTCTGCCGGCTTCGGACACAGGCTCGTGGTTGCGCAAGTTGTGAATCAAATCCGCATCCGTGCTGTCTGCCCCGGACACAGGCTCGCCTTGAAAGGTCACGTACTTGCCTTTGTTCCAATAGCGCCCGGTCAGCAATTTGAGTTGTTTCTGGGTCCCGTCTGGCAACGGCACCACATCGTAGTCGGCGGTCTCTTCGCGCATCATTCTCTTCTTGGGCTTATGGGTCGCGATGTGGATGTGCTGTTTGTAGACGTATTCCTTCCGCAATGCTTCGCTGCGATCTTGGTTAGTCGCCACCCGCGCCATGATGTCGTCGGCCTTTAGCGGCGCGGTCTGGACTTCGGGTGGCGCGCTTTGGCCCTCTGCGAAGCCGGCAGCCAGCAGAAACGCCAGAAGACGAACCATAAGACGAACCGTCGCCGCAGCCATAGAAGCCCCACGTAGTGTACTTAGTGTATGCAGCAACCTAGGTCAATGCCAAGGACAACAGCGGTCCGACCCCTTTGCCCAGGCAGCGACTACCTTCGCCACTGTATCTGCGCCCGGAGCTCAGCTTCGATCTCTCTCTTCCTTCTTATGTGCCCAAGATAAACGTGAAGATAATATCTCGCCTCACATACTGATAATAAATGACTTGTTGGCTTCGTTTTGCAGAATCGCGCTTTCGCCAATGAGCGACCAGAGATTGAGTGTCCTATTAAGTATAATTAAATAGATAATGTTACTCGGGAACTGGGAATCTGCCAATTAAGCCCGCAGCCGGCTCTTAACCCTCGTGCCCGTGCGCATCCGCAAGCTCACTGGGATTTATGGTGTGCTTTCGGCAGGTCTGCGCAACTCGGTTAGTTCCATCAAACATGATCCGTCTCGCAAGAACCATCAGCCTCAACGCCGCGGGTATTTCCAAATGAGGAAATCTATGTCATCTCCGGCAGACTCATGGTTGATAGAGCAGTTGGAGTCCACGGCGGACGCTTCCGAGGCTGGGCCGCACCCTTCCCGCAAGATGTAGAATTGCCTTGTTTCAGTGGAGGGCGTCTTGCCTCAGACAGCGGAAACACCATCAGCGAGCACGGAAACGGATGCCAAAACTGTTGTTGTCAGCGCGGACTTCACGCTGGGTTGGCGTAGTGGACTGGGTCATCCATTTCATAGCCGCTTGTCGGACGTTGGGCAAGAGTAGAGCGGAGAAAAACATGATTCTGGTAACTGGCGATCTTGTTCTGGACCACAACATCTATGCCGGGCAGCGATTAACATCCGATTCTGATGCTACTTTGGGAATGCTCTACCGGACGCAGCTTGGTGGGGCCAATCTGACGTACGGCCTCCTTGAAGCTTTAGAGCGAACTGCAGCTCCAGCACCGGGAGGCGCCCAGTTTTCCACGACTAACCTTCTGTTTGGACTCAAGCAAACGACGACGAGCGACCTCCATGACTGGCCAAGAGGTTTCCATGTTGGCGCGGTCTGGGATGCCTTCGACGGCCCGGAGAAGGGTGAGTCTCACTGGAGACTTTCCAAGAACCTCGGTTACGGTGTTCGGATGGACTCGGTATACCCAGCCTCGCCGGCACCCGGATTGGCCGAGGCGAAACCGCATGTGCTTGTCATAGATGACGGCGGTCTAGGCTTTCGCCTCAAGACTGCGGACAAATGTTGGCCTCCGTTCTTAGTGTCCAACGGTGAAGCTCCGGAGCTGCAGTGGATCATTCTCAAGATGTCGCGTCCGCTGGCACGAGGTGACCTTTGGAGGGAACTGGCTGCCCGATGGCGAGATCGGCTGATTGTGCTGGTGAGTGCCGACAATCTCCGCCGTGAGGATGTTCGCGTCAGCCGGGGGCTGTCTTGGGAGAGCACCGTTGATGACCTGGTGGAGGAGATCCACGCGAACCCCGCAATTAGTGAGCTGAAATCGTGCCGCCACCTGGTGATCACGCTTCGAGGTGACGCTGCACTCTGGCTCGATAAGCCAGGCAACAGAGGACACGGCCCTTGCCGGCTTGTTTTCGACCGTGAGCGCGGAGAAGGTGAGTGGGAGGATAGCCATAAGGAGGGAGGTGCATTTGGCTTCCTGTCGGCGATGACTGCGGCCCTTGCTTGGAATCTGAGAGCGGCGAAGTCTACGGACACGGTTGAGCTTGTCCATCCTCTCAAGGCGGGCTTGTCCGCGGCGCGTTTCTTGCGAGAATACGGACACGGGCCAGTCAAGGGAGGCGAACCGGGATTCCCATTCAAGGAGGCCGCCGCTCACCTTCTGTCGCCAACTCAGAAGTACGCAGCTGCCGAAGTACAGTGTTCCGGTGCCTGCTGCATCGAGGGGAAGGTCCAACCTGCCACACATTGGACAATGCTGGGCCAGGTGGCTCATTCCGACGCATTCCCTGTCCCGCTGTACCTCCCCGCCCGTCGACTGGCTCTGCTTGGCCCAAGCGCATTAGAAAGCGTCCCGTGTGCGAGATTTGGGAAGTTATTGACGATGGACCGACGAGAGATCGAGGATCTGCGGTCTTTGCGCCAATTAATGTTGAGCTACAGGCACGGCGGTCCGCAAAAGCAGCCTTTATCGTTGGCGGTCTTCGGGGCGCCAGGCTCGGGCAAGTCCTTCGGTCTGAAACAAATCGCGGAAGGCGTATTCGGGGAGAAGAACCCGGTGCTCGAATTCAACCTGTCACAGTTTAAAGGACCTGAGGACCTGATTGGGGCGTATCACCAAGTGCGTGACCAAGTCCTGGCCGGCTGGACACCGGTCGTATTCTGGGACGAGTTCGATTCGGCTGAATATAAGTGGCTGAAGTACATGCTGGCACCGATGCAGGACGGCATGTTCCAGGATGGCCAACTTACTCACGCCGTCGGCAAAAGCGTATTTGTCTTTGCAGGAGGAACAAGTCGTGATTTCGAACATTTCGGTCCATCCGATAAGGCGGAGTCGGATGAGAACGAAGCACAGCAGAAGGCCCGTCATGACTTCGTCATGGCGAAGGGGCCGGACTTCAAGAGCAGGCTGGCAGGCTTCTTCGATGTGCTGGGCCCCAACCCCCACCAGGAATACGACAGAGAAGCTGCAGGCAAGGGGTTGGACCCGTGGACGGACGATTCGACTGACTTGGCCTTTCCTGTGCGGCGTGCCATTTTGCTCCGCTCACTGTTGGGATTGGTAAAGGGCAAAGAGAACAACCGAGAGAACGAACATCTCGACATCGATCGCGGGCTGCTGACAGCGCTCCTGCAGATCAAGCACTACCGAAACGGCGCGCGGTCTATGGAGAAGCTGGTTACTCAGATGCGGGACCGTGGCGGGTTGCCTCTGAGACGTTCTCACCTCCCTCCCGACAATTTGCTGGCGCTGTATGTGGATGATGTGCCGCTCTTCCACACTCTGATCCAAAGCTCCTACGCCTTTCTGGCGCAAGCGAATAAGATCGCGGAAGGGATGCACAACGATTGGTTCACCCATATAACGGAGGAAAGGAGAGCAAAAGGCGGACGTTACTGCAAGCCATACAAAGATCTCGACGAGGAAGACAAGGCACCTAGCATTGCGGCAGCCGTGCGAATTCCAGAGATTCTCGCCTGGGCGGGTTACGTTCTTGAGGAGGGATTGGCAACGGAAGACGAGGAAAAAGAAATTAAGCAGTTCCTTAAATCGAATCGTGAATTCCTTGCCGAAGCGGAACACATGGGTTGGGACGAGCAGGCACGCCTGGATGATTGGGAATACGGTCCCGAAAAGATCGACCAAAAAAAGATCCATAACTTACTCATCCCATACTCCGAATTACCTGAGGCCGAAAAAGACAAAGATCGTCTTACCATAGAGAACTATCCAAAATACGCACGGGACGCGGGCTTTAAGATCGTGTCGGGGCGGAAGGGCGATTCAGAAGTGTAGACCATCAAGTTAACGCTAGGGCTGCCTCCAGTTGTTCGGCCTTGTGTCTCACGATCGCCGGAATTCTGAAGGACGCCGGCTACTCAATCGTTGAGGCGCGAAGCGAAGCCGGGCGGGCCCGGGCTGCCGCGCAGAAGTGAACATCTGGACAGACCGGCGCTCTTGCCCACAACTAGCGAAACCATTCCAATCAGTGGAGATATTCATGCAACCGACTAATCGCGTATTCATAAGCGCCACATCGGCCGATTTGGCAATCTATCGCAGCGCAGTTAAGGATGCCCTTCAAACGAACGGCGTACTTCCTGTTGAACAGACAATCTTTCCTCCCGATTTCCGGACCATCGAGGCAATGCTTGAAGAGAGAATCCATAACTGCGATGCGGTAGTGTGTCTCGTTGGATTTGTTTATGGGGCAGAGCCTTCCGAGCGGCCCACTGATCGGCCTCGCAGGTCCTATACTCAAATGGAGTTTGACATTGCCCGCCGGCTGGGCAAGCCGATCTATCAGTTTCTCGCCGCCGAAGATTGTGCGTTTGACGCGCGTCCAAACGAAAGCGCCGAACTCCAGGCACTACAACTTGCGCACCGTAAGGCAATAGAATCAGGGAATCCACGTTGGGAGCGATTTTCTGACTGCGACCAGTTGCGTGAGCGGATTGCGCACATACCATTCGATCGGCCTGTACTAGGGCATCCGCGGAACCTTCCCTACCCATCGCTCGGCACATTATTCAAGGGGAGAGAGTCCTTCCTTCAAAGGATTCGAGAACATCTTCTGGCCAATAGCAGAGATAACAATGCCGCAAATGCAACAAGGATTACGCAACCCCAGGCACTTTGCGGACTTGGGGGCGTGGGCAAAACACGCCTCGCGGTGGAGTACGGCTGGCGCTACATAGACGAGTATAGCGCCACTCTCTTTGTCGTTGCCGACTCGCCGGAAAGCCTTCGCAGGAATCTTGCTCAACTGACCGGTCCACTGGTTCTGAATCTTCCCGAGCAGAATCGCCAGGAGGAGGAAGTGAAGATGGCCGCCGCCATACGCTGGCTGCTCGAGCATCCCGGTTGGTTCTTGATCCTGGACAACGTCGACAATCGAGCCTCAGTGCAAGCTGTTCAAGAATTGCTCGCCCGTATTCCGGGAGGACATGTGTTAATTACTTCAAGAATCGACAATTGGAGCAAAGATGTTGAGCCCCTGGAACTGGATGTACTCTCAGGCGAGGATGCCAAGAGTTTCCTTCTCGAACGAACAAAAGAGCGGCGGCGAGTGACAGTTGATGATGATGCGGATGCATCTGTTCTGAGCCAGGAATTGGATGGGCTTGCGCTCGCATTGGAACAAGGTGGCGCGTTCATTGAGCGTCGGCGCTGCTCCCTGGGAGACTACCTTAAGCGATGGAAGGCCGGGGAGGCGCGCGTCCGCCAGTGGTTCGATCAAGAACTCATGCATTACCCGCGAAGTGTTGCGATTACTTATGACACTACCATGCTTGAAGTTGGCGTGGTTGCATCCGCACTCTTTCACCTGTTGTCATGGTATGCGTCAGATCCATTGCCGGAAGGCGTATTGGAAAGTCCGGAAGCTGAAAGCATTCTGACTGAATTGATTACGGCTGCCGGATTGTCCGCTTTCGAAGTGGTGCCAGAGGAGGCGTTGGATGAGCTGTCGGCGTTTTCAATGGTTAAAAAGGTGGATGTGCAGGGTGTGCCATGCGTGAGCCAACATCGCCTGGTCCAGGAGGTTACTCAAAAGCAAATGCCTCCTGCCGAGAAGAATGCTTCATTGCTTGGCGCAGTCCGTTTACTCAGCGCGTTTGCACCGAAAGACGCGTACCGGTTTGAAGTGTGGAGGGAGTGGAGGCTCCTTGTCTCTCATGCGGAGGCGCTATGGCTGAAGGTAAAGGACATGGATCGCAAGCAGTGGAACACATCGTTGATGGAAGGTCTCGCGCTCTATTATCTTGGCCAGGGGCGCAACGAGGAAGCGATACCAATTCAAAGGCTAGTTTTCGAGATTAAGGAAGAGCGATTGGGCAGCAATGCAGCCCAGGTGTTCTTGGCAAAGAACGACCTGGCGTTGTTATTGAATTCTGTCGGTGAGTATGCTGAAGCCCAACGGCTCTACCGGGAGGCGCTGGCCGGGTGGAAGAGTATTGATGCTTCGGAGTACGAATTCGGGTATGCGGAATCGTTCCACAATCTTGGGGACAGTTTGAGGTGCTCCGGTCAACTTGACGAAGCGGAGTCAATGCTCCGGGACGCGCTTAAGCTCTTTCGTGAGAAGTCTGGCGAATATCATTGGAGGACGCTGATGGCGGAGTATTCGCTAGCCAATACGTTGGGGGTGAAAGGAGAAACTGAAAACGCAGTGCAACTGCTGCGTGTGAACATTGAGAAGAAGGCAAATCATTTACCCGGTGGCGAGAATCACCCGGATACGCTGAATAGCATGATGAGCCTTGCCAGGATAATGCTGGGGCAAGGGAATTTGAGCGAAGCCGAAGGTCTCGCAAAGAGAGCCATCACAGGCAGAGAGCAGTCGTTGGGAAAGGACGATTCAGAGACTTTGAAAGCGGTTGCTTTGCTGGCAGCCATTTACACGCAGGCGAATAAGCCCGCAGAGGCAGGTGCGTTAAGGGATCGCCTTATTGACGCCGGGTTGCGAACCGGAGACCCAGCAATTTTGCTCTCATACCGTCAAACCGCATACAGTTGGTTCGCCAGCGGCGAGTATCTTCAAGCAGCAAAAATGCTCCGGGGATTGTTAGAGAAAGGCTTTGAGATGGCGGGCAATCGCTGTCATCTAGCCCGCGTTCTCCTGTTGACAGATCGCGCGCAAGAAGCGCAGGAAGAGGTTGCGAGAGCTTGGGAACATCGCGGCGGCGCGCCCGCGTACGTCATCCCTCGAATCCTTTGGTTCCGGATCGCGTTCGCGCGGGGCCAGTGTGGAGAAATCGGGAGTTATGATGCTTGGTTGAGGCTCCTCTTCGGGCAGATGAAGACTGCGCTGCAAAGTGATAACGCGTTTATGGAGTGGACTATGACACCTGTCTTGGAACACTTGAAACCGAAGCTTGTGGAGTCGGACTATGAGATCCTCGCATCTCTTGTCTCCGTTTTAAACGACCGAACAAAGATGCCCGACCTTGACCGCTTTTCCGAATGGCGCGACCAGCCCCCAATCCCGCTCGACGCACCTTTGCCGGATGGGTAGACTCTCATCCCTGATGTATCCGCGCATGTTGCCCGGGGGCCGTCGTTGCTGTCGCGCAGCCTGCACGTATACTCAACTCGCCTTGATTTCCACGTACCGCACCAGCATCAGCCAGTGTTGCGTGTCGCGCAGCATGATCTCATCCACCTGTTGCAGCAAGCTCTCAAACCGTCCGACGCCATCTGCCGGTTTGACCGCTCCAGTTGCGGCCCCATGTTGGCGCTACGTTTTTCCAGCCGCAGGTGGCTCGTGATGCGCCTCCGTGCCCGCAGCAGCCCTACGCCGTCGGCACTGGCCTGCGATACAGGATCTGCCAGTCCAGGACCTCGGCCAGCATGATCTGTCCCACCAGGTTGGCCTTCTTGCGAAGGACCTTGCTGGGTGCGGTGCCGTTTTCTGCCTTTTCGAGATCAGTCTTTATGCGCTCCAGGCTGATGCGCATCGCGCCTGAACGCTCTGCCAGTCGGCGAAACTCGCCTTGGTTGGAAATGCCGTGACAGGTCGCCGACAGCGCCGGTAGACCGGCGGCGCACACGATAACCCACGGCACGAGACCCGGGGCTTCGATTCGCCCAGCGTATAGGTGCAGGATTAGCTCGACGATGCACGCGAGAAAGGCCAACACGATCGCTGACTCCCCCAGCTTGTGCAAACGACGGTCGATCGTGTGCATCCGATTCCCGTTGCCATCGTGATAGCGGATTTGCCCATACACCCAATCCTCGAGAATTGCTTTGTAGCAGTGCCCGAGATACTCTGGCGTCACTTTGGCGTTGGGAAGGCTGATGGTCCGCATGATCGCATTCAACCGCCACTGCATCCAGCTATCCCGCAAGTCTCCGTGCATGTGGTGAGCGGGCAGAATGGGCTCGGTGGCACCCAACCCCAGAGGATAGAGGTAGCGCAGAATCCGCAGCTGCTCGGCCAGGTAGCGGCAATCCACGCTGCGATGATGCCAGAGCCGACTTCTGATGCACCATACCAGGTAAAAGACGAGCAACACGGTGCCCAGCTCACACAGCACCCATACCTCGGACAAACTGCGCGCAGCGTAGCTCAGCAGCGCGAAGATCACTGCCCATAGTCCCAGGCTGTAGATCAGCAGAAACGCGCCGCGGTACTGACCTGCCAGACGAATTGCCGGGTTGTTGACCAGGTTATATTGCCTCTCGAACGGATCGGGCTGCCACGGCTCATATCGAGGAGCTGGTTCCGGCTTCTTAGTAAAGAGTGTCATCAGCGTTACAAACCAAACCCAGAGGCGGCTCAGCCATGTCTTCGGACGGCAATTAGCGCCAAAGGCGGGAATCAGGTCGGCTTCTTCGGGCGCTGCCTCTTTGACCTCTGCGTTCGCGCTCGTTTCTCTCGGCTTGGCGAGCCACGGTGGGCGCATGATCTCCTCCACGCATTTGCGAACCGCCGAACCCATGTCCGCACTTACTGCAGTCCATCCCGGCCGCTCCCCACCTTCCATTACGTCTCTTGAATCCCCCTCCCTACGCATGTCGCTCAGCCAAATTTCATTGGAGTTTGTTTCCAGCCAGAAGACTGGCATGCCCTGTGCCCGCGCCCTTTCGACGACCTCCGCCGTGCCGCCTGCGCCATTCGCCGGCGCGCCGTCCCAAATCGCCACCAGAATATCGCTGTGGCTTAGCACGACCTCGCCCACCGTTACGTAGGGGGAATCTCCGGATACTCCGTCGAGCTCGAAGACGGCTATGGCTTGGCCAAGGATTTCGTTGAAGTGCGCGATGCTGGCGGGACTGAGATTTCCAGCGCTCTCGGTGAAATCCTTGCAATATTCTTCCCGCGCAAAGGGCAGAGGGCACTGCAACTCGTAGCCGAGGTCAAGGGCGGCTTCGGCGAACAGGCGGTCGGCGCCTTCGGCCAGCGGGGAGGTCGCGCGCAGCAGGAGCGGCACGCTGGAATACGCTTCCGGCGCGATGGCTACCGCGCCCGCTGCGGCCTGCCCAATCGCCTGCAGCACAGCCGACAAGTGCGGCTGCAGGGACTGTATCTGGTCAGCGGTCAGCTTCCGGTGTCCCGTGATGCCAACTCGCAGCGCGGCGCGCGGCAGAAGATCGTCATTCGCCGTCTTTATTTGCACTCCTGTACCTCCACCCTTCGCGACTGCATAATAGCATCGGCGCTGGGCTCAGTCTGCGCCTCGCCTGTTGGCGCGACTGCCGGCTTGCGGCCAGAGCTCTGGCCGTCGGCACCCGCCACGGATACCAGCAGCTCGTGCCCGGAATCCAGCGCATCCGCGACTCCATCTGATATTGTCTTGGCATTCGACGGGAATGCTCTACCGGATGCAGCTTGGTGGGGTCAATCTGACCTACGGCCTCCTTGAAGCTTTGGAGCGGACTGCAGCTCCAGAAGTGAGAGCAGATGGGCATCTTTTTCAGTTAAGGACACGACGCCAACGAGGAACTGGTCCGGCGCATCAAAGCCGACTTAGAAGGCCGCGGGCACGACGTATGGTTCGACAAAAGAAAGATCCGGTTCGGAGACGACTGGCGGCGTCAGATCACAGACGGGATCAGCGGCAGCAACCGGGTTGTGTCGTTCCTCTCTAAGTACTCAACCCGAGACCCCGGAGTCTGCCTTGACGAGCTGGCCATTGCGATCGGGGCCAAGGGCAATAATATCCAGACCGTCCTGGTGGAGAGCGAGACAGAGGTAAAGCCTCCGCCGGGCATCGGCCACATCCAGTGGACATGCACGATTGGAAAGAGCGCCACAAGGCGACTTGGGAGCAGTGGTATCAAACCAAGCTCGCCGAGATTGCCCGGGTCATCGAAAGCGAGGAGAGCCGGAGCTTCGCAGGCGAGATCAAGACGCTCGAAGAACATCTCAAGCCCATCTCCTCCGACTCGCGCATGGCCCAATTGCTCAAGAAGTTGGTCGTCGGTCGCACATGGCTGTTTGAGGCGTTTGACCGGCTTGCGCTGGGAGATGGTGGCCGGTGGTTAGGCTTGGCTAACTGTCCGGCTCCATCAGTTCTTTCACGCTCGCCTTGCGATCAACGCGACTCCCGTAAATGAACGACCAGCGGCTGTGGTGAATCGTTGCTGATGATCAGATTAATGGCTGTCCCGCGGTGGTCCAGATTGAGATGAACGCCGGTGGTAAGCTGCGGCCCTTTTTGCACGTCCCCCCGGCAGTCCTGTTCCAAAATGCCGAAAGCACAAGCCAAATACCATTTTCCCAAGAAATTCACGAAGCAACCACGCGGAGGCACATTCACGGAGGCACCTCGACCGGGCTGTAACGTCAGTTCTTGAGCAAATTGGACCCCCGTTTTAGCAGATTGAAGCTGATCAATCAGTGCTTCTTTCGAAACCCAGCCCTCCGCCGTTTCCGAGGCTTCAGTTTCCCTTAAACCCTGAGAGGTGGCTTCGATAAAGTACTGGGTGACCGGCGTCTCGGAGAGATCATATCCGCGATACAAGGCATTGGAAGCTCCTGGGACGGTTTGAAGGGGGCAGGGATCTCTCAAAAGGTTGCGTCTTAATACGCGTTTGATTTGAGCGTAAGTGGAGTTCGGCGACACCTCGCCTTCGATGGCAAAGGCAACCATCTCAATGGGATTCTCATAGTACCGATTGGGACAGCGGGGCGAGAGAATGTAGCGGATGCGGCGAACCTCTTTCAACAAATCCTTGGTCGAAGCCAAGTCGGCAGGAGAGATTTCCGACCCGTCAGTCAGGGGAATGCTCGTGATTCCAGCGATGCGCAGGATGTCCAAGAAATCCTCCGCCGGCAAGTGAGGGCCGTTGACACAGCAAAAGGCAAGTTGGTGTCCAATCATTTCATGAAGAATGGTTTTGCGAATCAGGGTTGCCAGGGACGCATGGGGCCTATCCTGCAACGACTCGCGCAGGGAACGGAAGGCGCGCCAGAATAGTATGGACGGAGCTCCGGGCTTGAGAATTTGTTCGCCCAGACTCGAGCCCAGACGGTGGTCACCAATGACCAGGCCCAGAGGACTCGGGCTTTTGCGCAAAAGAACCGGGGGAAGGGCTGCCAGCGACTGGTGGACCTCGGAAAGAAAAGCATGGAAATCGGCACCCGCGACGGGATCGTCTGGATTCATGTCCACGGCGAAGTACAGCGCAACGTGCTGTCGCAGTGCGTGCCCGAAGAAATCGGCCGGCGAACCACCCATGGAAATGAGAGGCCGATGGAACCAGGTCGCGCAGCGCCTTAACAAATCCTCGTGAACTCCGTAACCAAGATGCCCAGCACGAAGTAGTTCATTCAGATTCTGCTCATAGTTCAGTTTCAGGTCTGCTGGAGAGAGAGGACTCACTTCGCTTGTCCCGCATCCAGTTGATCCAAAAGCGTGAGAACCTCCGCATCGTCCTCCACGTAATCCAGGGCTTTGTCCAGGTACTCTCGTGCTTCATCAAGACGGCCATGGTTCCGGAGGTGGCGCGCTTGTTCGATATAGCGCGCGGCCAAAGCTTCCTGAGTTTGCTTGTCCTGTCGGCGGTGCTGTAGCGCGCAATTAAGTTGAAGGATGGCGGCTTCGAAATTCTCCGGGCCGGCGAGCGCCGCCGCGCCTCGACGGTGAACCTCCAACATTGCAAGCAAGGTGGCATGGTCGTCCGGCGCGGATTGATGGGCCTGATGGGACAGTGCGACGGCTTCAAGCACTTTTCCTGCTGCGAGCAACCGTTCCGCCTCCTCCATATACCGCTGACTTTTCCTGGAATGAGCTGACGGGGTCGCGAGAGTGAGTTCGCTGCTGGGTCTCTCCCGGGGGCTCGCGTCCTTGCCCACGTGCCGGCCAGCGCCGGTTAGGTCTGGGCCCAACGGGGGAGTATCCGGGGCGGTTATCGCAGAGGACTGTAGCCGGAGCCTGTGCAGCCACTCCTCGGAGCGGCGCGTGATTGCCATGGCCGCCTGCTCGAGCAGTGGTTTGGGTGTGTTGGCTCCGGCAAGTTCCAACGCGTCAAAAAAGTTCGCGATCTGTCGCTCCAGATCCGCCTCCGAAAGCTCGCTAACTGGCAACGCAAGGGGTTGCGCGTGCTTTTTCAGGAATTGACTGAGTGGCACCAATTGGGGCGAATTCTGAACTGGATACTCGGTGGGAGGCTCACCGGCCGCCATAGTGGCGCCATCCGCCAGCTTCGTAATGGGCAAAACCTCGACTGGTCCCAACAGCTTTTCAATATGTTGAGTAAATTCGGAGAATTCGCCAAACTCGCCTAAGAGGATCACTCGGACGATTGTTACCTGGTTGGCTTGCATTTCCTTGCGCAGGCTTTCCACTGCTTGAACGAGGTCCGTTGTGTGCAGACGGAAGAAGTCCTGAATGTTCTTCTGTCCCAGGGTGACAATCATATCCTTGAGATGCCGATGATGGAGCGGGAATCGAATTTCCGGCATTCGCGCCAACCGCGAGTGACTGCTGCTAAGCCGATCCAACAGACCATCGAGTGCGTCCCATCCCATCCTTACTGAACCAGGAGAGCTTCCACGCGTCAATGAATCGAGGGCCTCTTTGAGCAAAAAATGGTTCAGCGAGCGTCCCGAAAGTCCGGTGCAGATTTCTGTTCCCAGGAGCGTTCCCCGATCTTGTCCGATCCGCGCCAAAGCAATTTCCAGAGCCGAATCGTCGGCGATGACAACCGCCACTGTCTCCTCCTCCTGCGTGCCAACTTGGGACTTCGAGGAAATCGCGCGTAACGCGGCGATACTCGCATCGATCAAGCCGGCTGAAATATTACGCAAGCGGAGTTGGTAAAGCAGGTGGCGACGCTGAAATTCTTCGAATGCCGTTGGGACGACGATGCCCAAAGAGCGGACCGTCAAATCTTGCTTTTGCAGGTCAAGGATAACTGTATGGATCGCCTCGGCGACTAAAGACGCGTGCACGGGGTTCGAGACTCCCACGCCGATCAGATCACGCACAGTGAAATAATCATGTCCCTTGTTTGCGACCTGGTGCCACTCGCGCTTTCTCGCGGAGCCTCCAAAGGGCACTGGTGGGCGACTATAGAGTCGGCCGTCAAGGCAGTATGCCACTGTCAGCCGTTCCGGAAGTAGGCAAATGCCCAGCTGTACTGATTGACTCATTCGGATTCCTTCTTGCTGAGCCCCTTATGCCTTACCGCTTTTGAAGTAATCACCCGACTGGCCCCCGGACTGGCCCCCGGTCATTGCGTCGAGCTTACCGAGAGTGCTGCCACCATTCGAGTCGCTTTTGTCAATCGGCCGTAATGTTCGCATTGCGCGATTTACAAGGACCTCAAGACCCTTCCGAATTTGGTGCAAATCGTTCGCCTTGGCAGGCGTTGGCTGGGACAGGTTCTCGCGGTAGATGGTCTTCGCGATTGCGCAGAGACTTCCGAGCCGTGTAACAAGGTCGGGCTCCATTTCCGGTCTCCCGGCCAGATATTCCGCCTGGAATAGCAATCCGCCTAACGTGTCGGAGTAAATGATTCCCCTGTAAATACGCTTGGTCAGCAACCGGGCTTCGCGGCGATTCGGCGTCGCGTCGCCAAGCACTTTATTCGCTCGCTCCACCAACACTTCGATCTGTTTCCGTGTCGCCTCGTCAACAAACGGACCATATTCGGGCAGGAACCGATCTGCCATCATGATCATCTGCTCCAATTCCTCTTGTTCCTCTTGCCACTCATCAACGCCACACGCAGTGTCGGCATAGTCTAGTCCCCGTGTAATCGCGTTCCTTCCCTGAGCATGGATGATTACTTCCATGATTTTGTTTTCGGTGATCTTCAAGCGCACCGTCACCGGTGTCCCTGGTACCAAGGGCTGGCCGCCCAGTTCATTCAGGTCGAGACGGATATTGCCTTGGAACCGGTTCTCCGAAGCGTGCGCCCGTTCGCCGGCATAGATCGGCACGTTGATTCGATCCGGCTGCAGGGCAATAAATCGTCTTTCGATAGGCTCCATGGGCAGCAGAGTACCGCGCGGGATGATCACTTCAAACCCATCCGAACTATGCCCGTCACCGACAGCGATTCCGATGGCGCGCTCCGTCCTACCTTTCACTTCAAGCTTGCTGCCAACCGGGCGACCAGGGTCGGACATCACCTTCTGCTTTTCGGCCGCCCAGAGGGCGGCACCCTGGGCCACACAAGTCATCGGATTAAGTTCACCGATGGGGCGAAGTTTTCCGGGAAAAACGCGGTCCACCGCTGCTCGCACACATGGAGTCATGGTCGCTCCTCCCACCAGCAGAACGACATCCAGGAGATTCGCAGGAGTTTGAGTGCGACGGAGTATTTCCTGGACGCGCTCCAGACTTTCAGTCACATACTTCTCGATTCGACTCTCGTACTGCTCGCGCGTTACCGTCAGACCATGCACACTCACCCGTTTGCGGCGGTTGGGATTGTTATCAATCGGCACCGTGCAGCAATTGGGAGCATTGATAATTGCCTCCGTGGAATCCGAGAGCGTGATCTTTGCCGCTTCCACAAGCGGTTTGACCCGGGCGCGAAAATCGTTATCGTTCATCGGGTCGTAATGGTGCTCTGCTTTGATCCGGTCAGCCACCATCCGGATTAGCTCTTGGTCGAAATCATCTCCGCCCAGCCAGTTGTTGCCGCCGGTATCTCGGACGTGATAGTTTTGCTGATGCACCTGCAGCAGCGACAGATCGAAGGTGCCACCGCCTAAGTCATAGACCAGCACATAATGGTTGTTTTGCGGCTTTAGGGATCCTGCGGCGATAGCCGCGGCAGTGGGTTCCTCCAGAAGTGCCAGGACGTCCAATCCGGCCAGCTTCCCCGCCCGAAGCGTGGCCGATTTCTGCTTCTCCTCAAAGTAAGCGGGAACCGTGATAATCGCACCGTTGACCTGTTCCCCAAAATGCCGCTCGGCTTCCTCTTTGGCGCGCCGCAAGATCATCGCCGAGATGTCTTCCGGCCTATACTCCTTCCCTCCGAGCACAACACGGACACCGTCGTCCACGCCATTCGCCTCAGGCACAATTTTGTATCCCACCTTAGCCTTAATGGCCTCGAACTTTTGTATGTCTTCCTGCTGCTGACGCTTTTCGATAGTTGCGTCGTCATAATACAACATGCCCATCAGTCGCTTAATGGAGTAAATGCCGTTCTCTGGCTCCTCTTCGATCCATTCCAGCGCCTGCCGCCCGATGTAGATTTCTTGGATATTACTGTCAAAACAAACCACCGACGGGATATAATCCAGATTTTCCGAGGTTCGCACGACTTCCGGTTCTTCACCCCGCAGGGCGGCAACGACCGTGTTAGTGGTTCCGAGATCGATCCCAATGGCGATGCTCATGTTTTCACCTGTTTAAGTTCTTGTAGGGTTGATTTCTCCTCGAACGAGCCGCCGCTCGAAGAGCCGTTGGATACAATCACTTTGGCTCTCTGTAGGACCCGCCCTTGCCACATCACGCCTTCGTTCTCCACAGCCACGACGTGGTCCAGAGGAACCGGCGACGATTCCTTCTTCCATATACTGTGAGTTGCTGGGTCCACCTGTTCCCCGCACTTTCCGAAGAGAGTCACACCCTCGGTGCGAAGCAGTTCCACCAATTGCCCACGCAAGCTCAACATTGCCTCGTGCAACTCGCCCGCCGTGGGCTCCGTCTCTTCCAGCACACGGCGGACGGTGCTGGTGATAGCCGCAACGCTCAACAGGAGTGCTTCAATCTTGTCCTGCCATCGTCGGCGCTCCTCACGCAAGTCGTCCCCAGCCTGCAAATCACTCAGGTTCATTAGACTCCTCCATTCGCCAAAGCGGATACATCAGCAAGTCGATGGCCAACCGCTTTTCGGAGTACGTAAGTTCATCATGAGCTCGCACCTGGGCGGGGGTTTCGGGAAACACGCGCAGGATTTCCTCTTGGGTTGAGTCCAGCTTCACTCCATGTTGCGACAGAGCCCCGTAAAGATCCAAACTGCCGCCTGATAACGTCGGATCCAACAATAACCGGAGCGAAGTAGAGTGCTTCGCAAGCATCTCCGGACACTCGACCGGAAATATCTTGCCGCATTTCGAACAGCTGGCCTGGTCGATCTCCACGTTTTCTGGCACCCACGTCAACTCCCGGCATTCCGGGCAACACGCTTGAAAGGCACCATTCATAGTCATTTTCTCTTCTCATTGTTTTTGTAGTTCACTAGTCGCTGCAAAATACTTTCTTCCTCTCTCATACGTTGTTGGGCAGCAAGATGGTTGGCAGATCGATTTTCTTCCGGTGCTTGCACATGAACAACCGGCAGTTCCCTTGGATAGGCGGAAAGCAGCGCCTCCTCAAATTCGGACACCTGGTCGGGAGAAAGCCGCCGCTGCCATTGGCGCAGAAGCTGGCAGGGCAATTCCTGAAGTTCGCCAATTCCTGGCAGTTGCCCTTTGAGGTGGCCCAGTAGATTTGCCGCAATCCGTGCTTCGCCCCGCGCGAAAAGGCTCCCGACCGCTTGTTGCGCAACATCGAGCAAACGAACCCGGTTAGTGGAGCTTGGATCCAGGCGACAAATGATCACCAACCGATCCAATTCACCCTGGCTGGCTTCTTCGGCCATGGGCATGAGTTCAGATGTGGTCGTCGGCACTGTTGTCCCGTCAGGCTGAGCTTCCATTGTGTGGTTGGTCAAAAACGGTGTTGTTGCTGCCTGGAACAAGGCCGTGAATTCATCGGTGGACAACTTCGGCTCCCACTCCTTCACGAAGCTCATGAACACTTCATTCAGTTCATGGATCTCAGGAAATCGGGTGCGCAACTGCTGGAACAGTCCTTGGGCCGCGGACAGTCCTTCCACCTGTATCTGCCGAGTGACATACCGCCGCGCCCAGATCAGTAACTCAGTTTTTTGGTTTGTGTCCTTCGGATCGGTTAGCCGCTGCGCCGCTTCATCAATTGTGATAACAATTTCCGGCGCGGGCACCTCCTCAGCCTTCGCTTCGCTCAACAATTTCTCAAGCCCGCTCAGGTCAGGATACGCCGGGAATTGGGTACGCAAAGCAGCCAGTGCTTGAGACGCGGCTTCCCCTGCCGCAGAATGGCCATGCCGGAATTGGCCCAAACAGGCTTCAACCCGCCAAGCTAAAGCCTCCGCCGTGGGAGAGCCGAGATGGCTCCAGTCACTCAAGGTCTGCAACGCAAGCGGGTAATCGCCCTTGCCCAAAGCTTCGCGTGTTTTCGCTCTCAATCCCACAATCGCCATGCGATCATGCCAGTCGGAGGCATTCGTCCCGAACAAAGGTTTGGCGGCGTTCAAGATGCTGTCGATTTGCTGAATCTGCCAGGAAGTCAGGCAGGAGGATTCAGCGGCCGTTACAAGCCCTGCCAGTATCTCTTGCAGAGTACTGTAGTCTTTTTCCGCCAGGGGGGCGTGTTGTCTCACCTCGGCGAGTCTCCGGAGCGCTAGCAGGCAGTTGGGCACTGTTTCCATAGTGGTCAACTGGGCAACGGACAAACTCCGGTTCAGCCAATCCAAGGCACAGAAACGTACAAGCCTGGCGGCAGCCGAGAGCAAGGGGTCGCGAGAGGAGCTAAGCAAGAGCGGTGCGGTCTGCAACACTTGAAGACCTTCGCCGTGCCGGGCAAGGTACCAATGGCCAAAAAGGTCCGAGAAATGGCGCTCGACTTGGTCCGAGCTCAAGCCGGATGGATCCCGGAGTTCCAGGCGCTTGCCATAAACGCCGGCAAACATATAACCAAACGCAACTCGAAGCATGCCCTCCGTGGAGAGCACCTGTTTCCCCCCGGCAGCCTGCACGGCCCTGGCACTCTCATCCTCTGCGCGGGCGAAGTTCGCCAAGCTCAAGCCGGCCGTTAAATCCTTGGGCGGAGAAATGTGCTTTTGGAGAAGATCTTGGAGGATACTGTCGACCATCTCAAGGCTGGCCTGCAGGCTGGACGCCGCACCCTGCTGAGGATAAAACCGCCAGAGGTCCGGAGAGCGTTTCAGGCACGCCAGACACATAGCTGCTTTGGCGACAGACTCAGCCGAATTGGGAGCAGTTCTTGCTCGCGCTAGGTGGGCCAAAAGAGTCAGGCGCAGATGCTCGAAGGTGAGGTTTACTTCGAGGTTCTGATCGCAAACTTTCGAGGCGACCAGATAATCCTCCAAGAGAAAGGAGGCTGCGGCACGGGATGATTCAGGTGCCAGCTTCACCCATTCAGAGCGAGGGAGAGCTCCTCGCTTTTCGTTTACTTCCTCAAGGAAGTTCTGCCAATCCCGTAGCGGCATACGGACGGTAAAAAACTCTTCGCATTTCGTAGCGCCTGACCGGCCCAGTATTCCCAGGAGTTGAGAGGAGTGTCTTTTCTGTGACAGGCAGTCCGGATCCGGCGGCGGTTCGTCGCGAGGCTGTAACTTCAAGACACAGCGCACAATGGCTGGGCCGATATCAACGCTTTCTGGCTTGGTGCCGAACAACGATACTCCATGCCGCTCCATTAATTTCTCACGCCATTGCCGAAGGCCTGGATCCTTGTCGAGTTCGTCGTAATGGCGCTGCCAGTCCGCTTTGTCGTCCAGCAGAAAGGCCAAAATCTCGAGGCCTTGAGCGCGTGCGTGCTCATACTCCATCTGCGTGATACTCTCCTTCTCACCTCGGGGCACGTAACCACGTCGGCGGGCAACAAGCAAAACGCAGATAAGGCATCCTTCCAACCGTTCTTTGGAGAACCGCTTCGGCTCATCGGATTCGGCTGCCCAATCCTCCATAGGATCAACATCAATCCCTGACCGACGCAATTGTTTGATAACGTGCTCGCGGTGGGCCTTGAGATCGTCGTAAGTCGACGCAACGAATGCCTTAAATCGTCGCTTCATGTTCTCCTGTTTCCGCCAGCGCCCCACGGTTTAGCATTGCCGTGGCATGCTCCCATTCGTACTGCGTAGCGAGGCCTGACGCGGCACACTCCCGGATCAGGGCGTTTCCGCCCAGCAGGTCACCCCCGGCTCGGCGCTTCTCACCAAGGAAAAACCGCGCCTCCAGGAGCTCGATTTCGTTCGTCGCCGCAGCCAAAATTTGCCTGTCATCTAATGCTCCCTTAAACCAGGCAATCATTTTTGACTCCCACGGATCTTTCTTGTATTCCTGCTTAACCTTTTCCATCACGGCCAGGATTTCGCCGCAACGATCCAAATGCATGAGACAGGCACATTCAACGTAGTCATTTTCCAGTGCGTCGTCGTTCAGCTCGCGCGCCAGCCGTAGATCGGCCAACGCATCGGCATAATTGCCGGCGCGGTACGAGTTAAACGCGAGGGAACGGACCACTCCGCTGTCATCCTCGATGTGTTCACGGATAAGATTGAGGTCGGCCTCGGCCTCATCGAATCGAGCCAACAAAGAATACACCCTGGCGCGGGTCAGATAGGCGATGGCACGGGTGGGGAAGCGATCTTGAAGTTCGTTGGCCGCCTGCAGGGCGCCGGTGAGGTCGCCTAAATAGCTGCGTGCCTTTACGGTCAATTCTAGCCGGATACCCTCATCGTTCCCAGTTAGCTGCAATGAGTCAAGCAAGGCCAACGCCGGGACTGGACCGTCGTGGTCTATTCGCAGTAGCGCGCGCGCGCGGTTCAGTTTCGATTCGTTTTGCAGGTCCCCGTCCACAATCATGGCATAGCGCTCTCCCTGTTTGCGCACTGCCTCATCCTGCACATCTTCGCCAACCCATCGCTCCAGGGTCGCAAGCTGGGTGGCCACTTCTTCCGGGTCTGGGGACAAAAGCTTCTTCAAATCCAAGCGGCGGAAAATAGCGCGAGTATGGGCCCTTTCAATCGGAACCGACAGGGGCATCGCTTTTCTAGCCTGTTCGATAATTCTTAATGCCTCATCCACCTGATCATTCTTAAAAAGGCGATCCACTAGCGCACATGTGAGGTTTTCGTAGAGCTGGCGCAACTGACTGTTCTCCGGCATCCGTTGCAGCGCGGCATCCACGTCCTGGAAGGAACCGACGAAATCGCCGGCAGCAAATCGAGTCTGGGAGCGGTTGGCCAGACGAATGGGTTCGACCTGCGCGCTGGTGCCCTTAGGAGCTTGTTCAAACTCCTCTGCGAGACTCGTGGCTGCAAATCGCAATAGATCCTCTTCGCCGCATTCTGAGAGCTTCGGAATTAAGTGAGTCAAAATGGCGATGCCATGCTGCTTGCCTTGGAGAACAACCTTGTCCTCCGGCATTTCAGCCAGCATTTCGCGAGCTAAGGTCAGCAGATCCAGGCAACGCTCGGCTGCGGCTTTGTAATCGCCATTCTTGATCAGGCCCGTGGCCGCGTTGGCGGTCGCAACCATCAGTGGTTTGCGTAATTGGCGGTGTTGTGGAAGCAGCCGGCACGCTTGGTGGAGATAGTCAGCCGCCTTGTCGTCCTGATCCTTGCGGGAAGCACGGCTGGCCAGGCGCGAGAGCAAGCCTGCCAGCTCTCGCAGCGATTCCTCCCGCGGAACCATTCGGACAAATTCCTCCAGAATACTGACGGCCTCCCCGAACTGTTCTGACTTTTCCAAGCGGCTGATTTGCTCGAGGATGACCTCTCGCATCTTCTGACGAATGGCTTCGCCGCGACGTTGAAGCGGATTCTCCGTTAGCCCATCCAAGAGGTCAACATCCGCAAGAGCCTGCCCCCACATGGCCAATCCCTCCCGCGTGCCCCGCCCGCCCGCACGCACGGAATCGCTTCCCGCCTCGGCTCGAATTTCCACTGATAAGCGCAACGCATCGCGACGGGTTCGGGCCGCTTGGCCGGCGAAGAGATCCTTTCCGCTTGAAATCCCGGTTTTGGAGTAATTGCCCAGCGCGTCCAGCGCTTTGCCGTTTAGATTCTGACGCCAATACAAGTAGGGACGTGCAAGATCAGAAAAGCAATAGCGAATGCCTTGCCGGTCATTTCTCACCTCGCCAGAAATTAAGGCCAGCAACTCGTCCAGCATCGATTGGTCCGGGGCCGTGGATTCGATGTATTCCCGAGCTGTCTGGAAAAACCCATGTGTCTTAGCGAACGCGGGACCCGCGATGAGTCGGCGACCCGGGACACTTCCATCCGGAATACCACCAAAACTCGCCACCAGCCTGATAGCCGCGAGCTCCAGGGACCAGCGGTCCCAAAGGTCCTGAGCCCGCTCGCGATCACGCTCGATTGACCCTTGGGTCAGTTTCTTGAGTCGTTCTGCGACTTGAGCGTAAACGGCCTCCTTTGCCGTGGCCAGTTGTTCCTCGTCGATCTTCAGCCCGTAGGCGCTTTCCCGCATTTGGCAAAACCGTTGCATATAAGCTTGGTTCTCCAGAGCGTAAATCAGATGCGGAATCATCAATTCCCAGTGCGGACTGGCCTCCTCGCTCTGGCGGTTGGCTTCCAACTCTCCTGCACGCCACAGGTGGTAAAGCCCTGCCAAGTGGCACACTGCTGGGTCGCGCCAATTCAAGGCAAGGAGTTCGGCGATGATCGGCCCGGCGCCGGCACCACCGTTCCGGTTCAACAGCTGCTCAATCAAAGAATAAGCCCTACCGCTCATAATCCTCACCGGTGCACGCAACGAAAACCCAAATGCGGACTCGTGTAGTCTGCGTTCTTGACCGGATTCAAAACGTGTTCCGACTGGTTAAGTAGGTCCAAGCACGCGGAATCGTTCCCGCAACTCCCTCCCATCCGGAACCAGCGCCCAGAACGATCCTGCGTCGAGGTCCATTCCCAGACGTTGCCGGCCATGTCGAACGCTCCGAACGCACACGCTCCTGCGGGCCTTGTTCCCACAGGGGCAGGGATCGCATCCGGGTCGTCGACAATGCTGTAAACGGCGCGTGTGAAGTCGGGAGGCTCGTTTCCCCACGGATAGCGACGCCCGTCGTCGCTCAACGCCGCCCGGCACCATTCCTCGAGAGTGGGTACGTCCCAACGCAGGCCTGTGACTTTCGATCGCCAAGCGCTAAATGCCTGGCATTCCTTCAAGCTGACGCCGGTCACAGGTTGGTCAGGATGGGACCGAAGAGGATGATCAAAGCAACTAGGATGCATGGCGGAGTCGGTGGCCCGGAGATACATTCCGAAGAGACGGTTTGTGACCAGATGTTTGTCGATGCAAAAAGCCGCTACGCGCGATGTCTCACCATTGGGCAATCTTGTGTTACCCGCCGGAACAGCCGTAGCTGCGCCAGAACCCAGAACGTCCAGGTCCACAGGCGGGAGCCTCACTTCCGGTTTGGCGTCGCGATTTCCCGCCGCAGATTGAGAATCTTGCGAAGCAAGTTTCGTCATGCTTTCCGCTTGAGCTAGGGACAATTCTTTCTGACTCGCCAGCGCCAGGCGGGCTCGTTCCTGGGACTCATCCAGTCGGCCTACGGCGTAAAGAAGGAGTGCCTGCCCACAAAAATCATTTTTGCCCAAAGTCTCCAGTTGCCGCTCCACTTTATCTTTCAGGCTCGTTTCTTGAACTACTTCCAGACCCGCTCCGGTTAGCAAATACGCAGTGAGTGCCTCGCGCCATTGTTCGGCCTGATTCTTCGGATCTTCACGCGCAAGGATCTGAAGAACAAGCTGGCCGGCCCATAGTTTCAGCCTGGACAATTGCGCCGCTTTGTGTGCAAAGATCTCCTCCAAAGCCCGGAGCGCTTCCTCGTAGCGATTCTCGGACACCAGCGCGCTGACGCCAAGCTGATGCAGCTCTGATCGCAAGGGGGCCACTTCCAACCCTCTTCGAATCACCTCACGAGCCATTCCGACCTCACCGATCTCCAACAGGAGGGAAGCCAGGTTTCCATAAGTAAGGCCAGGGCTTTCATAATGGTAGTCTGGCTGCAGGGACTCAGCAGCCGTCTTGGCGACCGCCATTTCTAGCGCCAATCCTCGAACATAATTGAGCGCCGCCAACCGCGAACGACCGAGGCGACCATAGCAGTTGGCAATATTACCGATGGACATCTCACGAGCGGAGTCCGATCGAATCGACTTTCGGACAGAGACGGCGCGATAAAGATAGAGCAAGGCGGTTTCGTCATCCTCGGACCTTCGGCACTTGGTGCCCAGCTGATGCTGGACCCACGCGAGCCAAAAGGCCGTTGCGCGGCGGTCTGCGTCGTTCCGTGCTCGCACAAACAGATCTTGGAAGATCGCCAGAGCGCGACAGTAACACGGGAGGTCTTGCTCAAACTTGTGCATGTCACTATAAATGCGGCCCCGCCACATCCAAGACCGGCCTAGTCCAAGCAAATCGCCGTTCTTTTGGCAGTTTTCTCCGAGCATTTCGTGGATGCTAAGTGCTCGAAGAAATTGCAATTGCGTCCGAAAATCATTACTCGCTGTGTCCAGTGCGTCAGCCAGGCAGGATGAGCAATCGTTAGAAACCAGGCGCAGCAACCGCGATAATGGTAGGGCGTCGCGATCCTGTTGTGCTTGGTGTTCAAGCATTGGATGACGCTGTTCTTCAGCCTGGAAACATTCGGAAACTTTCCCTACTTCGGAGTTTTCCAGGCTCCGTAATTCGTAGGCAATCGATTCCAGAGAGCCTTCGTCAACTTGTTCAAGAAACCAGGCGACCGCGCTCGTTTGGCAGAAGCGAATTGACATTGCTTGCCTTTCTCGAACAAACTACATTAGAAATTCATGCGAAAGTAAAGAAGAAAATCACGGAATCAGCGCTTTTTTCTCAAGGGCGCTACCGTTCTCAAGTGGAAAAAAGTCAGCCATAATTAAGAGTGCAAGCGACCCGAAAATAACTTCTCAACTCACCACTGGGAAGGTCAGGACAGGCAAGGTTCGGACAATGGCCGTCGGACCGTGGCCAATAGTGCGAGGAAAAGTGCGCCACCAATGACACTCGCCCAGACCGGGTCGTTCCAGGCTCTACTCCTAACTCCTCAGGGCAATTAGTGCGGGCTAAATCCATTGCTGGACTTCACCAGCCCGCCGCAATCCGCTAGGATCGTAGGCCAGGTTTTCATCGGGCCCCAAGGACGCACTATATGTCGGTGTAACGCCTGTTCTGACGCCTCCGAGCCTTAGGGCTTGGCCGGCGTCTTCTGCGCTGTCTACCGCCCTCCTATAAGGCAAGCGAAGTGCCAATTTCCAAGTGCGCGAAAACAAGGGAGAAGACGAAGCCAGGCCGCGCCGAACGTTGAGTTACGGAGAGGATCAGTGAGTTTCAAGTTGACTTTCCAGCCAGAAGGATAGAGTTAGGCTGTTGTTGCGAGGTGACTGAGATCACAGCGGCCCGAACCCGAGTCGAATCATAATTCCGTACAAAGGAGGCCGATCCCTATGGCTGGTCCCACAGCCCCTATCGCCTCGTCGCCGCGCGAGATCCGCATATTCATCTCCTCGATCTTCCGCGATGTGCGGGAGGAGCGAGAGGAGTTGGTGAAGCAGATCTTCCCCGCAACTGCGCCGCCTGTGCGAGAGCCGCGGCGTTACCTCGGGCGAGGTGGACTGGTGGACTTGCGTCGGGGCGTCCCCGACGAAGCCAAGGCGGAAGGGGAGGTCCTGCCGTTGTGCCTGGCGGAAATCGAGCACAGTGAGTGAGGCGGACGAGGGCAGAGTGCCGCGAAGTAACCGTCGTGGTTGGGACGGCAGAGGCAGCACTTGGGACACAAGCGGAGTCGCCCACGCGGGAATGGTACCATGTGGCGCGCACATCCCTCATCCACGAATCTGCCCGGCTTTGTGTACTAGAGAAAGAGGAATGTCGTTGCCGCTGCCCAAAACGTGTCACACTTGCGTCACAGTTTCGTGCCTGAGGATTGTTTCGGCTTGCCCGTCATCCAAGGGCAAGGACGGTAGTTGACAACTTAAGGCGAGAATGTCACGTCCCACTAGCCGACTATACATGCTCGATCAGCACACTTCTGCTTGGTACCCTTTAGTTTGCGGGTCCAGCAAACAGCAGCAGATTCCCGTCCGGATCCTTGACCACGAAATTCTTGGCGCCCCAAGGCTGCTTTTTCAGCGTCTGGTGAAAGGCAACACCAACAGACCGAAACTCAAGAAAGAGCAGCTTGATCTCGTCCGCTGTAGCGACGGTCATAGATACCGACAACAGTTCGTCCCGATCGCGGACCGTCGACTCGATTATTGGTCGCTCGACACACCTTAGATTGAGACGCGCCGCGTCGCGACCCACCTGTGCATAGTACGGAGGTTTGCCGTAGCTGAATACAAGCGAAAAGCCTAACTTCTCACGGAAAAATTCGCATGATCTCTTGATATCGGTGACGAACAGCTGCGGCTCTGCACTGACAATCGTTGCTTTCGATGGCGCTGATTTGGATGGCGACGACTTCACCTTGAGCGGCGTTTTCGAAAGCCCGGTTTTCAGGGCTTGCCAACTATCGAAGCCTTGCTGTCTTGCGACCATTTCTTGCGCATCGCTGAGCTTAAAGCTCGCCGCAAGAATCTCGGAGTCGGGCATATTCACGAAACGAGGCAAATGCCTGCGGATTTGTGCGGCGACGGGATAGTGGCGTTCGCGATGCCACCGCAATATGAGCTTGGCTTGCTTTTTGAGGTTCTCTAAATTGGGCATGTAGACCTCCACGATGAGATCGTAGGTGGGCATTGCCCTTCGGCGACGTGCCGTTGCATCCTACATGCGCAGATTGCAGTATCTGCGAGGGTGTCAGTAGTTGTCAATTGAGAACGCCGCCGCGCTACACGTTGTTGGGCCGCACTTACGCATTTTGTCGTATCACGGGCAAACCTAACCTTAGTCCTTAAGGTGAGAGTTGCCGACCGCATTTCCGATCCAGCTCCGAAAGCATGAATGCGCGAAAGGTGTTGTGTACGGTTCCCCCCTCCTGCCTGGACTGGATGGGCGATCCACGGATGGCCACGCGGCCCGGGAAAGAATAATGAAAAATTGCGAAGCGCGCGGGCGGTCCGGAAGGCGTCACCGGGATCACACCGGCCTTGCCTCCTCAGTTGCATCTGTGCGAAATCCCGTTATGCACTCCTCCGATGACGCAATTGCAATGCGTAGTGTCCGCAAATCGGTGTCGTCCATGGCGATGAACCGGAACGGCTGTAATCCTATCCGTACGGCTGAACATGGACCAAGTAGTTCAGCTATGCCGAGTACTGGTCCGGCGTCGGTCAAGAACATCACTTCTACTACCGCTCCTGGACTGAGCGGCTTGAGAACTCGCAGCAAGCCTCCCGTTATAGAAATGGTCTGAAGTTTGGCTGAGGGGTGTTGCCCGTCTTCAAATCGGATCGTTGCTTGAGGCATGCCACGAAGTCGAACACGGAGGGCACGCCGCTTTGCGTGCGGTGGGGGGGAGGACATGCGCCGAAGTATCTTACCGAGGGTATGCCTAGCGCCAGATTACGAAGGAAGCTGTACGTATTTTAATGTTCGGCGGAACAGACGCTCACCCTGGCCGTCCTTTAGAAACGTGCACCGGTTCAGCCCGCGCAAGCGTACGGAAGCGTGGTTTTGTATTTCTTGTATCCACGAGTAGTCAGTCGAATCACCCCTCGGACCTGTTCTTCCAAGAAACCTTCATTCCTCAACTCCGCGACTGCCACGCGAGCCGAAGAGGAATCGAGGGTTTGCCTGGACAAGGTCACGAATTGAAGTGGGTCCTCTTCATAGCAGAGGACGAGTGTGACAAGGAGCCCGTCCTGGATGTTTTGGCAACTCATGTTGCAATGTTATGTACATGAGTAGGACTCCGCACTGGCCCTTCGGTGCCAGCCTTTGGTTACCTGTGTTCATTCTGCGTTTGTCCTCTCGCCATGCTCGACATGACCTAGCGGGCGCCGCCAGGTAGCGCAGTGTCGATTCGTCTAACGGGTTATCATTATCGAGCCGAACGACCGAAGCAGAGGCGCAACAAGCGTCGCCAAGAAAATAATAAAAAAATGCACAGTCGAACGTGTCGAAAGGCGTTCGAGCAACCTGCGCAGCTCGCTGTCGGACAACTCGGGACCGCTCCCTGACTGCGCGGCGCGGCCCGCGCAGAATTTACTTACCCCAGTGGTGCTCAGCGTGCACTCAATGCCCGGGAGCCTGAGTCCTGTGCTTGCTGAGCGGCTTCGAGGAAGGCTTCAATCGCCTCCCGATCCTCAGGGAGCATCCGGATGAACCTTATTCCATTTCCCACCTGGGGATCGCAGGTAACCACGGTGGCGGCGATCAAGACGGTGGTTTCGATGGAAAGCTGCAAATCCAAATTGGTCCCGATTGGGAACGGGAAAATTGTCTCGATGTAGCAGCCGCTCAAACTCAGATCGGCCGTAGCGCCACGAATCGGGCTGCCGCTCGCGACAGTCTGTATTTCGACCGGCACGCTCACCTTTACGCGTGCGTGTTGGCGACGGTCATTCGAGTCGTTGTTGCTCATGGTCCCGGGCCTTTTGCGGAGTGCATATCCAGTCTTTTTATTGTTGCCTTTAGTGTCGCGCGAGCGGCGAAAGCTGGATGTGACCCTCATCACTCAGGACCGTTGTCATCAAGAACGAAAGTAATCTGTGAGAATGTTACCGGCGGACGTAATCCGAATCTCGTTCTTCAGGTTCGGTGAAACCCGGAACGCCAAGAGATCAGCTGTCTTTGCGAGTCGCCGCTCCAGATCCGTGGTCTCAATCGCGGAGCTGCAAGGTCTGGCGCCCCTTTTGAACCTGAGTGGCACTGGCTCTTGATGATATTGGGCGGCGAAGTTGTACTCCCCTATGGTCTGCCGTAGATTTTCGAGAACCTCGAATGGCTCTCGCTCCGGGTGAACGCACAACGGCCCACGACATAGAGCTGCTTGACTATTGAGTAGTCGCGGCGGAGATACTCAAGAGCCAGGCCAATCGAGGACAGCAGAAGGAACTGTACTACTTCCGCGATCAGCAAGGTTTGGAAGTAGACTTCCTCGTGCCACGACCCAATTCAAACCTGTGGTTGGTTGAAGCCAAAGCTGGGAAGACGGTCCGGCCGTCCATGGCCTCTCCGCTACTCTCATTGCGTCGGGCCTCGCCCAAACGGTCCAAGAGGTTAATCGTAGTCCACCGAAAGTCCCGCTCGCAATTGCCGACAGCCGCGATCACGCGAGGCGTTGAAGCTTTTGATGTTGAACGATTCATCCAGGAGCTTGGTCGCTCCAGGTAGCAGGCTCGCGCAGCCGGACCCCGAACTGCCGTCTGCCGACTCAATTCCGTCAACCGTGTCTTAGTCTGATGCTTCGCGCGATGCGGTTCGGTTGAGTAAGTGTCAGAGCAAAACACACGGTTGACAGATTGAATCCGCAGCGAGCCAGCCTTCGCCGACGCTTGACCAGCAAATTCTCAGGCGGTCAGTTTTCGTTTCTTCGTCAAGGGCGGATTACTAATGGGATGGTCCGCCATCAGGAGAATTCGGTAACGATAGGTCGGCTTCTCGGAGATCGCCGTTGATCTCCTCAAAGCCCGTTTCTGGATAACTTCCTCTTGACCGACAAACCAGGAGTTGAGCGTCACTTCTTCAATCACGGTGTCCAGGACCACTTCAATCCATCAGCTTCATCATCAGATAGGTGAAATACTCGGCATCCGTCCTCGCCTCCTGCTTCTTATCCGCGCCTTCGCCGTGTCCGCCCTCCGTGATCTCGTCATAGAAAAACGGCTTGTGAAACTCCTCCAGGCGCGCGGCAAACTTGCGCGCATGAACCGGCCCCACGCGATCATCCTTGGTTGTCGTAAAGATCAGCGGCTCCGGATAATTCACATCCGGCTTCAGTTGGTTATACGGCGAAATGGACGCTAGGAACGCCCGCTCCTCCGGCACCGAGACGGAACCGTACTCGCCCACCCATGACGCGCCAGCCGACAGATGCTCAAACCCCAGCATGTCCAGCAGCGGGACCTGGATCACCACCGCATTCCACATCTCCGGGTGCTGAGTGAACTCCACGCCCATCAGCAGGCCACCATTCGATCCGCCGAGAATCCCCAGCCTGCGCGAGGAAGTGATCTTGCGCGTCACCAGATCTTGGGCCACCGCGTAGAAGTCGTCGTAAATCCGCTGCCGGTGAGTCTTGAGGCCCGCCTCATGCCACGCCGGACCGAACTCGCCGCCACCCCGGATGTTGGCCAGCACATACACGCCCCCATGCTCGAGCCACAGCTTGCCATCCACCGGCGAGTAGCTCGGCGTATACGCGATCTGGAATCCCCCGTAGGCCGTCAGCAGAGTCGCGTTCGACCCGTCGTACCGTATGTCCTTGCGATGCACCACGAAGTACGGCACCTTTGTCCCATCCTTTGAGGTCGCCTCCAGCTGTTCCACCACATCGCCGCTCGCGTCAAACTGTAGCTTCTGCGACTTGGCCGGAGCGAACGATCCATCCGCCGCATCGCCAAGCCACAGCGAGGGTGGCATTAAGAAACCCTCCAGGCCCAAAAAGAAGCGGTCGTCCGTGCGGCTCCCCGTCCCAGAATTGATCGTCAGATTGTCTGGCACCGGAAGCCGCTTTCGCGTCCAATTGCCATCGCTTCCCACTGTGTACACATACGCGCGTTGCTGCACATGTTCGAGCGTACCTAGGATCATGTGGTTCTTTGTCGTCGAAAACCACTGTTCAAACTCCTGTGCGGTCGGCGCGAACACCACCGTCGGCTTCAGCCGCACCGGATCCTTTTCTACCGCGGCCAACTCAAGAGCAACCACCGCCCCCTGGGCAATCTTGGTGGTTTGTCCCTCGGGCGTCCAATCCTCTTCCAGCTTTACCAGCAGCTGGCCGCCTAGCAACCCACCCAACGTGGCCTTCAGCGGCAATGACAGCTTCCTGGCTCCGCCGGGCAACAGCAGATAGTTCTCATGCGCGAAGGTGCTCAGATTCCGCTCCAAGGTCACTGCGTGGTGGCCCTGTCCATCCACGAACACGCTCGGATTATTGCCATACCCATTGTCCTTGGTGTCTCCACGAAACACCTCCTCGGCGCTCTCGAGGGGCTGGCCGCGCCTCCATCGCCGGATGGTGATCGGGTAACCGGCCTCGCTCATCGTTCCCGGGCCCCAATCGCGCGCAATCAACAGCGTGTCCTTGTCCGCCCATGCCACCGTCTGCTTGCCGCGTGGCAGCACGAAACCACCCTCCACAAACTTACCCGTCTTCAGGTCCATCTCGCGTAAGGTCTCCGCATCCTCGCCGCCCGCCGACAGCTCCACCAGGCAAAGCTCATCTTCCGGTTGCAGGCATGTGAGTCCTTCCCCCACCCAACTCTGCTTGTCGGCTTTGGAGAGCGCATCGTAGTCCAGCACCGTCTCCCACTTGGGCTGCGCCGTCAGATAATCCTTGAGCGTTGTGCGTCGTATGATTCCCCGCACGTGCTCGGCATCGCGCCACGTGTTGTACACCACGCCGTTGCGAAACTTCGGGTCCGGCAGCCGGTCCGGAGACTCGAGCACCTTCAGCGCCTCTGCCTGCAGGAGGGCAAAATGACTGTCCTTTTCCAGCACCGCTGCCGTGCGCGCATTCTCAGCCTTCACCCAAGCCATTTGTCGCTCGCCGTGTATGTCTTCCAACCAGGTGTAGTTATCCGGCTGCTCTAGGCTCGCCTGCTGAGCGCCTGCCGGAATTGCACCCATCCCCGTTACCACAGCCGCAATAGTCATCAGCGTTGCCACCCAACATGCTGCCGCTTTTGTCAAAGACTTTTTCAAAGCACACACTCCCTTCCAGACCCCCCGCTTGGCGTCTGGGCTGATGGCATTGGCGATAACCCGCAAGACGTGATTGCTGGTGAGCAGTATCGCATCATCAAACTGTCTCCGTCTCCGAAAAGTGGTGTGATACTGGCCCCCTGCAGCGGAATCGGTCCTGGGCAGCTTGTGGCAAGGCATTTCCGGTGGCGTGTTCCGGGCAAATCACGGGCTACTCTTACCTAATCCAATAAGGTAAGGGTTGCCGACCATCCAGGAATTAGGGAGATTGGTAAATTGCCGGCCGATTTTGAACCGTACCGCAGTTCAGAGCCTGGTGAAGCCGTCGGGGGTCCACTGTTCTGAGCCGACTCCGTTGTGGACGAAGAAGAGGCCATCGGGGTCGTATTTCTTCTTGATTTCGGCGAGGCGGGCGTGGTTGGCGCCCCAGTAAGAATGCTCAAAGTCGGACTCGAAGAAGTTGCTTTCCGAGACGTAGGCTCCGCCGCTGGAGGCGACGGCGCGGAGTTCGTTCATGCAGCGGCGCACGGTGTCGGCGCCTTTGCGGCCCTTGGCAATGTCGGGTTCGTGATTGGGAATTCCGGGATACGCGGGCCCCTGGCCGTCGGCGACGATGGCGAGAGCAAAGGCGCCGCACACTGCGGGATTCATCGCAGTGTCTTTGGCAGACTCGATGGCTTCCGAAGGCGCGCCGGCGAGCCCCTTATTGAAATGGAGCTCCACCTCGGTGAAGCGGGAAGCTGAGAACAAGGCGTTGGCCAACTTTTCCTGGGAATCGTCTTGCAGCAGGGATGCGGGCATCCAGAGCGACTCGAAACCCCAGACGACCCAGCCTACCTGGCCGCCGTCGCCGTTCCACCAGACATTGATTGGGCTGGCGCTGGCGCGGGAGTCTGCCTTGAAAACGTTATGGTGTTGTTCTTTGCGCCAGTCAACGTCCCACCAATGGCGGAAGGGCATGCTGCCGATTTCGGGCTCAGACTCGATCGTGTAGGCGGTGGAGGTCTGCGCCAGCCAGCTGAGGAAGGGCAGCCAGACTCTTTGCGATTGCCCCGTGTCCAGTCCAAGATGAACCATGCTGATTTCGAGCTTGTTGTCGGGAGAGAAGTGCGCTTGTTCGCCCCAATGATCGTTGAAGAGAGCTTCGCGGTAGAAGGCAACAAAGCGGCGGATCAGGCGGCGATAGTCGTCATCGGAAGAAGCTTTGACGGTGAAATTGGCGCCTCCGGCCAGTTCTGGAAGATCTCGCACGCGCAGGGTTAATTTGCTGAGCGCGCCGAAAGTGCCGCCTCCGCCTCCTTTCAGAGCCCAGAACAGATCCGAATTGGTGCAAGAGTTTGCGATTCGCACTTTGCCGTCCGCGGTAACGACTTCGGCTTCTAGGAGGCCAGCGGCGGCCATTCCGTAATGCTTCGAGAAGCTGCCGAACCCGCCGCTTTGAATCAGGCCGGCGACGCCGACGGTGGTGCAGCCGCCGCCTTGAACATAGGCGCCGGCCTTGGTCGTGACGGCGTCGTAAGCTTGCAACCAAATTGTTCCCGATCCGACAGTGATGGCCCGCTCAGGAGCGTGAGGGGACTTGCAACCACTAGGAACGAAATCCTGCTGGATGGTAACGTCATGCATATGACGTGTCCAAATCAGGAGAGAATCGGGCGCGTTCGATGTGCCCTGATAGCTGTGGCCACCTCCTTTGACGACGAGGCGCAGATTGTTGTCGCGGGCAAAATCTACGGCGGCTGCGATGTGGTCAGCATTTCTCGCAGTGACAGCGTAGACACTAGGTTTGGTGGCCCAACCGTCGACCCAGCCCAGGGTTTGGGTGATGCCGGGGTTGTCGCCGATATAGTAGGGGTTTTTCAAATTTGCGAAGAGAGTTTTGCAGTCCGCGCTCTGGGACGAGGACACGCATGCGTTCATCGGAAAATCGACTGGAATCAGGTTGCCGCCGACCGCCTCGTTTAGGCGCTTCCACGCTGCGTTGGAGGGCCAACTTGGGTCCGAAGGACGCACCCGCCGGATGGCGGGACTTGCGAACGCACTCCGCGGCCACAGCTGCGAAAGTGATACTGCCCCGGACGCCTTCAAAAACTCTCTTCGATTCAAGGCTGGTACCTGCTTTCTCAGCGTCACTCGGAGATTGTTTCTCGATGGTTGTCGACAAATTCAACCATGACTCGTCGTGTGAAGCAAGGGCTCACTTTCGGTATCAATCGCAACCTGAAGCTCTGGCGGTAGCGACCCTCAATCTGCTCGTGCCTGATTAACGAAAAAGGGGAGTGAGGCCCAACGACGCTGGCCGGAAGTCGGCTTCTGGGAGATGGCCATTTATGTCCCCCAAGGGCGTTTCTGGATAGCTTCCGGGTTGCCGACAAAGCGGGAGTTATCTCGCCGCCTCCACCGTTATCCCTTCATAAAGCAGGTGTTCTGGGCTCGACATGCTCCTGCCAGAGCCGTCATTCGTTGACTGAACGCTGTCGGCTCCTTAAGATGAAGCGACCCGAAAACCAGGGATCTCCGAATGATTGGCCAGACCATCTCGCACTACCGCATCGTCGAGAAGCTCGGGGGCGGCGGCATGGGCGTGGTCTATAAGGCCGAGGACACGCGGCTTCGACGGCAGGTCGCGCTCAAGTTCCTTCCCGCCGCGGTATCGCGCGACGCGCTGGCGATTGAGCGCTTTCAGCGCGAAGCACGTTCAGCGTCGGCTCTCAACCACGCGCACATCTGCACCATTTACGACATCGGGGAGGATAAAGGCCTCCATTACATCGCGATGGAGTTGCTGCAGGGGCAGACCCTCAAGCACTTCATTGAGAACCGCAGGCTCAAGGTGGAGGAGGTGCTGGACCTCGGAATTCAGATCGCTGACGCACTCGACGCCGCCCACACCGCTGGCGTGGTGCACCGCGACATCAAGCCCGCCAATATTTTTGTGACCGCACGCGGGCAAGTCAAAATCCTGGACTTTGGGCTAGCAATACTGGTGTCTAGCGGGCAACCGGATGGAGCCACCATGACGGAACATCACCTGACCAGTGCGGGCATGACGGTCGGCACAGTTGCGTACATGTCGCCGGAGCAGGTGCGCGGGGAGCAACTGGACGCACGCAGCGACCTGTTCTCATTCGGGGTAGTGCTCTACGAGATGGTGACTGGCGAGGTGGCGTTTTCCGGTAATACTTCGGGCCTTGTGATCGACGCCATCTTGAACCGAGCCCCGCTTCCGCCGACACAGCTCAACCCCGAGCTTTCCCCAAAGCTGGAAGAACTCATCAATAAGGCGGTGGAAAAGGACCGCGAGTTACGCTGCCAATCGGCGGCTGAACTGCGCTCGGATCTGAAGCGCCTCAAGCGCGACTTGGACTCTAGCCGGATGGCGCGGATCGTCGTCCCCGTGCAGGCCGGGCCGCCGCCGTCGAAACCGCCGGTCTTGCGGAAGACAAGCAGGCGCCTTGCGGCCATCGCATTATCGGTTTCGGCGGTGATCCTCAGCGCAATCGCCGGAGCTTGGGTTGCGCGTCGGCAATCGATCGTGGAGCCGCCCCTTTACCACCAGTTGACGTTCCGCCGTGGCACGATTCGCATGGCCAAGTTTTCTCCCGACGGACAGACACTGGTTTACAGTGCGGCTTGGGAGGGAAATCCATCCAGCCTGTTCTCCACCCGCCCGGAGAGTCCGCAATCGCGCGACCTTGAACTGACTGGTGCCGAGATCGAGTCCATGTCATCCACTGGCGACATGGCGGTGCTGCTCGGCAGCCGGCAAGTACGCTCCTACATCCATGTAGGAACCCTGGCCCGTGTCCCATTGTCAGGGGGCGGTCCCCGGGAGATTCTCAATGACGTGCAGTGGGCCGACTGGTCGCCCGACGGAAAGAACCTGGCTGTGGTCCGGGACGTCGGTGGCAAGAATCGCCTGGAGTATCCCGTCGGCAAGCTGCTGTACGAGACCGGGGGGTGGATCAGTCATCCACGAATTTCGCCGGACGGCGACCGCGTCGCCTTTCTCGATCATCCGCTCGAGGGAGATGACGGTGGCTCCGTTGCCGTGGTCAATTCCAAGGGCGAGAAAAAGGCTCTAACCCAGGACTTCTACACTGCCCAGGGTTTGGCCTGGAGCGCCGACGGCCGGGAGATCTGGTTCACAGCGGCAACCTCCGGCCTGGACAAGGTGCTTTATGCGATCGAGGCGACCGGGGGCAAGCCAAGGCTGCTGGCACAGGCGCCTGGTGATTTGCTTCTTCACGATGTTTATCGCGACGGGCGAGTGCTGCTGGCACGCGACAATTCACGGCGAGGACTAATCGGCCTGCGTGCAGGCGAAAACGCTGAACGTGACCTGTCGTGGTTCGACTGGTCCTACCCTGCAGATTTGTCCAGCGACGGAAATATGCTCCTGTTCCGCGAAGAGGGCGCCGGTGGCGGGCTCAGCTACAGCGCCTATGTCCGTGCTACCGACGGCTCGCCTGCCATTCTTCTGGGCGAGGGCCGGGCTTTTGCTCTATCACCCGATAAGCAGTGGGCACTGTCGACATCAGTGACGGCCCCCACGCAGTTGGTCTTGCTTCCCACCAAGGCCGGTGAGCCCAAGCCATTCCCGCCGAGCAATGTAAACCACGTGGACGGTCGCTGGCTGCACGACGGCCAGAGCTTCATCTTCTCGGGCAATGAACCTGGGCACGGCGCTCGTCTTTACGTGCACAGAAGCAACGCCGCAAGTCTGGCACCGATTTCTCCGGAAGGGGCCAATGCATTGGCCTACAACATCTCGCCGGATGACAGGTTCGTGGCCGCTGTCGGCCCCGATCAGAAGGGATACATGTATCCGCTGGACGGCGGCGAGCCGCGTCCGATTCCCGGCTTCCGTGCCGGCGAACTTCCTATCAGCTGGAGCTCTGATGGCCGCTTCGTTTACGTCTATGGCACCGCGGAAATGCCGGCTGTGGTGGTAAAGATAGACGTAACATCAGGCCAGCGCAGCGAGTGGAAAAGGCTCCGTCCCGCTGACCCGGCGGGCGTGGAATTTATCGGCCCAATCCTGCTCACCCCCGACGCCAAGACTTACGTCTATGGCTATCGCCGACAGCTAACAGACCTCTATTTGGTAACAGGACTGCGATAGAAATTCTGAACGATCCTGTGATCGCTTTTCTTGGCTGGAATAGGTGTTCGCATCTTGTTTGCGTACTCGCGCAGGCTTCAAAATAAGCAGCTAGACGGATCACCTTCACTTGTGACCGTTCGTGAGAACAAATTCGATGGTGAATCCTGCAAAGGGGCTTTGGCGCTCGGTCTGCGGGCGGATGACGGGCTACCCGGAAGTTAGGCCCCGGAATAACCTTTCAACGACGCGGGCCAGAAGTCGGCTTCTGCGAAGTTTGTCGTTGACAAAGGGTCGATTCGCGCCGAGCGAAGGGCAAATTTACTACTTATGTGGCCAAGGCGTGCCTGGCGGCCGTGCGGAACCGTCATCCTTCCTTTCGGTGCCCTAGAAAACGCGCTGCAGGTATTTTGATCCTTCCTTGCCATAGGTCTCCGTGCCAATCGTCAGCAGAATCTCGCACGTGTGCGTATCGTCGTCTGTTCCTCATCAGCGATCTGCTGAATGTCTCCCCTCACATACTGATAATAAATGGTTGGCTTCGTTTTGCAGAATCGCGTTTTCGCCGATGAGCGTCCAGGGATTGTTCATTAATTATAATTAAATAGGTAATGTTACTCGGAAACCCTGAAATATCAAAGTCCCGCGGTCGAGCGTGCCAAGCCTATCTGTTTAGTTTGGCCGGAGTTTCGCCGGTTGGACTCAATGAAAACGCCAACCCTCTTCGCCGGCATGGGTTCCGCAAACAAGTATCCCTGGGCTGACCCGCAACCGGCTAACGCCAACAGTTGGTGTTGGTTAGGTGTTTCCACCCCTTCAGCGACCACTTTAAGCTCTAGATTACGCGCCAGCCCGATGATCGTCTTAACGATGGCGTAGTTTTCGGCATCCATCGTCTTTACGAACGACTGATCGATTTTCAGGGTGTCGACTGGAAAACGACGGAGATAGCTCAGAGAGGAATACCCGGTACCAAAATCGTCGATACTCAGCTTCACTCCTAAAGTTCGTAGCTGCGACATTGTTTGTAAGGTCGCCGCAACGTCGTTCATGGCCAAGCTCTCAGTGAGCTCGATGGTTATGCACTGCGGATCAATCGCAGTCTCTTCAAGTGCAGCTTTGACGTGCCCAATAAAACCGGCGTGAGAGAAATGCTTTGAACTGATGTTGATGCTGACATATAATGGCGGATCAGCAGGATAGCGCTGTCGCCAACTCGCCGCCTCTAAACACGCCTGCTTTAAAACCCAAACACTAATGGGAACAATCAGGCCGCACTGTTCTGCTACCGGGACAAAAGTGCTTGGCGGTATCGAATTCGATCCCGAGGGCTGCCACCGCAAGAGTGCTTCGAAGCCCTGTACTCCCCCTGTATCTACCGCGACGATTGGCTGGTAGTGAACTGTCAGTTCTTCATTCTGGAGAGCATATCTCAGCTTGGCTTCTAGAAGAAGTCGACTCATGACTTGATCGTGCATCGTGCGGTCAAAGAGCTCACTGCGAGCCTTGCCTTGGGCTTTCGCACGATACATAGCGATATCGGCATTCTGAAGCACCACTTCCGCAGATGTCTCTGGTGATGTCAGCGCGATGCCAATTGACATGCTCTTGAAGATCTCAAGTCCCTCCAGAAGGAACGGCCGTTCAAATGAAGACTGGATTCTCTCGGCTACACGAATGGCATCGCTCGGGTCAGTAACGTCCTCCACTAGAACCGTAAACTCATCTCCACCCATCCTGGCTATTGTGCCGTCGCTGCGCAAGCATGCCCGTAGTCTGTCGCTCACTTCTTTGATTAGAGCGTCCCCGGTTGCGTGGCCATAGCAGTCATTGACGACCTTGAAGTCGTCGATGTCAACGAAAAGGACGGCAGCGGCCTCGTGTGGGTGCCTTTTCATCCGATCCACGACGCTTTGCAAACGTTCCAGAAATAAGGCCCGGTCTGGAAGGCCGGTGAGCGCATCGTGGGTGGCGCTAAACAGCAATTGTTCCTGAGCATGTTTTCGTTCTGTTATATCTCGGGCATTGTAGACAATGCCGCCGATATTCTTGTGCTGAAACAAGTTTCGAACAACACACTCGAAATAGAGCCAGCTTCCGTCTGCATGTCGTAGCCGGAACTCAACTATCGGATTCTGGCTCGGATTCTGTCCATACGCTACCGATCGCGACCCTGTGCTCATGGTCTTCGCGAAATCGTCCGGATGCACCAGGTCGACCATGTTCGTTCCCACGAGACGGGCTCCATGCACCGCTAGAACTGTATGAACGGAAGGACTAGCGTACTTGATTTGGCCAGAGCGATCGGCGATAAGAATGATGTCGGTTGACTGCTCGGTGAGAGCGCGGAAGCGCTCTTCGCTCTCGCGGAGGACATTGCGCTCGGTTTCCTGCAACTGGCCGAGGTGCTCTTGTCTCTTGAGCCGGAGGAAAAGTATCAGGATGGCGGTCGCTGCCAATACTGCGGCCGCCAGCAATTCGTTTCTAGCTCTCAGCGCAACACCTTGGGACCATTTGTCCTCGGCTTCAATGGCGATCTGCATTTGGTGCTGCATCAGGTCGAACTGGGGGCTGACCGCCTGGAAATCGGCCTGCTTGGCCTCGTCAAAGTCCCCCACTTGCATCAGGATCCATTGCCGGCCGGCCGACGCAAGGTAGTTGTCTAACGCGGGCCAGACCTTCTCTAGGGCAGCGGTGTGATAAGCATGAAGGTGTGCCGCCAGCACTGCTTTAGGCAGTGCGTGTCTTGCCGCCTGCATCTCGCTATCCGCTTCGGGGGTCAGGTTTTGCTCTTGCAAGGCTGTCAACGTCAGATTGTTGATCTCTCGCGCAAGAACTGCAATTTGATTGAGAATTGCTTGGGCAGAGCGGGCTTCGTCGACCTGATTCCTGTGAAACCAAGAGAGAGCAGCCGAGACGGCGATGGCCGTCGCGAGAAAACCAAATACAAAGGCCAATTTCGGACGTGCTACTAGACTCCCTAATCGCGGGTTGAGCGTTCTCTGCGTAGCCCGGACCATTTTAATCATGAAGAATCGAATAGGTCTCTTCGCAGTGCGTCTGTGCAGAAATAGGTAGTAGGAGGATCTCTTGATCCGCCGTACAACGAGTGCCCCGTACCTACTATCGAGGATCGGGTCCGGTTTTGGCACGTCCAGATCAGGACGTCACATTACGAAAGTGCTTGCGTTTTGAGGGCGGAATGTCACGCCGTGACGGTTGGTGACGAATCAGAAAGTCTATTCCCGAAGTCGTGGTGCGGTTTCCCCTCTTCGTCTGTTAGCGACGGGGTAGCTACCGATGTTCTTCTTCGAGAAAAGCCCGCCGGGAAGAGGAAAGCAACGGCAAAGAAGATGACTATGTCGACGACACAAACGACAGGTAGCCGCCGATGGTTCCGGCGTGCCCAATTTGCTTCTCCAACTTCGCGTGCCGTATCGTAGGTTGGTTTGAGATGTATTTGACGAGCGCGCCGACCGCGCCGGCGGGAAAACTGACGAGAGCTGACACGTTCGGGGGGTGTACGAGGCGTCATACTAGCCGCCATTTCCGGAAACGCCCGCATCCTAACTCTCATCGGCTACTCAGGTGTCAGTTTGTTGGCGATCCTGAAGTTAAATCAATCAGGACATCGCCATCCTGCAGGAAACCAAAGCGGAGTACGCGAAGTTGCACTAGCTGAAAGAAATCTTTCTCGGCGCTTATTGTCTACCGAACGTTGTCGAAACCGGGCCTTTGCGCTCAGAACACGTGTCGTGAGGAGCCTAATCAGAGATTTCTACCGCATTTCAGCAGTAGCGGCACCTTAAAATACGTGTGCGCAGGTGTAGCATGAACATTTCGATTCGAATTGCTGTTGCTCTGCTGCTTGCATCCTCCATGTCTGCCCGAGACCGTTCCAACGCACGCTCGATGGTCGTCACACGCTATGGCATTGTGGCTACCAGCCATGTGCAAGCTTCGGTAGCGGGTGCGCAGATTCTGGAGCGGGGAGGTTCTGCCGTAGATGCGGCGATTGCCGCGAATGCCGTACTCGGAGTGACTGAGCCCATGATGAACGGGATGGGCGGCGATCTGTTTGCGATTTACTGGGACGCAAAAACCGGCAAGCTGTATGGTCTTAACGCCAGCGGATGGGCGCCGCGGGGACTGACCATCGAGCACTTAAAGGCGAAAGGCGCGACCTCCATGCCGCTGGCCGGTATTGATTCCGTCACGGTCCCCGGTGCGGTGGCGGGCTGGCACGCGCTACACGAACGCTTTGGACGGGTGAAGTGGAAGGATCTTTTCCAGTCCGCGATTTTCTATGCCGAGGATGGCTATCCGGTTCCTGAAATCATTGCGTCCTATTGGAACGACTCGGTCGATTGGATCACGAAGGACCCGGAGGGCCGACGGGTCTATCTGCCCAATGGCAAGCCTCCGGCGCTGGGACAAGTGTTCCAGAATCACGACCTCGCGATAGCCTTGCGGTTGGTAGCGCAGAATGGAGCGGGGATTTCAACCACATATCGCGACTGGACCGTTTACGAGCTTCCTCCCAATGGACAGGGGATGGCGGCACTGGAGATGCTGAACATTATGGAGACTTCTCCGGCGTCGCCCGATGGGCCGCTCAGCGTCGCGGAACTACATAAGAAGCTAGAAGCCATGAAGCTGGCTTATGCCGATCTGGGGCGTTACAACGCGGATCCACGCTTTGCGAAGATCCCGGTCAAGGGGATGCTGTCGAAGGAATACGCCCGGCAGCGCGCCCGACTGATCGATCCCGGCAAAGCCAATTGCGAGGTTGCGGCCGGCGCGCCGCCCACCAGTGACACGACTTACCTTTCGGTTGTGGATCGCGAGGGTAACGTGGTTTCGTTGATTCAAAGCAATTATGAATCCTTCGGGTCGGGCATTGTGGTGCGCGGCATGGGATTCGTGCTGCAAGATCGTGGTGCGCTGTTCTCGCTCGATCCCGCGTCTCCGAATGCCCTCGCCCCGCGCAAGCGGCCGTTCCACACCATCATTCCGGCTTTCATGGAACATGGAGAACAACACGTTGGCTTCGGGATCATGGGAGGAGCCAACCAGCCGCTGGCCCACGCACAATTCGTTTCCAACGTGGTCGACTACGGCATGAACATCCAGGAGGCTCTGGAGAACGCCCGTTTCACTGTCAGTCCGCAGCGTGGGTGCAACATCGTGATCGAGTCGCGAGTGGCGCCAGAAGTGCGGCAAAAACTTTCCGCAATGGGGCATCAGCTCGATGTGCGGAACGAATACTCCACCGCAATGGGTCGCGGGCAGGCCGTCATGCATGACTCGAAAACCAATGTAAACTACGGAGCCTCTGACGCGCGTGCCGATGGTTCTGCCGTACCCGAGTCCCCGCCGATGCGGTGATGGCGCAGGAACAGCTGGGAGTATTAGGACAAGGCCGCTTCACTTAAAACACCACTTTCACTTTCCTCGAAAACCTGCGCGAGAGGGCGTCCTGAAAATGATTCGCCCCAAAGTCGCCAGCTTGTGGCTGGATCCCTTGTCGTACGAAAGACTACGCCAGCAGATCCTGCGTCGCGACGGCTGGAGGTGTCAATCCTGTGGCACGATGTCGAACCTGGAAGTCCACCACAAACAGTTTCGCAGTCACTCCGGGCATGATTCAGAA
>JBEKQC010000026.1:0-70217 GCA_049520095.1 Terriglobales bacterium
CGACCCAGAATGCCATGAAGCAGATAGCAGCGCCGTGCGAAACGCGCGCCCACCCCGGCGCAAGCGTAGTAATCAGAGTGTTGATAGCTTCGCCGCCGATCCAGGTTTGAATGCCGAACCATCCGCAGGCGACGAGCGCCCTTAAAACAGCTGCAACATTCGCGCCCAGCACTCCGAACGAAGCGCGCGCCAGCACCGGAAACGGAATGCCGTAGCGCGCTCCCGGATGCGAGTTCAACAGCATCGGGATAAGCACAATCGTGTTGCCGAGAAACACGGTTCCGACCGCCTGTTTCCAGTTCATTCCTCCCTGGATCAGGCTGGCGGCCAGCATGTAAGTCAGAATATTGACCGACATCGATACCCACAGCGCGGCAAAACTGTAGGTGCCCCAGGTGCGCCGCACGCTGGTTGCCGGCGCGAGGTCTTTGTTGTATAGCGGACTCGATTCGATTCGAGGAGATGAAGACATGTGAGTAGAAGTTCTCGGTTCTCAGTAAAACCCGGTGGCACTCTCTGAGAACTGAGAACTGGGAACTGAGAACTCCCTAGTCCGCGGCCGCAGTCTGCCCCGTCTGTGTCGTCAGCGCGCCATAGGTTTCCGGACGCCGGTCGCGATAAAACTGCCAGACCCTTCTCACCTCCTGGATCATGTCGAGATCGAGATCGGCGACCAGCACCTCGTCTTTATCGCGGCTGGCCTGAGCAACAATTTTGCCGCGCGGATTGCAGAAATAACTCTTGCCGTAGAACTCGCCGATATTCCACGGTTTCTCTCTACCCACACGGTTGATCGCACCCACGAAGTAGCCGTTCGCCGCCGCGTGCGCAGGCTGCTCGAGTTCCCACAAATATTCGGACAATCCCGCAACCGTCGCCGAGGGATTAAAAACAATTTCCGCGCCGTTCAGTCCGAGCACACGCGCACCTTCGGGAAAATGCCGGTCATAGCAGATGTAAACTCCGACGCGAGCATATTTGGTTTCAAAGACGGGATAACCCATATCTCCAGGGGTGAAATAAAACTTCTCCCAGAACCCGGGATGCACGTGGGGGATGTGGTGCTTGCGGTACTTGCCCAGATATTTGCCGTCCGCATCGATGACTGCGGCAGTATTGAAGTACAAGCCCGGCATTTGCTCTTCATACACCGGAACCACGATCGCCATGCTGTGCTTGGCCGCGATCTTCTGCATTAGCTTGGTCGTTGGTCCATCGGGAACGCGCTCGGTCAGGTCGTACCAGCGAATGTCCTGCTCCGCGCAGAAATAAGGACCGTAGAAAAGTTCCTGGAGGCAGAGTATTTTGACTTTCTTTTTCGCCGCCTGCTCGATCAGCTTCAGGTGCTTGTCGATCATCGCTTTCTTGACTTGTGGCAGCGACCGGCTATTGAGCGCGTTACTTGCCTGAATCAGACCACAGCGCACGTTTCTGGACATGGGACACCTCCGAGAAACGCTAAATATACCAGACCTTTATCACAGGCCTTGAAATCTATGCGGGTCTCGCGACCAAGTACCGCAGAACCGCAAACAGCGCTTCTTTCCAGCGTTGGTTGTCGATGGTCCAGCAAACTTTCGCTTTACCTTTCTTCTCAACGATGGGCGCCCATACCGCCTGATTCCGTTCGTCGGCAGCCACGTTCAACCGATCGACCACGGTCATGCCGCGGGTCAACTCGCTCTGAGTCTCGACGTCGATATAGTGGTCGCTCCAATTCGTGCCGATCGTCGGATCAAGCGCAATCGACATGGCGACTGGATCCGGCAGACAAATCCCGTCTTCGCCGGTTTGCACCTTGTAGGCATGGCGTGCGTGGCTGTTGCACTCGATGGCAAACTTCGCGAGTGGGTTATTAAACCCGAGAATGCGCGCAATGTCGTCGTCACGAACCACGGCGTCGCCGCGGCAAAGGTGCCAGCCCACAAGTTCGATCGGCAACCTACTGAGCATCACCATCCGAGCGGCCTCGGGATCGACCCAGATGTTGTACTCCGCGGCCGGCGTCACATTGCCTTCACAGCACGGCGCGCCGCCCATGACCACGCAACGCGCTACCTTCGCAGCGATCTCCGGCTTCTTCGCCAGTGCCAGGGCAACATTCGTAAGCGGCCCCAGCGTGACCACGACAATTCCAGGATTCGCCTCGATCGCTTCGATGATCGCATCTACAGCGTGCCCGCGTGCCGCGCATTGGCGAGGCGCAGGATAGTTGTGATCGCCTAACCCGTCGCGGCCATGAAACCAGGTCGCATTCTGATAGGTACGCAGCAGTGGCTGGCCGGCGCCGGCGTAGACAGGCACATTCGCCCCGCAGAGTTCCACAGTGTAGAGAGCATTCCGGGTCGACTGCTCAACCGGAACATTGCCGGCGACCGTCGTAATCGCCACCACTCGAACGTCGGGCGCACGCAGCGCCATAATGAGCGCGACCGCATCATCGGACGCGGTGTCAGTATCGATGAGAAAAGCGCGCGGCACGCGGCTAGGATAACAAACTGCTCCAGTGGAGCGCCGGGCGTCCCCGCCCGGCCGGATCCTTCGGACTTCGCTCAGGGCAGGCTTGTGAGACGCCCGTCCTCAGCCAGATAGATTATTACGCGACCGCCCTTCACCCTTTCTAGTGCTTGAACGTGAAAGTCACACCGGTCGAAAGCTGCAGATCATTCCTCTCAATTCGAGCCATGCCCGCAGCCACGGTCGGAGGGTTGCTGTCAAAAACATCCACCAACGAGTTCTGCCAACCGAGCCACTTGTTGATTTTGGTGACCGTGCCGAAATTGAATGTGCCGCGGTATTGTCCGGTATTACTGAGGTCTGGATAGAAGAAGAAGCTCTGCGTAACAACTGTGCTCTTCCCCAGCTTGTGCATGAAAGCGTCACCCACCGTCAATGCACCCAGACTTTGCGCCATGGAAGGATTCGGCGGATTGATGGGAATCGAGTAACCTTCGTGCGTATAGTTTGCTCCGGCCAGCAGATCGAAGGTAGTGGCTGCGCTCTTGATCGCATGCACGCCAAAACCACCGCCTAGAATAGACCGTAGATTCAGGTCCTGCAGTGCATTGGAAAAGAAGTCGCCGCTCACATAGCCGAACGTACGCGGGGAGAGATCGTGGTCGTAGCGCGCCCCACCGCCAGCCGAGTTCGCCGTGGTTTGGGCCGTGGGCTTATCGTTTGTGGCGTAAACCGAGTTCGTGTAAAGGATTAGTTTGTCGTGGAATCCCGTACGCGCGGCATTAAAAGCAATGTTCAGGCTCTTGGTTTCGCTGTTACCGGCCGTCACGGCAAACCCCAGATTCACACCACCGTTCCAGCCTTCCAGTAGCCCGGGGTGCAAGCTCTTCTCATAAGCCGCCTGCTCGGCTGGGCTGCGCAGCATAGTGACAGAAGACTTCGGCGCCTCGACCGGTCCCGCGGCCTTGGTCGTAACAACCACATCATTGCCGTTGGTGGTCAAGGGGCCCACCACCGTCTTGCCACCCAGCGTCACGTTCAAGTCGCCCGCGGAGGTAATGCCTTCGATCGCGTCAAACTTCACGGTCACGTCGCCCGCGTAGTCGGTCTTAATCACAAGTTGCTTACCATCGGATTTCGCGATCGAGCCGGTCAACCTGTCGCCATTCTTAAGGACGATCTGGTCGGCAAGCGCCGGAACCGCTAATAACAGAATGAGACCTGCCACAAATTTCTTACGCACAAAAACCCTCCTGGGGGATTCAAAAATGAGATGAATTTTCTACCGCAGTCTTGCGGACACGACGGCGTCCCGCCGCCAGAAAATTAGGTCACAGAACTTTCCCGGTGCCAAAATTTGCTTAGTTTGGATGCGGGAATTATATCGAACCAGGGACGATTCGGCACGCAGGCAACAAGGATGTTACCGCCGACTCAGGCTTTATTCTCAGGCTTATTTTCAGGTTTGGCTTCGGCCTTGGTATCGTGATCCTTCATACCATCTTTCAGCGCGCGAATGCCCTCTCCCAGACCCTTGCCCAACTCCGGCAATTTCTTGGGACCAAACACCAGCAGCGCGATGAAAAAGATCACCAGCAGGTGCATGGGCTGAAACAAACCTTCAAACATAAAGCCTCCGAACCGGACATGCCGACCAGAAAAACCCTACGGCACAACCTTGTTATAGTCTACTCCAACTGATCCCAGCAGTCTTGCCGATTCCCGCCATCGCTTCATCCTGCCTGCTCACTGGGTCATGTCCCACGAAATTACTTCCGTGACCTATCGGCGATACCACCGCCAGACTATTTTGGCCACAGGGCGATTCTCGCGCGTCAAAACCGCCAAAAAACGCCGGAGGGCTTCGTGAAACGCTATGTCCTGAGATGGCTTTTGCTTCTGCTGGCGGCTGGCTCTTTGCAGGCCGAACAAGCCCCGCCCACCTCCGCATCCGACGCCATTTTCCTCTGGCTGGCGGGGGGCATTTCGAGCGCGCGGATCGAGCGCCTGGCCCAACCGCGGGACGACGCCCGAACGCTCTCATGCCACGCCACATCGCAATGCACCCAGCAATGCACCCGCGCCCTGCAGAAGGCCGGGGCTGACTCAGGCTTGATTCAGAGCCTCGTGCATCCGAGTTCAGGTAGAAATCCGGACAGAGACTCGGACCGGAAAGCAGCCGCCAGAGTCCCCTGCGCCTGCTCCAGTCCAGCGGCACAAATTGCCACCTTGGTTCACGACAAGAACTTCAACGCCGCCGAAGACAGGATCCGCGCCCTGCTCCACGATGATGCGGACGATGTCCTGCCGAATAATGCTTTGCCAAATAATGCTTTGCCGAATAACGCTCTGCTGCATTTTGTTCTCGGAACCATCCTGCGCCGGCAAGACCGCTTCGACGAAGCGCTCGACGAGTTCACGGAATCTTCCCGTCTGATGCCCGGTTTCCCCGAAACCCACAGCCAACTCTCCTACCTGTTTTACCGGACAGACGATGCCGAGGATGCCCTCGCCGAAGCGCGCACCGCCCTCAGCATCGATCCCGCGAACGCCGAGGCCTACCGTTATCTGGGACTCGCGCTCTACGCCGACGGTCACTACGATGCCGCTCTGCACGCCTTCGACAACGCGCTCCAGCGTGAGCCCGCTGGCTCACTCGCCAACGCCGATGTCTACTTCGACATGGGAATCACGCACCGCGATCAGGGAGACTTGCGGCGTGCCGCCATCGCTTATCGCCACGCCCTCAGCCTGCGCCCCGATTTCTGGGAGGCACACAGCAATCTTGGCGTCGTCCTGCACGATCAGGGCAAGTTGGACGAAGCAATCGGGGAATATCGCTCCGCCAAGCGCCTCAAACCCGACGAAGCCAGCGTCCGTAACAACCTGGGAAATACTCTTTGCGACAAGGAAGACTTCGACGCCGCCATCGCGGAATTCACGGATCTCTATCGCCAGGTTCCCGAATGGGAAAGCGGACACAACTGTCTGGCGCGCGCCTACATGTCCAAGCATGACTACCCATCGGCCATCCGCGAGCTCCAAGCCGCCATCGCCGTCAATCCTGCCGGGGCGGTTGAGTACCGGGTTCTGGGTCAGGCCCTCCTGCTTTCGGGAAAGGATCGGGAAGCCTTGGAAGTGCTGCGCCAAGCAGTTACGCTCAATCCCGAATCCAGCCTGGGTCACCACTATCTCGGCACCGCGCTGGTGAATACCCAACAGCTGGCCGAAGCAGAAAAAGAGTTTCGCGAGGCCCTCCGCCTCGAACCGAGCGCCCAAAATCACTATTCTCTCGCCGCTTGCCTGATGGCTCTCGACCAATACGAAGAAGCTCTCGGAGAACTCGAAATCGCTTCCCGCCTGGATCCCAGCCAGAATCTGTACCGGGCCCGCATGCAGGAAGTCGTCCGGCTGATCACCGCGTCGAAGTAAAACGCGCCCCGAAATGCGCCGTCGGACGTTACTTTGGAGCTATGCACCGACGTACATCGCCCCCCGCGCTCAATAAACCTAGAATGTGAGAGTTAAACGCGGCGTTTACGGTCGCCGCCGGGGCCAAACAATGGAAACCAGCGCTACTCAGCAAGTTCGCCAAAAGTCCGTCAACCCTGCCGCACTCTCTACCCCGGAGCGGCCAATGCCAAAGGGGTACGCCCCAGCGGTCTCCGCACCCGCGGAGAAGAAACCGGTCGGCTACGGCCTGCCCTGTTCGCGCTGCCATGCTTACTATCCCGCTGACATGCACGCCTGTCCAATCTGCAAGTCGCTCGAGCGCGTGTCGCCTACCTCGCCCGTCGTGCATCCGACAGCTACCGTCGCGGCGCAACCCGCAACCGGCACGCAAATCGACGCAGAACGTGAGCGCTTGCTAAAAGAGCTCAAGTCCCACGCCTTCGCTTCCCATACTCAGATCAACGCCGCCGCCACGTTCCGTTGCGTTCTCGAGCATCAGCATAGCGGAGCCACCGAACCGGCCGCGGTCTGCCACAGCTGCTACAGCGATGTCCGCCAGAAGGCCGACCTCATGGAAGCCGCTCTCCACATCGACGCGAAAGAAGCAGCGAAGATTGTCTATGACGCAGTTTGGGCCGACACATCCGATCCCAACGCTACCTACCTGAATGCCGCAAAGGCATTGCTCTCGGAGTTGCACAAACGCGCCGGCATTGGGCTTCTGCTCGGCGGGCATCAACCCTTGGCGCATTAGCAATCCAAGGATTGCTTTGCCCTTTTTCGAAATCATGTAGAAGCGGGGCTACGCCCGCTTGGACGGGGCAAAGCCCCGTCCCTACACCAGTAAGCTCCGTTATCATTGACAGGCGGTTTGCAACTTTCGTGCCTGTGCTACATCTTATTTCTGGAGACACAGATATGACCGAAAAAGTCAGCGACAAAATCAGCAAGACCGACACCGAGTGGCGCCAGCAACTCACCCCTGAACAGTATCAGGTGGCTCGCGCCTGCGGCACCGAGCGCGCCTTTACCGGCCAGTACTGGAACAAACACGACGACGGGGCGTACCACTGCGTTTGCTGTGGCGCATTGCTTTTTGGCTCGGAAACAAAATTCGACTCGGGAACCGGATGGCCGAGTTTTTTCGCCGCCGCCGACCGCAAGAACATCAGCGAACACACCGACACCAGTTATGGCATGGCTCGCACCGAGGCGCGCTGTGCCCGCTGCGATGCGCATTTGGGCCACGTGTTTCCGGATGGTCCCGGGCCCACCGGCCTGCGCTACTGCATGAACTCGGCATCCCTCGACTTCAAGCCGAAGAAGTAAGCGAACCGTAGGCGCCTTAGCAGAAAAAGAAAACGATGGAGCGCCGGGCGTCCTCGCCCGGCTGCACGGGCAAGACGCCCATCACCCCATCGTCTGGTTGCATCCGAATTCGCGAATTACGCGTTGCTCGCGGTCGAGGCCAGTGCTTTGGGCGCTTCCTGCTTGTGCTGGACGTGCTCCTGCGTTTTTTGATCTTTCTTTTCAGGATCGCGCACTTCGATACCACCCTTGAGGACTGCGCCTTCTTCCACGCTGATGCGATGCGTGATCACGTCGCCCGAGAGCTGGCTTTCGCCGCGGAGGTCCAGCCGGTCCGTACATTCGACGTTGCCTTGCACCTTGCCCATAATGACGACTTCTTTGGCCTTGATGTTCGCCACAACGTTTCCGTTGTGGCCGACGGTGACGCGATGGCCGGGGACGCTAATCGTGCCTTCAATGCGTCCGTCGATGAAAAGCGATTCCGCGCCCGTCACTTCACCCTTGATCACGAGCGAGCGTCCGATATGGGCTTGATCCATAGGTGAGGTGGCCGGCTTGACCGGAGTGTAACTGTTGGTGGGGACCGCGTTCGGAGAATATTTCTGTTCCGCAGACTGCAACATGAATCACCTCACTTGAGTTCCGCAACCGCAGCAGGAGTTGGCCCTGCAGTCGCGGTCGACAGGCTTTCAGCAGCAAAAAGAGAATGTCACGAAAGGCCCTATTACGACAGATTACGGAAGTTTATGTCCGTCGCCGCGGCTGGTTGCGTCACTGGGCCGTCTCCACCGTGCGAACTCAGGATGGAATCTCCCACCCTTCATCCTTCATTTTTCGATTCGTCCAGTGTTGCAGCTCCTCGAACAGAGCAGGCTCGACCACGACAAATCGGAGTCCAGCTCTTCCTCCGGCTTCGGTCCATACCAACCGGCCTTTTGCCTGGATCGCGGTTTCGCTTTCCGGCAGCAGGAAGCTAACATCGACTAATCCGGCAAACCCGGTCGGATCGCTCACCGCGTCAAGTCCCATGCCTCCCGTGCTCAAGTTGACTGCATGGACTTGTAACTCCTTGCCGTGCGCATTCTTCAGGGTTACGGAAAGGTTGACTTTGGCACGAAAGAATTTCTGTTGTTCCTGACTAATGACGCCGAGTTTGGCTGAGCCATCGCCCGAAGGCGAGTAAATCTCATACTCCCGCAGTTTGCGGCTGAGCGTACGGCGGGAAATTCCAAGCTGATCGGCGGCTTGGCCGCGATGTCCCCCCGTCCGTTCCAGAGCCCGGATGATCATCTGCTCTTCCATGTTTTCGAGGTTGCCGAGTGGCACCGCGCCGCTGCCACGGATTGCCGCCGCAGGTTCGCCATTCAACTCGGCTAGAACTTCGGCCCCAGTGATCTGCCGGTTCTCCGCCATTGCGAGTTTTGCAACCAGGTTCCTGAGTTCGCGGATATTTCCCGGCCAGGGATGGGCCTGCAGCACAGCCAGCGCATCTCCAGTAAGAACTTTGTCCGCCGCCTTCAACGACAGGAAATGACGCGCCAGCGCGGCAATATCTTCGGGACGCTCGCGCAATGGCGGAACGCGCAACTGGAACTGGCCCAGGCGGTGGAAAAGATCTTTGCGGAAACGCCCTTCTTTCACGGCCAGATCAAGATCCTGATTGGTGGCTGCAACCACGCGCACGTCCACTGTGATTTTCCGATTTCCACCCAACCGGTAATACGGCGCGCCGTCCAGAACGCGCAGCAATTTCACCTGGATCTGCGGCTGCAATTCGCCAATCTCGTCGAGAAAGATCGTGCTCTTGTCGGCCATTTCAAACAAACCGGGCTTCGAGGAATCGGCGCCGCTGAACGCGCCTTTCTCATAGCCGAACAGTTCGCTCTCCACCAGATGTTCGGGTAGGGCGGCGCAGTTGATATCTACCAATGCATTCTTATGCCGATAGGAGGACTCGTGAATGGTACGCGCGACTAACTCCTTGCCCGTCCCGGTTTCGCCAGTTATGAGCACGGTCTCGGTGTGCCCGGCCACGCGGTCCACCATACCCATGAACTTGTGCATGAGCGGGCTGGCAATCAGAAACTGCGTCCCGTCGATTTCACGCCGTGCCAGTGGGACCGCCCCAGTTGCAACTGCGCCTTGCGCCGGCGAAAGCACATTTCCCACAACCTTGTTCCCAGTGGTCTCGATCGAAAAACCCAGAATGCCGGCAGGAGCTGCATTGGTATCGCGCAGCAACGTCAGACAAAGGTGAACATTGACGTCACAGCCGGACTTAGTACGGCAGCGGAATTCGCCTTCGAACCGTCCTTTCTCGATAACCAAAGCAATCGCGCCGCTGGCCAGGAACGTCTCCTGTTCAACACCATAAAGGTCGGCTATGTCTCGGCCAACCCGGTTCTTGGACACAACGCCATATCGATCGGCACCCTGGTTACAGCTGGTGACGATTCCCTCGAGGTCAGTCGTGAAGATCGCGTCCTGTAATTGGTTCAGAATACCGGGCTGAAGAATGCCCGGCTGAAGGATGGCGGCCGCACCCGCCGCGGTAGAGGCATGGCAATCTCGGCTCCCAGTTGCGGTTTTCGGCACGCTCTGCGTTGGCGGAGTCTTCGATGAAATTGGCATTTCTCTATCGTTCGCTAAAGGAAAGTATCGCCTTGCTCTGCGTCCGCCGCACTCCCAAGCTTCAGGTATTGACTTCAGATAATTGCAAATACACGTTCTTCCTCATGATGCTGCCACATCTGCGGTTACTTCGTGGATTGCTCAGCACCAACCATCACACCAAAGTAACTGTCTCACGAGTAACTGCCTCACACCGTACGCTTCAGAGCGACTCGGGCTGGGCTTCTGCTCCGCGTTACCTGTGACTTCCTTCCGCATCGGCAGTTACCACCGTAAGTATCTGCTCCTCAAAACCCTGAACTACCATCCGATACAAGGAGAAAACCAGATTTTCGGCCGCGTCTGGAGCCCGGCATCGACGGGCCAGAGTGGCCGAACCGCAATATCGCTAAGCATAACTGTCGCAGATTCAACGCGGTGATAGACGTGACAAAACTCACCGGCGTGGACGCGCGGTTGCGCACGGTGCATGCAGAAGTTGCAGCTCGGCCTATGTCCATTCGGGCAAGACTGTTTATCGGAGCAACGGCAGCGCTCGGCGTGTGGGCGTTCGTCCATGCCCTATGGCACTGGCAGAGTGTCGACCTCACACGATTTGTCTGCTACCTGCTCGTCGCGGTTCTTGCTTCCAGTCTTAAGATTCGCCTGCCCGGCATCGACGGCACCATGTCGGTCAACTTCCTGTTCATCCTCTTGAGCGTGCTCGAACTGAACCTTCCCGAGACACTGGTCCTAGGCTGCACGGCGACCCTGGCGCAATGCCTGTTTGGAACGCGGCAGAAACTGGTCCCGATCAAAATCGTTTTCAACGTCTTCAGCATGATGGCGAACGCAATCGTCCTGTCGTACTTCGCCTATCACGATTTGCAGCCAGTGCTCGGCGCGGGCACGCTGCCGCTGCTGGTCATCACGGCCCTGGTTTTTTTCCTCGCGAACACGATTCCAGTTGCAGTCATCATCTCGGTGACCGAAGGCAAGCCGGCGCACAAGGTCTGGGCGGAATGCCACTTTTGGTCATTCCCCTTTTACATGGTCGGCGCGGCGGTGGTGTTTGCGGTGGGGGTCGTCGGCAAACAGGTGGGATGGCAGACCTCGCTTCTGATGTTGCCCCTGATCTACTGGCTCTATCGCTCGTATGACCTCTACCTCGTCAAGCTGGCGTCGGAAAAAAAACAGGTCGAGATCGAAAAACACCACGCCGAAGAGGTTGCTTCGCTGCACTTGCGCACTATCGAGTCCCTTGCCCTGGCCATCGAAGCCAAGGACCACACCTCGCACAAGCACCTGCAGCGGGTGCGCGTGTTCGCCGTTGGGGTGGCCAAGGACTTGGGTTTTCCCGAAGCAGAAATCGAAGCGCTGCGCGCGGCCGCGCTGTTGCACGACATCGGTAAGCTGGCGATTCCCGAACACATCATCAACAAGCCCGGGCGCCTGACCCCGGAAGAATTCGAGAAGATGAAGATCCACACCTTGGTCGGCGCCGAAATCCTGCAGCGCGTCGCGTTTCCCTATCCGGTCGCTCCCATCGTCCGCTCGCACCACGAGCGCTGGGACGGAACGGGTTATCCCGACGGACTGCAAGGGGAGCAGATTCCTGGGGGCGCGCGCGTGCTCGCGGCCGTCGATTGCCTGGACGCGCTGGCATCACATCGTCAATACCGTAATGCCATGTCGCTCGAAGCCGCCATTGAGAAGCTCGCCTCCATGTCAGGCTCGGCCTTTGATCCCAGAATTGTCGAGGTCCTGCAACGCCGTTACCGCGACCTGGAGCGGATGGTGCACTCGGATTCGATGACCGCGGAGGAGGCGAATCTGTCGACCGAGGTTGGGGTTGACGCTGGCGCAGAGCCGGCGGCGGAATTCGATCACTCGGCGCCGATTTCCAGTCCGCCGAACGAAGCGGACTTCCTCTCCTCCATTGCCTCGGCGCGCCAGGAAGCGCAGACCATGTTTGAACTCAGCCAGGATCTTGGCAACTCGCTGAGCCTCGGCGAAACCCTTTCCGTGCTTTCCATGCGCCTGCGCAAGATGATTCCTTACGATTCGATGGCCGTGTTTCTTTTGAAGGACGGCAGGCTGCTGCCCGAACTGGTGAGCGGCGACAACTTCCGGCTCCTCTCCTCGTTGAACATTCCCCTGGGAGAAGGACTGTGCGGCTGGGTCGCCGAAAACCGCAAGCCGATCATCAACGGCGATCCCGACGCTGAAGCCGGATATGTGAGCGATCCTGCTAAATTCAACCCACTGCGCTCGATTCTCGCCGTGCCGCTCGAAGGACTCAATGGCGTGGTCGGTGTGCTGGCCATGTATCGTGCCGACCGCGACGCCTTTTCGGCGGATCATCTGCGCATCCTGCTCGCCGTCAGCTCGAAGATCGCGCTCTCCGTCGAAAATGCGCTCAAGTATCAGCAGGCCGAGGACTCGGCAACCACCGATTACTTAACTGGACTGCCCAATGCTCGCTCGTTGTTCGTTCATCTGTCACGGGAACTGGCACGCTGCCGTCGCACCAGCACGACACTCGCAGTGATGGTCTGCGACCTTGACAACTTCAAGCAGATTAACGATCTCTACGGCCACCTCGAAGGCGACAACCTGCTCAAGGATTTTTCCGGCCACCTGAAGGAGACCTGCCGCGGATACGACTATGTGGCCCGCATGGGCGGAGATGAATTCGTGCTGGTGGCTCCTGGTTTAAACCCGGACTCATCCAGCGAAAAGGCCAGCCGTCTGCATCAACTGGCCACCGAAGCTGGCAGAAGAGTCGCCGGCCGCGACCTGATTGGCCTCAGTGTGGGAACCGCGTATTGTCCGGAGGATGGCTTCGACGTCGAGCGCCTGCTCGCCGAAGCCGATCGCCGCATGTACTCCATGAAGAAGGTTCACCACTCCGAACCCTCATCCGACCGCGGCGCGCACCTTCCCGATGCCCGAGCGCGGGGTGCGACGGTGAACTAGGACGCCCCCATGTTTACACGGAAAATGTTCAGACGGAATATGCCTCGACGGAAAACGCTGCTCTGGAAACTAGCACGCCACCTTGGGACGATCGCCGCGCTCGTTCTGCTGGGCGGACTGCTCTCCGCCACGCTGGTGCGTCTGGCTCCCGGTTTCGATGCCGACGAGCGCGAACTCGACCCCAGCCTGAACGCTGAAAGTGTGCGCGCCTTGCACCAGTCCCGCGCCGGCGAACACAACATCCTCAGCTTTTACGTCGGCTACCTCCGCGGCGCCGTGCACGGCGATCTCGGCACTTCTCATGCCCTCGGACAACCTGTGCAGAGTCTCTTGCGCGAGCGCTGGCCCGTCACCGTGCGCGTGGCTGGCCTGGGCCTTTTGCTGGCATGGCTGCTGGCCTCGGCTCTCGCGTTTACCGCCTGCCTCTGGCGTCGCCCGGCTTATGAAATTCTGGGTACCACTGTCAGCGGCGCTTTCCTCTGCATTCCGGCGGCGGTGCTGGCCCTGCTCTCCGTAATCCTCAACGCTCCCGGATATCTCGCCATCGCTTTCATCGTCTTCCCCAAGATCTACCGCTATTCGCGGAGCCTCCTGGCCAAGGCCTACGCCTTGCCCCACATCCTCGCCGCCCGCGCCCGCGGACTGGGCGAAGTTCGTATCCTGGCCTGGCATGTGCTTCCCGTCGCCGGTCCGCAGATGATCGCTCTCGCCGGCGTCACCGTCAGCATCGCCCTGGGCGCAAGCATCCCCGTCGAATCCCTATGCGGATTGCCCGGCATCGGGCAACTCGCCTGGCAGGCCGCACTCTCCAGAGACCTTCCCTTGCTCGTGAACCTGACCGTGCTGGTTACGCTGGTAACCTTGCTGGCCAACTCGGGGGCCGATGTAATGACTTACATGTTGAATCCCCACGACGCACAAGGCGCATAAAGGGAGCATGAACGCTGCATGAACCTAGCCCGCAAGCTGGCGTGTGTCGTGGTGCTCGTCGTGTGCGCGCTGTCGCTGGCCGCGAATTGGCTGGCGCCAGCCGGATACACCAGGCAGTTTCGCGAAGCCCCCAGTGCGCCACCTTCCCGTCAGCATTGGCTCGGCACCGATGAAGTCGGCCGCGATCGCTTCGCGCGCCTTCTCTACGGCACGCGCATCTCGCTCCTCCTAGCTCCCGCCGCCGCTCTGGTCTCGACCGTATTGGCCGCGCTGGTCGGCGGACTCGCCGGATACGTGGGTGGAATCTGGCTGCGTCTGGCGAGAGGCTTCACCGACCTGTTTCTTTCTCTGCCCTGGCTTTTTCTGTTGATCGCGGTTCGTGCGCTCTTGCCGTTAAATGTTTCTCCGCTGGTCTCGGTTCTGATTACGTTTCTCATTCTTGGCCTGCTCGGCTGGGCCGCTTCGGCGCGCGTGCTTTCGACCAGCGCCGATGCCTTGCGCAACTCCGATTTTGTTTTGCAGGCTCGCGCCTCGGGCTTGCACGGTCTGCGTCTGTTCTTGGTTCACGTCCTGCCCAACCTGAAGCCGGTTCTCTACGCGCAATTCTGGATCTCGATTCCGGTCTTTATCCTGAGCGAGGCGAATCTGGGCATCCTCGGCTTAGGCGTTACCGAGCCACTGCCGTCGTGGGGAAGTCTGCTGCGCGAACTGGAAGGCTTGATTTCGTTCCGGGAAGAACCATGGCGGCTCGTGCCCTTATTGCTTCTAGTCGTTGTGATGACGTCGTTCCAGTTGCTCTTGTCGAACGAGGAGGTGACCGCATGATCGGCCGCCGCACATTTGTACGACTTCTTCTCGCTTGTGCTCTTCTGTTTCTTACTCTGACATCCGGCATGGCGTTCTCCCAAAGCGGCGGCGAGTTACGCTTCTCCCTGCACTCCGAGCCGAAGACTTTCGATCCGTTCCTGGTCGATGACGACTCCTCGCTTTCGATCCGCTATCTGACCGGGGGTGTGCTGGTGCGCGTGAATCGCCACACCCAAGACCTCGAACCCGAACTGGCGGAATCATGGAAGGTGTCGAACGACGGCAAGCAGATCACTTTCAAGCTCCGTCGCGGCATTACATTTTCCGATGGCAGCCCGTTTTCCTCCGAGGACGTTGCCTTCACCATGCAGCGGCTCATGGATCCGGCGCTGCACTCTTCAACCGGAGACGCATTCCGCTCCGGCAACGGCGCCGTCAGCACCAGGATCATTGCACCCGATCAGATCTCCATCGCTTTTCCCGCAGCGATTGCCGGACTCGAGCGCCTTTTCGATCAGGTTGCGATCATGTCCGCGCATTCTCCCAGAAAGGAAATGGCCGTGCTCGGGCCATTCATGGTGGCGGAATACAAAGCTGGATCGAGCGTGCTTCTGCGCCGCAACCCCAACTACTGGAAAAAAGATTCTCAGGGACGCCGCTTGCCCTATCTCGATTCCATCCGGCTCGACGTCCAATCGAATCGCGACGTCGAGATGCTGCGCTTCAAGCGCGGCGAACTTGACCTGATCAACGTCCTCGACAGCGATTACTTCGACCGTCTGGCCGCCACTTCGCCCCAGCTCACGCACGATGCCGGACCTTCACTCGATTCCGATTTCATGTGGTTCAACCAGGTGGCCAGCGCTCCCATTCCCGAGTACAAGCGATCCTGGTTCCGCGACGCTAACTTCCGCCGCGCGATTTCTCAAGCCATCAACCGCGACGACCTAAGCCGCGTCGTCTTCAATGGTCACGCCCAGCCCGCCATCGGCCCGGTTTCGCCCGCTAACAAATTCTGGTTCAACAGCCGCCTCAAGCCTGAACCGTATCGCCCCGACACCGCGCTGCAGCGCCTGCAAGCCGACGGCTTCCACTTGCAAAATGGGACGCTGTTCGACAAGGCGAACAACGCCGTCGAGTTTTCCATCGTCACCAACGCCGGCAGCAAACCGAGAGAACGCATGGCCGTCATGGTGCAGGAGGATCTCGGGAAGCTCGGCATCAAGGTCAACGTTGTCACTCTCGACTTCCCTTCGCTCATCGAGCGCATCTCGCAGAAATTCAACTACGAAGCGGCGATGCTCGGCTTCCGCAATGTCGATCTCGATCCGAACGGCCAGATGAACATCTGGCTGAGCTCGGCCGAAAACCACGCCTGGAATCCCCAGCAGAAATCTCCGGAAACCGCATGGGAAGCCGAGATCGACCGGCTGATGCGCGCACAAGCGTCCACCGCCGATCCGAAGAAGCGCAAAGAGAGTTTCGATCGCGTGCAGCAAATCGTTGCCGAGCAGGCGCCATTTATTTACCTGGTCAATCAGAATGCGCTGTCCGCCGTCTCCAGCGCGGTCGAAGGCGCTAATCCCGGAATCCTTCACCCCCAGACATTCTGGAACGCCGAGCGCCTCACCCTGAACTCAACCACGAGGGCAAGCCGATAACTGGCCTGGTGGCCGAGTTTAATAGCGAGTTCTGACTTTGTTTTGAAGAGGCGTTGCTTCCGCCGCTGACATTTATGGAACGTGCTTTATGACACCAACGACGCCGACCACCTCGCCAAGCCTGCTCTCGGCGCAGGTGACCGTCCACTATCCCGGCAAAGCTCCCGTGCTCCGCGGAGTCTCACTCGAAGTCGCGCCCGGCGAAGTCGTCGGCCTGGTAGGGCAAAGTGGTTCGGGCAAGAGCACGCTGGCGCTCGCCATCCTGGGCTTACTTGGAGGACCACTCGGCCGCCAGCGCGCCCTGGTAGAAGGCAACATCATTTTTCAGGGCGCCGATCTGCTCGCCATGCACGAACGCGAATTGCGCAGCCTCCGCGGACGTTGCCTGAGCCTCGTGCTTCAGAGTCCGCTAGCCTCGCTCAATCCCGCCCTCCAGATTCGCACGCAACTCAGGGAAGCCTGGCGCGCGCACAGCGACAGCAACGCGGCCGGCAGCAATGCCAGAAATGAAGGCTGCGACCATGCCATCCACTCAGCCCTAAAAAGTGTCAGCCTGCCAAGTGGCGACGATGACAATCGCGAGGATTTCCTGCGCAAACGCGCCTGCCAACTCAGCGTCGGCCAGGCGCAGCGCGTCCTCATCGCCATGGCCATCATGCACCGTCCCGCGCTCTTAATCGCCGATGAAGCGACCAGCGCGCTCGACGTAATCACGCAGTCTGAAATCCTGGAACTGTTCGGGCGTCTGAACCGCGAAACCGGCATGTCAATCCTCTACATCTCGCACGACCTGCCATCAGTCGCCGGAATCTGCCAGCGCATCGCCATCCTGCACGAAGGCCAGATTGTCGAGTGCGGACCGACGGAACAGATTTTCACCGCGCCCGTTCACGCCTACACTCGCCGCCTGATCTCGGCACTGCCACAAGTTCCCGTCCGACGCGAAGTACTTCTAGCGAGAGCGCACGCTGCTACCTTGGACTAAGAACTGCAAAATGACGAACCACGAACGTCTCACGAACCTCTAAGCGATTGGGGTTACTGAGAACCGTGAACTGAGAACTCGCTACACCTTGGCAAGTTGCTCGGAAACTTCCGGAAGTCCCGCCGCATGCCACGCGTCAAACCCGCCCACCACGTTGATCACATTGCGATGGCCGGCGCGCTCGAGCAAGCTACAGGCAATCATGCTGCGATATCCGCTCTTGCAGTGGACGGCAACCGGGCGGCTCCCATCGATAGCCGGCACTGCCTGCGCAAACGTATCGAGCGCTCGGCATTGTACCTGCCCGATGTGGCCAGCCTGCCATTCCCCTTCGCGACGCACGTCGAGAATGTCGAGCGCACAAATGCTTCCGTCCCGCAGTTTCTGGTTCAATTCCTCTGGGGAAATCTGCGCCGTCTTCAGCAATGGGAGCCCGGCCTGCCGCCACGCTGCCACGCCGCCCGCCAGATAACCACGCAAGTCTTCGATGCCCACACGAGCCAACCGCAGCCGGGCTTCCTCAATCTGCGCATCGCTATCGCCGGCCAGAATCGGCCTGGAGTGGATCCCCAACATCCCTCCCGCCCACGACGCGAATTGTCCCGAGAGCGCAATGTTGATCGACCCCGGCACGTGTCCGGCGGCGAACTCATCGCCCGGACGAACATCAAGCACACTGACATTGACATTGACATTGACATTCCGCTGCAACAACGTCTGCACTTCGGCCGGAGAAAGTCCCGGCAACGGTGGCAGTTCCGTCAACGTTGCCGCACCCGAACGATTGATTTCGGCATCCTCAAGAAAATATTCGGGACGAGCCGGAAGGTTGGTGGTCAACTGCGCGATGAACTCTTCCCGGCTCGCGATCTGCAGCGCATAGTTCGTAAGCCGCTCCGTCCCAATCGTGGACGAGCGCTCCGCCCGCATGGCCCGCCCGCACAGCGATCCCGCCCCGTGCGCGGGATACACCTTCACCGCATCCGGCAGTGTCAGCAACTTCTGGTGCAAACTGTCGTACAGCAATCCCGCGAGTTGCCGCGGTGTGTACGTGCGCGAAAGATCGGGGCGGCCAACATCGCCGATGAACAATGTATCGCCCGTGAGAACCGCGCAGGGCTGCGCTGACTTCGTTTCATCCGTAACCACCAGGCAGACGCTCTCCGGCGTGTGCCCCGGAGTCTCCAGCGCGCGAATCCGAACCGCTCCCATCTTCACTTCAAAGCCGTCGGTCAGTGGCACATGCGGAAATCCGGCGTTGGCCTGCGCTCCAATGTAGATCTTCGCCCCCGTGCGCGCTGCCAGCTCCTTGTGTCCCGAGACAAAGTCGGCATGCAGATGAGTTTCGAATATGTGACGGATTTTAAGATTCTGCTCATCGGCCGCCTTCAGATAGATGTCCACATCGCGTTGCGGATCGACCACCGCCGCCTCCCCCTCCGATCCAATCATGTACGAAGCATGGGCCAGGCAGGTTAGATAAAACTGTTCAAAATTCATATCGCAACCCCAGACCGGATTCAGCCCCCGGCGATCTTGAGAATATCGATTGTCAGCTTACCACTGCTCCGCGCCCGCAACCGATACCGCTGCTCCATTCAAAAGTACAGGTCCCGCCTTAAGCGTGGCATTCAGAAGTTATTGCACTGAGCGCACTCAATCGTGTAAAAAAACATCCGGAGAATTCTCTCGCCGAAAGTTCCGCAAGACTCCGCTTGTCCTGGCCGGCCTATCGCGATCGACCCTAGCCCTCGGTGCTTCCCCGCCAAGATTCCCAAGCTGTTGACTGGCTTACGGTTAAACGACGCACCGTATGCGTACTCCTTTTGTAACTTGGACTTGCAGCCATTAACCCCTACAGTCGAGTGCACCGGGCTTTTGTCGGTCTTCGGCCCCCGGCGTGCATCGAAGTATTTGAAGGTTCCGGAGCTCACGGGCCATCGGAACAAAATTTGCGAGCCAGGCGAAAGAATAACGAAGCAATATTAATGGCGAAGCACAGCAAATTCAGGTTGGCACCGGGTATCGCACTCCTCATATTCGCGATCGCCGCGGCTTTTGGTCTATGCGTCTCCGCATGCGCCCAAAACAATTCCTTTGCCATCGCTGCCCTTTCCGCCGCCACCACCGATACGAGCGAGCCCATCCTCACTATCAAAAAGCGCGTCGATGAAGTCAATGTACTCTTCATCGCGACCGATCGCCACGGCAAGTTCGTCCGCAATTTGACCCAGAAAGATTTCTCCATTTTCGACGACCACAAGCCGGTACTGTCCATCCTCAACTTCCGCCGCGAAACCGACTTGCCCATCGAGTTGGGTTTGCTCATGGACGTCAGCGGCTCGGTGCAGGGCCGCTTTGGATTTGAAAAAGAAGCGGCCACCGGATTTCTGCAGCACATCATTCGTCCCGGCTATGACCGCGCCTTCGTCGTCGGATTTAATAAAGAGAGCCGCCTCACCCAGGACTTCACCGACCAGGTGCCGTCACTCGCTGCCGGAGTGCAGCGCCTGAACAATGGCGGCGGCACCGCGCTCTATGACGCGATCTACAAGGCGTGCAAGGAAAAGCTGCTGCGCGAAAATCCCGACCATCCCATTCGCAAAGCCATCGTCATCCTCAGCGACGGCGAAGACAATCAGAGCGAATACACCCGCGCCCAGGCCATTGAAATGGCGCAGCGTGCCGAAGTTCTCATCTACGCCATCTCCACCGACGACAGTGGCCTGATTCTGCGCGGCGACAAAGTTCTCGATGACCTCGCTTCCGCCACCGGTGGCCGCGCCTTCTTTCCCTACAAGATGAAAGACATCACCCGCTCGTTCGCCGCCATTGAAGACGAACTGCGCAGCCAGTACGCTGTCTCCTACAAGCCCTCCGACTTCGACGCCGACGGGCGTTACCGCTCCATCGAAATCACCGCCCTGAAAAAAGATCTGCAAGTCCGCGCCCGCCGCGGATACTACGCTCCCAGGCAGTGAGCCCGATCGAGGTTTCCCGCACAACGAATCAAACCCTGCATTGCTCACCACGTCCCGCTGTGCTAACGTCCCTTTGAATCCGCATCCAGGAGGGTCCACATGGTTCTTGCCGTCCTTGCAGTTGTAGTTCTGTTGGGCATCTTCCTGGTCGCGATGTACAACAGCCTGGTGCAGTTGCGCGTGCGCTCCGAATCGGCTTGGTCCGACATTGATGTTCAGCTCAAACGCCGCCACGACCTGATCCCAAATCTGGTCGAAACCGTAAAGGGCTATGCCACCCACGAAAAAAGTACGTTCGAGGACATCGCGAAATTCCGCTCCATGGCCATGCAGGCCACCGGCCCGGTGGACAAGGCTGCCGCCGAGAATCAGCTGACCGGCGCGCTCAAAAGCCTGTTTGCAGTGGCTGAAAATTATCCTCAGCTTCAGGCCTCGCAGGAATTTACACAGTTACAGAATTCCCTAAGCGAAATCGAGGACGCAATCCAAAACGCCCGCCGCTACTACAACGCCGTCGTGCGCGACCTCAACACCAAGATTCAATCTTTCCCGACCAACATTCTGGCCGGAATGTACGGCTTCCAGCAGAAGCAGTTCTTCGAAGCCGCCGCTGCCGATCGCGAGCCAGTGGCGGTGAAATTCTAGGCATGTTGCATCAGCGATTACGCCAACAACCGTCGTGCAAGCCCGCTCCCGGTTTTCCCCCGTGTTCCCCTGTGCCCCCCGTGGTAAAGCTTTTGCTTTTGCTCCTGGGGCTACCACTGATTTCAGGTTCCGCCACTGCCCAGGCCCATAACTGGCGCGTAGCCGACTTCAAGGACACCATCTCCATCGCCGGCGACGGCAAGGCGTTAGTCAGCGAAAAAATCACCCTGGCTTTCGTCGGCCAGTGGCATGGCATTCACCGCACCATCCCAGTCGAGTATCCCGGACCCCAGGGCACCAACTACACGCTCTTTCTCGATGTCCTGAACGTCACCGACGAAAACGGAAACAAGTTGAAGTACGATTCGAGCAAATCCGGGGCCTATCGCGATCTCAAAATCTACATTCCCGACGCAGTCGACACAACCCGCGTCGTAAACATCGACTACTCCGTTCGCAACGGCGTCCGCTTTTTCGACAGCAATAACGATAGTTCCGGAGAAGGCTACGCCGAGTTCTACTGGAACGTGACCGGCAACGATTGGCCCGTCCCCATCGACCATGCCTCGGCCTTCGTGACCCTGCCCGAAAATGCCGCCGGAGGTCTGCGCGCCCAAGCCTTCACCGGCGCCTACGGTTCCAGGCAAAGCGAAGCGGCCGCCGAAGTCAAAGGCGCCGACGTTCTTTTCGAAACCACTCACCCGCTCCCCATGCGCGGCGGCGTCACCATCGACATCTATATCCCGCAGGGAGTGATCCAACCTCCGTCCGCGCTCACCAAGTTCGGCTGGTTCTTGAGCAGCAATCCCATCCTGTTCCTCCCGCTGCTGACTCTCGCCGTGATGTTTGCCCTCTGGTATTCCGTGGGACGCGATCCCGATCCCGGCGTTTCCGTGGCTCCGCAGTACGAGCCGCCCAAAGGCTTTTGTCCCGCCGAAGCCGGAACCTTGCTCGACGACACCATTCACCCCCGCGACATCACCTGCACCATCGTCGATCTCGCCGTGCGCGGCTACATCAAGATCGAAGAAAAAGTCGACACGTTCTTGCTCTTTCACCACAAAGATTATCTGTTTACATTGTTGAAACCGCGCGAGCAGTGGACCGACCTCACGCCGCACGAACGCCTGATGCTCAACAACATTTTTGTGACCGGAACCGGAACTCATCTCTCCGATCTGAAGAATCGCTTCTACACCGCCATTCCCCTCGTGCGTGAGGAGATCATGTCTTCCCTGAAAAGCAAAGGCATCTACACCCTCGACCCCGAGTCAGCCAATGCCTACAGCATCGTAGCCGCCGTAGTGATCGCGATCCTGGCCGTAGCCGTGCAAGTCATGGGTTGGATGAACCTGTTCTATTCCATTCCACTCGTGATCGGGAGCGTTCTAGTTTCCGCCGTGATCTGGTGGCTCTTCGCGCGTCAGATGACGGCGAAGACCGTGGCCGGAGCACGCGCCAGAATCGCCGTCCTCGGCTTCCAGGAGTTCCTGAACCGAGTCGATGCCGACCGCATCAAGCAAATGACGCCCGACACCTTCGAAAAATTTCTCCCCTACGCCATGGCCTTAGGCGTAGAGCACCACTGGGCGCAAGCGTTCGACGGAATAGTAAAAGACCCGCCCAACTGGTACGGTTCGCAAAGCGGCTACGTAGGTTTCAGCCCGCTCTTCTTTTCCAGTTCCATGAACAGCATGGCAACCGACATCTTCCAGGTCTTCACCTCCGCGCCCAGAGCCAGTTCCACCGGCTCCGGCTTCAGCAGCGGAGGCGGCTTCTCCGGCGGAGGCTTTTCCGGAGGCGGATTCGGCGGCGGTGGCGGCGGCGCGTTTTAGGTTGCGCACACCGGATCCGTCCGCGTAACGCCTCATTCGCAGCGGCAGTTCCGATCATGAGCGCTAACGCCTGATTACATCAATCGAGCTTATTGCGTCCACGACTCGTAAAATGAGGCGAGGGCGGCACTGACGAACGCAATCGAGTAAGATTGTCCGCTATGCGCCGCACTCTACTAGCCACCTTGCTGCTAACATCTCTGCTTTCCGCATCAGATAAGACCCACGAGGGACAGGAAATACTCGAACAGGCACGATCGAAATCGGACATACGCGAACTCCCCTCTTTCACGATGAGGGCCACGGTAAAGATCGAGAATCAGGACAAGCTTCTTGAGGGAGAGTACGCGCTTCTTTGGAACGGACCTGATCAATGGCGGGAGGAGATTTCTTTTCCGGGATTCGACCAGATTCGGATCGGAGGCTCGGGCACGGTAGCCCTCAAGCGTAACCTTGATTTCGTTCCTCTGCGCGTCCACCAGCTAGAGCTGGCTCTTGGCTATGGTAGAGAAGGTCTGACACTACGATCTGACGAGGGAATCAAGCAAGTCCGAACTCGAAAAGTGAGCGGCATTGAGGCTAGGTGCGCAGAGATCACGGGCAAGGTAAATGGAAGAGAGATTTGCGTCGACGCTTCAACTGGTGTAGTCGTTCGGGACCATCCGTTCATTGACAAGGAATTCGCTCCCATCGGCGCAAAAATCTTCCCTCATATTTTGAGCTACCTAGAGGAAGGAAAAACTGTGGCGCAGGCGGAAGTCACTGAACTCAAGACGACCGAACGGTTGCCATCTTCCTTGTTTGAGGTGCCCGCCGGAGCAGTGTCCAAACCCAACTGCCTGAATCCGACAGTGGGTCTCTTGATCAAGAAAGTTAACCCGTCATATCCTGAATCGGAGAAGCGTGGCCGCGTGCAAGGGACGGTCGCGATCTACGCAGTGATTGGTATAGATGGGAGCCTGCACGATCTGCGGATTGTTTCGGGGGTGTCGCCGGGGTTAAATAAGGCGAGCTTGGATGCGGTAGAGCAGTGGCGCTACGAACCCTATAAGTGCCAAGATACTCCGGTCGAAGTTGAAAGCGTGATCCAAGTAAATTACAGTCTGCGTTATTGACGGTGGCGGCTAACGCCAATTTTTCCGCCGGTCCTTCGGTGCGAAAGTAGTACACCCGGTTGGCGTAACATCCCCATTACGCTCATCGACCCGGGCATAAAGGTTAGAGCATAAAGTTGAGTTCAATGAATCCCCAGCTAGCTAGCAACCGCTTCTTCCAGCCGGCACTCCTCCGCCACCTTATCCGCCCGCAGCCCCATGAACACAGGCGCCCGCAGCTTCATGCCGCCCTCCTCCGTCTCGTGAGTCCACTCGGCAAACTTGATCTCCGCAACCAGTTGCGGACGCACGAACTGCACCTTCCGCAATCCGCCAATCTCCCCATAAAACGGATTCTGCTTAATCTTCAGCGGCTGCAACCGCGCAAACATTTCCGCCAGCGTCTTCTGATCGAACCCAGTGCCCACCTGCCCGACGTGAATCAGCCGCGCCCGCTCGTCATACAAGCCGAGCACCAGCGCTCCAAAATATTCGCGGCTGCCCTCCGGATCGGTGTAACCTCCAACCACGCACTCCTGGCGCTGCGTAATCTTAATCTTGAGCCAATCGGAAGACCGTTTTTCCTGGTAAGCGCTGCCACGCTTCTTGGCGACGATCCCTTCCAGTCCGCGCTGCTTGGCCGCCGCAAAAAGATCGAGACCCTTTTCGAAATAGTGATCGGAAAAATGAATCACACCCCTCTCGCCAGCCGCACCAGCAACAATCCGCTCTTGCAGTAACTGCTTGCGCTGCTCCAGCGCAACCCGCCGCAAATCGAAGCCATCGAGGTAGAGAAGATCAAACGCATAGTAGATGACAGGCACACCTTCGCGCCGCGCCAGACGCCGCTTTCCCGGCTGGAACCCAGTGCGCTGCTGCATCAGGCTGAACGAAGGCCGGCCCTCGTCATCAAGCGCGACGATCTCCCCGTCAAGAATGGCGCGCTCAGCTTTTACGAATTGTGGCAGGCTGCCAAGTTCGGGAAACTGTGCGGTAAGGTCATTCTGGCTGCGCGACGCAAGACGCACGCGCCCGTCTTCGATGAAAGCTACGGCGCGGTAACCGTCCCATTTAATTTCAAACAGCCAGTCAGGATTATCGAAAGCCTTGGCGGTAATCGTGGCCAGCATCGGATGGATGACCGTTGGCATGGGCCTCTGCTCCGCGCCGGGGAGAGCTTTAACCGCAGAGGACGCAGAGTTCCCAGAGCGCTTTTTGCCTTTAGATTTGGGCGCAGCATCGCTGACCGCGATGTCGCTGGACAAGGCCTTCGGGTGAGCTAAATTTGGCGCAGCCTGTCTTGGGCTTTTACTTTTTTTTTTCTCCGCGCCCTCAGCGTCCTCTACGGTTAAAGCTTTTCGCTTAGAATCGGCACGGGCAATGGCATCCGCCAGCCACGCGGCCTTCACTTTCCCGCGTGATGCCGGACGACTACTTTTCCATTCCGCGGAGCCCTCATCACCCGCGATCTGCGCCATGGTGCGACCAGTGAGGACCGAGGTGTCGTACGCATCTTTATCGATGTCGAATCCCGCAACCACGTGATCGTCTTTCTTCTTAATCAGGAGCCACTCGTTTCCCTTGCTCCCGCTGCGGCCCTTGATGTGCACCAGCGCGAAATCGCCCTTGAGCCGCTTCCCTTGTAGACGAAACTTCAGGTCGCCTTTCGCCAGCATGGCCGCGGCTTCCTTTTCGGTCCCCGGCATGTACTGACCGTTCACCGGCATCGGCGACAACGGCTCCCATGTGCCTTCGTCCCAAACCATCACCGTACCGCCACCGTAGTTGCCTTTTGGGATAGTGCCCTCAAAATCGAAATACGACACAGGATGATCCTCAACCTGCATCGCCAGACGCTTATCGGCGGGGTCCAGCGACGGGCCTTTAGGGACGGCCCACGACTTGAGCACACCTTCCATCTCCAGCCGGAAATCGTAATGCAGCCGCGTCGCGGCGTGGCGCTGGATGACAAATCGATGCCGCGATTGTTTTTCGAGTTTGGGCGGAGGCTCGGGCGTTTCCTCAAAGCGCCGCTTCCGTTTGTATTCGTCGAGCGACATGGTGGTTATTGTAATTCCGGCTGACAATTCGCGGCACCTAAGTTGGCGTTCTTCGTGTGCCTACTCGACAGAACGTTGGCGCAAGGCCGTATACTGTTCCGGTTTCTGTCCTATGAAAATCGTCGCATGAAACGTGAATACCCAGAATCCCCGCTGGTGGGCGTAGGCGCGGTGATCATCCGGGAAAAACGCGTCCTGCTGATTCGCCGTGGAACACCGCCGCTCCTGGGCGAGTGGTCGTTGCCCGGCGGCGTCCTCGAATGCGGTGAATGTCTGCGCGAAGCGGTGGCGCGCGAAGCTCGCGAAGAAACAGGATTGGCGATCGAGGCGGGTGAGATGCTGGGCGTGTATGAACGTGTGATCCGAGATGATGAGGGACGAGTACGTTATCACTATGTGCTCATTGATTTCCTGTGTCATCCGGTTGGCGGCGATCTCAAAGCGGGAAGCGATGCCGCGGATGTTCGCTGGTTCACGCGTGACGAATTGCCCGCGCTCAACCTGGCACACGATGCAAACGACGTCGCGCTCAAGGGCTTGGCGCATTCGAACTCGGCGGATTGACGCGAGGAATCATGGCGGCACTTACACTGACTCAAGTCGTTGGTCGGCTGAGCAAATTCTATGGTGCCCCAGCGCCGCCGCCAGTTACGGATCCTTTTGAACAAGTACTCTGGGAGAATGTCGCCTATCTTGCGGATGACGAGAAGCGGGCGGCGGCATTTTCGGCACTCCGCAAAATGGTAGGCCTTAGACCCGAAGATATCCTCAAGGCGAAACCCGAGAAATTGCTGGCCGTCACACGGATGGGCGGGATGGCCCCTGAGCTGCGCGCACAAAGGCTGCGACAGAGTGCCGAAATTGTACAGATCCTGCTGAAAGGCAAGCTGGACGTGCTTGATGATTCGCTGCCGAAGGCGAAGAAAACGCTGCAACGATTTCCCACGATCGGGGAGCCGGGGGCGGAAAAGATTCTAATGTTCGCAGGAAAGTATCCGGTACTCGGGCTGGAGTCGAATGGACTGCGGGTTCTGTTGCGGCTGGGCTTCGCAGAAGAACAGAAGAGTTACTCAGCCAGTTACCGTGGAGTCAAGAATGCAATATCCGGTCAACTTTCTCAGGACTGCAAGTCGCTCGTCGCTGCCCACCAGTTGCTGCGCAAACACGGCCAGGAGCTCTGCAAACGTTCTCGGCCGCTGTGCAACGAATGTCCATTGAAGGCCTCTTGCGCGTACGCAGCGCAGCTTTGATGGAACACCCGGCCTTTCCTCGTTTTCCATCTTTAAGGCTGCCATCAGCCGAGGCGCGTTCAGTCGGCCATCTTGGCCACATGCACTGCGAAACCCGTCTTCGGCAGCAGCGACCTTAACTCGAACACCTTAAAGCCATCACCCGTGATTTCGGTCTGACGATAGATGCCGGGCTCGGTCTCGGCCGTTTCGTGGCGGCCCTGCAAATCGTCAAGAAATTTCTCCGCGTCTTTAATGTTCGCTTCGCCACCCTTGGCGCGCGTCACCACCGCCTCGGTAGCATAGGAGCGCACAAGTTTCGGCCAGTACTTTTGCAGCAACTGAGTGCTCGCAAAAATATCGGCCCAAACAATCTCTCCGTTCACGGCGACAACGACGCCCACCGCGTTCTTGTCGCGCAGTTGGCGAATGACGCTCTCGTAGTTGCGTTGCACGGGCTCGGCTACGGCATCGACCTTCTGCTGCACTTCTTTGTTATCCATCACTCGAGCATAAGAGGTGGTCGAATCCACCTCCGCAGCAGCCGGTGCGGCAACAACCGCCTCCATCGCTTGCTTGGATTTGTGTACGTTGTCCCAGACCTGCTGCTGATTCTTGGCAGCCATCGCACTTCCGCGCACGCCGAGAGAGGCGAGAGTATTGAGACTGTTCCGCCCGCTGCTGAAATCGGGCTTGCCGTTCGCAGCCACCCATCGTCCAGGCTCGACGCAGAATACACTCAGGTCGACCGGATCGCTCTCAGCGGGCACGATCCGGTCTTTTCCGATGACACGGTCCTGCTTGCCGCCAGTGACTATCTCCCCGGCGAGGAGTAACAAGGGTCGTTTTGAGTTATTGACCAGGACTAGCCGGTTAACCTCCGCGTCGCGCATGGGATGAATGACTGACGGCTCGCCGGGGCGATGACGGATGAGGCCACGCGCCTGGCCAGCTTCCGTCACAACCACGTCGCCGCTGCGCAGGCCTTCATCGAGGGTGAGAAACTCCACCGTGTCATACGACTTACTGGCGACAACGGGATAAACCGTGAGGTTCCCGCTGCGAATCGGGCTAAGGAGAGAGTAACCAGGCGTCGGCGCCGTTTCGCCAGCCTGCAGCAGGCATGGAACCCCAACCGCCGCCACAACTAACAAAACGATCCCGGTAACCACGATGACCAGCCGCATAATTGGCCTCCTCGCAGTGAAGACACTAATCCACCCGCGCGCGAGATCCTCTGCGTGCGCCGCCACCCCGGCACGCCCCGGCACACCGAAGGTAGAGCGTGCCGGGGAACTCAATTCGCGAGTCTTCCAAGGAGTGTCTTTTCTGCTCGCTGATCGAAGAACGTACGATTTCTTCCGCCTTGCGTCTAAAAAATTGCTAGCATCATCTGGGACACTTCCAAGTAAGACATGCCAAAGTCCGTCCAATCCGGCGGGGGAGCAGACGTTGCGGCGGCTCTTTACGTGCGCAGCGGGGCTGCGGCCTATGGAATGAGCGCGGAGCAGTTCGCGGCCATCCTCGATGAAATTCTCCGCAAATATCTTCCCGACAATTCGGCCCACGCTTCGCCTGTCACTTCGGCAGAGAAGAAAACCGACTTCTGCGCTGGGCTGCGCCTGGAAGAACTGGCGCTTGCGCGTGCATGTGCTGCGGGAAACGATCGCGCGTGGCAGGACTTTATCGACCGCTACCGGCACAAGCTGCACAGCATGGCGCTGCACATTACGCGCGACGCCGCACACGCCGCGGAGTTGGCCGATTCACTATTCGCGGATTTGTATGGTATGAACGCACGCAACGGAATACGCAGTTCGAAGCTCGTGTCCTACACCGGCCGCGGTTCGCTCGAAGGCTGGTTGCGCACGGTCATGGCGCAGGAGTTCATTAACCGCTATCGCAAGCAGAAACGCACGGTCAGTCTGGAAGAGCAGACAGAAGAAGGTGTACAGTTTGCGGCGGCGGTTCCGGAACCGGCGTGCGCCTCAGACCAGCGGCTGGAAGCGGTAACCGATGAGGCCCTGGCGGAACTTTCGTCGGAGGACCGGTTCACGCTGGCGTCCTATTATCTTGATGGGCGGACGCTGGCCGACATTGCCCGCACGCTGGGACTGCACGAATCGAGCGTCAGCCGGCGCCTTGATCGCCTCTCAGCGGGGCTCCGGAAGCGTATTCTGGCGGGGTTGCGAATGCAGGGCATGAGCCACGCCCAGGCCGCCGAAGCGCTGGAAACCGACGTGCGTGACATTCGGTTGAACTTGCGCTCGCGTCTGATGCAAGATTCCGGGGCGAATACGTTCCCTGATAGTAGAAAGGTCCCGGCACAAGACGCTGGAGACGGAAACACTGATTGACGGAGCCAGATTGACGGAGCCAGATTGACTGAGCCAGACTGACGGAAGCATGACCTGCGGAAACTAGTGATGACTGAAGTACCCAAAATCGTGTATGACCGCCTGCGGGCTGCTCGACCGGAGCAAGCTCTGCCGGGCCGAACCCAGTCCGAGCCAGCGCATCCGGATGCGGATCTGCTCGCGGCCTTTGCCGAGCAGGCGCTTTCGGCAACCGAGCGCGACAACCTGCTCCAGCACTTGGCGCTCTGCGGAGACTGTCGCGAGATGGTCGCCCTGGCGCTTCCCGACGCGGGTGTGGTGGCCGTTCCCACGGCGGCCGGCACTGAAACGGTTCGAGCGACCGCGATTCTGGTGAAGTCTCAGTGGAGCTGGCTGAGCTCCCCCAAATTCGCCTGGCCAAGTTTGCGCTGGGCCGCGCTGGCAGCGGGAATTGCGGTGGCTGCCTCGGTACTTCTGTTGCATCCAGGAAAGCTGAATCAGTCGATGTTGCCTTCCTCAAACCGGCAGGGCGCGCCTGCTGCGCAGCTGGCTGCCGGCCCACAGAACGCATCGTCGCCAATCGCACCGTCGCCGATGGAACAACCAACAGTCTTGGCTAAGACCGCTAAGACTGACGAAGCACGACTGAAGCCGGGATTGCCGATGTCCAAGAAACTCAGGACTGGACACTCTGCGCCGCCGCTTCAAGGGCAGTCCGGAATGCTCCTTGCCGAAAACAAGAACGGTTCAGCCCAGGCAGACATGCTGCCGGCAACTCCATCAGCGAGCGCGCGAGCGTTCGATAGCAATGCGTCAATCAGTCGAGGCGTGAGTGAAACCGTAGAGGCTTCTGGAGCTTCCGTCGCAATAGAAACCGAATCCTCCAGCTTAAGCAGCCCGATGCCGCGGAGCGACGCGCCAGCGATTGAAAAGGCAAAGCCGGCGTTGCAAGCGGAAGTAGTTGGGCCGCAGAAAACCGAGGCACCTGTTGCCGCCGCAACCAGGGTGCAGGGCAGGAATGTGATGTCCTCCATGAAACTGGCACCCTCCTCGAACCAGACTTTGGCTCACAATGTCACGTGGGCGATCACGGCGGGTATCCTGCAGCGGTCGCTGGACAGTGGCCAAAGCTGGCAAAATGCCTTGCGCGCCGATCGTCCGTTGCTGTGCTACGCAAGTCACGACGCCGATATATGGACCGGCGGGCAGGCGGGCGCGCTCTTCCACTCTAGCGACAACGGCCTAACTTGGGTGCATGTGCAACCTTCCGTCACAACCCTGGCACTTAGCTCTGACGTAACTCGTATCGATATTCGCGACAACGTGCGCGGGCCGGCGGAGATCGTAGTTTTCACCAATAACAACGAAACCTGGAGCAGCGCGGACGGCGGACAAACCTGGGAGAAGAAGTAACCCAGAGCCATGCAGGTGAAGACTGAAGGTAAAGAATAAAGGTAAAGAATAGACTCAAGACTAAAGACCAGAGTAAAGACAGTGCCACGCGGTCTGGGCACGCTACCATGAGCCGCGAGCCCTCATGGAAAAGGGTTACCGGGCGGCCAGACCCGGCTTTCCCTGATTCAGACTAGATTCCCGTTCTACTCGTTTGTTATTGTGCGTGGACGCTCAAACCGCCCGGCCCCACCCAGTAAACTCCGTCCCGCTGGCAGAATAATTGGGAATACTCTGCCACCATTCCGGTGCCTATCACTTTCGTACCCTGCGTGATCGTTGCGTTATTCAAAGTGCCGCTCTGCACGTTGCAGTTTTTGCTGACTACCTGAGGAGTGTCCCATGTGTCGATGTTGGCAGACAACGAAAAGCCGTTGACCTGTCCCGGATACTTGTAGAAAAGGGAGAAGGTATTCTCGACATAGGAATAACCGTTCCCGAGAAACCCGCCCTGACCCTGCGGAATTCCACAACAAATCTCAAAATCATAAACAAACGTACCGTTCAGCGGGTTCGGTTCTACCTGCAGCGCGACCACACTGCCCTCGCTTAGCGTCTGGCCCCAAGCGGCTCCGAGCAACAGAAAAACCGAAATTGCGAGTAGAAGTAATTTCATCGAGTTTTCTCCTTGTTCCATTTGATCCACTCAAGAGTGGGGGATTCTCTGCCAGACTACTTCCCATCAGACTGCCATTACATGTCGTTTTAACGGCCGCCTATGTTAAGTAAATCTGGCCTGAAATCTGGGAGAACGAATTGTTCTCCACATGGTTGATTGCAGCATGACCTTAGGTAAAACGGTTAGTTACTCCTGTGCATGTATGGCTTTGCTCGGTCAAACAAAGGTATCAGCTGCTCGTTGAACCTTTGTGTAGCTTCAAATACGTGGAGCAGGAAGGCTGGTCGGACGGTATTGTAGAAGTTGGTCGGAGAGTTCTTCGAAAGTGAACTCAGCGAATTTCGCAAGCAGTGCTCTGTTCTTGCCCGTCATTCGGAGCGTGTTAACCAAGTTAGTACGGGGTACCACCCCGGTTGTTTGGAATCGTGGAGTTTTGCGGTTAAGACACTCCACAATTTGAGCCGGAAGGACCTATACGGAAAGTATTTCGAAGTAAGGACCTACAGTTGTCAAAGAACGCTGCTCACTGCCCTAATCAGTTCAGCCATTGTCGCGTAGGGCGTGTTGGAAGTCTGTGATGCATGGCCCGGCTGAAAGTGATGAAAAAGCTCAGCTCAGTTAGACTCCGCTAAATCACCGCCAAGCGCCAAGCCCACGGAAATCTCATAGGTTGCGCTCCTGCTGTGCGGCAGACATAGCATCTATTAAATTTGCGAAGTAACGTTACCTCCGCCCATTACCCCGCAGTACTTATTTGCAAGCTTTGTATTACGGAAGTGACATTTACAGCGGGCCCAACCAGACCTAGGATGGGCACGTGGTTTGGCAGTTCTGGGGGAGGGCTGCCGAAGCGTCCTGGGCTCAACGCTCAGGACGTTTTTTATTGCCACTTCAACCCTTCACCGCACCAAGGAACTCTCTCTAGTCAGGTTGTGGCAGGAGCGGCAATCCTTTTGGCGCCAAAAACCGAATCGACCGTGGCCACGATCTGGTCCATAGCTCCGTCGATGTCTAGCGTGAAGCGGACGAGGTCCATTTTTTCGAGCGCAGGATAGGTGCCAATCAGGGCCTGCCACGCCGCATCTCCACCGAGATCAACCCCCATAATCTCTTCATAGCCGTAGCCCAGATAGCGCATCCGGCACAGGAGATCACTCAGGTGGACCAGGCAGGCCAGCGGTCCAGCTGTCGGGAGAAGGTTTACATCGTGATGACAGCCGGCAGCGTTCGCTAAGCTCTTTGACAGGCCCCAATGCTCGCACAGCATTTGCCCGGTCTCGCAATGACTAAAGCCGAGAACCTGCTCTTCGATGACATGGAGGGGTGCGTGCTCCTCAGAGGCGCGTCGGAGACATTCTCGAAACTCCTGGGTATAAAGGACAGAGTTCACCAGAAATCCAAGGTCGTGCAGCAGTCCAGCCAGGTACGCTGTTTCGGGCTCCGGGTACTCGATTTTCTGCGCCATTCTCTGCGTAACCAATGCGCAGCCGAGCGAGTGCCGCCAAAACGCATCCGGTTCGATCACCCACTTATCCTGCGGGATGACCCGATTGATGCACAACCCGAGCAGCATCGAGCGTACTCTCTCCAAGCCGAGAGCCATGACCGCGGAGCGTACGGTTTCAGTCTTGCCCCTTCCGAAGAGAGGAGAATTTGCCAGGCGGAGACATTGCGCGGCGATCGCCCCATCGTAAGAAACCAGCTCCACCACTTTTTCGACTCTGATGTCATCGGAGGGCAAGTGCAACATATCGAGAAGCGGCTTCAGGATTGCGGGAGCGGTCGAAATCGAGTCCAGCTTCCTGATTTGTGTTTGCAGCTGTGAGTGCAGTTGGGCGTTCATTTCTTGCCTCCACCTTGTGCGGCTGTCGGTTTCAAGTACGCCGTGGTCCCCGGGAAATGGATCAGCCGAAACGAATCATCCACCTGGAACAAAGATTCGGCATGTCCCAGGAAAAGGTAGCCACCTGGCAAGAGGTTGGCATGGAAATGATGCACGACACGGCGCTTCGAGGCCAGGTCGAAGTAGATGAGCACATTGCAGCAGAAAATGACGTCGAGACCTTTCTGAAATACCATCTTGCTGTCGTCACTGAGGTTGATGCGATCAAAGCGCATCTGCGCCTTGAGCAGATCGTTGGCTTGAAGTTTCTTGTCCCCAACATCTTTGAAGTATTTCCTGCGCAATGGGGCGCTTGTGTTGCGCAGGGCATACTCCCCGTATATTCCGTCGCGTGCGATTTGGAGCGAGTTATCGTTCAAGTCGCTGGCCAGAATGTCCCAGGTCCAACCGGCCAGCAGCTTCTCTCTTTCTTCGAGTAGAAACATGGCCAGCGTGTGCGGCTCCTCTCCGGTCGAGCAGCCGGCGCACCAGAAGCGCAGACGTTTGAGACCGATGGCATCCTTGAGCTGCAGGATTTGGGGAAGAATCACATTGCGCATCGCATCCAACTGGGCGGGGTGGCGGAACATGTAGGTTTCGCCGATGGTGATTTCGTTGAGCAGCAGGCGCAACTCCGTTGCGCGGTTTCCCCGCGTAGTAAGGTGTTCCAAATATTCCGCCGCGCTGGCCGCACCGAGCACGCTCATCCGGCGCGCGCAACGCGAGATCAGCAAATAAAGCTTTTCCGCGGAATGATAGATTCCCGAGATCCCGTAAATCAGATCGCGGATTTTCAGGTACGCCGGATCGTCCGGGTTTGACTCCAGACTTACCGCAGGCTTCGCATTCGCGATTTCTATGGGCATCGTTTCATCTTTCGCCAGCTAAAGTTCCAGGCATGACTGAGCCAGGAATAACTTAGTAAGACGGTTTAGTAGATTTCTCGAGTCCTCACGGGCAGGCAGAGCTGCCGATGGCCCTCCGCACCGATACCCTGCGCACAATTTCCGGCCCCATGCCGTTCAGGGGATATATGCGATCGGTCAGGCGGGCGGCCACAACATTTCCGGGCATGCCCCAAACCACCGAGGACGCTTCGTCCTGGACAATTACCTCCCCGCCCGCCTCCCGTATGACCGCCGACCCGCGAGTGCCATCCGCCCCCATGCCGGTCAGCACCACCGCCAGCACATTCGCGCCGTAGCTTTGCGCCACCGAGCGGAACAGCACATCCACCGCCGGACGGCAGGAATTCTCCTGCGGGTCATGGTTGAGACCCAGCACGAACTCCGACCCCTTGCGAGCCACCGTCATGTGCTGGTCGCCGGGCGCAATCCAGACCTGGCCTCGCTCCAATCTCTGCCCTTCCCTGCCCTCCTGTACCTGGAGGCGAGCGAGGGCATTGAGACGATCGGCAAGCAGGCGCGTAAACAGTGGTGGCATGTGCTGCACGATCACGATGGGCACCGAAAAATCCGCGGGGAATTCCGGGATCAGCGCAGTCAGTGCGTTCGGTCCACCAGTCGACGTGCCGATGGCCACCACGTCGATTCGCCCCGGCGGCCGGGTTGATGCCAGCGTGAGCATTGGGCCCGGCCGCGGCTGCGGCACTCGCACCGCGCACAAGGACTTGATCTTCCGAATCAGCTCTTCCTGCACCCGCTCGCGCGAGGCATCCGAACCCCCGCTATGGGACGGTTTGGTGACATAATCGCTGGCGCCCCGCGCCAGCGCATCCAGGGTTGCAGTCGCACCCCGCTCGGTAAGAGTGCTGAACATAATCACCGGCAACTTTGGATAGAGCTTGCGGATCTCGACCAGGGTTTCCAGCCCGTCCATTCCCGGCATTTCAATGTCGAGCGTGATCAGATCCGGCTTGGTCTCGGGAATTCGGGCCAGCGCCTGAATGCCATTTCCCGCCGTCCCAGCGACCACGATCTCCGGGTCCGATGCCAGCAGATTGCTGAGCACCTTTCGAATGACCGCCGAATCATCCACGATTAATATGCGGAACGCCTTCATGTCTTCTGTCCTAAAGTCCTGCTGGCTTCAAGGGCTCCTCTATTTGACCGCCAGCGTTTTGACCTTATCGTGTTCTGTTCCTTTACCCACATAGCCAATCGCTCCCGGTGTGGCCGCCACGTAGTCGACCATCGCCGCTTCCGAGTTAAAGGTCTTCGGCATCGAACCTTCGCCAGTAAAAACCAAGCTGCGCCACGTCGTGCGAAAAGCCGCGTCCGACTTGCCAATGAAATCGCTCAAGAACGTTTCATGCGCAGCACCCTGCTTCAGCAGTACAGGAACCACGTGCGAGCCGTCGCTAAGACTGGATGACGCTCCAGTAAACACATCGCTCAGCTCACCCTTGGAAATGGCGGTTGCCTTGACGCTGGGGTTGGCGATAACTGCGACCTGCGCATAAGGACGTGCACTGAGCAACGATGCAAACGCCACCAAGGCAACGAGGAAAACAAAAAGTTTCTTTTTCATGACTATGTTCTCCTTGGGCGCGCCTAAAAGCTGACCCCGACCTTGAGCGCGGTGAGACGGGTCTGGGGCTTGAGGCCGCTGCGATTGTCCCGCGTGTCGTAAACGATCCCTTCGCCGTCGACGAAGTGCTGCTCGGCTTTGGCGTAGAGATACTGGTTGAAATCGTAGCGCCCGGAGACTACCCAGTCCTTTTGATAATTCCCCGGACCGATAGCTGCCTTGCGGTCTATGTAGTTGCTGTAATACATTCCGACCGTTAGCTTATCCGTCACTTTATAACTGGCCATGGCGTAGCTATTCCGGTGATCGAGATAGGATGAATGCACGCCGGGAGGGCCGACGGTAAATACCGCTTCGTGAGTCACGACGACACGTTCGTATTCGCTGGCGAACATGAACCGCTTATGTTCATATTTGCCGTAGAAATCGGGGATTACGAATGGATTTGGTAGAGTATTTCCGCTGAAGCCTTGGACTGGAATGGTGACCGGTCCGGTCTGATCGTCGTGAGTTATTGAGGCTCCGAACATCAACCCATGAACCGGAGTGAGCCAGTGGAGAGCGCCACCGTAGGTGGGCCCTGAGAGGCCATTAGGGTAATCGGTGCCCGCGTCGATGATCGGAATAAAGAAGCCATCCGTGGAAGCAATGATGCTCTCTCCGCCCCAGGCGCGATACTCGAACTTTCCCAGCTCTTTGATGGGAGCAACCGTCCCATAAACCACGCCGCCATAATTCGTAAGCACGGTATTTCGGCTGAGAATGGGGTAGACGGACTGCGGCAGCAGCGACCAGAGATAGCCAGGATCGACGTCCTGAATCTCGTTGAACATAGTACTGGGAGTCTTGACTTTGCCAAAACGTACGCCGAAGCGATCGTTGACCTTATAGTCGGCCGATGCCCAGTCCAAGGTGAGGGCATTGCCCTGAGTGCCGAGCAGGAAGTAGCGGGCCTGAAAGGCAACGCGCAGCTTTGGCAGGGGTTCGGCGGTGACGTTTACCACCACGTCGCTCCACGACGGGCTGCCGTCGCTGGTAGCGGCGGTGAACACGTTGTTTTGTGTGGAGTAGAGAAGGCCCTGAGTGGCGTAGCCGTGAATCTGGATGTTCAGGTCTTCCAGGCTCTGGGCCGCTCCCCAAGTGGCAGCGCCTATGACCAGTGCAATGGCTCCAGCAAGGATTCGTTTCATCGAACATTCCTCCTCTGTCGTATCGCTTTCGTCAGGAACAATGAAGGCTCGATCCGCGAGCCAAGGCGGGCCCGCTCGATGGCCGTCGGACTGAGGGGAATCGGTTTACCCAAGAGATGTGCATCGGGGGATACACATCGGAATGTTGGTCGCGACCGGCGTTTGGTTGGCGCCGGAAAAAGGCAATTCCGGCGGTCCCTTCGGCCTGGCACATCGTCACGCACGGCCCGGGCCTGGTCAGCGCGCACCGGCAGCGTGCCTCGCTGCCTTCATTAAGGGAGCTTCGTCCGCTTGCTGCCCGCTTTCCAAGTTGACTTTGAAGCGGCCCACCAAGTCCCGCAGCTGGTTCGCCATCCGGCTCAGATGCTCGGTTGCCGTCTGCGCTTCGCCCACGTTCGTTGAGGTGTTCTGCGCCGCATCCGCAACTCCCTTGATGTTGCTTGAAATCGTGCTCGCTCCCTGCGCCGCTTCCGTCACATTCCGCGCCATCTCACTCGTCGTCGCACTCTGTTCCTCGACCGCCGTCGCAATCACCGTCGATATGTGGCTGACCTTGTCGATCACTGCCTTGATCCCTCCAATCGCCTCCACCGCCCCGCCCGTGTTTTCCCGGATCACCGTGATCTTCTGCTTGATCTCTTCCGTCGCTTTCGCCGTCTGCTTGGCCAGCTCCTTCACTTCATTCGCCACCACCGCGAACCCTTTCCCCGCCTCGCCCGCGCGCGCCGCTTCGATGGTCGCGTTCAGCGCCAGCAGATTCGTCTGCTGTGCAATCGACGTGATCACCTCGATCACCTTGGCGATTTCCACGCTCGAATCGCCCAGCTTCGACACCGTCTGATTCGCCGATTCGGCGGCTTCGACCGCCTCGCCCGCAACCCGCGCCGCTTCGGTCGCGTTCTTGGCAATCTCGCCAATGGTGGAGGTCATTTCCTCGGCGCCCGAGGCCAGCGTCTGCAGGTTGGTGTTAACCTGGCCGCCGGCTTCGGAAACCACCTTCGCCTGTGCCGTCGTTTCTTCGGAATTGGCCGTGATCTGCTGGCTGGTGCTCGAAAGTTCCTCGCTCGCCGCTGCCACCTGTTCCGCTGTGCCCCGTATGGACTGGATCACCTTCGACAGGCTGGACTGCATTTCGTTGATCGCCCGAGTCAGATCGCCGAGTTCATCGTTGCCCTGAATTTTCAGTTCCGCGCGAGTCAAGTCCCCGCTGGCGATGGCCTGCGTCTGGCCCAGGATGGATTGGGTGGTGGCGGAGATGCGGCGGCTCAGAAAAATTGCCACGCCAATTCCGATGCCCAAGGCCACCAGCGTGGTCACTGCCATGGTCAGGTTGAGCGAGCGGTTGTCCGCCTTCAGGTCTTCCTTGTTCTGGTCCACTAGCTTGGTGAACGAATCCGCCATGCTTCCCAGCGATACCTTGATGGCCTCAGCGGCCGGTGTCGCCTGGTCGGCGAATTCGTTACCCGCCTTAACGACAGCGTCGCGCTCGCCACCTGCCGCAAGCGGCATCGCAGCCTCCTGCGCCGCGCGCAGCAATGGAAGTTGCTTCTTAATCTCGTCCAGATGGTCACGGTCCGCCTGCCCCGTCCATTTGAGCGCCAATTCGTCCAGCGCGGCGATGTCCTTATCGATGCTGCCCCAATTGTCACCGAACAACTTCTTCGCTGCCTCCCTCCTGTCCGTTTGTGCTCCGGCGAGAACGACTTGACGACCCTTGCTCTGGGCCTGATTCAGATCGCGCTGCAAATTCTTAGCCTCTTCGAGCGTTGGGACCCGGACATCGAGCGCGAGGTTCTGGCTTTGACTGATGTCGGACGACTTCAGGTAGCTCATGGCAGAGCTGAAGACCATCAAGGCGAGGATCGCTCCAAAGCCCAGGCCCAGTTTTTTCCCAAGTGTAAGTTTCATAGTCTTTTCCTCCGAATTTGTGAAAATCAAACTTATCGGCAACCTCTCAACTCAAGCCTCGCAACCCAAACCTCGCAACTCAAACCTCCCGGCTCAGGCCCCGCTCGCCTGCTCCTGGCCCTGCGCCCGAATCTCGCAGGCCTGGTCGGTATCGAGCACGTGCATCAACTGGTGCTCGAGCTTGTGCACGCCGAGGATCACCGATCGCAACCGCGGCGACAGCGTCTCCGGCGAGGGCTCGAAAGTCTCTTCTTCAACGTCCACCACGTTGCCCACTTCGTCGGCCAGCAGACACACCGTACCCGAGGCCGAACGCACCACCAGGCAGATCGGGGTCATATCGGAGGGACGCTCGGACAGCTCCAATTGGCGGCGCAGTTCGAGAGCCACCACCACCTGTCCGCGCAGGTTCATCAGGCCGCTCACCACCGGCGGCGCCAGAGGAACCGGGCGCAACTCGCGGTAAGTGACCACTTCCTGAATTTTTTGCGACTCCACTCCAAACAGCAAATGATCCAGGTAAAAGGTGCAGAATTGACGGGCGTTTGTCATAAATTCAGCTCTTGGCCACCTGGGCCGGGACGGGCTCGTACGCTTCGCCGCCGCGCAACAGCGCCGGAACATCGAGCAACTCGGTCACCCGCTCGGCAATCACCGAGGAATGCAGCACTCCGGCGCGGGTCGCAGGGGATTGCGGTTCAAGCGTGCTTTCGACGATGTCGAGAATCTCGTTCACCACCAGCCCGAACGACTGATTTTCGTTTTCGAGCACCAGCACCTGCAGCATGGCAGTGGTCGGTAACGTCAGCAGATCGTCGCCCGGGGGCAGATGCCGCCGCTCCTCGAGTGCGTGACTGACCCGGATCAGGGGAAGAATCTGCCCCCGGTACTGGGTCACCCATTGGCTGCCGGAGCGCTCCACTTGGGCTCCCGGAATGTTTTCGAGACGTGCCAGCAGGCTCAGCGGTACCGCCATTCGCGCCCCGGCTGTGCCCGTGAACAGCACCAGTTTTTGTTTCCCGTTCGCGCCTTCTGCCGTGGCTTCGACGTCCCCGTCCTGCAGCCGCTCCCGTCCCTCGGCCAGAATCTTCGAGCACTGCGCCAGACCGAGCACGTCCAGAATCAAAGCCACTTTGCCGTCTCCCATGATGGTGGCCCCGGCATAGACGCTGATGCTTTTCAAGTGCTTGCTGAGCGGCTTGACGACGATTTCTTCGGTGTCGTTGATTTCGTCCACCACCAGTCCGAAGTGCCGGCCATCGGCTTCCAGCACCACAATGTTCACCCGCCCCGGCCGGGACACGGTGGCCGCCGTCGGCTGCAACACGTTCTCCAGGTGGACCAGAGGCAGCAGCCGCCCGCGCAACCGGTACACCGGCGAGCCGTGGATGGACTCAATCCCCTTCCGTGCCTGTTCCCCATCCAGGCCGACCAGTTCCAGCAGGTTGACTTGAGGGACGGCATAGCGCTCACCCGCGCTGGTTACAATCAGAGCGGGAATGATGGCCAGGGTGAGCGGAATCTTCATGCGGACCAGCACGCCCTGGCCGGGCTTGGATTGCAGGTCGACGGTGCCGCCAATCTTTTCGATGTGGGTCTTGACCACGTCCATGCCCACCCCCCGGCCGGAGACGTTGGTCACTTTCTCCGCCGTCGAGAAGCCCGGCTGCAAAACTAAGTTCACCATCTCGCGATCGCTCATGCGGCCTGCCTGTTCGGCGGACACCAGGCCCTTCTGTACCGCCTTGTCGCGAATCCGCTCCTGATTCAGACCGGCCCCGTCGTCCGAGATTTCGATGTTGACCTGTCCGCCTTCATGAAACGCGCGCAGGAACAGCCGCCCCTCCGGATCTTTCCCAGCGGCTTGCCGCACCTCGGGGCGTTCGATGCCGTGATCGACGGAATTCCTCACAATGTGGGTCAGCGGATCCTTAATGGCTTCGATCAGCGTCTTGTCGAGTTCGGTCTCCTTGCCCTCCATTTCCACCCGCACCCGCTTGCCGCAAGCCAGGGCGAGATCGCGCACCGTCCGCGGCAGCTTGCTCCAGATGTTGCCGATCGGCTGCATGCGGGTCTTCATCACCCCTTCCTGTAGCTCGGTCGTGATCAGGTTGAGCCTCTGGCTGGTCACCAGCAGGCCGCTCTCTTCGGTACGGTTGGCAAACTGCAAAATCTGGTTGCGCGCCAGTACCAGCTCTCCGACCAGATTCATCAACTGGTCGAGCAAAGCCACATCGAGCCGGATGGTTCGGTCGGCGGCACTCTGCCCGGGCGCGGCCTGCTGCACCCGCTGTGCATCCGCCCCGTCGGCCGACGGTGCCGCTGCCTGCTCCACCACCATCTCAGGTGGCGAAGCCGGCTCATCCGGTTTCGCTTCCTCGGCCGTACCGGTTTCCGCCTCTCGGATCACCAAACTGCTGGGCATCACACTGTCGTTCGTTGAGCCGGCGAATGTTGGGGTGCCGAGTATTGGTCTGCCGAGCTCCGCAGTAGCGACTATTGGACTGCTGATCGTTGGACTGCCGGTCACTGGATTGCCCGTCAGGGGACTGTCAGTCGCTTGCCCCGACGCACCCGCCGCGGCCGCAGCCACCTTCAGTTCGGACGGCTTTCCGCTCTTCCCTGCGCTCTTCCCTCCGCTCTTCACCCCGCTCTTTCCCGGCGCTTCCGCAGCCTGCTGCAGGCGGGTCAACCGCGTAATCAGCCCGCTGTCGTCACGTTCGCCCTCCACGCCGCTCGCCTCTATGCTCGCCAGCATCTGGCGGACGGCATCCACCGTCGCCAACAGAGCGGTCGTGATCTCCGGATTTAATCGGAGCTCGCCATCACGCAACCGCCCCAGCAGGCTTTCGCCGACATGCGCCACGGCTCCCAGTTTGTCGAATGCCAGGAACCCCGAGGTGCCTTTGATGGTGTGAATCGTGCGGAAAACGCTGGCCAGGACGTCGCGATCGTCGGGATTCTTCTCCAACGTAATCAAGTCCCGGTCTAGACGGTCGAGGTTCTCGTAGCTCTCGACCAGAAACTCTTTGACAATGTCGTCGGCGTCATTCATAGCGAATACCCTCTCCATCGGCGTCGCACCCCTCTCACTTGAGCGCAGGAGTACCGCCTGCCTTTGATTTCGCGTCCCCTCACAAATCTCTTCCATCGCACGGAGAGTCAGCTAATTAGAAAGTTCTCACGATGCGGCTCCATGCCTGAGTGGGAGCATGCATGCATTGTGCCCAAATCGACGTGCACCCGCACCTTCGGCATCCTCCAATGGACGGACTGCCGGTCCTGCACCCGGATTTTTGTGGGAATTCTTGGCCGGAATTTTGCCCGGACTCCTGTCCGAACTCTTGTCCGAACCTCAAGGTGGGTGTAGCGATCGCGCCTGATCTTGGGTGGCGCAGCGCCGGGGTCGCCAGCACGCCTGGTCTTGGCGTGATGTGCGTGGATTCACCGCTGCCGGGATTCACCGTCTGCGATGACTGGATTGTTTTTCAGAATCGGCTTAAGCCGCCGGGGTGGAACCGCGACGCTGCCCTACACCGAGTATGAAACATCGTCACTCGCCGCGCCCGTTGCCGTGCTCTCCGTCGCGGAAGCCGCGTCGACCGACTTGCTCCCCCGCCGCATGGCAACGATGCCAGTGCGCACCATCTCCAATATCCCGTATGGACGCAGCACTTCCAGCAGTCCGTCGATCTTATCTTCCCCGCCCGTAATTTCAATAGTCAACGATTCAGTGGAAACATCGACCACCCGCGCCCGAAACACGCTCGCCAGCTCCAGCACATGAGAACGCGCCCCGTGCGTGGCCGCCACCCGGATCATGGCCAGGTCCCGGACAATGGCCGGTTGATTGGTGATGTTCTCGACCAATAACACGTTTACGAGTTTGTATAAATTGGCCTCGATGCGCCGCGCCTGGTCGTGGTCGGCGTCGACGGTGATGGTCATGCGCGACACCTCAGGTTTTTCCGTCCGCCCCACCGTCAGCGAATCGATATTGAAGGCGCGCCGCCGAAACAGCGAAGCCACGCGCGTAAGCACCCCCGGTTTATTCTCGACATACACCATGAATGTATTCAGCATATTTTTAATCGTCTCGATCTCGCCCTCGATTTCAGGCGGCGCTCGATTTTTAGTGGCGCAACTCGATTTCGGGCGGCGCAGCGCTTCAGCGCTGCGGTTATCGCACGTTTGAATGCGGCTTTAGCCGCTGAGGGTCACCGCCTTTACTCGTCCTCCGCCGTCTCCACAATCGGGCTCGGCCGTCGGATCATATCGTGCAACGCCGCCCCCGCCGCAACCATCGGATACACCGTATCTTCCTGCTCCACCTTGAAATTGATCAGCACCGGCCCATCGTGCCGACGCGCCGCTTCCACCGCGGGCACAACCTGCGACCGCTCCGAAATCGTCATACTCCGAATGCCGTAAGCCTCGGCCAACTTCTCGAAATCCGGATTCAGCAAAGGCGTAGCCGCATAGTTGCGGTCGTAGAAAAATTCCTGCCACTGCCGCACCATGCCCAGAAATCCGTTATTGATAATCGCGATATGGATCTTCAGATTTTCCTGCACCACCGTCGCCAGTTCGCACATCGTCATCTGGAATCCGCCATCGCCCACCACCACCCATACCTCCGCCTCCGGGCAAGCGACCTTGGCGCCGATGGCGGCCGGCAGCGCGAATCCCATCGTGCCCAGTCCGCCGGAAGTAATCAGCGACCGCGGATGCTCATGCTTGTAATACTGCGCCTCCCACATCTGGTGCTGCCCCACGTCGGTCACCACAATGGTGTTGCCATCGCGCGTCTGCCGCCACAGATCGTTGATCACGTGCGCCGCATAAAGATGGCCGCTGTCGGGCAGATTCTGGATATCGCGCACCGCGGAATCGCCCTTCAGCTTGTCGATCGAATCCAGCCAGTCACTGCGATCGATGGATTCAACGTGCGGCAACAATTCCAGCAAAACTTCCCGCAAATCGCCGACCAGCGGCACATCGACCTTGACGTTTTTGTTGATCTCCGCCGGATCGATCTCGATGTGGATCTTCTTAGCGTTAGGCGCGTAATTTTTCAGATTGCCGGTAACGCGATCGTCAAAGCGCATCCCGAAAGCCAGCAGCAGATCCGCTTCTTGAATCGTATGATTGACCCACGCTTCTCCATGCATGCCCATCATGCCCAGATTGAGCGGGTGCGAGGCAGGGAACGCGCCCAGTCCAAGCAGCGTGAGCGCCACCGGAATCCCGGCGCGCTCGGCAAAATCACGCACCTCGCGCATCGCCCCTGAAACAATGATGCCGTGTCCCGCAAGAATCACCGGCCGCTTCGAATTGTGGATCAACTCCAGCGCCTGTTCATACTCCGCCGGAGCGGGCGAAAGGTCGGGACGGTAACCCGGCAATTGCGGCTTGGCCGCTTCCCAGTCGAACTCGCACGTGCTCTGCTGCGCATCTTTGGTGATATCGACCAGCACCGGCCCTGGACGCCCCGACCGCGCCACATAGAAAGCTTCCCGAATCGTGCGCGCCACTTCACTAGCGTGCGTCACCAAATAGTTGTGCTTGGTGATCGGAAGCGTCACGCCCGTAATGTCGGTTTCCTGAAACGCGTCCGATCCGATCAGCTTGCTGCCCACCTGTCCGGTAATACAGACAATCGGTATGGAATCGAGCATGGCGGTGGCGATTCCCGTGACCATGTTGGTCGCACCCGGCCCCGAAGTTGCGATCGCAACTCCCGTCAGTCCACTGGCACGCGCGTAGCCGTCGGCCATGTGAGTTGCCCCTTGTTCGTGGCGCACCAGAATGTGATGGATCTTGCTGTGCTTCAGCGCGTCATAGGCCGGCAAAATGGCGCCCCCAGGATAGCCAAAGACATGCTTCACGCCTTCCCGTTCCAGACATTCCCAAAGAATGCTGGCCCCGGTCATGGTCTTAAAGCCGGTCTTAGCCTCGGTTTTGGCCTTGGCCGTGATTGGCGTGTTTTTCTGATCCGTCATGCGACCTCCCTGCCAGTTCCCCGAAAAAACAAAACCCACCTGACCAGCACCTCTGGCGGGTGGGATTCGGGAGCACTTACGATTTCTAGTTCTCTCAGCTCACCCTTCCCCCCCCACCGCGACCGATGGACATACTCGTACTCCTGGAATTCTAAGTCTAGGTCGTCGGAGGCTCCGTAAATTCGTCACAGTTGCACCAAAGAGGTGACCTGATAGTATCCGACCGACCGTCCGGTTGGCAAGCGGAGAGTCACGGCGGTCGCTGGCGAGCCAATCGCTAACCGGCTGTGTCTCGTCGTATCTCAATGACTGCGGGGCGGAAGACACCTTCTCCACAGCCTGCGAGATGACGGGCGATAGCGCCCGCCCCTACACGAGCCAATGTCCCTAAAGTCCCGGCCCGTCCGGATACGTCGGCAAATCCGGAGGCCGCGCCGGCAGTTTCTTGGGATTGGCTTTGATCTCGTCCATCAGCATCTCGACCGCTTTTTCCAGTTGCGGATCTTGTCCCTTCAAGACCAAATCCGGTGGATTGTCCACCACCGCATCGGGTTGCACCCCGCGGTTCTCAATCAGCCACTTGCTGTCGAGCCCATACAGCGAAAATTCCGGCCGCGTGATATACCCGCCGTCCATCAGCGGGATATTGCCGCGAATGCCGCGCACTCCACCCCAGGTCCGCTCGCCGATGAGTGGTCCCAGCTTGTAATACTTGAAGAAGTAACTGAAGATGTCTCCATCGGACGCGGCATAGTGATTGGTGATGCAGGCCATGTATCCGTTGAACGTATTGCTCGGACGCGTGCCCGATTCCCAATTGCGTGCCGAACCCATGGCGGACAGTACGCGCCGCAAACGCTCAAAAATGAGCTCGTCCACGAAGCCGCCGCCGTTGTAGCGGACATCGATGATGATGCCTTCCTTGCGGATCTGCGGGAAGTACTGCTTGACGAACGCGTTGAGCCCTGCGTCGCCCATATCCGGTATGTAGACATAGCCGATGCGGCCGCCGCTGGCTGCGTCCACTTTCTTGCGGTTAGTTTCGATCATGTTCAACTGGCGCAACCCGTACTCGTCGCCAATCGGTTTCACCACCACCTTGCGGGCGCCGTCCGCCACCGGCTTGGAGTTGACGGTGAGCGTGACCACTTCGTTCGCCGTGTTCACCAGCAATTCGTCCGGCGTCTGCGGAGCGTGCAACGCGTGCCCATTGATCGCGATCAGGTAATCGCCTTCTTTGATATTCACGCCCGGCTCGGTCAAAGGAGAGCGGGTATGCGCGTCCCAATTCTCACCGGAGAAGATTTTCTTGATCCGGTAGATGCCGGTGGCCGCATCGGCCTCATAGTCCGCTCCCAGCAATCCGACGTTCACCGGGTGGAGGTCCGGGAAATCGCCGCCCCCCACATAAGTGTGCGAATTCGATAATTCCCCAATCATCTCGCCCATGATGTAAGTCAGCGAATAGCGATCGGCGACATACGGGAGCAATTGCGCATATTGATCCTTGGTCTTCTGCCAATCCACTCCATTCATCGAGGCCTCAAAAAAATAATCGCGCTCCTGCCGCCAGACTTCGTTGAAAATTTGCTTCCACTCCTGCGGAGGATCGGCCTCAACTCGCATGCCGTCCAGTTTCAGCGCACCATCTCCCACCTTGTGGGGAGCGTCCGGAGGTTTGGTATCGATAATCCCCACCGGCCCGTTCTCCTCGGCGCGGTACAACAGTTTCGAGCCGTCATGGGAAAGTGCAAAATGATCGGCGCCCTCCAACAGCACCTTGTCTTTTCGTTCTTTCAAGTCGTAGGCGTGGATCGCCCTGCTTTCTCCGGGGATAGGTCCCGATAACCCCTGAATGGGCGCAGTCGAGTAGTAGATCGCGTCCTTGGAGGCATCGAGGGCGTGAATCACCGCCGGTGGAACGGCCAGCGCTACGATCCGGTCCTGGATGCCCTCGAGGTCGATCTTAAAGACTTTCGGAGGCTCCTTGGTCTCGGTCTCCGCGCTCTTCTCCTCCGTCGCGGACTTCTCCTCCTTCTTGCTTGGTTGTTGCTTTTGATTCTTCTTATTCGGCTCGGGCGCCGCTGCCGCCGCTGGCTCTTCGCTCTTCACCTTCACCTCGTCGCTCAAGGCCGGAAAGGGTGAAGGCTCGTCCGCCGTCAGCGTAATCACATACACGCGCGTCGTTTTCGGATTCGCGAACTCAAAATCGACGTTGCCCAGCACTTCGTTGTAGTCGCGGTCGGAAAGAAAATATAAGTAACGCTTCTCGGGATCGAACACTGCCGCATAACTATTGCTAAGAGTCGAAGTCACGGCGGTGATCTTGCGGTCGGCTAATCCGTACAGATACACCACCGAATATCCGGACTCTAGATTCTTGTCGTAAGCCAGCCATTTACTATCCGGGGACCAACTGTAATTCTGAATTTCAAAGTACTTGCCGCGGTCCACCTCGACCGGCTTTTTCTCCTTGATGTCGACATACCAAAGTTTCAAGTCCTTGTCGGCCCATGCAATCTTCGAGCTGTCCGGGGACCATGCGGGCTGAAACATGAAACCCTTGTGTCCGCTGGTGATCTGCTCTTCGGCGCCCAGTCCGTCTTGCGCAGCAATGTAGATCTCATCCTCACCGCTGCGGTCGGAAACATAGGCGATCCATTGCCCGTTCGGCGACCACGCCACATGCTGTTCGCGAACCCCGGGAGATTGTGTCAGATTGCGGATGCTTCCGTCCTTTGCCGGAACGGTAAATACTTCCCCGCGCGCCGCTAGCACGGCTCGCTTGCCGTCGGGCCCGATATCGAAGTCGGTGATCTGCCGGCTCGCATTGACCCAGTGCTTCATCGCCTGGTCGCGCTCCCCGCTCACATAGATGGTCAGTTTCTTCGCCTGCCGCGTTTGTAGATCGAACGTGTATAGGTAGCCCCCATTCTCAAAAATAATCGCGTCCGGACCAAGGCTCGGCCACATCACGTCGAAGCCGTCGAACTTGGTAAGTTGTTCGACCTGCTTGCTGCCCACGTCGTAGCTGTAGAGATTGAGCCGGTGTTCGGGCCCGCGATCGGACGTGAAATAAATCGTGTTCCCGCGCCACATCGGAAACGTGTCGGTGTAATCCGTGTGCGGAATGACCGCATCAACGACATTATTCTTGATGTCATAGATGGTGATGTCCTGCGCCAAGCCGCCGGTATAGCGTTTCCACGTCCGGAAATTGCGGAAGATCCGGTTGTAGGCGGCCTTGGTGCCGTCCGCCGAGAACGAAAGCAGACCGCCCTCATCCATGGGCATGGGCTGGGGCAGGCCGCCATCGATGCTTACCGTGTAGGGACGTTTGATCCAGCCGTTCGAAGCGTCGCGCCGCGAAAGGAAGACGATGCTCTTACCATCCGGCGTCCAGCCGATCACCTGGTTGAGCACGCCCATGCGGTCGCTGAGCGGCTGCGCCGATCCCTGGTAGAAGGTCAACTGCTTCGGTTGACCGCCCTCGGACGGCATCACATAGACGTTGAAGTTGCCATCGTACTGGCCCGTGAATGCCAGCCACTTTCCATCCGGCGAAAACTTTGGAAACAGTTCGCGCCCAGGATGCGAAGTGATGCGCCGAGCCGTGCCTCCCGAGCTTGACGCCAGCCAGAGATCGCCGCCGTACATGAATGCAATTTTGTCCTTATAAATGTCGGGAAAGCGCAGCAGACGGCCTTCTTGCGCTTCCTGCGCCGCCGCGAGGCAGACGCCACCAGGGACAGTGCCGAGGACACAACCGAGGACGATGCACGCGAAAAAACGTCGAATAGAAATCATTAGAGATCCTCTCGGGAGATTCTTGCCGGAAAATTAGCGGATGGGGAAAGCATTTCGGCAAACAGAAATTGTACCAGTTTGCGCGCGGCTGCTTCGCACATTATGCTTCGAATAGTAAATGTGTTTCATCGGCCCTGCGTGTTGGCTGACGCCCGCACGGCCTCCTGGCAAGCGCCGGCTGCGGTCAACACTTTGTCAAAGGCTGTATCTGTGCGGAGCTTTACCAGCAGTGGATCGGAAAGCAGATTCTCGTGGGCGCAATAGTTCTGCTCCACCGCGCTCTGCAGCAGATGGAGAGCCGCTTGTTTCTTGCCGCAGTACGCGAAGATTGTTCCCTGGTAATACCACGTCTCCACGTCGAGATCGGTGGGCACGCTCGTTTCCGCTTCCTGCGCCATCCGGTCCAGATCCGCGGCGGGCCGCAACTGCAGGCAGGCCTCCAGCAGGTCGCGGTGATAGCGCGGCGAGCTCGGCATGCGCTCCACCGCCTCGCGCGCTTCCGCAACCTTCCCCTCGCGCAACAGGAGGGACGGCGTCACATACGCGGCCCATTCCGAGCCGGCGTCCAGACGGACAAACTCCCGTGCCCGCTCTGTCTTCCCCAGTTCCATGAACGCCCAGGCGCAGGAGCGAAAAACATAGTTGCCAGGATCGAGCGCCAGCGCCGTGTTGCATTCGTTCGTCGATTGCCCCAGCATCCCGGCATAACGATAGACATAGGCCATCGCGAAATGCGCCTCGGCACTCTCCGGTCGACGCTTGACCAACGCCTGCGCCGCCTGATATGCCTTGCCGAGTTCGCCCCGCTCCACGCGGTTCGCGATCAGCTGTCTAGCGGCAATGATCCGATTCGGATCCAGTTCTACAGCACGTTCGCAGGCCTTGTTGGACCGCTGGAACATGGGCTCGCCACCATCGGAGTAGTCCGCGTCATAATAGCAACGCACTCCCAGCTGTTCCCATGCCGGCGCATACGTCGGGTCCACTTCAACCACATGCTCCAGAACCGCGATTGCATCCTTGTTCGGCCCGGCATCATGCGGCAGCGCCAGGCTATGCAGGTAGAGATCGTAGGCCTCCGCGTTTTTCGGGCGCGTGCCCGTATCGAGCAAACCGCCCGCTACGCCGAGCGCCGGCAGCAACTCTTGGCGTATTTTGGCAGCCATCTGCGCATCCAATGCGATCAGGTCCTGAGCGGGCGCGGTCACGTTGGTCTGCCACAGAAGCTTGTTCCCCTCCACCTGAATCGCCTCCAGCGTAATCATCAGGCGGTCGCCTTGCTTCAGGAAGTGTCCGGTAAGAATGTTGGCGACGTGCAATTCGCGGCCCGCCTGCTGCGGGTCGACGTCGTTGCCCACAAACTTTTGCGTGATCGAGGATGGACGAACGTCAAGCGTCCGGTTGTACGTGAGCGTGTTGGCGATTTCATCGGCCAGCGCGAAGCGCAGAAACTCCACGCTGATGTCGCCATTCCTGTTCTGCAACGGCAACACCGCAATCGTGTTTTTCGGCGCCCCGGCACCCGCCATCTCACGCTGTTTGAACCACCACGCTCCGACCGCGACCAGAACCGTGAGCAGCAGCGCGCTCACTCCCAGCAGAAGATACGTTGAGAATTTGCTTGTAGCCTGAAACGTGCTTGTGGCGATGCGATACGGCAAGACCGGCCGCCGCGCCCCGGTTTTGGTCAACCCCGATTCCGTTTCCTTCCTCAACGACTGGAGATCGCCCTTCATCGCTAGCGCGTTCGGGTAGCGGTGTCCCCGGTCCTTCTCCATGGCCCGGCCAATAATGCCTTCCAGGTCCGGGGGCAGCGATTGATTCAGACTTAGAGGAGAGACTGGCTTCTGGTTCAGGACCGCGTCCAGCGTGGTGATCACGTTGCCGGTGGCAAATGGCTTCTTGCCCGTCGCCATTTCGTAAATCACGACTCCGAGCGAGAATAGATCGCTTCGCTGATCCAGTTCTTCGCCGCGCGCCTGTTCCGGCGACATGTAAACCGCCGTTCCCGGTATCACGCCGATCGCAGTCAGCGAGTCTTCTAGCGCTGCCTCGGTCGATCCCGCTTGGCGCGCCGACTTCGCCAATCCGAAATCTAGTATCTTTGTCTGACCGCTCTGGCCTACAAAAATATTGGCGGGCTTGATGTCGCGATGAATGATTCCCTTGGCGTGCGAAGCCGCCAAGGCATCCGCCACCTGGATGCCGATATCGAGAATCTCGTCGATCTCCATCGGCTTGCCCCGCATCCGCTCCTTCAGGCTGATCCCTTCCAACTTCTCCATCACGATGAAGGGATGTCCGCCGTTGTCGTCGATATCGTGGATCGTGCAGATGCCGGGATGGTTCAACTGGGAAGCCGCGCGCGCTTCGCGCACGAAGCGGTCGAGTGACTTGCGGTCGTGTACCATCTCCACCGGAATGAACTTGAGAGCGACATGACGGGCCAAGCGTGTGTCTTCCGCCTCATACACCACGCCCATGCCGCCACCACCGAGCTTTCCCACGATGTGATAGTGGGAGACTGTCTGGCCGATCATTCCGGAGGCCTCAAGTGCCGTCGGCGGTTATGTTAGGCCGCTGGACAAGCTTAGGTCAACCCGTCAAGGGTAAGATATGTCCCAGCGGTGTCGGGACCGCACCGCGCGGGTGCCCCATTCTTGCGCGTTTTGTGCGCAAGAGCCTGCCCTGAGCGAAGCCGAAGGGGTGGGATTCCACACTCGCGTCCCGCTTGGGATTTTCCGACTCGCAAAGAGGAACCGCTGCCCACTTGTTCTCCGACCTCTCAACCCGCATCAAGCAGTGCGCGCGCAACGCCGGATTCGATCTCTGCGGCATCGCGCCCGTCCGCGACTTCCCCGAGTTACATGTATTTCCTGATTGGATCGCCGAACGAAAACATGGCGAAATGAAGTACATGGAAGCGCGCGATGAGGCTGGGGAACTCAAGCGCGCATCGCTGGCCCGAGTCGCTCCCTGGGCGCGTAGCGTGATCGTGTGCGCCATCAACTACAACACTGCGCACCCGTACTCGACGCAAGCGGAGACGCAGACCGAAGGCGCCAGCCGAGGCTGGATTTCCCGCTACGCCTGGTCCCGCGAGGATTACCACGAAGCTGTCCTGCGCCGCCTGCGAAAGATAGAAGGTGAATTGCCCAGACTACTCGACTCCACTGGCAACTGGCCGCTGGCAACGAGCGACCCGCGCCTCCGCTCCTATGTCGACACCGGCCCGCTCATCGAACGCGTGTACGCCAAATACGCTGGCGTCGGATGGATCGGCAAGAACACGTGCATCATCAACCAGCGACTTGGATCGTGGTTGTTTCTGGGCGTAATCCTGACCTCGCTCGATCTGACGAACGATGCCCTCGCGGAAAATAAGCTCTCAGCCGACCTGCCAGCGCCCGATCGTTGCGGGACCTGCACCCGCTGCATCGCCGCTTGTCCAACCCAGGCCATCGTTGCGCCCGGCGAATTAGACGCGCGGCTCTGCATCTCCTATCTGACGATTGAAAAGCGAGGCGAGATTCCGGACGAACTACGCGCAGGCCAGGGAAGGCACGTCTTCGGATGCGACATCTGTCAGGATGTCTGCCCGTGGAACCGCAAGGCGCCAGCAACCTCTGCGGCGGAGTTCGAGCCGCGGGAAGGTCTGGTCGCTCCTGCGCTCGACTGGCTGGCCGAAATGCAGCCGGAAGAATTCAGGGCAGTGTTTCGCGGATCTCCAGTCCGGCGCGCAAAACTATCCGGCCTGCGGAGGAACGCCGTAATTGCCATGGGAAACAGCGGTAACAGGAAATTCATGCCGACGCTAAGAAAACTCTGCGAGGATTCAGACACGGTAGTCGCGGAGCACGCGCGCTGGGCGGTGGCGAGAATCGGCCAATTCACGGGCACCGGGAAAAACTCATTCACAAAGGTTCTTGGGAAGGGCACGACTTCAGTCGTGCCGTAAATGCCGCCGAATGAGAAGCGGCTTCAGCCGCTGAGGCCAGTCGGACCCCTTTCCTTTTCACTGCCCAGCAATTTATCCGTTTACAATCGTCAGTTCACTCAGCGGAGGAAATCCGTCATGTTCCAGAAAGATCTGCTTCAAGGCAAGCGCATTCTCATCACCGGCGGCGGCACCGGTTTGGGCAAAGCCGCCGCCCAACGGTTTCTGGAACTAGGCGCCGAAGTTTACATCTGCGGGCGGCGCCATGAAGTTATAGCCGCAACCGAGCAGGAGTTACGCGAGCGCACCGGTGGCAAGATTCACTCCCGTCCCTGCGACGTGCGCGACGTCGCAGCCGTTGAAGAGCTGATCGGAATCATCTGGGCCGACGGCCCGCTCGATGTGCTCATGAACAACGCGGCCGGAAACTTTCTCGCGCGCACGGAAGAGCTTTCATTAGGGGCATTCCAGTCGGTGATAGGCATTGTCCTCATGGGCACGCTGCACACGACCATGGCTTGTGGGCGGCGCTGGTTGGCAGCCGCCCGCGGAGGCGTGGTGCTCAATATCACCACCACCTACACGACGACGGGCTCGGCCTACGTCGTGCCATCGGCGGTGGCCAAAGCAGGCGTACAAGCACTGACGCGAAGCCTGGCCGTCGAGTGGGGCGATCGCGGTATTCGCATGAACGCCATCGCGCCCGGGCCCATCCCGACCGAGGGCGCGTTTTCGCGTTTGTTACCGCGTCCGGAACTGGCGGTGGCGGCGAAGAAAAGAAATCCTCTAGGACGCTTTGGGACGACCGAAGAGTTTGCCAACCTGGCCACGTTCTTGATCAGCGATGGCGCCGGATATGTAAATGGAGAAGTCGTGACCATGGATGGCGGGGAGTGGCTGCAAGGCGCGGGCGAATTCACCGCCCTGGGACGGGAACTGACGGAAAAAGAGTGGGAGATGATGCGGCCAAAATCAAGAAAGACCAAAGAATAAAAAAGAAGAATAGAAAGAAAGAACAAAAAAGAATGAAGAACGCGCCGAAGGCGTAACTCGCGGGCAACGAACCGTCTGCACTCAGGGTCAAATCCACCACAAAAAACGAAAGCGCCCGGACTCAGTTAGAGTCATCGGACGCCCGTTTGAACAGCCCTCCCCCGAAGTCTGCTCACCACCTACTCTACGTTTTCTTCGCCCTGGTGGGAATGGCACGAAAGTGGGAGTCCTGTGGGAAAATCTGGTAGGCCCGGCAGGAATCGAACCTGCAACCCTCGGATTAGAAATCCGATGCTCTATCCGCTTGAGCTACGGGCCCATCTAGTTGATTCTACTGCGTCTGACCTTCCACAAAGCCTTTTAACGCCGGCGTAACCGCACTTTAACACGGCTACGCTAAAGTGATCGCCACCCGACAACCACGCCGCCTGGTCTTCCTCTCGGTCTGGGCGGCCATTTCTTGTAGCGGAGCGTTCAAATGCAAGAGACTGTGCAGTCAAACTATCCTAACCCCGCTCGTCCGCCGGCGTCTGTCGTATTTGCAATTTTCGTGGTTCTCTTGATTCTCGGCAGCGGCGTCTATGTTCTCTGCGACTTCTTGAGGTGATTCCGCTATGCCGGAGACGCCTTCGTCGTCACGAACATGTCAAGTACGCGCTCATTGAGCATCTCGGCAATCTTCTTGGCATCCTCAACCCGCGTTCCTGTTAGCAGATTAAAGCCAAACGACACATCCTTTAGCATTGGAATGGTGTCGTGATAAAGTTCGACCGCCAGGAACGGTTTCCCATCACTCTGCTGAACCGTGAAACGGCAGTTGCTGTGCTCGGTTTTCTTGTCCGCCATGAGAACAATTTTCCTCCACGGCCCAAGGGCAATGCAACACAAGTGTGTCCGTACCAGAAAAACGATATGTTCGTGACCACGAAATAAAAGGCGGATCTGAGACGTGTCAGCAGCTACCAAGCGTGCGCGACAGGCGAAGGTGAAGGTGAAAGTGAGGGTGAACGGAAGATAGTCTGTCTAGTCTTTCAGCGGTACCATGGTTTGATCGCCGCGGCAGAAAGTCGCAACTCTTTGCAACCCTCCCTGCGCCTGGGGCATGATCACTACCGGCCCGTAGCAATATACGGCGTGTCCGGTGGCGGCGAAGTACCATTGCCCTCCCTTGCGCTTTGCCGGTTGCTGGCTGGCAACGGGTGAGAGTTGAGCTGGCGGTGCCACCCTGGGAACGGGAAGAGACAAGACTAGCGCTAGGGCCAGGATCTTCATGATAGGGTCTCGCTCGCCTCACGGCCCTCCACATAGGGCCGCATTTCACAGAACCGTTTTCTTTTTTCTTCTTTCTCTTCAAAATCCGGGCGCTAATGATGATTCGTGCTAATGATCCGTATTACCAGAACCAGCGCCGCTAGATCATTCGGGTCAAGCGCCGTGCATCCTCCAGGTCAGCGGCCGGTTTCCCCGGAACTTCCTTCGTGGAGTTGGCCGATTTACCGGGTCGTTTTGTTTCCTTGTCCGATCCTTTTGCCCCTGCCGCCGGATTGGAATCCGCGTTCTTGTGCTCCGCTGGCGCCGAGGCTTTTTCGTGGGCCTGCTTGCTGCCGTCATGGGCAAGTTTGTTCTTTAACGCGGCCAACTGCGTGCTGTCCTTCAGCATCTCGCGGATTAAACTGCGCTGCGATTCGATGGTCTGGCCCTGCTCGAAAACCAGCATGGTCAGAATGACGTAGGAAACGACGAACAGGATCACCAGCAGCGGCAGCATGGTTGCCGGCCGTGTCGCCGTTTTAGGAGCTTCGCATGCAGTGCTGTAAATGACGGTCAAAATTGTCCCCAAGCTCGCCCCATACGCTCCGGGCTTCCTGAAGGAACAGTGCACCCGGAAAACCATCTGGAAGGGAGAACGTAAGTGTTTGTTGCGAATGGAGTTACCAAGCGGGTGCGGGATTACGGTGGGCCCGCGGGTGCAAGCCTCTGCACTTTATGAGTAACCAACCCAGCGTTGTCAACCTGGGTTGCCAGGCAATAAGCGCCGGAAACCCGTGCCAGTCAAGCCTTTTGGCATTGCGGCCTAACCACGCCGGCCGGTTTCAAATTACCGAATTACCGATTTCCCAATTACAAATTCTTCACCGGTTCCTGCGTAGCCAGCGCCGCCGGTTTCCGGCCATACGCCTTTTCCCACGAGATCACCGGATTCCGCAACACGCCGATCTTCTCGATCTCGCATTCCATCACATCGCCCGGCTTCAGGTACCATGCCTTTGGATCTTCCGAAAACGTCGCCACGCCCGACACGGTTCCCGTCGAAACCACATCGCCCGCGCTGTATCCCATCGGCGAGTAATGCGAAAGTATCTCCGGAATCTTGACCGACATTTTGCTCGAATGCGAGCGCTGCCGCACCTCGCCATTCACGCGCAGTTCCATCGCCAGGTTATGCGCGTCCGGAATCTCGTCGGCGGTCACGATCCACGGTCCCAGTGGACAAAACGTGTCGATCCCCTTGCAGAAGCTGAACACACCCGATTTCATCTCGCGGCGCTGAATGTCGCGGGCCGTAATGTCGTTGAAAATGACATACCCGCCGATGTAGCTGGACGCCTCTTCCGCCGTAAAGTGCTTGCCGGCCTTCTTCAGCACAACCGCCAGTTCCAGTTCGTAATCCAGTTCCTGAGTCAGGTGTTCGGGATAAATAACCGGCTCGTCCGGCCCGATAATCGCGTCGGTATTCTGAAAAAAAACGATCCAAGGCATCACCGGATGCGAAAACCCGGATTTCGTAGCCTCTTCGTGGTGCTCGCGAAAGTTACCCGCCGTGTGAAAAAACTTCTTCGGAATGATCGGTGCTTTCAGTTGTATGTCGCTGAGCGAGTACATCACCGTCTCACCACAGGGACCGGTGACACCGTCGGCGCCACGAACGTCGACGTCGCCCGCGCCCAGATGGGCCACGTAGTCGATAGCCTTGCGCGCAGCGTCCAGGCTCGTGTCTCCGCCCCGGAACAACGCTCGCATGTCGGGCGGGACCAGTGCATCTGCCATGCGGTAAAAAATGGCTTCGCCTTCCACGTCGCGCAGGTAGAGCGCGCACGCCGTATGCAGATCCACAACCCGGCGGTCGCCCAGCAGCGCGCCGATGCGGGATTGCCGCGCGCTGTTTTCGAAAGTCAAAAGTTTCATCGGAGTTTGCCCGCCGGTGAATGCAACCCCAGATTTTATTGAGGGAAACTGGCCTTGTCCATCGTGAGGACGGTCATCTCCCACAACACCAGCGCAGGGCCGGGCGCCCCCGCCCGGCCAGACCGGCGAGAGGTCCGCTCTACTCTGAAACCTTGAAACCCTGAAACCTGCCCTTAATCCGCTTTCACGACCACATACTTCCGCCCCGCATACAACCGGTACCCGCCACCGTCTTTATCAAATTTCAAGGGAACCGGATGCTGGACCTTATCGTCGTTCTGGCTGGCGATCGAGACCACGTCCGCGCCCGCCACGTTCATCACCGCAAACTTGCCGTCCTTGAAGCCGAATCCATACTCTCCCGGATCCAGCGTTGCCCCGTCAAAACTCAATTTGGTTTCGGTGATCAGGAAACCCTGGAATTTCTCCGTGATTGCCGTGGAATATCCCGACGTATCCACCAGCCCCGCCAGCACAACCTTGCCGCCGGAGTTCTTCAAGCCCGCCGCATTCCGCAGCTGCACGGCCCCGCTCTGTCCAGAGAAGAAAAACGAGTTCGGAGCGATTTTCTTCACTTGATCGCTCGTGAGAATCTGTGCGCTGGCCGACGCCACCAGCGCCACCAGCACAACTAGCCACATAGTCTTGCGATTGCGTTTCAAATTACCATTCATAGAAGGTCCTCTTTGATTCTCCCCCGTGTACCTCTGTGTGTCCTCTATGGTAAAGATTTTTTCAACCGCAAAAGATAGAGGCACATCGGGAGGCAGTCCGTGATACTACATGAGCCGCCAGCTTTCTGACAGTGATTGTGGTCACGTTATTATTTCCGCGGTCTACCACGTTCGCGGAGGGTAGGAAATTCGTTTGACCGCAACATTCGGATAGTCCGCGCGTACGCGACTGCCCTATGTTACCCGCATGGCCACCAATGCGATACTTTCAGAAGAAGAAGCGATGAAGCGAACTCCACCACCAACCGCGGTGCCAACGGCAGCCGATGTTGCTGTTCAAATCGCTGTTCAAACAAACGCCCGCCGCTGGCAAGCCGTGCTTGATCGCGACAGCTCTCTCGACGGCGCGTTCGTTTTCGGCGTGTCCAGCACCGGAATCTTCTGCCGTCCGTCGTGTCCCGCCAAGCGCCCGCGCCGCAAGAACGTCAGCTTTTTCGATCACGCTCTCCAAGCCGAACAGGCCGGCTATCGCGCCTGCCTGCGCTGCCGTCCCAAGGCGGTGGACGGAAACCCGCAATCCGCGCTGGTCCGCGCCATGTGCCGCTACATCGAGCAGCACATCGAAGATCGTATTACTCTCAGCCTGCTCGCCAAAGAATTCCGCCGCAGCTCGTTCCACCTGCAGCGAACGTTCAAGTCGGTCCTCGGCGTGTCGCCCAAGGCCTACATCGACGCTATCCGCCTGCGCCAGGTAAAACAAAATCTGCAAGCTGGCCACTCCGTGACCACCGCGCTCTACGCCGCCGGATATGGCTCCAGCAGCCGTCTCTACGAACGCACCGCCACGCAACTAGGCATGACCCCGGAGAAGTACCGTCGCGGCGCAGTGGCCGCCGTAGTCCGTTACACCATCGCGAGCTCGCCTCTAGGACGCATGCTGATCGCCGCCACCGACAAAGGCATCTGCGCCATTCAGTTCGCCGACAGATTTGCCGACAATGACGAGCAGCTCCAGCAAGGCCTGATGCGCGAGTTTCCCTTCGCAGTTCGCCGCCGCGATGATGCCGCCATGTCCGAATGGCGAGTGAGTCTAACCCGCTTAATGGAGGGACGCGAGTCGAATCCCTCCCTTCCGCTAGACATAAGGGCAACCGCGTTTCAGCGGAGAGTCTGGGAAGCTCTGCAAAGAATCCCACGCGGAGAAACCCGCTCCTACAGCGCCGTGGCCAAGAAGATCGGTATGCCGAAAGCCACCCGAGCCGTAGCCCGAGCCTGCGCCACGAACCCGGTAGCAATAGCAATCCCCTGCCACCGCGTAGTTCGCGAAGATGGCAACCTAGGCGGCTACCGTTGGGGCATCGAGCGGAAAGAGCAACTGCTGGCGATGGAGAAAGATGCCGGAGCTTAGATCATTCTCAGAGAGGATCGAACATGGATATCGTCACGCGGCTCGAAGCGGCGAGGAACCAAACGCTGAGGTACTTTGACTTGAGCGACGAGCAACTCGACCGAACTTACGGACCAGGCAAGTGGTCCGTCAGGTTCATCCTGCATCACCTCGCCGATTCTGAGACAGTTCTAAACGACCGTATCCGCCGCGTCCTCAGCGAACCCAGACAAGTGCTCTGGGCTTTTGATCAGGATGCGTGGGCAAAGGGCCTCGACTATTCACGGCTGCCGCTCGATCTGTCGCGGCGAATATACGATGCAGTCCGGGCTGGGATCATATATCAGGCTCGTCTGCACTATGACAAAGATGGCCCCCGTGAGTTCGTCCACAGCGAAACGGGGGTTCGAACGCTGCAGGCCGAATTCGACAAGGTCGCTTCCCACAACGAGCACCATCTTGAACAGATCGAATTGGCGTTGCAGTAGTTCAGAGCGCGGGTGGCCCATCCTAACGTCGTGCTCTTCGACGTTAGGGTGGGATTCCACCGCCGTGTGAAGCTTGGGATTTTCCCGGAGATCGAGGAAACCGCTCTATTCTGCCTGTTTCGTGATATTCAACAACACGCCGACGCACATCAGCGTCACAAACAGCGACGATCCCCCATAAGAAACGAACGGCAGCGGAATCCCTTTGGTAGGCATCAGCCCCAGCACGACGCTGATGTTGATGAAAGCCTGCAACACAATCATGCTGGTAATCCCGACCGCCAGGAAGCGTCCGAAGTTATCCTGCGTTCGCAGCCCAGCGCGCGTTCCGCGCCAAAGGAATATCGCAAACAGAATGATGACCGCAAGTGCGCCGACCAATCCCAACTCCTCCGCCGTGACGGCAAAAATAAAATCCGTGTGCGGTTCGGGAAGATAAAACAATTTCTGCTTGCCTTCCATAAAACCGAGTCCGGTGACGCCGCCGGTCCCGACGGCAATCAGCGATTGAATAATGTGGAAGCCAAAACCCTTCGGGTCGGCGTAAGGATTCAAAAAAGCCAGGATGCGGTCTTTCCGGTACGAAACGTGAAAGATCAACAAATAAAGCGGCACGAGCGCCGCCGCGAAGGCATATCCAAAATAACGCAGACGGATGCCGGCAACGAACAGTACGCAAGCCGTAATACCCGCACATGCGATGGCGGTTCCCAGGTCAGGCTGAAAAACAATCAGCCCAAGAAAAATCGCGGTGGGCGCGATAGCGGGAATCAGCGTATTGCGCCAGTCGTCCATGGCCTGGGTCTTGTTATCAAAAGCCTTGTTTTCAAGAAACCATGCGAGAAACAAAATGAGCGCGGGCTTGGCCAATTCCGAAGGTTGCAGCGAAACCGGACCCAGATGAAACCAGCGGTGCGTGCCGTGGGAACGGTCAAGAAAAAAAACCGAGATCAGGAGCAGCGCGGTGAAGCCCAGCAACGAGAAAACGATCGCCGGATGTTGCAAGCGTTTGTAATCCACCTTCATGGCCAGCACCATCACGGCAAGTCCCGCGACGGCCCAAACCAGTTGCTTCAACAGGAATTCGTAAGCCGAGCCAAACCGCTCCTTGGCCATCACGGCCGAGGCGCTGAAGATCATGACCAGCCCGACAAAGACCAGGATTGTGGTCACAGTAAACATCCAGCGATCGACGCTGACCCGTTTGGCCATAAGGAATCTATTTCACCACGCAGACGCGGAGACATGGAGGAATTTCAGCCATTGATTTTAGTGAGGTGATAACTGAGTTGGTTCCAACGTGGTTTGCCAAACGTCATTTGCCGGTGGAGAGCCGGGCGTCCCCGCCCGGCCACCTGACTGCCGGACGGTCACAAGCACTACGTGGATCGCGCCATCGCCAGCGAATGCACAATCTCTTTGAACACTCGCCCGCGGTGCTCGTAGCTCTGGAACTGATCAAAGCTGGCGCACGCCGGAGCCAGCACAACAACGTCGCCCGGCACAGCCGATTCGCTGGCCCGTCGCACAGCGTTTTCCAAAGTCTCCGCATGTTCGGCTTCGGTAGCATCCTGAATCTGCGATTCGATCTTGGCCGCTGCGGCCCCGATGGTATACACGCGCTTCACGCGCTGCCGCAGCAAGTCGTTGAGCACGGTGTAATCACTGCCCTTGTCCTTGCCGCCGAGAATCAGGTGCAGGTGTGGAGGAATGTCCGCCGGAAACGCTTCCAGCGCCTTGATCGTGGCGTCCACGTTCGTAGCCTTGGAGTCATTGTAATAATCCACACCTGCGATCTTCGCCACAAACTCTAATCGGTGCTCGACAGCTTTGAAATTCCGGACAGCCTGCCGGATCTGTTCCGGCCCGCATCCGACAAGCATGCCGATGGAAACTCCAGCCAGCACATTCTCCAGATTGTGCGCGCCTTTCAGCGGCATTTCCGCCAGCGGCATGATCTCGCGTTCGCTCTGGCCGTCCCGGAAATGGATATGCGTGCCGCGGACAGAAGCTCCTTTTTCAATCTCTTTCTTACGGCTGAACCAGAACAACTGCGCGCGAGTGCGGTCCGACAATCCGGCGGCGGTGGGATCGTCGGCGTTGAGCACGGTGAAATCATCCGCACCTTGGTTCTCAAAGACACGCGCCTTGGCGTTCACGTAATTGTCAAAACTCTTGTGGCGATCGAGATGGTCCGGCGTGATATTTAGAATCACCGCGATCCGAGGCCTAAATTCAACGATCGTTTCCAGCTGAAAGCTCGATACTTCAAGCACAATCCACGTCGCAGGCCCGGCCTTATCCACGAAACTGATGGCCGGCGTGCCGATATTACCGCCCACCAGCGTAGGGAGGTTTCCGGCGGCAATAATTTCGCCGGCCAATGAAGTCGTGGTGGTCTTGCCATTGGCGCCCGTAATGGCAACGATCGGGCCAGCGAGAAATTGCGCCGCAAGTTCGATTTCACCAATGACGGGCTCTCCCAGATTGCGCGCCTGCGCCAGTTGTGGCGCGTCGACCGCCACGCCCGGACTGACAACGATCAGGTCTTGCCCACGAAAGGTGCGGTCGCCATGGCCCCCAGTTTCGACCGTAATGCCATGCTCCAGCAGCAGCAGGATTTCATCGCGAAGCTCGGCTTCCGGCTTCGAATCCGAAACCGTAACGCGGGCGCCGCGCGACTTCAGAAACAGCGCCGAGGCCACGCCGGATTTGCCGAGACCGACGACCAGCACGCGTTTGTTTTGCAGATCCATAAAGTTCATTTCACCACGGAGGCGCAGAGTCACGGAGAAAGAACAAACAAGATTTGGTTTTCTCCGTGCCTCCGTGGTAAATTCTCTACCTCAGTTTCAATGTAGTCAGCGCAAACAGCGCGAAGACCAGCGATGCAATCCAGAAGCGCACAATCACCTTCGACTCCGACCAGCCCAGAAGTTCGAAGTGATGATGAATCGGCGCCATCTTGAAAATGCGTTTCTTGCGCAGCTTGTAGGAACCAACCTGCAGGATCACCGACAGCGCCTCGATAACGAAGATCCCTCCAATGAACGGCAGCAAGAGCTCCTGTTTGATCATAACGGCGACAGTGCCTATTGCGCCGCCCAGTGCCAGCGATCCAACATCGCCCATGAACACTTCCGCCGGATGTGCGTTGTACCACAGAAACCCGATAGCGGAACCGACCATCGCTCCGCAAAAAATAGTGAGCTCACCAATCTGCGGCATGCGCTGCAATTCGAGATAAGTTGCAAAAGTGGCGTGGCCGCTGAGGTAGGTAAGAACCGCCAGCGCGCCGGCCGCGATCACCGTACAGCCGATGGCGAGTCCGTCGAGGCCGTCGGTAAGATTCACGGCGTTGCTCGATCCGACAATCACAAGCACAACAAAGGCCACGAATGGCAGAAAGGCTAGCGGCCAAAGGTGGGGATGAACCGCATATCGCTGGATCACCAAGTCCGGGTGGAACTGCTTGAAGAATGGGACCAGCAGCCTGGTAGAGTATTCTCCGCGGTGCTGCAATGCAATTAGCGCGATCGCAATTACGATGCTGGCCGCGATCTGATAGCCCATCTTGGCGCGTGCGGTAAGGCCAAGATTGCGCCGATGAACCACTTTAAGGTAGTCGTCGGTAAAACCGATCGCACCGAAAGCCACCGTGGCAAACACGGCGATCCAGACAAACGGATTGCCCAGGTCCGCCCAGAGCAATGTCGGCACCAGAATGGCGATGGCAATCAGCAAACCACCCATCGTCGGAGTGCCCGCTTTTTTCTGATGAGCCTGCGGACCTTCTTCGCGGATGTACTGCCCGATCTGGAAATCGCGCAGCCGCCGAATCACGATGGGCCCAACGATCAGTCCCGTAAAAAGAGCGGTGAGGCTGGCGAAGGCGGTACGAAACGTCAGGTAACGGAAAATACGGAATGGCGGAAAATAATGGTAGAGCTTCAGGTAGAGCAGCCAGTAGAGCAATCCGCCTCCGACAGCAGCTGTCAGCTCTCAGCTGTCAGCTCTCAATTTATCTCCCTGCGCCTAGGGAACCTCTGATTAACGACCCGGCGGTCCTCTGTGGACCCCTGTGTCCCCTGTGGTTCAAGCTTTTCTTCCGACAGTCAATCGGATTTCCAACGCGCACCGGGAAGGTCGTTGGGAACGCCGCTTTTTCGTTGCCACGTCTCCAGCGCTTTCTCCAGCTTGACGCCGCGCGACGCTTTCAGCAATACGACATCGCTTTCGCGAGTCTCGCGCACAAGCCACTCGCCGGCTTCTTCTGGGGTCGCGACGAATTCCGCTTTCAACCCCGCTTCGCGAGCCGCTTCCACCATCGGCTTCGCCAAGCCCCGCACGCCCAGCAGAAAATCGACTCCACTTCCCGACATATAGCGCCCGCACTCGCGATGCAGTTGTTCGCCGGTGACACCAAGTTCCAGCATTTCCCCGGCGACAACAATCCGGCGCCGGGCGGGCATGGCTGCCAGAGTATCCACCGCAGCCATAAGCGCCTTCGGACTTGAATTGTAGCAATCGTAGAGCACCGTGATGTTACCCAGTTGGACGACCTGTCCGCGCTTGTCGGCGGGCTGCAGAGACGGCAGCGCTCCCGCGATCTCCGACGGCGTAATGCCATGCTCAAGCGCAATGGCAGCCGCAGCCAGCACGTTGTAGACGTTGTGTTTGCCGAGCAAGGGACTCTGCACCGGCTGGCGCATTTCCCGGCTGACAAGATCGAAGCGCGTTCCCTCGGCTCCAAGCACCTCGATATTTTCCGCCCGCACATCCGCCGGAACGCAGGCCACAGCCTTCAATCCGAACATGACGACCTTGCCCTTGAAGTCGCGGCCGAACTGGCACACATACTCATCGTCGGCATTCAACACCGCAGTGCCGCCGTGCGCGCCCTGCGCGCCGTGGGGAAGCGCTTCGATCAGCTCATATTTCGCGCGCGCGATTTCGGCGATGGAGTCGAAGCTCTCCAGATGCACTGGGGCGACGTTGGTGACCACGCCCTGGTTCGGCAGAGCGATGCGAGCCAGTGCGGAGATTTCGCCAGCGTGGGACATGCCCATCTCAACCACCGCGACATCGTATTCCGGCTCCAGCGTCAGCAGCCCAAGGGGCAGACCAAAATGATTATTGAAATTTCCCTTGGTGCGATGCACGCGGTATTTAGTCGCCAGCAGATGGGCCATCGCTTCTTTGGTAGTGGTCTTGCCCATCGAGCCTGTGATGCCGATGGCCGTCTTGCCCCAGATTTTCCGGACCGCCGTCGCCAGCGTCTGGAGCGCGACAAGAGTGTCGTCAACAGCAAGCAGCCCAGCGGGGTTGGAATAGCGTGCCAGTTGCTCTTTTGCGACAACCGCGGCAATCGCGCCTCGGCTCAGCGCTTGCTCGACGAAGTCGTGACCGTCGAGGCGTTCGCCCTTGACAGCAAAGAAGAGTTCGCCGGGTTGCACGGTGCGCGAGTCGATGGAATACCCCTGAGCAGTCGCGCGACCGTCATATTGGCCAGTCGCAGCCATAAATTCGGCGATGCGGGAGAGAAGAAGTTTCATACGGTCTTCCCCGCAGTGCCTGCTTTTGCGGCATTTGTGCAGTCGTAGCCCATGGCCTTCAGGTTCTCGCGCGCAACGTCCGCATCGTCGAACGGAATCGTTCCCCCTTTTGTGATCTGCACTTTTTCGTGCCCCTTGCCCGCGAGCAGCACGATGTCGCCGGGGCCTGCCTGTTGCAGAGCGTAAGCGATGGCCTTGCGCCGATCAAGCTCCATGGAATACTTTACGCCGGACCTTTGTAACCCGACTAACGCATCATTCATGATGACCAGCGGCTCTTCGGAACGCGGATTGTCGGAAGTAAGAACGACGAAGTCGCTGCCCCTGCCCGCCGCCTCGCCCATGAGCGGACGCTTGCTGCGATCGCGATCGCCACCACAGCCGAAAAGCGTGATCACCTTCCCTTTGAGGCCGGCGCGACCGACAAAATCGCGAGCCAGCGCCGTGAGGTTGCGGAGCGCGTCGTCCGTGTGCGCGTAATCCACGACCACCGTGAAGGGCTGGCCGCAATCGACTCGCTCAAAGCGCCCGGGTACGCTCACCAGGTCGAAGATTCCCTTTGCGATCGCTTCGGCGGAACAATTGCGCGCATACCCGGCGGCCGAAGCCGCAAGCACGTTGTATACATTCACATTGCCGATCAGCGGAGACCACATGGCCATTTCCCCCGAGGGCGTCACCATTTGAAAGCGGGTCCCCCGCGGCGTGATTTCGACAGACTCGGCATGAAAATCGCCGGACGTCAGGCCATAGGAGAGCACCAGCGCGCTCTTTTTCTGGCAAAGCTTCCAGAGCTGGCGGCCGTATTCATCGTCAAGGTTAAGAACAGCGGCGCGCGGCGGTTCCGTCCCGCAGCCTTCGAACAGCACCAGCTTGGCCTGGAGGTAGTTTTCCATCGTGCCGTGGTAATCGAGATGGTCGCGCGTGAGATTCGTGAATACGGCGACATCAAACGGAATTCCGAAAACACGCTGTTGTTCAAGCGCGTGCGATGACACTTCCATGACTGCCTCGGAAACTCCCTGGCCGAGGCCTTCCGATAAAAGCCGGTTCAACTCCAGTGCTTCCGGCGTAGTGTGTGGAGCTGGAAGAATCTTCCCGGCAACGTGATATTCAATGGTTCCAACCAGCACCGTCTTGCGTCCGGCCGCTTGCAATATGGATTCGACGAGGAAGGCAGTCGTGCTTTTCCCGTTCGTACCGGTAATTCCAGTACTCGCAATTCGCTCGGCAGGACGTTTGTAGAAATTCGCGCTCAATCGAGCAAGCGCGCGGCGTCCGTGCACGACTTGCGCCCACGCGACCGCGGGGCGCGGCACTTCGGTCGCCGAGTCAGTGACGATCGCAACTGCTCCCGCGGCGATGGCTTGATCGATGAACCGATTGCCGTCGCTGGTCTCGCCCTTCATGGCGACAAAAACAGTTCCGGGACGCACTCGCCGGGAATCGTATTCCACGCCCGCAACCGCCGCGTTTCCGCTCTGAGAAAGGACCTCGGCGCCCAGCAGGAGTTGTTGGAAGGTCATCGAAGTGATTATAAATAGCGCTCCCTTGTGTTCCTCTGTGGTCCCTGCGGTTCAAGCTTTTTCTTCTCACGGGAACGCAGAGGTTCACAGGGGATAACGGGCCTATCTCCCGAAACGGACGGTAATGCGCGATCCCACCGCCACGTGCGCCCCGGGCTGAGGCGCTTGTTCACGGGCAACACCGCTGCCGATAGCGTCCAGGTCGAGCCCGGCATCTTGCGCCGCTTCCATGGCAACGCGCAGGTTCTTGCCGAGAAAGGACGGCACCTCGATCCCTCCCTCTTCTACGTCGAGAACCACCGTTCCGCTGGCCGGCAATTTCTGCGGCGGCGAATTCTCCGATTGGGTGACCGGCAAGCTTGCGCCCGGCGAACTCGCAGTCGTTGAGGCAGTCGGCGCTGGATGATCCCCCTGTCTCCCAGTCTCTCTTGCCGTAAGCGCCACGGGAACGACCTGCGCCGCGATTGTTCCTGGCTTGGCCGCGGCAGGAGCGCCGGACATTTCGCTGGCTTCGGCCATATCCAGGCTGGCGCCGAGATGATCGGGTGAGCTTTCTTCCAGACTCGCGTCAGGAACATCACGCCGAGCCAGCAAAACCTGGCGGCTGGGCGGAAGCTGAACGTCGTGCAGCACGTGCAGATACTCGAGCACCTGTTGCGTGATCCGCTGGAAAACCGGCGCCGAGACCTGACCTCCCTGATGCAGTCCAACCGCCGAGTCGAGGATCACCACCACAGCGATCTGCGGAGCGTTGATCGGAGCGAACCCGGCAAAAGACGCCACATACTTGGTCTTCGAGTAAGCGCCGGTCGCTGGATCCACCTTCTGAGCCGTGCCAGTCTTGCCCGCTGAACTATACCCCTCGAGCAGGGCTTTGCGCCCAGTGCCGTGCAGCACCACTCCCTGCAACATCTGCCGCATCTGGGCCGCGGTCAGCGACGAAATCACCCGCGTTCCCTCGGCGGGCTGGAAGGCGATGGTCTGCGAAGTATTCTGCGGCGCCATCGTGCCGGCCGGGATTGTCCCAGCAACAATGCGCGGCGGCACGTGCACGCCGTCGTTGGCAATCGTCGAGATCAGGGACCCGAGCTGCAGCGCCGAAATACCAATCTCCTGGCCCATCGAGATCGCGCCAATGGATACCTTCGACCAGCGCTCCACCGGCTTCGTCAGTCCGCGCGTTTCACCGGGAAGCTCGATCCCGGTTTGCTGCCCGAATCCGAAAGCGCGAATGTATTTGTAGAGCCGCTCGTCGCCCAGTCGAAGCGCGACTTTGATGGCGCCGACGTCGCTCGACTCCGCGATAATGTCAGCCACCGAGAGCATGCCGTGCGGCCTGCTGTCGCGGATGCGCATGCCATTGATGACGATCGACCCCATTTGGCAATCAAACATTTCGTCGGGGCGTGTAACTTTCTCTTCCAGGCCTGCCGAGATCGTCACCATCTTGAAAGTCGAGCCCGGCTCGTAAATGTCGCTCACCGCGCGGTCTTTCAGGGCCTCGTTGCGAATTTCTTTCCGAATGTTGGGATTGAATGTGGGCCGGTTGGTGAGCGCCAGAATCTCGCCCGTGTGCGGATTCTCCACGATCGCCGTGCCCGCGATGGCGTGCGTCTCTTCCATCCCGCGCTCGAGTTCGCGTTCTGCAATGTACTGGATGTTCTGATCGACAGTAAGTACGAGGCTGTTGCCGGACTCGGGCTCCTTTTCAACGCTCGCAAACCAGCGCTTGCGCGCGTCGACTGAAATCATGAGTTTGCCCGGCTTGCCCCGCAGTTGCTGGTTGAACTGCCGCTCCAGTCCGCTTAGGCCCTGATCGTCGGTGCCAACGTAGCCCAGAATTTGCGCCGCCAGTTCACGCTTTGGGTAAAAACGCTTGGGTTCTTTCTGGAAGTGGACGCCTTGCAGATTCAGCGCGCGGATGCGTTCAATCACCTCGGCATCGGCCTTGCGCGCCACCCAGCAGAAGGTCTTGTGCGCGCTGCAGTCGGCGAGCACGACGCGCGGGTCGTCTTGAGTGATGCGCGAAATCAGGCTGACGGTGTTGGCAAGATCGGGAGTTTCCGACGGCACCACGAAAGCCGAGTCCACCTGAATCGACATCGCCAGCTCTCGCCCAGCTCGATCGTAGATGACCCCGCGCTTAGGCGAAAGATCAAAGCTGCGCTGCTGCTGGTGCTGGGCGCGACGCTCGAAATCGCCGTAGCAAAAGATCTGAAGGTAGATCAGCCGCAGGCAGATCGCCAGCAGCCAGAGGCACAGCAATCCAGACAAGACGTAGAGCCTGAATCGTGCGCCATTCGATGGGGTACTCGCAACCACTTTCAGTCCTCAGAAACCTACGGCGGCCCCGGAGAGCCGCCGCGAAAAATGTGGCGCGGGCGCCCCCGCCCGCGTGCTTGCGCTGTGATCCAACTACCGGGCGGGAACGAATGCCACCGGAGTCACGCTGGCCATCACCGGTGCAGCGGCATCGCTGCTGGCGTCCATGCGCTGGACCTGCCCAGGCTGCGGCGATTGCAAGCCGAGCTTGCGCGCCATCACATCAATTCGCTCCGGATCGCGCAGCGACGCCTCTTCCAGGCGCAAGGCCCGGCTCATATTCGCCAGGTCCTCGCGCTGCGACCGCAACCCCTCGATCTTGTACCCGTATTCAATCGCTCGGAAATGCTGCACCGCGTATCCCATCACTAGTAGAAACAGGCAGCACAGCGCCAATCCAAACTGTTTCATCTCGCGTTCGCGGCGCGGATCTTCGACCTTTACCAGGCGCGAGTTATCGATGGTCTTGCGGAAATAAATCTCCGGGGTCCCCAGCCAGCAAGATCTACGCCGGCTCGAAGGAACTGCGCTTTGCATTGCCACGGCGCTCATGATTTATGCGACTCCAAGGATTTTTGGATCGTAGTCGGAGATTTCCTGGACGGAGGCGAACCATGCTTCGACCTGCGAGGTTTCGACAATCAAGGGTTCGCCGATCGTTGCTCCGAGAATCAATGCTCCGTCCGACTGCGCCCGATTTTCCACACGATGTTCCGCGCGCTCGACCGTGGCCATCAGATCTTCAATAAGGGTGCCGGTAAATTTCATTGCGAATATTTCCAGTTTTTCTTCTCCGGACCCGGCCTTGTTTACTTCTTATTGGCCGCTCCGGGAAAACTCCACCACAGAGTTCCTAGCAAAGTTCCTTCCAAAATCTTTACCCGGCACGCCTTACAATCACCGCACCGGGAGCCCAGCAGTTTCTCCGGGCAAACTTAAACTGGTCTAACTAAATTCGACCAACTCAAACTTTTTCGGCGGCGCGCATCTTCGCACTGCGCGACCGCGGATTGCGCTCAATCTCTTCGTCGCCAGCCGTCACCGGCTTTTTCGTCAGCAGCCGGTACCAGCCCTGCTTCGCACCCTCGCGAAGCGCATCCTTGACGATCCTGTCTTCGAGCGAGTGAAAGCTGATCACCACCAGCCTTCCGCCCGGCTTCAGCACGCCGGGCGCCGCTGCAAGAAGTGCTTTCAGATCGTCCAGTTCACGGTTTACGAATATTCGGAGAGCCTGAAAGGTTCGGGTCGCCGGATGAATCCGCTCATGTTTCCGATTCATTGACCGGGCCGCGGCTGATACCACCTCGACAAGTTGCTTCGTCGTGCGTATCGGCCGCGACCGGACAATGGCTCTGGCGATTCTCCGCGACCTCCTTTCCTCACCGAATTCGTAAATCACATCGGCCAGCTCGCGCTCGTCGATGTG
>JBEKQC010000027.1:0-74753 GCA_049520095.1 Terriglobales bacterium
TGTTACACGGACTCGGTGTCTCACGCCGCCATGTCTGGCCAGTTTGCGTTTGAGCAGACATTCTATTTACCGGTCAGCGCCATGAACAACCCGGAGCGCTCGCCGTTGCGCGTGTTGGAACGTCTGGTGGGGCGCACGCTCGCCTAAAGGCTAACTTAGTCAAGAGAGTAACCAGTCCAAGCTTTCCTTGGACAGAGGCTTCCGTAGATGCCCGTATCCATGCTGCCGGAAAGCCTTGGCAATTGCCCAAACCAGCTGCCGTCAGGCCCATCCCAGTTCTAAGGGCCGTTGTAAGTTACTGCCGATATCCAGAGTTACAATTACTAAAGTGCCATCCTACCCAAGAGATTGAGCCATATACTTCTTGCCTTCTCCGACTTACGTTTATTTTACGTCTGCCGATACTAACGGAGACCAGATGAAGCATCTCCTGCCGATTCTTTTGCTGGGTGGCGCCATGCAGGCGCAGAGTTTCACGGCGAGCGTCTATGCGATCCCCGATGAACCCAGCCCCCGTCCTTTCTGGACGGTCGAGAACAAGGTGGATTTCGGTATCTTAGCTGGACTCGTCGCCGCTGACGGCATCATGCGCCCTTTGGTGACGCGCGGGGCAGGCGGAGAGGCGGTCGGGTCAGCTTTAGGTTTTGGCGCGGGGGTTGGAGTCGCGTACTGGTTGCATCGCGGCCACCACTACAAAGCGGAACGTATCACCATGCGGCTGATGGTCGCGGGTGAAGCCGGTTTCGTCGCCAACAACATCGTCGCGATTCATTGATCGGCGGTGTCGCCTCCTGCCCCTGGACGCACGGACCGGGCCGTGGGTTCCCGATTTGGTTGGCAAGACCGCTTCCACGTTATAATTCCAGTCTGGAAGAATTATTGTCGACTGTTCGGAGAAACCCTCAGCCGCTTCCGCTAATCTGTAACCCGTAAGGAGTCTGCATGGCGATTCAGAAGACGGAAAAAATCTGGCACAACGGCAAGTTCATCGCTTGGGACGCCGCTACCCTCCACGTGATGTCGCACGTCGTGAACTACGGTTCTTCGGTTTTTGAGGGCATCCGCTGCTATGCGCTGCCGAGCGGCCCGGCGATTTTCCGCGCCACCGAACACATGCAGCGCCTCATCGACTCCGCGCGCATCTATCGCATCGAAGTCCCTTTCACGCGCGGCGAAATCGTCAGCGCCATGGTCGATCTGGTGAAACGCAACGCCGTGTGGCCGTGCTACATCCGCCCCATCGTTCTCCGCGGCTACGGCGAAGCCGGAGTAAACCCCTTCAATTCCCCCATCGAAATCTACATTTGCAATTACCCGTGGGGAAAATATTTGGGAGCCGATGCCAGCGAGGGAGTGGACGTTTGCATTTCCTCGTGGACGCGGATCGCACCCAACACTCTGCCCGCGATGGCCAAGTCGGGTGCGAATTACATGAACTCGCAGCTCATCAAGATGGAAGCCATCGTAAATGGCTACGCCGAAGGCATCGCACTGGATGTGAACGGCTACGTTAGCGAAGGCTCGGGCGAGAATCTGTTCGTTATTCGTAACGGCGTGCTGCAGACGGCGCCGCTGGGCAACTCTGTGCTCCCGGGGATCACGCGTGACTCGGTGTTGACGATAGCCCGCGATCTCGGCATCAGGATTGTGGAACAGCAGATTCCACGCGAGTCGCTGTACATCGCTGACGAAGTTTTCTTCACCGGAACAGCCGCGGAAATCACGCCCATTCGCTCGGTCGATAAAATCGCCGTGGGCAAGGGCAAACTCGGCCCCGTGACCAAGTCTCTGCAAGCTGAGTTTTACGGTATTGTCCGCGGCGAAAAAGCAGACCGTTATGAATGGCTAACGCCGGTCGGGGTGGGAGCGAAGCAGCCGGTGAGCGTCTAGGTATTGAATTTTGTACCGCCTGCCGGGGCTCCAACCAAAATCGCTGACGGGCAATAGGCCGTTTGCTCTTCCTGTTTTATTGAACTATAGTTAAGCGCGCCTGATCGCAGGCGCCCTAGTTTGTCTTGTCAACCCCCAGCTTATAAGGAGAACTGCTATGTCCGCTCCCACGCCCGATTTTGTTCTTGCCTATCGCGCCATGATGCTTGATGGTGTTGCCCGGGAACTTGAAATTACCAAGAGAGTTTTGGCTGCCATCCCCGACGGAAAAAGGGACTACCGGCCGGATCCACATGCGCGCACGGCCTGGGAACTGGCCTGGCACCTTGCCAACACCGACGTGCAATTCTTGGACGCGATCGCCGATCTTAAGTTCGTCATGCCCCCTCCGGCTCCGGCGGATAAGCCCAACACCGTTGCTGAACTGGTGGATTGGTACGACAGGAATGTCAAGCGCGGCGCGGATCGGGTGCGCGCTTTGTCGGCGGCCCAGTTGCTGACACCGGTCCAGTTCTTCGTCTTCAACTTCCCGGCGGCGTTCTATCTGGGATTTCTGAACAATCACAGCATTCATCATCGAGGCGAACTGGCTACTTATCTGCGTCCGATGGGGTCCAAGGTGCCTTCGATTTACGGAGGGAGTTTCGACGAGCCTTTTCAGGCAGCGGCCTGAAGATTCGCCCGAATCCTGTGCTGCCAATTCAGCCGCCCTGCGGGGCGGCTTTTTATCGTCCAGTCCCGGTCCCCCACGACCTAATGGTGCAGTTACCTCCGTCATCTCGTACGCGCGCTCGGTTCGAGGGATGATAGCTACTGTAGCTGGAGTCCTGCCCCACATGAATATCGACGACTTGCTCCGCATTGCCATGGAGCGGCGAGCTTCCGACTTGCATTTGAAGGTCGGAAACTATCCTCATCTGCGCATTGATGGCGATCTGGTGCCCTTGACCGACCACGCGCGCGTGACGGCAGAGGACATGCTGAACATGGCTTTCAGCATGATGTCGGCGCGGCAAAAGCAAAAATTCAAGGAAACCACGGAAATCGATATGGCATACGGCGTTGCCGGGCTGGGACGCTTCCGTGTAAACGTATTTCAGCAGCGCGGCAACGTGGGGCTGGTGCTGCGGGTAATTCCGACGAAGATTCGCGCGCTCGACGAACTGTTCTTGCCGAAAGTCGTAGAGCAAATCTGCGACATGCCACGCGGTCTGGTGCTGGTAACGGGGGTGACGGGCTCCGGTAAATCGACGACGCTAGCCGCCATGATCGACCGCATTAACTCGACTCGCGCGGAACACGTGATTACGATCGAAGACCCCATCGAATTTCTGCATCGCGATAAGAAAGGTTACGTGAACCAGCGCGAGGTCGAAGTGGATACACCGTCGTTTGGGGCGGCGTTGCGGGCCTCTCTGCGTCAGGATCCGGACGTGATTCTGGTGGGCGAAATGCGCGATCTGGAGACGATCGGAACCGCGCTGCACGCGGCCGAAACAGGCCACATGGTTTTTTCCACCCTGCACACGCTGGATGCAGTGGAGAGCATCAATCGAATCATCGCTATTTTTCCGCCGCCCGAGCAGAAACAGATCCGGCTGCAGTTGGCGGCAGTATTGCGCGCCATTGTTAGCCAACGCCTGGTGCGCCGATCGGACGCCGAGGGCCGAGTGCCCGCGGTCGAAGTGATGGTCACGACGGCATACATACGGGAATGCATCCTGGTACCCGAGAAGACGCGCGCTATTCGCGACGCGATTTCCTCCGGCACGTCGCAGTACGGCATGCAGACCTTCGACCAGTCGCTCTGGGATTTGTTCCAGGCGGGGCTGGTGAATTACGAGACTGCGCTGGAAAACGCCTCGAATTCGGATGAGTTCAAGCTGCGGATGCAGGGGATTGCGTCGACCTCGGACATCTCGCGGCAATCGATGCAGTCGGCTGGCTTTGGACGCTGAGATTAGATTGAGTTTGTCCTGCTGAACGTTGTCGTTTCAGAACTTTGTTTCCTCCTTGAAACTTGGGCGCGCTTCCCGCGCGCCTTTTTTTGTCGCGGGGAAGTTTCGGCGCGAACTGGAGATTTCTCGCTTTGCTCGGCATGACACTTCATAAAAGGCACTCTAAAGCGGTTTCGACATTCGGACGAGGTGGACGGGGATCTTAACGACTTGGTCTGCCGAGAAGGGTAAGATGCCGTTCTCGACATATCCGAATCGCCGATAGTAGGCGGGCAGTTCCTGGCGCACGTTTACGAAGGTGAGATCCATGAAGCGGCATCCGGCGGAGCGGCATTGCTGCTCGGCGGCGGCGATCAGGCGCGCGCCAATTCCGGAACGCTGACGTTGCGGCTCGACCGCCAGTAACCCAAAGTAACCGCGTTCGCCGCGCCGTTCGGTGTAAACGCAACCGGCCAGCACGCCATCTTCGAACAGCATGAGGAATTTTCCTTTTTGAAGAAGAGCGCCGACCTTCTCAGGATCGGTGCGATCGGCATCAATGAAGAAGCGCTCGGAGCGAAAGGCATCGTTTACCAGGCGCGCGATTGCGGGCGCGTCAGCGGATTCGGCGGTGCGGATCTGCGGGGAATTCGGCAACGGCTGGATTTTACGTCAGGAGCAGCGGCACGTGAAGCCCGCTAGAGCTCATGGGTGCGGGCAGGAGTTCGCGGGCGAGGGGGCCCGCGCCACATGGGCTTAGTTGGGCTTGCGGAACTTACTGTCGGCTAGATAGCGGAGCATGATGGCGTCGGTGGCGCTTTGGAACTGCTGCTCCACCTCGGGCGCTCCCGCGGGGACGTCCTGGCGCAGGGTCTGGCGGAATTTCTCACCCATCTCAGAATCGCTGGTAACGACCTGCATGTAGAACCAGAGGAAGTGGCGCATCTGGTCGAGAGTGGACTTGAGGACTTGGATGGATTCCATCTCTGGTTTATCGGCCAGGGCTTCCATGAGTTCGGGATCGGTGGGGACCTGCATGGCGGCGCAGTTGAGTTCGCGCTGGATCACGCGCAGGTCGTCGGTAACGCGCAAAATGCGGAGATGAATCTCTTCCATGCTTTCCCGGTTCTCGCGATCCATGAAATCCTTTCCGTCCCGACCAACTCCCAGCAGCTTCCTGAACGAGGCGTTTTACTAAGATCGCATCCCGGACCAGAGGGGGAAAGATTCCCCGTGTTCATGAGCTTCGGTAATTGAAGTTACCTTAGGTTGAAAGCCGCACGGGACGGGCGATTTCAAGCGGTCTTGCGGGTCGCTTCACGGGACAATTGCAGTCCGGCGGAACGGATTTCGGGGACACCGGCGACGCGGGTGCCTTGCACGGGCGATTCCACGGCCTCGACCAGAGCGAGGATCAATTGGTCACGAGTAACCGGACCGAGGCGCAGGGCACCGGCGCGTGTGAACGGCAGCCACTCGCCCACTTTGTAGAAGGGCAGCAGCACGTAGGGCCAGCGGTGCCCCGGTCTCAGCACGTGCCAGGGGCGAAGGATAGTGGAATTGAGATGCCGATCCCGGATCATCTGCTCGCACTCAGCGCGCACGGCAATGTAGTCCTTCATCGTCGTCATTATCGGCGCGGGATGAGCGACGCTGAGATAGATGAAATGATGCATGCCGAGTTCGGCGCAAGCGGAGATGGCCTCGCGGGCCGAGACCAAGTCAATGGCGCGAAATTCGGCGGCCTTCGCTGGGGACGGATGGGGGACGCCCACTAAGTGGATGAACGTATCAGCCGGACGTATGAGTTGGCGGTAACTGTTGACGTCGAGCGCATTGCCGGAAACGACTTCGCAAGCGGCGGGCAATTTGGCTTTCGAACTGGGCCGGACCAGTACGCGAACCCGATGTCCGCGTTCGAGGAGAATGGGAATTAGGGCGGTGCCGATGCAGCCGGTTCCTCCGGTAATGAAAACGCGCCGGGAGTCAGATGACTTGGGCAAAGGCTTGACTCTCAGCAAGAGGCGAATATCGGAGATGGATGCAGCCACAGCGTTAATGCGCTCCTGGGGGCCGTTTCGGATGGTCGCAGGCGGAGCGGTAGTTACAGCCCGTGAAGAAGTTTAATCCAACAAAGGGTCTGGGTGTGGTACAAACGGTTTCGCTATGACAGCACCGCAATCTGGCCTGGTACAAACTAGCTTAGTGCGGGCGATTGGCCGTTGGAGCCTGGCCGCACTGGCGGTCAACTCGATTATCGGTAGTGGAATCTTTGGCTTGCCAGCCACGGTGGCCGGACTTCTCGGCAAACGCAGTGTCATGGCCGTGCTGATTGCGGGGGCTGCGATGGGCGTGATTATGGCGTGCTTTGCCGAGGTGGCCTCGCAGTTTTCCGAGGCGGGCGGACCTTACCTCTACGCGCGCGCTGCATTCGGGCGGCTGACGGGAATTCTGGTCGGCTGGATGCTGTACTTGGGGCAGACGGCGGCTCCAGCGGCAAACGCGAATTTGTTTGTCATCTATCTGGCGGAATTCTGGCCAGCGGCGAAAGAACCGTGGCCGCGCTTTGCGATATTGACGTTGCTGGTGGGACTGCTGGCGCTCATCAATGCTCGGGGCGCACGGCAGGGCACGGCGGTGAGCAATGTGTTCACGGTGGCGAAACTTTTACCGTTGCTGATGGTGGTATCGGCGGGAGCCGCGGTTACGATCATCCATCCGGCGCCATGGGGTACGGCGGGACCGATGCCGGCAAGCGTGTGGATGAAGGCGATGGTGCTGCTGATCTTCGCTTACGGGGGATTCGAATCGGCGATGGCACCCATGAGTGAGGCGAAGAATCCGGGGCGGGACGCCAGTTTCGCGCTGTTCGCGGCGTTGATCGCCTGCACCGTGATTTATGCACTGGTGCAATGGGTGGTGGTGGGAGTGCTGGGGCCGGGAGCGACTTCGGACCGTCCGCTGGCCGAGGTGGCGCGCATCACGATGGGCAATCGCGGCGCGGCGCTGGTTGCGCTCGGGGCGCTGGTTTCGATGTACGGTTATTTGAGCGCCAAGATGCTGGCGATGCCACGCGTTACGTTTGCGCTCGCGAAAGGGGGCGATCTTCCAGGGATTTTTGCGGCAGTGGGTCCCCGGTTTCACACGCCCTGGTTTTCGATTCTGTTCTATGGAGCAGCCGTGTGGGGGTTGGCGATCGTTGGAAGTTTTACGTGGAATGTGACGCTCGCGGTGGTCGCGCGGCTGTTTTACTATGCCGTGGTTTGTGCCGCGCTGATCGCTTTGCGGCGAAAGCAGCCGCTGGCGGCGGGTTTCCGGCTGCCCGGGGGGGCGGTGCTGGCCCTGTTGGGGATCGGGATTGCTGTGGTATTGGCAACGCAAGTCGATTTGAGTAGGTCGCTGATCTTGGCGGCGACGGTCGGGGCAGCGTTCTTGAATTGGCTTTGGGCACGTAGGGCTCGAGTTTCGGAATAGAACGCCGGCGGCGCCCGCGCCACAGGGATGGTGGAGGGCTCTTGTTAAAGTTCTGTCTAGTTTGCATATTTCTTGCTACTTGCGTTGCTTGTTTCGCCCAGCGCGAACCTGTGTTCAAGCAGGTTGATCTGCCCCACTCCTATTACTACAGGGAAATGTATCTGCCGCAGTTGACTACGGGTCCGAGCGCGGTGGCCTGGTCTCCGGATTCACGCAGCCTGGTGTATTCAATGGCGGGCTCGTTGTGGCAGCAGGAACTTGGCAGCACGAAGGCGGAGCAGCTTACGGCCGGACCGGGCTATGACTATCAGCCCGATTGGTCTTCGGATCAGCGCTGGATAGTTTTTGCCCGCTACGATCACGACGCAATCGAGTTGTGGTCGCTGGATTTGCGGGATGGACAGACGCGGAAGATGACGTCCGGAGGCGCGGTGAATGTGGAGCCTCGATTTTCGCCGGATGGGAAGCGGCTGGCGTTTGTATCGACGTCGTATAAGAGACACTTTCATATCTTTGTGGGACGATTCGAAGGCGGATTACTCAGCGATGTGCGTCAACTTACTCCGGAGAATGTCAGCTCGCTGCCTCGTTATTACTACAGCCAGGTGGATCACGAGATCAGTCCGGTGTGGACGAGGGATGGCTCGCAAATTCTGTTCATTTCGAATCGGGGGCATATTCACGGCACGGGCGGATTCTGGAAGATTAAGGCGGAGCCGGGCGCCGAAGCGGACGTTGATTACCAAGAGATTCATTACGAGGAGACGAACTGGAAGGCTCGTCCGGACTTTTCGCCGGACGGAAAACGCTTGGTTTATGGGTCGTATCTGGGGCAGAGCTGGCATCAACTATGGCTCATGCCTGCAGGGGGTGGGGATGCGTTTCCGATTTCTTACGGCGCTTTTGACAACGTGAATCCACGATGGTCGCCGGATGGGGCGAAGATCGCATTTATCTCCAATCGAGGTGGGAATACTTCGCTTTGGCTACAGACGATTCCGGGTGGGGAGCAGACCGAGGTAGTAGCGCGCGAACGAAAATATTTGAAGCCGATGGGGCGCATTTCGCTGCGCGTGGTCGACGAACTGCGAAATTCGGTGGCGGCGCGGGTGTTCGTAACCGGCGCGGATGGGCTCGCCTATGCGCCCGATAACGCATGGCTGCAGGCCGACGACAGCTTCGATAGGAGAGAACGTTCGTTTGAGGCGCACTACTTCGACACCTCCGGAGCGTCAGAGATCACGGTTCCGGCTGGCGAGGCCGAAGTCGATCTCATGCGCGGATTCGAAAATCGTTTTGAGCAGCATAAGGTAGACGTTAAGGCCGAGAGCACCACCGCCCTCACAATCCGAATGTCACCGCTCTTTGTCGAACTGGATGCCGCACCGAATTGGGTGAGCGGCGATGTTCATGTGCACATGAACTATGCGGGGACGTATCGCAATACGCCCTCGCATCTGGTAGAGCAGGCAGCAGCTGAGAATTTGGCAATCGTGGAAGATCTGGTGGTAAACAAAGAGCAGCGCATTCCGGACATGGCGTATTTCTCGCCGGAGCTCGATCCGGCTTCGACGGCGGATCATCTGCTGCTACACGGGCAGGAGTTTCACACGAGTTATTGGGGACATCTGGGATTGCTGAACCTTACACGCAACTTCATTCTTCCGGGATATGCGGCTTATCCCAATACGGCTGCGGCCAGCCTTTATCCGGCAAACGCAAACGTCGCCGACATGGCGCATGAACAGGGCGCGCTGGTGGGATATGTGCATCCTTTTGACAGTTTCCCTGACCCGGTGAAAGACATCTCACTTACTTCTGAGTTACCTGCGGATGTGGCGCTGGGCAAGGTGGATTACATTGAAGTGGTTGGATTGCGGTTTTCGATTGCCCGCGGCTGCGGGCACGGATTTCATGGGGAACTACGCGTCGTTGCGCGGACCGGTCGGCTTGAATCGCGTCTACGCCCAAATGCCTGCCGAGATGCCTGACGGGCCTCTGAAGATCGGACCGTGGCTCGCGGCAATCAAGGCCGGGCGGACGTTTGCGACGAATGGACCGCTCCTGCGGTTTTCGCTTGGGGAACAGCCGATCGGCGGGGAGGTGCGGCTGAGAGAGAAACATGAAGTGCCGTTTACGGCCGAGATGCATTCGATGGTTCCGGTGGACCATCTGCAAATCGTCTGCAACGGGAAGGTGGAACGGGAGCTTGCGATGGATCGGGATCAAAGCTCGGCACACGTCGACGGTTCGATCTCGCTTGAAGCTAGCGGGTGGTGTGTACTGCGCGCTTTCAGGGACAAGGCGGAGTATCCGATACTTGATCTTTACCCTTACGCGACGACGAGCCCCGTGTATGTGAGCGTGGCTCGTGCGCCGGTACATAATGCGGCAGATGCCGCTTACTTCGTGGCGTGGATGGACCGGCTGATTTCTGCGGCGCAGAGTAATTCTTCATGGAACACTGAGGCGGAGAAGAGGTCGGTACTCTCGATGCTGCAGGAAGCGAGAGAAAAGTACGCGAAGATGGCGGAGTAAGTGTGAGGATGATGGTGCTCCGGTTCTCAAATTCGGGAAAGACGGAACGGGGCGCTAATCAAGCGCGCGGGGAGCATCACTACGGCCCAGACTAGGGCGAGTGCACCGTGGACGGCGATTCCGACCAGACGGAAGGGTAGCAACAGCAGCCACACCATCGGATAGAGAATCAGAGCGAGCAGTGCCACAGGCCAACACACAACGAAGAGAAAGCACCAGAGCAGGAATGCGATCATGGTGAAACCTCCCTCTGAATATGATACGCAAGCGCAGGGAAAAAGTTCGACGGCGAGTCGTCCGCTCCTGCGCGGGAGCTGAAGGCCAAGAGCTGAAAGCTGCTTAACTTTACATCGTCTTCAATTCAGAACTGACTCGCAGCTTGGCCTCGGTGGCTTTCTGGACGTCGTCGACCGTCAGCCCGGGAGCAATCTCTTCGAGCAGCAAGCCTTCTGGAGTGACCCGGATGTAGGCCATCTCGGTGACGATTGTGTCTACAACCTTCACGCCGGTCAGGGGCAAGGTGCATTTCTTCAGGATTTTTGGTTGCCCGTCTTTGGTCGCGTGTTCCATGGCGACGATCACGCGCCGCGCTCCGGCGACCAGGTCCATGGCGCCGCCCATGCCTTTGACCATTTTGCCGGGGATCATCCAGTTCGCCAGGCTGCCGAGTTCGTCGACCTCCATTGCGCCCAACACGCTGAGGTCGACGTGTCCACCGCGAATCATCGCAAAAGAATCGGCGCTCGAAAAGTACGCGGTGCCCGCCAGTTCGCTGACCGTTTCTTTTCCGGCGTTGATCAGGTCCGGGTCTTCCGAGCCTTCCACCGGATACGGCCCGATGCCGAGCATCCCGTTCTCGGATTGAAGAATCACATCCATTCCCGGCGGAACATGATTGGCAATCAGTGTAGGCAAACCGATGCCGAGGTTGACGTAGAATCCGTCCTGCAATTCGCGGGCAACGCGCTTGACGATACGTTCGCGTTTGTCGGTGTCTTTGGAGGGCTTAAGCAAAGTTGGCATAATTTCTTTTACCCTGGTTCGGTGATGAGCGAAACCTGCGCTGTTCGTCTTTCGCTGTTCGCGCTGCCCGTGCGATCTTGGCGAACAGCGAATAGCGAACGACGTGCGTCCGCTACCCCGCCGCGGCTTTCGTCACCGTCCGTCTCTCTATTCTTCTCTCAAACAGCTCGCCCTGGAAGATCCGTTTTACGTACACGCTAGGAGTATGCACCAGATCGGGATCGAGTTCTCCGGGTTCGACCAGGTGTTCCACTTCCGCGATGGTGATCTTGGCCGCGGTGGCCATCATGGGATTGAAATTGCGCGCGGTTTTCCGATAGACGAGATTACCCCACTTGTCGCCCTTCCAAGCTTTGACGAAGGCGAAGTCGGCTTGCAGTCCAAGTTCCATTATGTAAGTGCGGCCGTCGAACTCGCGTGTCTCTTTGCCCTCGGCAACCACCGTTCCGACGCCGGTGGGCGTGAAGAATGCGGGAATGCCCGCACCACCAGCGCGGATTCGCTCGGAGAACGTTCCTTGCGGGACGAGTTCGAGTTGTACGGTGCCGTTCAGCACCATCTGTTCGAGCAGTCGGTTTTCGCCGACGTACGTTCCGACGTGCCGACGGATCTGGCCATTAGCCAGAAGCAGCCCCATGCCGACACCATCGATACCGACGTTGTTGCTGATGGTGCTGAGGTTCTTGACGCCCTTGTGGGCGAGAGCGCGGATCAGGTTCTCGGGCATCCCACACAAACCGAATCCACCTACCATGATGGTGGCGCCGTCAAATACGTCCTGGATCGCCTCTTCAGCGCTCGCGACGACTTTGTGCATAGCAGGAGAATTCTATAGGAAATTTCACCGGAGTACGTAGTTCGAAGCAACGTGTCGAAACGCAGACAACTGTTCTTTCCGCGTGACCTCGTCCCAGCCCAACTCTGAAGCCATCAAGTCGGCGACGGCAGGCGCCATTTCGAGGGCTGCGCGCGCATTCAAGAACAGGGCGCGCGTACGCCTCGCGAGCACGTCCTCCACGGTGCGGGCCATTTCGTGTCCCGCCGCCCAGACCACTTCCGCCTTCACGTAGGGCAACGCCGCGTGCAGAGGTTCACCGAGCCCAGCGTCAGTTTCGATGAGCTTGCGAATTTCGTACGCATCCGAACCATAGACAGCCAGTGAGCCGAATTCTCTTGTTGCCTCCTGGAATCCGTGGATGCGCAGATGGTGCGTCACGCATGGTCTGTCCGGCAACTCTGCGAGCGTTGCTGCCTGATCGACGCAATCCTCGGCCATGTGGCGATAGGTCGTCCATTTTCCACCGCAGATGGTGACGAGGGCGGAGCGATCGATATTGATGAGGTGATCGCGCGACAAGGCAGCCGTGCTAGCCGCACCTGTTGCCCGTACCAGCGGACGGATGCCGGCGAATACGCTCAGCACAGCGTCGCGGGTGGGCGCTTTTGCCAGATATTGTCCGGCGGTCGCGAGGATGAAGTCGATCTCCTGTTCCATCGCGACAGGCTCAAGCGTGGCTGCTGCAATGGGCGTATCGGTGGTTCCCACCAGTGTGTGGCCGTGCCACGGAATGGCGAACAACACGCGGCCATCGCTGGTGTGCGGCACCATGACCGCGCTTTCGCCCTGCAGGAAGCTCGAATCGAAGACCAGATGAATGCCCTGACTCGGGGCGATCATCGAGGCGGCGGAAGGCTCCGCCTTGAGACGTAGAAGATCGGCGAAAGCGCCGGTGGCGTTGACTACAACCTTGGCGGCGGCGCGAAATTCGTTGCCGGTCCCTACATCGCGTGCGTAGACCCCATTCACAAATCCCTGAGCGTCCTTCGTCAGGCCCGTGACTTCGACATAGTTCAGCAAGGTGGCACCCTGTTCGAAAGCGGTGGCCACCATGTGGATGAGCAGCCGGGCGTCGTCGAACTGTCCATCGTAGTAAACTGCGCCGCCGCGCAAGCCCTCGGTTTTCAATGTTGGCAAATGTTCGAGCGTCTCTTCTCTGGAGAGGATGCGTGAGACGCCAAATCCGTATTTACCGGCGAGCAACTGATAGAGCTTCAGGCCGAGACCGTAGAATGGGGCCTCCCACCAATCGTAGTTCGGCACCACGAACGCCAGATCGTGCACTATGTGGGGCGCATTTTGTAGAAGCAGTCCGCGCTCCTTGAGCGCTTCCATGACCAGCCCGATATTGCCCTGCTCCAGGTAACGCACGCCGCCGTGGGCCAGCTTGGTGCTGCGACTGGATGTGCCTTTGCCGAAGTCGCTCTGCTCAAGCAGCAGTACATCATAGCCGCGGGCAGCGGCGTCGATCGCTACGCCTACACCGGTAGCGCCGCCGCCCACGACAATCATGTCCCAGGCTTTGGGATGGGCTTCGATGCGACGCCACATGTCGGTTCGATTCATAGCTGCACTCTTTGTAGTGGAGAGCCGGGTGTCGCCGCCGGCCAGACGGGCGAGACGCCTGTCCCTCAACCTACGGCGATTCCACCCATTCGAACGAGCGCGTCACCGCTTTTTTCCAGAAACGATAAAGGCGCTCGCGAGTCTCCTGATCCATTTTCGGCTCCCACCGTTGATCGACTGCCCAGTTGGCGACGAGCTCGTCGGTATCATGGAAGAAGCCGACCGCCAACCCGGCGGCGTAGGCAGCGCCGAGAGCAGTGGTCTCCTTCACCATCGGACGAACCACCGGCTTTGCCAGAATGTCGGCCTGAAATTGCATCAGCAGATCGTTCATCACCATGCCGCCATCGGCACGCAGCACGTCGAGGGTTATACCTGAGTCCTTTGCCATCGCATCGACCACCTCGCGGACCTGGAACGCTGTGGCCTCGAGCACGGCGCGAGCGATGTGGCCTCGGTTCACGAAGCAGGTCAAGCCGGCTATCACGCCGCGCGCGTCGTCCTTCCAATATGGCGCATACAGGCCGGAGAATGCGGGAACGAAATAGACGCCGCCATTGTCGCTTACGGTTCGGGCGAGCGCCTCAATCCCTGAACTCTTTTCAATGAGGCCGAGATTATCGCGAAGCCATTGCACCAGGGCGCCGGTAATAGCGATGCTCCCTTCAAGCGCATAACATGCCGGCTTCGGACCGAACTTGTACGCCAGTGTGGTCAGCAGACCGAAGTTTGAAAGCACTGCTTTTTCGCCGGTATTCATCAGCATGAAGCAGCCGGTGCCGTATGTGTTCTTCGCTTCTCCTGGATTGAAGCAGGCCTGGCCTACCAGAGCGGCTTGCTGATCGCCGAGATCGCCCGCGATCGCGACTCCCGCAATGGCTGGCAGTTGCGCCGTGCCGTACACTTCACTGCTCGAAACGATCTTCGGCAGCATCAGGATCGGAATGCCGAAGTCTTTCAAGATGTCCCGATCCCACTGCAGCGTGTTGAGGTTCATCAGTTGCGTGCGGCTGGCATTGGTCACGTCGGTTACGTGGACGCCACCATGGGGTCCACCGGTGAGATGCCAGATCAGATAAGTATCGATATTGCCGAACAGGAGATCGCCGGCTTCGGCTTGTGCGCGTGCGCCCGCAACACTATCGAGAATCCAGCGAATCTTGAGGCCGCTGAAATAGGTAGCGAGCGGAAGGCCGGTCCTGGCGCGATAGCGGCCCTGTCCGCCACGCGCCGCGAACTCTGCGACCGCGGGAGCGACGCGCGTGTCTTGCCAGACGATCGCGTTGTAAACGGGCTTTCCACTTTTCTTGTGCCAGACCACCGTGGTTTCCCGCTGGTTGGTAATCCCGATCGCAGCCAGATCTTCCGGCCGCAGCCCGCGCGATTCCATTGCTTCCTGGATGACATCGTTCGTACGGCGCCAGATTTCTTCGGGATCGTGCTCGACCCATCCTGGTTGAGGATAGATCTGCCCGTGCTCTTTTTGAGCGGTGCTGACGATGCGGCCGGAACGATCAAATACTATGAAGCGCGAGCTTGTCGTTCCCTGGTCAATGGCCCCAATGTAGCTTGACATCGTTAGGCTTCCCTCTGTTGTTATCCAGTGTTCACTCGCTCGGCTTTTTAGTCGTTCGCAACGTCTGGAGTCTGGCACCTGCGCTAGCTAGCAAGCGTAGGCACTCTTGTGCGATCCCACACGTGCTCCGGTGCTTCATCTCCCCGCAGGGGCCAGAAAACCAGCCTATTCTCCGGGTCATGAAAGACGCAAATGATGAGAATTAAGAGAGTTAGCTCGGGCCGACCGGGCGGCTGCACTCTCTACGGTAACTTGATGTAAATTCTACTGTAACTGCCAGGTAGCACGAAGGTGGACTATAACTTAAGGTGGGTTCGTGGCATCTTACAGAACTAGAAGCAAGGTTTGCGGCCCCGGCAAACCAGGAGTGTGGGGCTCCGTGAAGCGTCTGGGAAAAGTTATTCGCTCTGTACAAGCTTTCGGCCGCGAGCTCTCCGGCAGGTCGACTGCGGTTGAATCGAGACGCATACCCGCGATTGGCCTCGCCTTGGGCGGAGGCTTTGCCCGCGGCATCGCGCACATCGGCGTTCTCAAGGTCCTCGAAGAAGAAGGCATTCCGGTTCGCATGGTGGCGGGCACCAGTGTGGGCGCCCTGATGGGTGCCGCGTATTGCAGCGGACTCACGATTGCGGAACTGGAAGAAATCGCCCACAAAGTTCGCTTCACCACCTTCGCGCGCTGGACGCTTTCGCGCTACGGCTTCGCCACCACGGATCGCATGTGCTCGTTTCTGGCGCGAATTTTGAAGGTACATACTTTTGAAGAGTTGCGCATCCCTCTCGGTGTAACGGCCACCGACTTCAAAACCGGGGCAGGAACAGTTTTTACCTCCGGTCCGATCATCGATCCGGTGCGGGCGAGTTGCGCTTACCCAGGCATGTTCTTGCCGGTAGAGATCGGTGGCAGCTGGCTGGTGGATGGCATGCTCTCTTATCCGGTGCCGTCGCGTCCCCTGCGTGAAATGGGCGCGGACCGTGTGCTGGCCGTGCACTTGAAAGGGCAGTGGTCAAAGACGACGGTGCCCCGGCATTTCTTTGACGTCATCGGACAGTCGTTTGCCATCGCGCAGGACATGATGAGTACAGTATGGAGAAGTGCCGCCGACCTCGTAATCGAGCCCGATGTCGCGGGTTTTGACTATGACGATTTCAAACGCGCCGGCGAATTGATCCGCGTAGGCGAACTGGCGATGCGCAGCGCGCTCCCCGAAGTGCGCAAATGGATGGAAGTCCCTGTCGCGACGGTCACCCCTCTGAAAGCACCCGCGCTGGCCACCTAAGCTGGCCAATTAAAAGCCTAGCGTCTTCCGCCCCGATTGGCAGCGAGTCACTTCCACCTGTAACCATGAGCACCCCCGTCTGTGATCCTGCGCACAGCGGTCTGGCAACCCATTCCTGTATCTAGTGAAGGCAGCATTTCTATGAATGCCTTCAAAGATGCCGGGCACCTCTTTCGACTAGCCGCGGTTTTTGTGGTCGGCGGCTTGGCGTTTGTGGGAGTGCGTGCGCTCCTGGTGCCGAAGAGTTTCGGAGAGTACGGACATTACCGCGGAGATGCCCTCGCCGAGGTCGCGGCTCGCCCGGTGAATTTCGCCGGCCACCAGGCTTGCGAAGATTGCCATGCGGACGTCCTGGAAAAAAAGAAGAGCGGCCGGCATGCGCACGTCAACTGCGAAGCGTGCCACGGACCCCAGGCAAAACATGTCGAGGATCCGGGATCGGTCCAGCCCGCCAAACTCGACACGGCCGTGCTGTGCGTCCGCTGTCACGAGGCTAACACCGCCAAACCGAAAGGATTCCCGCAAGTCGCTTCCGCCGACCACTCCACTGGACTACCGTGCGATACCTGCCACCAGCCGCACAGTCCGGCGATCGACACTGGCGAGACAGCCGCAGCGGCAGCCGGAGGGACGAAATGAGCATTACCCGGCGCCATATGTTGCTCTTATTGCCGGCGGCGGCAGTCGCATGGAAACACGTCCTTGCCGGATCCCCGGAAGCTTCTCCCAATTACAAAATATCCGAGCACTGGTGGAGCATGCTGATCGACCTCACCAAATGCATCGGCTGCGGGAACTGTGTGCGGGCGTGTCAGACCGAGAATGAGGTGCCGGACGGATACTTCCGCACCTGGGTGGAACGCTACCACGTGACGGATTACGACATTGAAAATCCGCACGTGGACTCGCCCGACGGCGGCAAGAAGGGATTTCCTCCGACCAAGGAGGAGGGAGGTAAGAACTTCTTCGTGCCCAAGCTGTGCAACCATTGTGCGGATTCACCCTGCACTCAGGTTTGCCCGGTGGGCGCTACGTTCATAAGCCCCGATGGCGTGGTTCTGGTAGACAAAAAGTATTGCCTCGGCTGCCGTTATTGTGTGCAGGCCTGCCCCTACGGTTGCCGCTTCATCAATCCGGGCACTATGACAGCCGAGAAGTGCACTCTCTGCTATCACCGGATCACAAAAGGCCTGACTACCGCCTGTTGCGAAGCGTGCCCGACTGGTGCGCGCCAGTTGGCGGACTTGAAGAACCCCAACGACCCGATTCATGAATTCCTAAAGACTCATAGCGTTCAGGTCTTGAAACCCTACATGGCGACCCATGCCAAGGTCTTCTACAACGGCCTGGATGGTTCAGTGCGATGAGACTCGATGCGATAAGGAGACCGTGACCGTTTATGCCTGGCGTTGAAGGCTTCATGTATCCGAACGAAATCGAGCTTCAGTGGAGCGTGCTGATCGTGTTGTACCCGTTTCTCACCGGGCTGGTGGCTGGCGCATTTATTCTGGCATCTCTGGAGCGCGTCTTCCGTGTGCAGGCGGTAAAGCCCACCTACCGGCTGGCACTGCTAACGGCGCTGGCCTTTCTTCTGGTCGCGCCGCTGCCGTTGCAACTCCACCTTGGCCACCCGGAACGCTCGTACGAGATGTACCTGACGCCGCACAAGACATCGGCGATGGCCATGTTCGGGTTTGTGTATCTGTGGTATCTGATGGCGGTCCTGGTACTCGAAATCTGGCTCGACTACCGGCGCGACATCGTGGTGCTCTCCCAATCCACCACCGGGTGGAAGCGCTGGATCTACAAGGTCATGACGCTGGGGTCGAGCAACATTAGCGAGCACGCACTTGAGATTGACGACCGAGTGGGCTGGCTGGTTACCCTCATCGGCATCCCTTCGGCTTTCCTCCTGCACGGTTACGTCGGGTTCATTTTTGGCTCTGTCAAAGCGAACCCGTGGTGGTCGTCGCCGCTTATGCCGGTGGTGTTTATTTTCTCCGCCATGGTCTCGGGGATCGCCGCCGTGATGCTGCTCTACATGCTGATGAGGTGGTCCCGCGGAGAGACGATCGACATGCGCTGCGTGGACACGGTGGCGAGTTACCTGTTCTACATCTTTATTATCGATTTCAGCCTGGAGATGCTCGACCTGATTCATCGCATCTACGAGTCCGATGAATCATTTCGCAGCCTGGATTTCATGGTCCATACCAAGCTGTACGTGTCGCACATCGTGGTCCAGATATTGCTGGGCACCGTTGTTCCCATTGCGCTTCTCGGCTTGACCCAGGTGTTGAGGCTTGGCGAAATAGCCCGCAAACGCATTTACGCGCTGGCCGGATGCCTGACCCTGGTCGGTATTTTTGCCATGCGCTGGAATGTCGTGATCGGGGGGCAGTTGTTTTCCAAGAGTTTCCTGGGATACACGACGTATAAGATGGGCCTGGTCACGCGCGAAGGACTACTGATGGCCATTGTGCTGACCGTTCTGCCACTCGTGATTTTGTGGGTACTGGTGAAGCTCCTGCCTCCGTGGCCGGAGAAGAATTCGGGCTCGCTCCCGGACGCCGCACCCGCCAACTAAGTTTCGGAATACCAGGTTCGGAGCGCGAGGCTTCGCGTACCAAGCTTCGCGCACCAGAGTTCGCGGACAACGTTCGACCAGCATTTGTTGCCAGTCTCAAAGCGAGTGGAGATTATGGACGATCTCGACGCTTTAGCACGGCTCACCGCACGCATCGAGACCCTGGAACGGCGGGTCTGCAATCTGGAACATCCATCTGCAACAGCCGCGTCCGCTCCAGTCGCGGGGGCCAGTCCGGCCACGTCTCGCTCAACATCAAACGGGCCAACCGTAGAGACATTCCCAGCCGCGCAAGATGGCGGAGTGTTCCCGGTGCTGGGCAAGGCCATGCTTGGAATCGCGGGCGCCTACGTGCTCCGGGCTGTGGCTGAATCCGGCTCATTTCCAAAGTTGGCGGTGGTTGTTCTGGCGCTTGCTTATGCGGGGACGTGGCTGGTCTGGGCGACGCGAGTCCGGGTTGGGGCGCATTTTGTGCGTGCTGCCTATGCCTCCACCGCGGCCTTGATCCTTGCTCCCATGCTTTGGGAGCTGACTCTGCGATTCGAGGTGTTGCCCACCTCGGTGACCGCCGGCGTGCTCAGCGTTTTCGTGGTCACCGCATACGCGCTGGCCTGGAAGCGCGGTCTGGCATCGGTGGTCTGGGTGACCAACGTCGCCGCAGTCCTGACCACCCTCGCGTTATTGATTGCCACACACGATCTGGTGCCGTTCGTTTCGGCGCTCCTCCTCATGGCGCTGGCCAGCGAAGCGGCGGCTGGTTTCAACCACTGGGTAAGGCTCAGGCCGCTGATCGCCGCCGCGGCGGATCTTGCCATTTGGATTCTGCTCTATATTTACTCCCGCCCGGAAGGTATCCCTTCGGAGTATAAGAATGTCGCGGCGCCGGTATTGCTGGGGCTCGGGTGCATTCTGTTTCTGATCTACGGAGCGAGCATCATTTTCCGGACGACGCGGCTGCGCCAGAAGATCAGCGTCTTCGAGATCGCGCAGAGCGTCATTGCGTTCCTGCTGGCTGCATTTGGCATTCTGCATTTTGGAGCGAGAGCCGGTGTGCCGGTATTAGGAGCGATCTGTTTGCTGTTCTCGGCAGCCTGTTACGCGCTTGCCTATGCTTATTTCGACCGCTACCACGAAGAACGTAACTACCACGTATACGCTACCTGGAGTGGAGCTCTTTTCCTCGCCGGCACATCGCTCTGTCTCCCGCCAACGCCGTTGGCGCTGTGCTTGAGCGTGGCCGCAATCGTGGCTACGCTCCTGGGCGTGCGGGCGTCTCGCCTGACGCTGGAATTCCACGGCTTGGCGTATCTGGCTGCTGCGGCATACGCCTCCGGCCTGTTGGATTATGCCGGCCGTGCCCTGGTGGGGACATTCCCAGCCGTGCCTGGATGGATTGTCTGGATCGTCGCTGCCTCGGCGCTTCCGTGCTACGCGGTCGGAGGCCGGTTCCGAACAGAGCGATGGAACCAACGTTTGCTGCAAGTGCTTTCGGCGATCCTCGCGGTGGCCGCGGTGATCACGTTCATGGTTTCTGTGCTGGTCTGGCTGGCAGCCGTCGGCATGACTCCCGGCGCATCCGAAGTTGCCGTCATCCGCACTCTCATCACTTGTGCCGTCGCCCTCGCGCTTGCCTTCAGTGGCACCCGTTGGCAGCGAAGTGAACTGGTATGGATTGCCTACGGCACGCTGGCTTTGGTCACGGCGAAGCTGCTGTTCGAAGACTTGCAACACGGACACCCGGGATCCACTGCCGTGTCGATCTTCCTATACGCGGTGGCTCTGATTCTGGTTCCTCGCATGGCGCGCGTTGGGCGGCGCGCTTGAACCGCGGTTGTTTCTCCGAATACGCTCCGATCTTTCGGGCGCTTTTCTTTCGAGCGCTCTTCATCCGGACGCTCTTCCTCGCGTCGGACGAAGCCGGCCTGATCAACTAACGACCGCTTTCAGTTCATCGGCACCACCTAACCTCGTTCGCAGGTTCCGATAAAAGCCGGAGATATGGGCCTCAAATTCAGACAGGTTCATGTCGGCCGTAACGTGAACGCGTGGCACGGCAAATCGGTCGATCTTGGCGCCAAGACCGCCGCCCGCATTCATGAATGCGCACCGGAAACCCGCTTGTTCCGCCAGTCGCAGGTCTCGACGTGTGACGGTGGCAGCATTTCCGAAGGGGTACCCAAAAGCCCAAACCGTCTGCCCCAGAGCCTTTTCCAGGACACTTCGGCTTTCAGAGATCTCCTGCCATGCCAAGTCGTCCGGTGCCCGCGATAGAACAGGATGGGAGAGAGAGTGGGCGCCGATCGTCATTCCCGCAGCGGCCAGCTGCTGTAACCCGGCCAGATCAAGAGTGAGAAATCTAGCGGCAAGGCTCGAATCTTGGATGAATCTCTCTCTCCAACTTGCGGAAAGCCTGAGCTGTTCGCGGAAACGATCTAGAAATCCGCGTCTCGATTGACCGTTGAACTGCGAAAGCCGTTGGACAAGGTTCCACCAGCATGAGTGTTTCTGGTCCGGCGCGATGGGGCCAATGCTGACGCTCGCTTCTGGCAGGCTCAGAGTGATGGGTTCGCCCGCGTCCAACAACATCAGGTAGAGTTCTTCGTACCAGAGCATTAGCATTGATGGCGTCTCATCGGCGGACGCTCCGGTGGCGAAGAAGAGGCAGGACAGGCCGATCTCCTGCAGTATGGGAACCATTTCCGTGAGGGTGTTCCGCAGCGCGTCGTCGCAGGTCAGCAAGATAGAATGCGGTGGAAGTGACAGCTCACCATCCGACCAATGGAGGAAATCGTCGGGGGTGATCACGTGGTAGCGGCTCCGCAGAAGTCGAAGTTGTCGGCGCAGCGCATCGGCGTGCACCAGGTTGCCGTCCAAAGCAGGATTTCTGACTACGTAGCCGGATGGGAACACGCCGTGGTAGGTCACGACCGCGGGACCAGCGCCGGCTGTGTAGCGAAGGTACCCGCTTCTCGACAGGACGGGAAAGACAATATGCTTCAGTGCAGGAGTGACGAATCTCAAGGTGCCCTTCGACGCTGTCCGCAGAATTGTACCGCACCGCTCAAGGGCTCGCGCTGGGCAGAATTACGGCGTGACCTTGATCTCAGCGTGTTCGCGGCTCGCGTGCAGGTTCATGTCAGTAGCCAGAATCACCGTCGATGAGCTGGAAACTCACTGGAAATGCGCCATCCAAGGCATTCGCGCGATCGTGAATTACGATGGGTTCCTTGTACTGGCGCCAGTAGCCATTCCAAATCAGGGCCTGGCTCAGAATCGGAAACGTGGCGAGTGCGCGAATTCGGCAGACTTCTGGGTCGAGCTGGGCTGCCTTCGTAACCATCGAACAGGCTGAATTCCAGTCATTCGCATCTGCCGAACTGACCACAAGATCGAGTAGCCGGGCGTCCCAGTCCGTTTTTCCAATTATGAAATAGCCCATGAGCTGACCCTGGCGCAGCAGCAGGAATCCCCGCGATTCGAGGTAAGGACATTTCAGCACATAGTTCAAGTCCGCGAGGGTTCGCCCGCAAAACGTCCACGTGCGCTTTGTGTCGTTCAATACCGGCGCCAGCGAATCGTCAAATTGATTGACTGGAGCGAAATCCCACCCCGCACCTGGTCGCCTGCGGCTGCTCGCGGGATGCGTCACTCCGTGCAGTAGCCGAAGGATCGATCTTAGAGTGCGAGGACGCATCCGAAACTCACGCCACGGGCGCAACCAAGCGGCGTAAGTCAGGGCTTCCCCCACCTGCCGGAACCCCATTCGAGGAACCATCAGGCGTGTAACGGGCGCGCCGCCGATGACAAAAGAGGTGGGTGCCATTGCCATAAGCTTGCGATACAACATCACACCGACCCCTGGCGCCGAAGGGTCGGCGGCCCAGTCCATCATCGTCACGCTTTTCACTGCCGTTCTGTCCCGCAGATGAAAGGTCACCGGGCAAATCCCACAATGCGCGACGATCTGCCCATTCTTTTCGAGGATGTAGCTGCGGCTGCCTTCCCAGCAGTCCCTTGGATAGACGTACTTCCACGCCAGTAATTGTGGATCGGCGTGATGGTCCGTCTGGTCGAACCGATACACACGGACAAGGAACTCGGCGAGCGCCGTGAGATCCTTATGTTGAGTGGCTCTGATTTCAGCGTGCATAGAAGGTTGATCGAGTAAGTCGTTCAGAAGGCCAATCAGAGTCTCCTTCCCGGACCAGCATCGCCCCCCCCAACGCCAATACCCGAGCCGTTTTAGCTTCGCCGCCAGTTCGGTTCTCCACTTTTGGGCTTTGGGAGAGTTCTCATTCTAGGCGGTGCAGTTCCTGCGGACTAGGTCAATTATGCCAAGGGCATGAATGACGAGGACGGTCGAACAAGAGCCATGCTGTCTCAGACGAGGCAACTCGGGGCCTTTCGCTTGCAACTAAAGAATTAGTTACCTTTCGGTGGATCAAACGTCTAAGGTACGAGGAGGACATCCAGTGCCGCCAAGACAATCGGAAACTTTGACGGAAGCTGAGCTGCGGATCATGAACGTCCTCTGGTCGAAGGGGTCAGGCACGGTCCAGCAAGTTCTTGATTCCATTATTGAAAAACCTGCTCTCGCCTACAACTCGGTTTTGACCACGATCCGTGTCCTGGAGAGAAAGGGCTATTTGAAGCATCTGAAGGATGGCCGGGCTCACGTGTATACGCCTCTGGTCGGGCAGAAAGATGTTACACGTAATGAAATTCGGCACCTGGTAAGTCGCTTTTTCAAGAACTCGCAAGAGCAACTGGTCTTAAACCTCCTTGAGGACCAGGGCATCGGGCCGGGGGAAATTGGCCGCCTCCGGCAGATGCTAGTTCAGAAGGACACGATGCGGAAGGACGCGAAATGAACTGGCTCTCGCTGCAGACAGTGGCGCAGGCCTCGGTTGAGCGTATTCTTAACGCTCTTCCCGAAGGATTCCTGATCGCACTTTTTGCCTGGGCATTGCTGCGAGTTTTGCGAAGGCAAAATTCGGGGACGCGATTTGCCGTCTGGTTTCTGGCGTTGTTGACTGTCGCCACGCTTCCCCTGTTGGGTGCTTTCGGCAAAGGGCGGGCGGTAATTGCGTCGGGGATGCCGTGGGGAAGTGCGCGTTCTGCCATCACAATACCCGCTGGATGGGCGCTTTTCGCCTTTCTCGCTTGGGCTCTGGGGGCATGTGTGGCAATGGTCTGTTTGGCGACTGGGTTCTGGCGTCTGCGCGGGCTGCGTCGTAGTTGCACTCCGGTCGTCGCAGCGGATCTCGACCCGGTCGTACGAAAAACGGTGGATGCAATCAGTGCGCCCAGGTCCCGAGCCTTGGGCTCAGTAACAATCGCCACGTCAGAGAGCGTGCGCGTGCCTGCAGCTATCGGTTTTTGGAAGCGGACAATCGTCCTGCCCGCCTGGGCGTTGCGAGAACTGGCGCCCGAAGATCTCAATGTCATCCTGCTGCACGAATACGCACACTTGCGGCGTGGAGATGACTGGACAAACCTCATTCAGAAAATCGTGCGCGCTCTGTTCTTCTTTCATCCCGCGGTGTGGTGGATTGAGAGCCAGCTCTCGGTGGAACGCGAGATGGCTTGTGACGATGCGGTGCTAGCTGAAACTGCCAACCCGCACGCATACGCCACTTGTTTAGTGTCGCTGCTGGAAAAGAATCTGGCGCATCGTCTTTCGGACCGGCGTCTAACGGACAAACGATGGTCAATGGTTCAAGCAGCGGTGCACCGAGCCCGCGAAGCTTCGCTGCGACTGGTGCGGATTCTCGACCAGAACCGGCCGGTGGCCACGCGAGTCTGGAAGCCGGCCTTGGCTATGATCGGCGCTTTTTCCCTGGTGTGTCTCACGGTGCTACCGCACGCACCTCGGTTCGTCGCGGTCGATCACGGCACGCCAATGATCGGTCCTGTGCACTCGGCCTCGGTCAGCCGGCCTTCGTTTCAGTCCTCGTTACCAACGGCGGCGGTAATTCCCGCGGCGTTGCGGATCAGCGGGTCGCCATCAGTGGGAACTACCAGAGGGACGACTGCCAAAGCTGGTCACGGCCGCGACCATGCGCAGGATGCTTCTCGAAACGAGATTGCTTCAGCTCGGGAGGTTGCCGCCCGATTGAACGCGGTGCCTCCGCACGACCGAGTAATGGCGATCAGTGCGACTGCAAGTCAGGAGGTACCGGAATTCCAAACGCTGGTCTTTATTGAAGCCATACACTTCGTGACTTCCGATTCGACGGTGTGGAGCGTTCAGGTGTGGCGAGTGACGTTGGTGAGCGCAGTGCACGAACGCTTAGCGAGGGTGCCTGTGGCCAATTCGATTTAGCGGCGAAAAAAAATTTTGCAATCAGCAACTACATAATTAGTTTGAACCATACCTCGTTGCACCAGGAGAAAAGAAAATGAAGATGTGGCTAGAAGGTTGTAAAGCAGTGGTGACCAGGCGTCTGGCAGTGGCCCTAATTGCCGTAGTGGCAGTTGGGTCAGTTGCGACGCTCAATTTTGCGAAGTCTGCAACCGCAGCGGCGGCTCCCGCTCCAGCCGCGGCAGCGCTTGATGACAACAGTGTCGGAGCGTTGCTCACACTCGACCGCGCCATGGAAACGCTGGCGGCGCGAGTCACACCGGCGGTCGTGAATGTGACGGTAGTGTCAAAGGGCAGCCCGCAGCAGAGCAGACTGGAAGGCATGCCCGACATGCAGCAGTTCTTCGGCCCGGGCAGTCCTTTCGGTCGTCAGTTCCAGATACCGTCGCAGCCGCAGAACAGGATGGAGCACGGCCTGGGCAGCGGCGTGATCATCTCTCCCGACGGATACATCGTCACCAACAACCACGTGATTGACGGGGCTGTCGATATTCGCGTCACCATGAGCAACAAGGAAGTTTTGCCGGCGAAGTTGGTCGGCGCCGATCCGCTGACTGACCTTGCAGTCATCAAAGTCAATGGAACTAACTTACCGAGCGTGCCTTGGGGTAACTCGGCCAATTTGCACCCGGGACAGACGGTGCTGGCTTTCGGGAATCCGTATGGGTTTCGCTTCACGGTGACGCGCGGCATCATCAGCGCGCTGAACCGTCCTAATCCGGACGCCAGCGATCGGCGCAAACCGGGCGAGTTCATCCAAACCGATGCTGCCATCAATCCCGGGAACTCCGGCGGAGCGCTGGTGGACGCGCGCGGTGAACTCATCGGGATCAATACCTTCCTGATTTCATCCTCGGGATCATTTTCAGGGATGGGTTTCGCGATTCCTTCGCAGATTGTCGAACCCACCGTGGAGACCTTGATTCGGGACGGCAAAGTGACGCACGGGTTTATCGGTATTCAGATCTCCGACGTAACTCCCGACAATGCAAAGTTCTTCGAGGTGAAGAAGGCAGAGGGAGCGGTGATTACCGAGGTCGAGCCGGACGCACCGGGAGCGAAAGCGGGATTGCGCACCGGAGACGTGATTACCGAACTTGATGGAAAGCCGGTGACTGACGCCGGAGAGTTGCAAATGGTAGTCGGACAAAAGCGGCCAGGTGCCACGATCCAACTGCAGGTAGTGCGTGACAGCAAACCGACAACGATTTCGGTGACGCTCGAAGCGCTGGGGGGTGACAAAGGCACTGAGACCGCCGGCGGCGAGCACGGGAAAGGGCGTTGGGGTCTGAGTCTCGCTGACTTGACTCCGGATGTCCGAAACGAAGTGCAAGCGCAACCGTCAGTTCATGGCGCCGTTGTGGAGGACGTCAAGCCCGGCAGCCCTGCCGATAATGCCGGCCTGCAGCGTGGCGATGTCATCATGGAAGTGAACCGGCATGCGGTGAAGTCCGCGTCCGAAGTGGCGCAGGCGCTAGCGGGCGTGCCGAACGGCCAGGACGCACTCGTGCTGGTGTGGTCAAACGGAGGCAGCACCTTCCGCGTGTTGCATCCCTCCCAGGGATAGCGCACTAGAGTAGCCGTGATGACAAGTTGCGCGCTGCGTTCCACCCGGCGTCGAGCGGGTTTTGGGCGCAGCGCGCATTTTTCTTTCTCACACCACAGAGTTGCCATTTGGAGTGTCGGGCGTCCCCAGCCGCGGGACCCTTAGCTCACGGGCAGACCGAAGTCATTGCTCACTGATACTTTCCATCGACAATTCGAATTGGACTTCACGCACACCGGATACTAGAGTTTTAGAATCAGCGCATTGGATCGGTGACATATGGAAGGCAGCGGAAACCGAAGAAAATGTGCCATCCGGCGCGCACCGTAGTAATCACCAATCCCGTTGCCGATATGGAGAAGATGAGTTTCCACCCGATAGAATGGTCTGGGGATGTCTTTTCAACCGTGTTCGGTCGTGGGACCGGGGAGCGGGTAACCGATCGCAGGAACTAGAGAATTCAATCAATGGAGACGAGATTGGAACGATCGAATGAACTAGTTCAGGATCAAGACCACGCTGCCTGCTCGCTCGACGCCAGCTATGTGCTGACGTGGGAGGAGATTGCGAACTTGACGGCGGAGCCCGGCAAGCCAGCCGAGACCCTGATGAACGTGGTGGCGTTAATTGCCCGGCGGTTTGGCACCGATGTTTGCTCCGCCTATCTGCTGGAGCCCGACCGCGCCAATCTCGTTCTGGCCGCTACGCTTGGGTTGCGCCGTGAATGCGTCGGCAAGCTCCGCATGGCGGTCAATGAAGGACTCGTCGGCCTGGTCGCGGAACAGGTCCGCCCGGTGGCCGTCGAACAGGTCAGGACCCATCCTCGATTCAAGTATTTCAGTGAAGCCGGAGAGGATGCTTACCAATCGTTCCTGGGCGTGCCCGTCATCGATCGCGGTGTGCTGCAAGGCGTTTTGGTAGTGCAAACCGTGGAGGCGCGAGTCTTTCCGGAAACAGAGATTCGTCTGCTCACGGAGGCAGCGAAGGGGGTTGCGCCCGTGGTCAGCGAAGCTCGTACCCTCGACCGGTTCATTGCGCCGGTCCAGGAGCGGCTCTGGGCGCTGGCCCGCAACCTGTGGTGGAGCTGGGATAACGACTCCGCCGCCTTATTCCGCGATCTCGATCCGCTGCGCTGGAGGCAGCTCAATCACAGTCCAGTCTCGCTGCTGAACGAGTATCCTCTCGACAAGCTCGAAGCGCGCGCCACCGAACTCGCCCTGCACAGCCGCATCAACTACGCGTATCGTCGCCTGCGCGAGTACCAGGATGCGGAGCGCACCTGGGGTGCGCGTCACGCTGGCGTGCTGCGGCCCCGTCCGGTGGCTTATTTTTCCGCAGAATTTGGCGTGCACGAATCGCTCCCGGTCTATTCCGGCGGACTTGGAGTTTTGGCCGGCGATCACATCAAGAGCGCCTCCGATCTCGGAATCCCCCTTGTTGGTGTAGGTCTGTTTTATGGCCAGGGATATTTCCGTCAGCGCCTCGATCGCGATGGCTGGCAACACGAGGAGTACCTGGAAACCGATGTCAACCAACTTGCCATGGAAACAGCGATCGGGAAAAACGGCCTGCCGGTCATGGTGCAGGTCGAAACCCGCCATGGTGCGATCCACGCTAAAGTATGGCGCGTGAAAGTGGGTCGTTGTGATTTGTTTCTGCTCGACTCCGACGTGGAAGGCAATACTCCGGAAGACCGTGAAATGACCTCGCGTTTGTACGGGGGCGACGGCCGCGTTCGCGTGCATCAGGAACTGCTTCTGGGCGTGGGCGGTCTGCGCGCTCTGAAAGCGCTCGGCATTACACCGGGGGTTCTTCACCTGAACGAAGGACACAGCGGGTTTGCCGTCCTCGAAGCGATTCGCCAACGCATGGAGGAAGAGGGCATCAGCTTCGAAAAGGCCGTGCCGCGGGTTGCCCGTGAAGTGGTCTTCACCACCCACACTCCCGTGCCCGCCGGCCATGATCGCTTCGATGCCGATCTGGTCGAAGAGCACCTCGGACCTCTCCGCGAGGCTCTCGGTCTTTCCAAGCAAGCCTTCATGGCGCTAGGCCGCGAGGATCCCGAAAGCGACGAACGTTTCTGCATGACCGTGCTCGGCCTGCGGCTTTCTCGACGCGCCAACGCAGTTTCTTCGTTGCACGCTGAAGTCTCTCGCGCCATGTGGACGGGACTTTCCCCGGGCAAGCCGGAAGATTCGGTTCCCATTGGACACGTTACCAACGGCGTGCATGTCCCCACCTGGCTGGCGCCCCAGATGTTTCGCCTCTACGATCGCCATCTCGGCACAGGATGGCATCTACGCAGCAGCGAGGCCAAAATCTGGGAGGGCATTGACAACGTCGACGACGGCGAGCTTTGGGAGACTCATTTCAACCTGAAGTCGCGCATGATCGAATTTGTGCGCCGCCGCGCCGTCAAGCAAGCCGCGCGCCGCGATGAACCGCGCGGCGTGCTGCAGGAACTAGAACGCGTCCTCAGTCCCGATGCACTGACCATTGGTTTTGCGCGCCGTTTTGCTACCTACAAGCGCGCCAATCTGATTTTGGCGGACATCGAAAAAATCGCCACCATGGTCAACGACCCGAAACGCCCCGTGCAGTTCGTCTTTGCCGGAAAGGCGCACCCTCTCGACGAACCCGGCAAGCGCGTTCTGCAGCAGATTGCCCAGTTGATGCGCGACCCGCAGTTTTCCGACAAGTTCGTCTTCGTCGAGGACTACGACATCAACGTCGGCCGCCATTTGACGCAGGGTGTTGATGTCTGGCTTAACAATCCGCGGCGTCCGCTGGAAGCCTCGGGAACCAGCGGCCAGAAAGTCGTTTTGAACGGCGGCTTAAACCTCTCGGTGCTGGACGGTTGGTGGGCGGAAGCTTACGACGGCTTGAACGGCTTCGCTATCGGAAACGGCCGAACTCACTCCGACATGAATGTGCACGACACTCGCGACGGGGAGGATCTGATGCGCGTGTTGCGCGAAGAAGTGATTCCTCTGTACTATCAGCGGGATCGCGACGGCTTGCCGCGTGGCTGGATCCAACGCATGAAGCGCACTATTCGCACCCTCGGCTGGCGCTTCAACGCCGATCGCATGGTCATGGATTACACGCTCAAGTGCTACGTTCCGGCAGCCGGCGGCACCTCGAGCGACCTCCGGCTAAAGATGTAAAAGTAAGAAAAAGCGCGCGGCTTATGCATGCGTCCATTCGCTGGGCGGCGGGGACCGGTATGCCGCGTCTTTTCTTCAGTATGAGGCCGGGGCCACTGCGTCTTCGGGATACGCTGGCATCCCAAACTCGGGGACGTCGAGGCCTTCCTCTTCCACCTCGGGCGCCACGCGCATGCTTTTTCCTTTGTTGACGCACCAGAAGACCACGTAAGTCGCGCCGAACGCCCAAGCGGCAATCAAAGTTGCTCCCATAAGTTGGCACAGGAACTGCCGGGTATCGCCGTGGAGCAGGCCTGTTACTCCCTGGCCGGTATGGCCCAGGTACGACGTTGCGCCGACGCCGTTCCATCCAGCGCCGTACGCGCCGTCGGCAAAGATGCCCACGCTGACCGCGCCCAGCCAGCCACAGTAGCCGTGTACTGAAATCGCACCGCAGGGGTCATCGACCTTGAGAACGCGGTCGTTGAACAGGACTCCGCCGCACACCAGCAGGCCGGCCAGCACGCCAATGATGACGGCGGAGGTTGGCGACACAAAAGCGCAAGGTGCGGTGATGGCGACCAACCCGGCGAGCATGCCGTTGCACGCCATCGTGATATCAGGCTTCCCGAACAAGAAATACCACAAGACCATCGCGACCGCCGATCCCGCAACGGCGGCAAGATTGGTGTTCACCGCGATCACTGAAATGCGAAGGTCGGTGGCACCCAAGGTCGAGCCAGGATTAAAGCCCATCCAGCCGAAGAGCAGAATGAAGGTACCGGTCACGACATATACGATGTTGTGCGCGGGAAAGACGCGGATCTTACCCCCGGGCCCATACTTCCCGAGTCGCGGACCGAGAATGATCGCCAGAGCCATGGCGCAGAAACCGCCCACCCCATGGACCACCGTGGAACCGGCGAAATCGACATACCCGTGACCGAGATTCAGCGTCGTTCCAATTTGTGACATCCATCCGCCACCCCACACCCAGCAACCGGAGATCGGATAAAGAATCGCGCCGATGAATAGCTCGCAGAGCAGAAATGCCCAGAAGGTGATCCGCTCACAGATGGCGCCGACGATGATGTACCCGGCGGTCTCCATGAACACGACTTCGAACAGGGTTAAACAGTTGCTGGCGCTGTCATAAGCTGGTCCGGTGAGGAAAAACCCCTTCCCACCGACAAATCCCCACGATCCGCTCCCAATCAGAAACTTGTTGAGAGTGGGAATGCCGCCCAGGTTGGTGGGCGCGGCATTGATGGCAACCGCTCCAAACTGGAATGCATATCCGACGGCATAGTAGGCCAAGAAGGCGAAGACGTAGGCCGCGAAATTCAGCATCATCAAGTGCGCGACATTTTTCTTTCGCACCAGTCCGCAGGTGAGGAGAGCGAAACCCGCCTGCATGAACAGGACGAGATAACCCGTATTCAAGGTCCAGGCGAAATTGGTGGCCACGCGAACGTGCCCCACACTGTCGGCCAGCTTCACCGCGAGTGGCTCTTTCGCCGCTTGTGCCTGATAGTCGTCGAATGCCTTCTTGGTCGTGACGTAGTCTGGAGCCGCTTTGTCGGTCGGTTCAGAGACCACGAAGGAATTGCCGGCGGCGTCCACTGCGGTAGCTTTGTCCCCAGTCGCTATGCCCGATGGATCCGGCTTCGGGCCTTCATCGGCAGAACAGGGCGTGGCCAGCACCGTGAACATCCCAGCGGCGAGAAGGACGGCCAGAATAGATACGGATAATGACCGGCGTATTAACCGCTGGTCGGGTTTCTTCGTCATGGAAGTGCTCCTATTTCTGTGCGATATTTCAATGTGATAGCTCGTTCTTGCGGAATAGTGCGGCGTGCGGAAAGGCGGCGTAAAATCCAGCATGAAATGTCTTCGCAAGTCTCCAACTCGCGGGCTGCAATAGTCCCCCACACTAAATGCCTGTGATCGGCTGAGTCCAATAGATATTTCTTCTTGCAGCTATCGGAAAACCTTTCAAAAAAACTGCAGCTTCACGGACCCGGAGGGTCTCGAAAGACGTCACGAACCGCGCTTTCGACTTGACAGTTGGACGAGACCATTTACTATTAGATGAATATTTATGCATCATAATGGATAAATATGCCTCCACGGAGAAAAGGAAGGCTCGAAGCAGATTTGACGTCAGCCAAACTCAAAACCGCCGTTCTCGGAGCGACCGGCTATTCCGGCCTCGAACTCACTCGCCTTCTCGGCCGGCATCCTCGGACCGATGCGCCCTTGCTCTTGCGGCGCAGCGCAGAGACCGCCGAATCCGGCGGGCCTGGCTTGCCGCACCTTTCTGACAACGGCCATTCGCCCGTCCAGCCATTTTCGTGGTCCGCGCTAGAGCAGCATGGCGTCGAGTTGCTGTTCTTGGCTACACCGCACGCCGTTTCCCGCGAGCTTGTTGCTGAGGCGATGACCTCCGGGCGAATGACCCGCGGGCTGCGGATCGTTGATCTGAGCGGCGCGTGGCGGCTGAAACAGGAACAGAATCGCGCCGTCTACGGTTTCAAAGATGCGAATGCCCAGATCGCGGCGGAACTCACCGAGCGCGCCGTTTACGGTCTGCCCGAATTGAAGTCGAATGCGGACCAGATCCCGTCGGCCGCTCTGGTTGCCAATCCAGGCTGTTATGCGACTTCCGTCATTCTTGCGCTGGCACCGTTGCTTTCGGCCAGCCTTGTGGATTGCGATCGCGGCATCATCTCCGATTCGAAGTCCGGCGTGTCCGGCGCGGGCAAAGAGCCCACGGCGCGTACTCACTTCGTCTCCGTGGCCGACAATTTCTCCGCCTACTCAGTCTTCGGACACCGTCACACCGGCGAGATCCTCGAGCAATTGGCCCTCGGTTCGGGACAGTTGATCTTCACTCCCCATCTCTTGCCAATCCCTCGGGGAATTCTGTCTACGATTTACGTGCACCTGAAACGCGAAATGACGGCGGACGAGATTCAAAGTTGTTTCCACGATTTCTACCAGGACAAGCGGTGGATGCGCATCTTCCCCGCAGCGAGTCTGCCGGAAATCCAATTCTCCGTGCACACCAACTACTGTGACCTCGGTTTCTGCCTCGCGCGCGATGGCCGCCGGCTGGTGATCGTTTCTTGCCTCGACAATCTGCTCAAAGGCGCAGCCGGACAAGCCGTGCAGAACATGAACCTCATGTACGGCTGGGACGAAGCGGAGGGCCTGCAATGAAAATTGTGGTCAAGATCGGCGGCGCGGCCCTGGAGGATAAAGAGACTCTCAAGAAGTGCGCGCAAGCGGTAGTGCAGCTTGCCGAGGACGGACATCAGGTCGCCGTTGTGCACGGCGGTGGCAGCGCCCTGACGCGTATCCTAAAACTCCTCGGGAAGAAAAGTGATTTCGTGCACGGACTGCGCGTTACTGACGCCGAGACCCGCGATGTTGCCCTGATGGTGCTCGCCGGCATCGTGAACAAAAGCTTGGTCGCGGCGATCGCTGCTGCCGGGCGGCCGGCCATCGGTCTTTGTGGCGGAGACGGCGGCGTCTTTCGTGCCCGCAAGAAACAGGACGCGGAATACGATTTGGGATATGTCGGTGAAATCTGCTTTTCTGAACCGCGCTGGCTGAAAGCTATCTGGACCGAGGGCGGCATCCCAGTGCTTTCCTCGGTTGCGCTCGGAGGGGACGGGCAGTATTACAACGTGAATGCGGACCAGATGGCCGCCGCCTGTGCCATCGCCTGCGAAGCCGATGCGCTGATTTTTCTCACCGACGTGGCCGGCGTAAAACAAGCCGACGGTTCGGTAATGTCTCGAGTAGATACCAAGCAAGTTGCCGGACTCATCGACGAATCAGTAGTCAGCGGCGGGATGATGCCCAAGCTCGAAGCCTGCACTCAGGCTCTCAAGTCCGGCGTGGGACGGGTGCGCATCCTGCCCGCAGCGCAGGTCGAAATGCTGCCACTGTTTTATTTCACCAAGCTGGAATGCGGCACGGAGGTGCTCAGAGCATGAGCCTCGCTTCCGTCTCCCGCATGGAAGCGAAGCTCTTGCTTCCCACTTACGAGCGCCAGCCCATCCTATTTGTTCGTGGGCGCGGGGTGTATCTCTGGGATTCTCAGGGCAAGCGCTATCTCGATTTCCTGAGCGGAATTGGAGTCAATGCGCTCGGCCACAACCACCCGACCATCCAGGCGGCGATCAAGCGTCAGGCCGGCCGGTTGATTCATGTTTCCAACCTGTTCTTCCACGAGTATCAAGCGGAACTCGCGCGGCTGCTGACGCAAGTCTCCGGGCTTGACCGGGCTTTCTTCTGCAACAGTGGCACCGAGGCCTGGGAAGGAGCCCTCAAACTCGCCCGCGCCTTTGCGCAAATGAACAATACGAATGGCCACAAACCAAAATGGCGCATTCTCGCCATGGACAATTCTTTCCATGGACGCACTTTTGGCGCACTGGCCACGACCGGTCAGCCAAAATATCGAGCTCCGTTCGTTCCGCTCTTGCCGGGTGTGAGTTTCGTCAAGTTCAACGACCTGGACGACCTGCAACGCAAATTTGATTCCAGCGTCTGTGCCGTGTGCATCGAGACCATCCAAGGTGAAGGCGGAATTTGCCCCGTCAATCAAGAGTTTCTCGAATTCGCCTCGCGCCTGACGAAGCAGAGCGGCGCGTTGCTCGTGCTCGACGAGATTCAGTGTGGCCTCGGACGCACCGGACGCCACTTTGCCTATCAACACTATGGCGTGTTGCCGGATGTGGTCACCGTCGCCAAGCCACTGGCTTGTGGTTTGCCACTCGGCGCCATTCTCACCACCGAACGGGTTGCTCGTTGCATGCATCCGGGGATGCACGGCACTACTTTCGGCGGAGGCCCGCTGGCCTGCGCCGTTGCCATAGAGTTCCTGCGCGAGGAGAAGAAACTGCTGAACCACGTGCGCGCGCTGGGCAAATATTTTCACGCGGCGCTTGAGGCGCTCGACAAAAAGCACAAGTCGATTCACGACGTCCGCGGAGCCGGACTGATGCAGGCCGTAGAATTGGAGTCGTCCGAACTAGCGAAGGCGGTGACCAAGCGACTGCTGCAGGAAGGCATCATAATCAATCGCACGCACGAAACTGTGTTGCGCTTTTTGCCGCCTTACGTGATACAGAAGAGGCATGTGGATCAGGTGGTCAAGGCCCTGGACGCGGCGTTGTACAAAAATGAAGAGCTCACGCACAAGAACACGAACAACAAAGAGAAAATCGCTTCGCCCCGACCCAAGGAGGTCCATGCGCACGCGTGAAGCGGTCCTTCCGGATGCCGAGCAGATCCACGCTCTCATCGCAGCGTACTCCAGCGACGGCACGCTGCTGCCGCGCTCGCTGGCAGAGATCTGCGAAAACGTCCGCGACTTTGTCGTCCTAGAGCATGACGGACGCATCATCGGATGCGGCGCTCTCCACCTCTATGGCGTGCACCTGGCCGAGATTCGTTCGATTACCGTCGATCCCACCAGCCAAAGCTGCGGCGGTGGCAGACGCCTGGTCAAGGCTCTTCTTGCACAGGCGGAAAAACACAAAGTCACCTGCGTTTGCTTGTTCACCCGCATTCCAGAATTTTTCTCACGCATGGGATTTACTACTGCTAATCACCAGGATCTTCCCGACAAGATCCACAAAGACTGTTATAAGTGCCCCAGGCTTTATCGTTGCGATGAAGTAGCGATGATCCGCGGAAATCTGCCTACGTTTGCAATCTTGCCGCCGCCGAAGAACTGGTTGAAGATTCAGGCATGACCACGCTGCGTGTTGAACTAAGAAATTCTCCTGAGAAAATTCGTTTGCCCCTCGGGTTCTCTTTTTCTGCGATCGCTGCCGGTCTCAAAGTCAGTGGCCGGCCCGACTTGGCGCTGGCGGAAGCCGCCAGTGGCGCGGCCGCTGCCGCGTTGTTCACGAAGAACCGGGTCGTCGCTGCTCCCGTGGAAGTTGGCCGCGCGGGGTTGCTTTCGAGTGGAGGCCGGGTTCGAGCCGTCGTCGTGAACTCCGGAAACGCCAACTGCGCCACCGGACACGCCGGCATTCAAGCCTGCGAACGGGTTTGTCGCGAAGCCGGAAGACTGTTTGGCGTTCCCGCTGCTGAAGTCTTTCCTTCCTCGACTGGCATTATTGGCGTTCGACTGCCGGCAGAGAAAATCTGTGCCAGGCTGCCGGAACTCGTCATCCTTTCAGCGCGGTCGCACAGTCAGCGAGGCGTGCTTGCGTTCGCGCACGCGATCATGACCACCGACACCCGGCCGAAGATCGCGTCCGCGCGCTTCCGCGCTTCGTCGACAGAAGGCTCGAAAGAAGTCACCCTGTTGGGAGTCGCCAAGGGCGCGGGTATGATCCATCCGAAGCTTGCGACCATGCTGGTGTACTTGTTTACCGATGCGGGTGCAAGTCCGCGTCAATTGCAGTCTCTTCTGCGCCAGGCATGCGACGATTCGCTAAATTGCATATCCATTGACGGTGACACCTCCACCAATGACACGGTGCTGCTGCTCGCGAGCGGCGCCAGCGGTGCCCGGGTGAGAGATGCTGGCACCAGAAAGAAGCTGTCCGCGGCTCTGAACGCGGTGTGCCAGTCGCTCGCCGAGCAGATCGTCAGTGACGGTGAAGGCGTGCAGCACGTGATCCGTCTGTTCGTCGAACAGGCGCGCAGCCGGGAAGAGGCGTTGGTGGTGGCGCGAACGATTGCTCACTCAATGCTCGTCAAGACCGCGTGGGCTGGGGCCGATCCGAATTGGGGACGGATTCTCGCGGCCGTGGGAAGGTGCGGCGTGCCCATCGATCCATCGCGCGTCCAGATTTTCATTGGCGACCAGAGAGTATGCCGCAATGGAATCGCCTGCGCGTTCAACGAGCGGCAGGCTCACCGCGACCTTGCACAGCCGGTCTGCGACCTTCGCGTTCAGCTTGGACGCGGCCGGCACTTGGTGCGATTTCTCACCACCGATCTGACCGCCGAGTATGTGCGGATCAACGCCGATTATTCCACATAGAAAAGGTCTCAAATGTAAATCGCAGGTCTCAGGAAAACCTAAGGCAAGCTCAGATCTGTTCCTGATACCTGAGACCTGAGAGCTGCCTCTAGAAGCTGAACGTAGCCTGCAATTCGATTTTCCGATTTGCCGCCGGGCTCGAAAACGCCCCACCCGCCAGAGCAATCGACTTTCCGAAATCTTGCGAGCTCAGGACCCCGATGGGCGGCGCCGCATTCACCCTGTTCAGAACGTTTCGGGCATTTACGCTGAACGTCAGGTTGTAGCGTCGGTTGGTAGCCGGAGCCCCGCCCCCGAACCCTCCGCCGCCACCGCCGGGCCCTCGTCCTAAGCCGCCACCACCACCGCGTAGACCACCGCCGCCAGGGGGACCGCCGCCCTGCTGCGCCCCGCTTCTTCCACCGACCTCCGGCCCGAAGCCGAATGTCTTCGCCAGCCGCAGGTTCAGCGTGAACAGGGACGGGCCCGTCAGGTAGTTAATCGGAATCTGCGTGTACGGCTGCCCCTTCGTCGTGGAAAACGTGTAGTAGCAGCTCAGCATTGGAGACGTGCACGTACCGGGAGGATTGGTTGTATTGAATGCGGGTCGGACATTGAACTGCAAATCACCGGCCAAGTCCTGGCCTACGGTAACGTTGTAGGGAGCGCCGGAATTGAAAATCATAAATGGGCTCAGGCGAAACCCGAGCGGCAACCCGATCGTCCCTCCGAAAAACAGCCGATCTCTTATGGCAAACGAAGCTCTCCCGTAGTCCGCCCTCACGTCGTACTGATTCGATGGGAAGTTGTTGGCAAACGCTCCGTTGCTCGAGGATCCGATAGGGTCGCTGTTGGCGTAATTCAGCGAGTAGTAACCGAACAGAGATAGCTTCGCTCCAGCGCGGATGTTGAAATTCGCGATCAATTGGTTCTGTCTGAAAACTCCAGCGGAGGAGTATTGATAAATGTCGCCTGCGTTTGGATTCGGGCGCGGACCGTCCGAGTTCGGCGTGCCTGGCGTCGGCGCATTGATGTCGATCGACATAAGCTGGTGCACGCCGCGGGCATTCAGATAGGTAAGCGTAACGTTGGCGATCTTTGTGACCTGTCGCTCCATGCTAAACGCCGTCTGCATGACGTAGGGCGCATGCAAATCCGGGGCGATCTGATAGATCGGAGAAGTGGATTGCGCTGGTAGCTGCACGTTCGGGAAAAAATCTATCTGTGCGCACGGCTGCGGCGGTTGAGACTGTGGACATGACACGGCGTACTGCTGCTGCGTTACGCCGTTCAAGCGGTCCGCATTGAGTACCGGGTTCTGGGTGAATCGGTCGTAGAACAGGCCGAAACCGCCGCGCAGTACGGTTTTCGGAGCGCTCTTGCCTCCGCCGCCCAGGCCCCACGCGAAACTGAGTCGAGGCGCCCAATCCGCATGATCGTGGATTGCGTTTTGGGTTTCAAAGCGCAGCCCGCCGCTTAGTGTTAGGTTGGGACGAACCTTCCAGTCATCCTGCACATACAGTCCGGCATCCACCACGGTGACCGGCACCGTGGGGACGGCCCCGCTGGTTGTTGCATCGAGCGTAAACTGGGTCGCGCCCTGGGTCTGAGTGGCGCCCCCTGCGAGAGCCTGCACAGCGGCCGCGTAGGCTTGGATGCTCGGGAAGGTGAAGGTGCCATTAAATCCGGCGCTCGAAGTATTGACTTCGTGAACTGCTCGCAGTCGCCCTCCAAATTTCAGGAAGTGCTTGCCCTGCGCTATCGAAGTGTAATTCTGCAGCTCGTAGTGATCCTGGTGGTCGGTCTGCGCTCCCGAACTGGAGCGTCCGCCTGTGAATCCCCCGATCACGTTGATGGACGCATCTGTCGTGAACCCTGTCGGCAACGTCTGCAACGGAGTCGTCACCGGAGTCTGCTCACTGTTATCGCGAAGATATTGAAAACGGGTCTCATTTATAGCCTTCGTACTGAGGACTTGCGTATCGGTGATCTGCACCGTGTCTTCTGTGGAGGTGGTGTTGTAGCCAGCCTCCGGCAGCACTGAACCCCCGACGCCATTATTCTCCCAGGTATCGCGGTAATACTGGTAGCGCCCGGTGAGCGCGTTGTTGGTGCTGACTTGGTAATCGATACGTGGAGCGATGTTGGTGCGGGTCCGCGGGTTGGGATCGTCTTCGGTTAGAGTCTGACCCGGGATTCCGTCCAATGCGGGCGTATTTACGACCGCGATTTCGTCGATGTTTCGGCGCTGCACGTCGAGGAAGAATGACGCCTTTTTGTTGATCGGCCCGCCGACGTTTCCCATATAGATCACGGAGTCGTACGGCTGCTGCAGAGCGTCCCCGAGAAACGGATTACGGGTATTGAGCCCCGAGTCGTTCCCCACCACCTGGAACTGTCCATGAAACTTGTCCGTGCCCGGCTTGGTGAAGATCTCGATTCGTCCATAGCCCAGCTTGTCGTATTCGGCTGAAAACGGATTCTGATTGATGCGAATCTCGCGAATCGATGACTTCGGCGGAAGCTGTCCGGCCGTAAATCCATCGATGTAAAGCTGCCCGCCATTGGGTCCGGCCGAAGGTCCAGCCAGCGCTTCCAGGTCAGACTGCAATTCATCCGGATCGTCGGGAAGGGCCTCCAGATCTTTGCCGCTGAGCACGATCGCACTCGCATTATTTGCAGGGTTGGTGTCGAGCGTCGGTCCTTCCGCCTCCACGTTAACCTTTTCTTCTTTTACGGTGATGTCGAGCGCAATGTTGAATTGCGCGACCTGGCCGGCGGCTACATCCACGTCGTTCTGCACAAAAACGGCGAATCCCTGGGCATTGGCCGTGACTGTGTACTTGCCGGGCGGCAGATTTCCGATTTCGTAATTGCCGGTTTTGCCGGTCGTGGCCGAATGCGTTGGTCCGCCGGATACGAGAACGGCCACGGCGGCGTTCGCAACTACCGCTCCTGATGGGTCCGTGACTTGCCCGCGTAAGGTTCCCGTCGTTGCCGATGGTGGGGTCTGTGCCGATGCCGGCATCGGCAGAGCGATCGGCGGCGCCAGAATCAGAATCGACAGAACGAAGACTGATAGCTTCAACACTCACCTTTTCTTTCCAGGCATATCACATTGATTGAGAACGTTGATTAAGAACATTGATTGAGATTTGTTCACTGCTGCGCGGCTTCACCTTCTCCGCCAGGTGCGCCCAGCGACCACGGCGAAAGCAGCGAGGCGCTTTGATTTGGCGACGCGCTCAGGATGGCCTCCACTCCCGCCACCAGCTTAATCGCCGTTACCGCATCCGAAGTTCTGCCCGCTGTCGCCAGGATCACAACGGCATCGCCCTTCTGCAAGTCTGACAACTTGATGGTGGGCAAACGGCTCAACATGCGCTGCAAGTCTGGAGGACCGTTCCCGCCTGGCCCGCCGCCCTGCCCGCGTCCTCCGCCCGCACCTGACGCAGCACCTTGCCCGCTCGTAGCTTGGCTTTGGCCGACGCCACCCGGTCGATCTCCACCGCCCCCCACCGAGCTTTTCAATCGCATCGCGATGCGCTGTGCCATCTCTGCCGGCAACTTCTGAAGTTGCGAGTCGGGAACCACCTTCACTACCACCGTGCTCTTGCTGATCGCATCCTGCACCGTGATCGTATTGTTCTCGGCGTCGATTGCCTTGATAGTCCCCGCAATATTTGGAAATGATCCGGAAACAATTTCCTCCGCACTTACTTCGCTGCCATCCGGGCTACGAGTTCCGCGCGCGCGCAACTGATCTCCCACCTTGATCTGATCGACGGGCGCCGGTTTCGCGTCATCGAATTTCACCGAGCCGGGCGCGTAGCGGCGCAGGATCGTATCCTTGGCAATGTGGACGGCGATGTTCTTGTTCGCGCCGATCCGGCCGGGTGAAATTGTGATGATACCGGTCGCAGCGTCCACCGCGGTGACTACCCCATCCACCCCTCGCTTCTGCCAGTCCTCGAGTTCGTGCTGCTGCTTCGCGGCCACGTCCGACTGCTTCATTACAATGACTGCCAGCGCGGCGATCGTGCGCCCGTCCGCCGATGCCTGGCCGCGAATCAGCACGCGATCCCCGGGCTGCAATTCTTGCGCCTGCAGGGCAGTTGCGTTCTTCAGGTCTTTTTCCCCTGGCGGCACGCGCAGGATCTTCGTCGAGCCTGTCAGTTGCGCCGTAACCTCGCCACCGGACTCCGCCGCGACTGTGATCGAATCCGCCTGAATGGTCTTGATGACCCCCACCGCCTTGGCGACTTGTGCACCTCCTGAGTTGCTCGCCGGTTTGTCCTGGGCGCAGACATAGGCTGGCCCCGCGAGGATCAGAGCGAAAGCCGCTGTGAGCAAGCAGGTTGTATGAGGGCGTGTCTTTAGGCGTGTCCTCAGGGAGCACGCCCTCGAGACGCACGACCGCGACGGCTTCTGCCGGAAGAATTGCATGATCTAACTTTAGCATCGCCAAACCCACCATACTTGACCCTTTACGAAGTTTTACCCGGCGTTGACGGTGCTTTTACAGGACGCTGGCAACTGCCCTCCATCGCGGCGCATCCACTCTTACAACCCTTCTCATAAATGAGAAAACGATGCTTGCATGGCTGCCCATGTCCGCTGACAAATCCATTCCCGAAAAGCAGGCCGAGCCAGTCGCGGCGGGTCTGCTCTACCGGCTGACCTTGGCCTTCCCGAGTTGGGCAGGTGCAATCCTGGCGGTGTACTCTATTTTCCTGTGCAGATTCAGCGCTCTCAAGATTCGTCTGCGATAACGACAAACGGAGGATGCGCGGTGAATGAATCCCGGCCGTATAAATCCCGGCCAAGTAGAGACTTAGACAAAGAAACGATTGCGGGCTGGTCGCCCTTGTGGAGGTCGGTTACCTCTGCGCTGATCGTCGTGCTGGTCGCTCTTCCTGGAGCCGGCTCGGCGATGTGGGCCCAGGATGCCGTTTCCACCATCGCCGTCGACGTCAAGGTGGTGACCTTGCCGGTCACGGTGCGCGACAAACACGGCAAGATCGTCCGCGACCTCACGAAAGACGATTTCACGCTGCAGGAGGATGGCCGCCCGCAGACCATCAAGTATTTTTCTCAGGACGCGAATCTTACGCTCACCCTGGGTCTGCTGGTCGACACCAGCCGCAGTCAAAGCAACGTCCTCGACGCGGAGCGCAACGCGAGCCGCAGTTTCCTCGACCAGATGCTCGTGCAGCCGAAGGACAAGGCTTTTCTCATTCATTTTGATCGTGAAGTGGAACTGCTGCAGGACCTGACTTCATCCCATGACAAACTGCAGGCGGCGCTCGACTTGCTCAAGACGCCATCGGATCGCGATCGATCGAACGATCCCAACGACCCCTCTAATTCCCCTTCCGGCTCGGATTCGGGCTCTCATCACGGCGGTACACAGCTTTACGACGCCGTTTATTTGGCGTCGAACGAGTTGATGAAGAAACAGCAGGGCCGGAAGGCACTCATCATTCTTTCGGATGGCGTTGATCGTGGCAGCAAGACGTACTTGGAAGGCGCGATTGAGGCGGCGCAACGTGCCGACACCGTTATTTACTCCATCTATTTCGCGGAACCTCACCGCGACGAAGGCCAAAGGCAGGGCGGCGGAATGGGCCGCGGCGGTGGTGGTGGTTGGCCCGGGCCCGGCGGCGGTTGGCCAGGACCTGGCGGCGGAGGCGGTGGAGGCCGAGGCGGTCGCGGAGGGCAGCGTCCTTCCGAGAGTTCGCACGCCGATGGCAAGAAAATTCTCGAGCGAATTTCTAAAGAAACGGGCGGACGTTTCTTTGAAGTCACCAAAAAAGAAACGGTCGGCGATATTTACGACAGCATTGTCGAGGAGCTACGCGTCCAGTACAACATGGGTTATACGCCTGATAAAGATAGCGCGACCTCTGGTTATCATCACGTTCAATTGGCGGTGAAAAAGAAAGAGCTGACCGTTCAAACCAGAGACGGATACTATGCGGATCGCGAGATTGCGGACCACAAGAGTCAGTAATAGCGTCAGTGATGGAGATGGGTTAGAAAAATTGAAGATGGAATGACAACAAATTAAACCCGTCTCTCTCCATACTTTTCTGCGTAGAGGAAAAAGCTACTTCGCCGCGAGCTCGTCGCGTAGCGCCTGTCCCAACGCCGCCTGGCGATCTGCGCTCAACTTCGCACCACTTGAGGTCAGGTATAGGACATCAATCGCCATCTGACCCTCGGTTTCGATGAGCGCAATCTCGATATTGCACTCATGTTTCGAGACCAGCGAGCACATACGGTATAGCAGTCCCGGACGATCCTGGGTTAGAACCTGCACCATCGTGCTGTGCGCCGAGCAGTTATCGTCGAATTCAATATGCGTCGCGATCTTGACCTTCGCGCTGTCCGTTTTCTCCGATTTCAGGCGGTCGCGCAACATGCGCGCCACGTCGGCTTCTCCTTTAATCACGGCCGCGATGCTCTTCTTTAAACGCTCCCATTCCTGCAGATTCATCTCCAGGGTTCGAAAGCGGTCCGTAAAATAGAAAGTGTCCACCACCATGCCCGCGGCATTCGAGAACGCATTCGCTTTCACGATGTTCATTCCCCAGGCGGCCAGCGCCCCCGAAACCGAAGCGAACAGGAAGGGCCGGTCGGTGGTAATCAGTGTCAGCTCATACCAGTGACGGACTTGTTTCAGATTTAATTGGACGCCATCCTGTCCCAGCCGGGCGGCCATTTCGGCATGCGCCAGGACGTCGGCCGCGCCGTGGATCCGCAGATACCGCTGCGGCAATCCTTCCAGAAAACTGTTTATTTTTTTACCTGCTACAGGCGCCAGGGAACGCAGATGCGCGAGGCTGGAGTCCTCATCGCCCGTGTGCACGCGCTCATCGGCGCTCCGGCTCAAATAATTCGCGCACGCAATGTAGAGTTGCCATAAGTTATCCGCTTTCCATGGCGTCATAGCTTCCGGGTTCACGGCTTTGATGTCGGCATAGGTCAGCAGACACAGCATCTTCAGCCGCTCGGGTACGCCCACTCTTTCCGCAAACGACTTCACATTTGCTGGATCGAATACATCGCGCCGCATCGCCGCCGACATTTCCAGATGGCTGGCGACCAGATATCGCACCGTCTCGCGATCCACCGGATCAAGATCCAGCCGCTCCATGCAGCTGTCGGTAAGTTGCAGACTGGCCTCAACATGATTCTCGCTGGGCACGGCTTTGCCGGAATCATGCAGCAGCAGCGTCAGGTAAAGCAGTTCTGGCTGTTCGAGTTCACCCAGCAACGCGCCAAAGCGCTGGTCCCATTCCGATTTCGATTCTTTTAGACGATGCAGATTTTCTATCGCCAGAAACGAATGCTCATCCACGGTGTAGCGATGGTAAAAATCCCGCACTACCAGTGCTTCAATCCCTTTCAGTTCCGGCAGCAGAAGCGCCAGCAGCCGAAGCGCGTTCATGGCGCGCAGAGCGTCGGCCGCATGCGGTTGCACCAGCGTTTCCTGCAGGTAAAGCCATAACTCGGCGCCCCGCGGAGGCGTCGCCGCCAGCCCCGGCAGTGCCTGCTCGACTTTATATTCGGTGGTCGTGCTCAGTTTCAGGCCATGCTCCGCCATGAAATGAAAGAGCCGCAACAGCATTTCCGGATCGCGCAGTCCGCCCAGTTGCTGCGGTTGCTTCAAAAAAATCAGTCCATCAACTACCGAGAAGTCCTCACTGGCGACTCGTGATCGCCAGCCCTGAAATTGCCGGTACAACGACGACCAGGCTGCGGGAATTTCTTCCAGCAATTGGTTGCAGACGCGGTGCACGCTACGCACGTGGCCAAAGTAGACGCGCATCCAGTCCGCTGCGGTCGCGATTTCCGCCTCGTTCATACCAAAGCTCGCGCCGATCTTCCTCGCCGCCGCTTCGTCTTGCGCTTCCCAGGTGAGCGTGTTGTCGTGACGCCCGTGGCGGAAGTGCAGAAAACAACGCACCGACATCTGGAAATCGAGCGCCGCGTCGAACGCCCTTCGCGATGAAACCGGCAGTAGAGTCTTCATGTCCGGCCACACCTTCAGCTTTTCCATCGCCGAAATCAGCGCCAGCCAGTTGGCTACGTTGTAGTCTCGCAAACCGCCGGGCCCATCCTTTACGTTCGGTTCCAGATGAAAAACCGTATTGCCAAATTTGTGATGACGCGCACGCGTGAGTTCGGCCAGGTTCTGGATCAGGTTCTGAAAATCCCGCCCCACCAACCGAGGAACAAATTTCTCGTGGAGCCGTGAAAAAAGCTCGCGATCGCCCGCCAGGTACCGGCAGTCGAGCAGCGAGATGGCAAACTCAACATTGTTCGGATCCAACCTTTCGCACTCCGCTAAATTTCGCGTGGCTGGACTCAGCTTCAGACGCAGGTCCCAGAGTTCTTGTGAAAAACGCCGGATGGGATCTTTGAATTCACTCTCGGAGTTGCCGTTGGCATGCAGAAAGAGCAGATCGATATCGGAGTGGGGGAAAAGCCAGCCGCGCCCGAATCCTCCGGTGGCCACCAACACGAAGCTCTTCGGGGTGACTGGGTCGGCAGTCGCAGCACCCACGATGATCTCGCTCCAGAGCCGCTGAACAATCGAATCGACCAGTGCGGTGCGGCGGGCGAGCGCGGTGCGCCCTTCACCCGTGACGGAGAATTCCTGCTCGATAGCAGTGGATTCCCGCACGTACAGGTCCCGTAACTCGCTGCGGACGGTGGCCCCGGTGGTCATTCGATGACAGTCTCCCCGATGTGTTCAGCCCCTGCTCCAGCCTTTATTCCGCTCTGCTCGCAAGCAAGCAGATAAGGGGGATGTCGATCTTTTGCCGTCGATCCGCCGTTCCGAAATTGCGCGCGTTTACAGCACGCTCTCGCCACGTTCGTCGTTGCGAATCCGAATCGCTTCGTCAATGCGCGAAAGAAAAATCTTCCCGTCGCCGATTTTGCCGGTGCGGGCCGCGTTGGCGATGGCCTGCACGACTTTCTCTTTCATTTCGTCGGCGACCACGATCTCGAGTTTCACTTTCGGGATCAAGTCCACCGTGTACTCGCGTCCCCGATAAAACTCGGTGTGCCCTTTTTGCCGGCCATGTCCTCTGGCTTCAAAAACGGTCATGCCTTCGACACCCACCTCGTGCAATGCGTCTTTGACCACTTCGAGTTTGGAAACTTGAATAATCGCTTCGATCTTTGTCATGGTTCTCCGTTCCCTTGATTCGATTGCCCCGTTTCGGTTTCTCGTTATGCGGCCGGCTCCCAATAGTATCCCTCTTCGCCGTGCTGCGAGAGATCAAGACCTTGCATCTCATGGTCCTCTGGAACACGCAGGCCAATGGTGATGTCTACCAGTTTTAGGATGACCACGGTGCCCACGATCGCCAACCCCCAGGCAATCGCTACCCCGGCCAACTGATTCAGTAGTTGGTGGGCATTGCCTTCGAGCCATCCCGAAGGCAGCGTGCGCCCCTGAGCATTCTTAAAAATAGGATTCACGGCGCTCGCGGCGAAGACGCCCGTCAGCAGAGCTCCCAGAGTCCCACCCGCGCCGTGAACGCCGAACGCATCGAGCGAATCGTCGTATCGGAACATAGATTTGACCCTGGTCACCATGAAGAAACAGAAAATACCCGCGGCCAATCCGATGGCGATTGCCGACATGGGCGAGACAAAACCGGCCGCTGGCGTAATCGCGACCAGCCCCGCCACGGCTCCCGAGATCGCGCCCAGGGCACTGGGTTTCCCTCGCTTCCACCACTCTGCAGCGCTCCAGCCGACGGTTGCGGCGGCCGCGCCAAAATGCGTGGCAACGAATGCGCTCGTAGCCAGAGCCCCCGCCGACAGCGCACTGCCCGCGTTGAACCCAAACCATCCCACCCAGAGCAAGCAGGCCCCCATGAAACTCAAAACCACGCTGTGCGGAGGCATCGATTGCTTCGGATAGCCGATCCGGGGCCCCAGATACAATGCGCACACTAACGCCGATACACCCGACGTCACGTGCACCACCGTGCCGCCGGCGAAATCCAGACAGGGGAACCGTCCCCCAAGAGAGGCATTCAGCAAGCCACCCTTCCCCCAGACCATGTGCGCCATTGGGGCATACACCACGAGCGACCACAGCACCATGAAGGCTGTCATCGCGCTGAATTTCATACGCTCCGCGAACGCACCCGTGATGAGTGCCGGGGTGATGATGGCAAACATCAACTGGAACACCATGAATGTCTGAAGTGGAATGGTCGGGGCGTAATCGGGGTCGGGTTGCGCTCCCACGCCGCGGAGAAAGACGTTGTGCAAGCCGCCGATGAAGCTGTTTCCTGGAGCGAAGGCCAGACTATATGAGACTACGCCCCACAGCAGAGTCACGATGGCCATCAAGGCGAAGCTTTGCATCATCGTCGACAGGACGTTCTTCTTGCGCACCAACCCGCCGTAGAACAATACCAGACCCGGTCCGGTCATCATCAGGACCAGGGCAGAACTTGTCAGCATCCAGGCGTTGTCGCCGGCGGACTTTGCGTCGGCCACTGCCTGTTCCAATTTTGCGATCTGTGCCGATTGGGCACCATTCTCGGCGGCATTTCCGCCCGTAGTCTGCGCCGAGGCTCCGATCGCGAATAGACACACCATCACCAGCGTAAGACCAACAGTGGCCGGATTTTTCATCAATGCCTTCTCACTCCCCGCTTGAGTCGTGCAGCACCCATAACAATAGTCGCTGAGCCGCCGTTTGCGGAAATCGAAACTATTTATGTTGGTGATTGGAATTCCTTATGTGAACCGGAGGGAAGCCGCCTTCCAATTGACGCCGGGGGGCTTTCTGCGGTTGGATGGAAGCTGCGTGGCACCTGCGCCAACCATTCTCGATCCCGAATCGCGGCGGTTTAGCCGTCTCGACGCTGCCTGGCTCACCATCTGGCTGCTCTTCCTGGTTGGGCTGGCTGTGCTCCCTCCGCAATTCGAATGGCACAAGCAGTTAATTCTTCTTGCCATCGGCGTGGTGCAACTGCTGGAGACAAAGTTGATCTCCCACTTCCCCAAGCGCGGAGTCTTCTACGTCATCCTGCTCAAGATTTTGCTGGCAACCCTGCTTATCGATCACACTGGCGAAGTCGGCATTAACAGCAGTTACTATCCGATCTATTATCTGCCGGTGGTTACCGCGGCACTTTACTGTGGCACGTGGCTGACGCTGCTCTGGACGCTGTTTGCATCCGCCGCCTACTGCTCGTATCTCTATCCCGCGATGCAGGAATATGAACTGACTCCCGAGGCATTCGGCCTCCTCGCGCTGCGCGTCATGTTCTTCTTTCTCGCTGCCATGGTCGTCAACCGCTTCGCGCAGCAGAGTCAGCATCAAACCCAGTTGTATCGTGAACTCGCCGAACGCCTCGCGGAAACCAATCGCCGGCTCGAACAGGCTCAGGCTGAAGCGCGACGATCCGAAAGGCTGGCCGCTCTCGGTCAGCTCTCTGCCGGATTGGCTCATGAAATCCGCAATCCTCTCGGAGTCATCAAGGGCTCGGCCGAAATGCTGACCCAGAAACTACAGGCCTCCGACGAGCTTGCCCGCGAGTTAGCCGGATACATTTCGACCGAGGTCAACCGGCTCAGCGCTCTCGTTACTGAGTTTCTGGATTTCGCTCGCCCTCTTCACGCGCAACCGCGTCCCGCGGACCTGACCGCCCTGCTTGATCGCGTCCTGCAAATTGTCGCCGGGCGTTTTACGGACAAAGCGGCTACGGCCGAGCCCGTGCGTGTCGAGCGCCACTACGCCAGCGAACTGCCGCTCGTTCCGCTCGACGAGAGCCTATGCGAGCAGGCCTTTCTCAATCTCGTGCAGAACGCCTATGAAGCCATGCAGGATGAAGACCACGGCGGCACGCTGCGGGTTGACGTTCGCCTCACTACGCAGAACGATCGTGAAGGTGTGGAACTCCGCCTGGCTGATACCGGCCCTGGTGTTGCCGAAGAGCTGCGCGAAGAAATTTTCAACCCGTTTGTGACCACGAAGAAAACCGGCGTGGGCCTGGGCCTTTCCATCGTTTCGAAGATCGTGGACGGGCATCATGGGTCGATCCATGTCGAGAACGCGCCAGAAGGCGGAGCTGCGTTTACCCTATTCTTTCCCCTGCAAGAAGCAGCCGAGGCCAAAGAAGCGCAAGCAACGGCAGGTTAGCAAATAGCGAATAGCGAAGGACAAACGACGAACGACGAACAGCGAACGACCAGCGACTAACGACCAAATGCCAACCATCCTCATCATCGAAGACGAAGCCAAGATGCGGCGACTGCTGGAGCTGAACCTTGGCGACGACGGCTTCAAAACGCTCTCTGCTGGCGATGCCGAAACTGGTTTGAGGCTGCTTGCCTCCGAACCCGTTCACCTTGTTCTAACTGATCTCAAACTTCCCGGTATGAACGGGCTCGAATTTCTGCAAACCGCCAAGCAGCAAAATCCCGCGTTGCCCATCGTCGTTATGACCGCGTTCGGGTCGGTTGAAACAGCGGTTGAGGCGATGAAAGCCGGTGCTAGCGATTACGTGCTCAAGCCGTTCTCTCTCGCCGAAATGCGGATCGTGGTGCACAAGGAGCTCGATAATTCACGCTTGCGTGAGGAGAATCGGTCGCTTCGCGAAGCCCTCGGACAAAAGTACAGCCATCCCAACATCGTCGCCATCAGTCCCAAGATGCAGGAGGTGCTGGCCACCGTCGAGCGCGTTGCACCTACCAACTCCACCGTTCTGCTGGGCGGGGAAAGCGGCGTTGGCAAAGACCTCATCGCCCGCGCCATCCACGAAAAATCGCGCCGTGCTGCCGGTCCCTTCGTCAAGATCAACAGCACTGCTATCCCTGAAAATTTATTGGAGAGCGAACTTTTCGGCTACGAAAAAGGAGCTTTCACCGGAGCCGCCACCAGCAAGCCGGGCAAATTCGAACTCGCTGACAAAGGCACTCTCTTCCTCGATGAAATCGGAGACGTGCCGCCGGCCATCCAGGTCAAACTTCTCCGCGTGCTGCAGGAACGTGAATTTGAACGCCTCGGCGGCACGCGCACCATCAAAGTCGACGTCCGGCTTCTCGCCGCCACCAACCGCGATCTGCGGGCCGCGCTCGAGGACGGAACCTTTCGCGAAGACCTCTACTACCGGCTCAATGTGGTCCCGATCGATATCCCGCCTCTGCGCGAACACAAAGAAGATATCCCTGGATTAGCCAACCTGTTCCTGGTTCGCTTCGCCAAGGATTCCGGGAGGTCGGAAACAATTACCGGCATTTCGCCCGCGGCCATGCAGCTCCTTGTCAGCCATTATTGGCCGGGCAATGTGCGTGAACTGCAGAACGTGATCGAACGTGCTTGCGCGCTCGCTTCGGGCAGCCAGTTGGAAGCCAGCGACATACAACTCGACTCGCCGCGCAATCGCACCGGCATTGCCTCCGATCGCTTCCTGCCCGATGGCATGACGCTCGACCAGTGGGAAGACGAAATGATCCGCGAGGCTCTGAAACGCGCTGGTGGGAACAAGTCGCAGGCCGCTCGTCTGCTTGGGCTATCGCGGAATGCGCTGCGGTATCGCTTGTCGAAGATTGGTATCGACGACAACGACGGTGAGTGAAAGATCGGGTCATCGGGTGATCGAAAAATGCTCTTCATTTCCTTTGCTGACTAGCGATCAGCGGGCCAAATAGCCGTGGAATCCTTCGCTCTCTGGATAGTTTCCGCGTGGAGCACACCTGCTTTGTCGAGCGTACCCTTTACGTCAATGGCGTGTCCAACTATCAGGGTAACGCTACGATCGGCGGCTATTGCCGGTTTGGCATCTACCTGCACAAGAGTTCCCGTCCGCGTCTGAAGCGTAGCCATCGTCCCCTTGACGCTCTGAATCTTGCCGTAGATTTCCCGCGTCGCTCCCCGTTCCGCTGCGTTCTCTTTCTTCGCAGCTTCAGGGGCGGGCGCCTGTGCCATCACAAAACGACTCCCGCTGGCTACAACCGCCAGCACCAGCACGCAAATCCGAATCTTTTTCATCGAAACCTCCTCCGCTCAATGCATTCCGAAAATGCTGAGTTGCTTGTAACTCGCCACGTAGACTTTGCCGTTCGCCACCACCGGCACGATGTTGGAATTTCCTCCTGTATTCGGCCAAGTACCCGCCGGGGCTTGGAACAAGGGGTCCAGCGCCCCGCTGCTGGACGGCTCTGCCTTAAACGCGAACAGGGAAATGTCCGCCGGGCTGGAATTGCTTGGCCGCGAAACTGCCCAGATGATCGGATGATCATCTTCGTCCGAGGAGACGGTCGTAAAGAATCCGGGATCTTGCGCGCCGCCGCCAATACCTTCGGAGGTACCTTCATTCTGCAGGCTGGTGCTAGGCGAGGTTTGGATTCTCCAAAGGATCACGTTGGACCCGCCGCTGCTCACAATCTTGTGGTGAAAGTACGACGGTCCACACCAGCACCCACCGATATTCGCCTGAGTGACCACCTTGTCCGGTCCGCCGGGCGTAGAGCCGCCCATGCTTTCGCGGTTCAGAATGAACATGCGCCCGTCTTTCCCCGCCGCCGCTATTAGGTGTGGTGTCGATCCGGACTGATCAGGCAACAACATGGCGCCGCCAGAGCCGTAGTCGGTATCGCCGGAATCGAGATTGGCCTCGTTCGAGGGAGTGAAGAAGTCCCTGATTGTAGTCAGGTCGGGCGACATTTTCACCACACTCTCCTGGATGCTGATAGGGACGTTGTAGTTTGAATCGGAATTACCGGTGACGAAGAACAGATTGCCCGCCTCGTCGGCCGCAGGACCGTAGCCCGACATCCAGATCGACGCGAGGAACCGATGGAGGGAGCTGTTCGGAGCGGTCGCTTCGCGATCATTCAGTTGATTTGCCGGAAGCGGAGTGAGCGATCCGGTTTGCCAGCCCAGGAGCCAACCACGCGAATGTGTTCCCCCCCAATCGCAGAAGCTGCCGAAACCGGCGTAAACATTTCCATTGGCCAGCAGGAGCGCTGGACGCTGACGCTGCCACGCGGCTTGAAAGGTGAATGCCCCGAACGAGGCGGCCACCACGCGGGGCGGGACCTTGTCGGTCAGGGCATTCAAATCGAGCGCATGGATGTGATAGGTCGGAGCGCCAGCCACAAGAGTATAGACGATCACGTACATCGTGTTGCTTGCGCGATCAATGACCGGCGTGCCATTGATCCCAACGTTGGGCCCGTTGTTGTTGCATCCCTGCGGCAGGGGAACCGGGTTTCCAAACTTCGGGTGCAGCAGTATTTCTCCGCTCGACGCATCGATCGCATAGATGGTGTTGCTCTCCGTGGCCACATAGACGACATCGTGCACTCCGGGGCTGGGCCCCGCGGGGATATCCACGTGCGGTACAACCAAAGGTTGCGTATCCACCTGGTCGTCCAGAGTTACATTCTGTATCAGGCCGAAGTGCGCGCTCTGGACCTTGTCGTACTTCAACTCTTTCTCTTCATGATTCCAGCCGGTGCGTAGATTGTCGTAGTGGTAAGTTGTGACCGCCCGGTGTTGCTTCTGGCAGCCGCTGAGGAACGCGACAAAAGTAAGCGCAGCGAGAACGGCCATCCTTCGGGGGACTCGTAAAGACATTGCAACCTCCTAACCCAGCGTGTTTGGTATGGCGATACTGGTTCCATCCATTAAGACCCTTGCAAGCTTTCTTCAGCTTGCGTGGGTGTGACGTTGTCGCCATGTAACAAAGATATCTAGTCTGATTGGTTCGATGGCTGAAACCTATCGTCGCAGGGCAAACCTCACCGATGAAACCGGTGCTCCACTAATTCGCGTTCTTTGCGAAGATTGGCGCATTACTCCGGAGCCCATGCAACGCTCAAACCTCACTCCCTAAAACGAGATCGAGGCCGTTTTCCCTTCACGCCTGCATGCAAAACTCGCACGTCAATCCGAAGGCAGACTTAGAGCAGGACCTTTGCCTTTCGCAAATTGCCCGTTAAACAATGGGCACAAGATGAAACACGCCGTCGTTGAAAAAGCCGACTGGCCCTTATGACGATGAAAGGCAGACCCATGGCCGAAAACCACCACAGTGGTGGAGCCGGGCCACCGGACCGCCGCAGGCCGCCGACTGACCTCGGTGTTATGTCTCTCCTAAGTTATTGAACATAAATCAGTTAGATAAATAGCCGCCTAGCGTCCGACATTGGCATTCTGCCTGCATTCTTTCAGGCAGATGGTTGTGTCCCGAACGAGGTGGAGGTACGCAATGAAATTCAAATTAATAGCCGCACTCTTAGGATTGGGATTGATGATGGCGACTCCAGGCGCCGTCATCGGTCAGAACGACGGTCAGAACGGCGCTCAGAACCAGGACGATCAGGCGCCGGATCAGAATTCGAAGCCGTCGCCGAACATTCAAGCGCCTACGCAAGCGCCCGTGCCCGGTCCCAACGACCAGGGTCCCGCAGACCAGGGTTCCATGGACCAGGATTCCATGGATCGTTCTATGGATCAGGGTTCGATGAATCAGGCCCCGGCGGGAGGTCCCAACGACCCAAATTCCAGCAACCCAGGCTCCGGCAACCCGGCTTCCAGCGCACCGGCTCCGGAGGAGAAAAACGGCGTGGCGCGCATCAGTCTGATTCATGGCGACGTTTCCACGCAGCGTGGCGATTCCAAGGATTGGTCCGCAGCGGCGCTCAATGCTCCCGTGCTTGCGGGTGACGGGGTTTCGACCGGCGACAAAGCGCGCACTGAACTTCAACTCGACTATGCCAACATGCTGCGCCTGGCTGAGCATACGCAGGCGAACATCACGCAGCTCACGCGCTCGCAAATTCAGATTCAACTTGGGCACGGCATGGCGAACTACACCGTTCTCAGAAACAGCGATGCGGACGCGGAAATCGATACGCCCAACGTTGCCATTCGCACCGAGCGGCGCGAATCCAGCTTTCGCATTCTGGTTACAGCCGACGATCACACCGAAGTACTCGTCCGCAAAGGCGAAATCGAAGTTACGACTCCGCAGGGTGGCACGCGCGTGGGACAGAACCAGTTCATTACCATTCAGGGCACCGGCGCGGACGAGCAATACAAGATCGGCGAAGCGCCGGCTCGTGATGACTTTGATCAGTGGAACTCGGATCGCGACAGCATGATCCGCAACTCGGTATCGCGAAAGCAGACTAACGACTACTACGTGGGAACCGAAGATCTCGACGCCCACGGCACTTGGTCCGAAGTGCCGGATTACGGTCCGGTGTGGCGGCCAGCGGTGCCGCCTGGCTGGGCTCCGTATCGCGATGGCCGGTGGGTGTATGAGCCTTATTGGGGATGGACTTGGGTTTCGTACGATTCGTGGGGCTGGGCTCCGTATCACTACGGGCGCTGGATGTATGTCAACGGCGGTTGGGGTTGGTGGCCTGGACCGGCTTATGGATACCCGTTTTATCGTCCGATTTGGGCGCCGGCTTATGTTTCATTCTTCGGATTCGGCGGGGGTTTCGGAATCGGATTTGGATTTGGCTTCGGCTCGATCGGTTGGCTGCCGCTGGGACCTGGTGATTTTTTCCATCCCTGGTGGGGCCGGTGGGGCGGGGGCTTCGGCTACGCCCGCTTCGGCGAATTCAACCGCGGCGGTTTTGCTCCGCTGCGCGCCGGTTCGCGATTTTCGAACGTGAACCTCGCGATGCATGACGCCAACTTCCGCGGCGCGACTTCAGTTTCAGGCAGGGATTTTGGCACGGGGCACATGAATGCGCAGGCTGTGGGTCATGCGGAGATGCAGAATGCGCGTTTCAACACTGGGAGATTGTCCGCGAGTCCGAGCCGGGAAAGCTTTTCGGCTAGCGGACGTCCGGCGGCTGCTTCAACGACTCGGAACGTGTCGCAGAATCAACATTTCTTCTCGGCCCAAAAAACGAGCCGAGGTAACACGGGTGCAACGGCGAATGAAAGGTCGATAGGAAGCAGCCGCGAAGCCCCGCGCTCCAACCCAAACTCCGAGAGAAGCTCGGAAGCGCGTGGCAATTCGAATATGGCATCGCCTTACAAACCCGGCAATTCGGGGGGCTCGGCGTCCGGACGCGAAAGTGGCAATAGCGGTAGCTGGCAGAGATTTTCGCCGATGGCTTCGCGCGCATCCTCTGAGTCAGGCAGATCGGGCGAGGCAGGAAGGTCGGGCGAATCGACCGGGCGCACAGAAGAACGCAGTGCATACGGCTCCGCTCGCAGTTCCGGCCCAGAAGGCCGGGGCTATGGCGCAGGCGCATACGGTTCGCGCGGCTACGGTGGAAGCTCTCGTCCGCCACTCAACATGAGGCAGCCCATCGTAACTCCGCGCTCTTATGGCGGAGGTGCTCATGGCGGCGGACGCTCGGCCCCGGGTTACGGCGGCGGGCATTCGGCGCCAAGCAGTCACGGTGGTGGATCCTCCCATGGCGGATCTTCGCACGGCGGTGGATCTTCGCATGGCGGTGGATCGCACGGCGGTGGACATGGGCGGTGACATTGACATTGCGCTGGGGCTTTCCCCGGCGTAGTAACGCAGCATAGCAACACTCTACCCAGCAGTGAGACGCGCAAACTGCGCGTCCCACTGCTTTTTTTTGTTTGAAACCGTCGTCGAGCAGGAGCGGAGCGGGAAGTTTCATCGACAACCCTTAGGAGATTCCACCTGTTCCGCGGTTTTCGCTGGGTATGCGAAGCTTCAGCAGTTCAGGGGGTCAGCCTCAGAGACAATCCCGATGAGCGTACCCGCATGACAGGATTGGATTTGTTGGGAACTGGTGTGAACTCCAGCTTTTCTGGAAGCTCACTATGACGGCTAATGTGGAGGGACAATGGCAAGAATAAGGATAAGGATCGTGAAGCGCCTGGGACTGTTTGTGGCCATGGCGATAATGCTGGCTCCAGGGCAAGCCCGAGCGCAGACGGCAGCAGAGAATGCGGTCCAAAATGCGCCGAGCGGGCCAGCGCCACACGAGGGCGACTTTGTCATTCACAATTTTCGATTTCAATCGGGCGAAACCATGCCCGAGGTGCGGATGCACTACACCACATTCGGCACACCAGTGAAAAACGCCCGCGGACGCACGGCCAACGCCGTTCTGGTCCTTCATGGCACGAGCGGTACAGGACAGCAATTCCTCCGTCCGATATTTGCCGGCGTGCTGTTTGGACCAGGGCAGTTGTTGGACGCAAGCAAGTACTACATCATTCTGCCAGACAACGTCGGACACGGAAAATCCAGCAAGCCGAGCGACGGCATGCATGCCCGCTTTCCGCAGTATGACTATGCCGACATGGTCGCGTTGCAACATGAGCTTGTCGAAAAGGGGCTGGGCGTGGATCATCTCCGTTTGGTGATGGGGACGTCGATGGGCTGTATGCATTCATGGATGTGGGGCGAGGCCTATCCCGATGCGATGGATGCGCTGATGCCGTTGGCATGTTTGCCGGTGCAAATCGCCGGGCGAAACCGTATCTGGAGAAAAATGGTGATCGACGGTATTCGCCAGGACCCGGAATGGAAGAACGGCGAGTATACTGGCGAACCTCGCGCCGCGCTTCAGATCTCCGCCGATTTCCTGCTGATTGCCGGGAGTGCGCCGCTGCGCATGCAGAAAGACCTGCCGACCCGCGATGCCGCCGACAAATATCTCGACGAATCCGTGAAGCGGATGACGGCGGAACTCGACGCCAATGACTTTCTCTATGCTGTCAGCGCGTCGCGGGACTATGATCCGTCATCGAAACTCGACTTAATCAAAGCGCCGGTGATGTTCATTAACTCCGCCGATGACTTCATCAATCCGCCGGAATTGGGGATCGCCGAACGCGAGATCAAGAAAGTGAAGAACGGCAAATTCGTGTTGCTACCCGCTTCCGAGCAGACGCACGGTCACGGCACCCATACCTGGGCGACCGTGTGGCAGCAGTATTTGAAGGAATTGCTGGAACAATCGTCAACACCGAGTCCATAACCACTGTGCATTCAGACTTCAGACTCACTCTTGACGACGCCCCTAGCCACCGGCTCCTCCGGTTTGGTTTGCTTTCTCACGATCTCGTCGACCAAAAACAAGTCGGTTAGTAACGCCCGGAGATGGATGGAAGCGTTCAGATTGTCAATCAACTGGGAACTGATGGCAGGTTGGGCCAAAACCAGTTCGATCGCGGCCAGAGAATCGCGGGCGTCGCGATCGAGCACCGCAAAGAACGCCAGGTATTTGTCGGCTGGCTCAAGTCTTTCCTCTTTCACTGCCATCGCACACGTTTCCGCTAACCCGGTCAGGGCTTGCGCGGCGCTGCGCAGGAACTCACGGACTTGTGCGCCCGAGGCGCTGCCTTGATCACTGGGCAGCCCTTGGGCCGCAAATGCAAGTAGGAACTCGTAGCACTCTTCCACACCTTCACAACGATTCCTAATTTCAGTCAGCACCTGTCAGCCCTCGGCCTTCCGCTCGGTTGGATGTCGATGTCGATGCCGAAGCAGACGTTTCGACCGCCCAGCGCTTGGGATCATGCTCTTGCAGATAAGAGTCGCGGTCCATCCAGCCGAAGATCATTGCTTTCGTGATCGGGAGTTTCTCCGGTCGGAGCCCGAAGTAGACGTGCATCATTACTAGCGCAATCAGTCCCACGCCCGCCAGCCCGTGCAGCACATACATCAGTCCCCAAGTCATGTCGCTGAACAGATACGGGTTGCGGGGGAAAAAGATAGTGCGCACGCGAAACATCATAAAAACGCCGGTAAGGATCACCGACATTCCGCACAAGATGATGACACCGTGGAAGAGCTTGTTCTCCAGCGGATACTTGGCGAACTTCCGCGGCGGTGGCGCAGACACTCCGAAAAACCGGCGCACTCTTTTCCATGCATCTTCTACGTCCGTTTTGTCTGGCCAGATCGCCCAAAAATCCAGCCAGAAGGAAGCATGAACGATGTGAAACATGATGGCCACTGTTAACACGGCGCCCGCGATCCAATGATAAGTCACCCAATTAAACTGGACGCCCACCTTCGGAAGGAAGGCGGTAAACAGCAGAGTCAACATGGAGGCTGCCATGATCCAGTGAAACAGCCGCGCCACCAGCGAATGCCGGGGAACGTGCTTGGGGATTTTCGCAACGACCTCTGGAGATGCATCGCTCACAAATTCTTTTTCCTTGGCGAAATACCTCCGCCAAGTGGCATGAACGATCAGGAAGAGGAGACCCGCGATCACAGCGACCCAGATCAAGAACCATGCAATATGGATCGGGATACTCTGCCCCCACGGACTCGTGGCCCATTCTAAGAAGCCCATGTCGCCTCCACCGCTCCCACTCCTCCAACTCCGACGACGGCGCGTTTCACCAGATTTCTCATCAGCGGGATCTTGTAGGCATTGAACTGCAATGGAATCGCTCCTTGCACGGCCAGTTTTCCCGCCATCTCACCGGTTGCTGCGTTGGGCGGCTTGCCGCGAACTGCATCTTCGACTGCTTTTAACCGTAAGGGACGAGCGGCCGCGGCGTTCACGGCGATTCGGATGCGTTCAATATTGTTGCCCGAAGTCACTATGGCGGAGGCTACGTTCATGAGCGGGAAATCCCAAACGTTGCGGTCTCGAATTTTTTCAAAATAAAATTGTGCGCCCGCCCACGCGGACGGAATGCGAATGGCCGTGAGCAGGTCCCCAGGCTGCAAGATGTGCAGCCGCGTAATGTCGATGTCAGGACCGATGAAGTAATCCTCTGCATCCACCACACGCTCACCTTTCGGCGTGCGCATGACGAACTTGGCGTCCAGCGCAATCAGGGCCGGGGCTGTGTCGGAGGGATTCACCGCCACGCAGCGGTCTGCGTGCAGAATCGCATGCTCGCGATTGCGGCCTTCCGGTGTATCGGCATAGCAAATGTTGCCGCCGGCGCGGTAGCAGGGCCAACCGGCGCGGTAATACCAGCAGCGCGTGTCCTGCGAAACATTGCCGCCGATGGTTCCCTGGTTGCGAATTTGCGGCGACGCTACTACTTCTGCGCTCTGGGCCAAGAGACCATACTTCTGTTTGATGATGGGATGATTCACTACTTCGGTGAGCGTGGTCATCGCGCCGATCTCGACACCGTCAGTCGCCGTGCGAATTCCGCGCAGCTCTTCGATGCCGCTCAAATCGACGACAGCCTTGGGCTTCCTGATGCGATCCTTCAGCCAGTCGAAGCTGTCGAGCCCTCCGGCCAGCACCCAGGCATCCGGTCCGTGCTGCGCGAGAAGCTTTTGCGCATCGGCGACGGAACTCGGCTGATAGAGCTCGAAAGCGGACATTACGTCTCGTATGACAGCCATAACTCTCCTTCAAATCTCCGATCAAATATGGGCCATCAAATGTGGGCCATCAAGGGATGCTGCATCGGCCGGCCCGCTTCGAGCGACGTCAGAATCGTGTCGGCATTCACTGGTGCGCGCTGAAAGACTTCGTCTCCGAGTGCATCTGAGAGCGCGTTTAAGATGGAGGCGCAACCGCCCGCAACCGGAGGCTCTCCAACACCTCGAGCGCCCACCGGCGTCTCCGGGTCCGGAATGTCTAGGGCCGTCCATTGCATGTCGACGGGCACATCCAGAATCGTTGGCGGTTTGCTGTGGTGGAATCGCTTGGAAACCATCTGCCCGTAGTGCGGATCAAACACCCACTTCTGACCGATCGCGTGGCCGATGCCGAGCGTCGAACGGCCGAGCATTTGTCCGCCCAGCGCGCGGGGATGAATCACCGTTCCGACATCGCCGGAGGCGAGAAAATCTACGATGTAGTACTTGCCGGTTTCGACATCGACTTCAACCTCGGCAAAGCTGGCGACGTAGGAAAATGTTGAGCCGTCGCGTGGGTAGTTGTCCTTAGCTGCCGCTACCAAGCCCTGGCCCGCCAACGCCGCCACAGATGCCTTCGTTAATTTGTGGACATCGGCGGGCGCCTCGTGGCCATCGTACATGCCACCCAGTTGAATCGCATACTTCGCCGCCTGCGCCAGAGTCATGCCGGCGCCACCACCTTTGCGGAAAACGCGCTCGTTGGCAACCTCGTATTGCTCTGGCTTGCCTCCGAGTTTCTTGGCCGCGATTTCCTGGAGTTTCTTCTTGGCATCCATCGCCGTCGCATACGCGGCCCGCGTCATCGCGTGAGTTGTCTGGCTGCCACCGGATACGCAGGTGAAGGGAAGATTCTTGGTCGTGTTGCCCCACACCACGTCGCATTTTTCCCACGGCACACCGAGAACTTCCGCGCCCGCGCGGTGAACGTCGATCACCGACTCTGTTCCGAGATTTCCGATGCCAGATTGAAAGGTAACCCGGCCATCCGGCGTGATGACGAGCAGCCCGTCGAATCCGATGGTCCCGCCCACGTAACAGCTAAGCGACACGCCGACGCCGCGAACTTTCGTGCCAATTCTTTTCGGAGTGTGCGCGACCCGCTCGCTCCATTTAAATTGCTCCGCGCCCCGGTCGAGTGCTTCTTTGAGGAATGCACTCGTCGCATACTGCATCTTCCCTTTCACGAGTGGTCCGAACGGCGCCTTGCCCTCCGGACAGTTGATGCGGCGGATCGCCACCTGGTCGACTCCCAGTTTGCGCGCGGCTTTCGCAATGATCGGCTCGATAATGACAATTCCCTGTAGTCCACCTGGAGAACTTTGCGCACTGCGCGGCGGCGTATTCGTCAGCACCGTCACCCCGCGCCAGCGCATGGCTTGCGGCTGATACAGCAGAGAAACGATGCGGCCCGACGACGGAGCATCACCCACCGCGTCATAGGGGCCGTTGTCGCAAATAACGAACATGTCGAGAGCCGTAATCCGCCCTTCTTTCGAGAAGCCGATTTTCATGCGTCCTTGAAAACCGGGCCGCGCGCGTCCGATGAAGTTTTCCTCTTCGCGGCTGATGCGCATCATCACCGGAGCATTCGTTTTCCTTGCTAGAAGCGCGGGGATGATCATCGACACGCCGCCGGTGATCTTGCTGCCGAACCCGCCTCCGGTGTACTCGCTGATGAAAACAATTTTGTCCGCATCGATGTTCAACCAGCGCGCGATTGCGGGCAGGGTTTGCGCGGTGCTTTGCGTGCCCGTGTGAATGTAGACCTTGCCGTTCTGCCAGTAAGCCATCGCACTGCGGGTCTCAAGCGTCTGATGGCTGGTATCTGGCGTTACGAAGGTCTCATCAAGAACGAGCGCCGCGTTCTTGAAACCGGAATCGAGATCGCCATACGACCATTCATCGGGCGTCTTGCCCATTGGAAGACGGCCATGCTTTTCGTCGGCGAAGTCGGCCTTGGTCCATTTGAGTTCCGTGACCGCGGGAGTGCCCGGACCCTGTGGCGTCGCAGGCCGAGTCCACACGTTTCCATCCGTTCGCGGGTTCGGACCGCCCGGTCGCAGAGTGTCGAGTGGATCGACCACGAACGGAAGCGGCTCAAGATCGATCTCGATTTTCTCGATGGCTTCCGCAGCGGTGAGTTCGTCGACCGCAGCCACCGCAAGAATCGGTTCCCCCTGATACACCGGCTCATTCGTAAGGCCGCGTTCTCCCCATTTGCTGGCCTTGATGACGGTCCCGTTGTCCGTCAGAGTATCGGCCGGAGCGGGAAGATCGTCCGCGGTGAGAATGGCTTTCACGCCCGGCATTCGGAGCGCAGCGTCCGCGTGGATGCGTTTTACCCGCGCATGTGGCATCGGGCTCAGCAGCAGTTTGCAGAACAACATGCCATCCGCGCGAAAGTCTTCGGCATATTTCGCTTGGCCGGTAACCTTTGCATACAGATCTGGCGTCGCATAGTTCTTGCCGATCAGCTTGTAACCAGCCCCGTACTGCCGCTCAGTAGGGTTGGTAGTCGCGACGACCTTGGTGTTATCCAATTTTGTGTTATCCAAGCCTTTGTTATCCAAGTCTGGACCTCCGCACATTCTCAGCGCCGCGCATCAGCGCGGTCAGAATCTTGTCGTAGTCCTGGCATCGGCACAGGCATCCCGAAAGGCCTTGCGCCAACTGCTGGCGCGTGGGGTTGGGATTCGTTTTCAGGTATCCGACTGCGGTCATAATGAAGCCCGACATGCAGAACGCGCACTGAAATCCCTGTTCGTCGATGACGCCCTGCTGCACTGGATGCAAGGTCCCGTCGGCGCTGGCCAGGCCTTCGATGGTCAGAACTTTCCGGCCGCGCACCGTGTGGGTGAGCAGGGAGCACGAATAGTACGGAACGTCGTCCATAAGCACCGTGCAAGATCCGCATTCCGCGCGATCGCAGCCCAGCTTGGTGCCGGTGAGGCCCAGCTTGTAGCGCAGCGTCGACGCCAACGTCTCTTGCTTCATGACATCAACACGCCGCTGCTGGCCGTTGACATTGAGAGTGATCAGCCGCTCGCCCACGCCGGCAGCCGATTGCTGGCCCTGCAGAAGAGACGAAGCACGAAACAGATAGCCCGCGGAAGAGACTGCCACGCCGCTGGTGATGACCCCTTTAATGAAGTTGCGCCGAGAGACAGCTTTCGGCGTGTCTTCAGTTGCCTTGCAATCTGTCTTCTCGGTCATAGTCGGTCACCATTTATCGGCGTGCCGCCGCCGTTAAGGGTTTTGCGGAACCAGGCGCAGGTGAGATGCCCCATTTACGGATTTGGATTATCAGAAATAATACTCGGATTCGGAAGTTTCAGATGCAGAAGGCGCGTCCACGCAATGCGACCCATTGCGACATCGGCACAAAAGCAGTGGCCCCGTTCTGTTTGTCGATGCAAGTCCACAAATCGCATAGGAGATTCTCCTAAGCGGCAGGCAGACGTGGACTGAAAGGGATTGCGGCGAGGCACGACAATGCTCCTGATGGTCGCGGCCCAGAATGCCGAGTCTTGGCCGGTAACCGGCCGACCCCTTCCCGACATCCTTCATCAACACCGGGACACCGTTTTCCTGCGTCAGAACCACATTCTCGCTGTCGTCAACCTGTGACCTTCCCTTAAGTCATCATTGCCGCCGTCATCTATCCGACCGACGCTCCGGATATTGACGGGCTGCTGGCCAATGCGGATTTCGCGTCCGCCCACGTTGATGCGATTTTGGCCCAGCCTCCCGCATCCCGTGCCGTGAACTAGCGCCAGCTAGAGATTGATTTCAAAGGGGGTTTAGGCGTGGTGCCGGGAGGGGGAGTCGAACCCCCAAGGACCGAAGTCCGGCGGATTTTGAGTCCGCTGCGTCTGCCAGTTCCGCCATCCCGGCTTGGTGTGCGAGACTTGAAGAGAACATTTAGCTTAATTGACGATTTGAGCCTTTGCAACCGCGCTCTGTCGTCTTGTTCCTTCCATCATGGACCTGATGGCTAGCGGGCAGAGCCCGCCTTGTGCCGCGTCGCGCTTTCTGCGAGCAGACAACGAAGGCCACCCGTGGGGGTGGCCTTCGCTGCAGTCATTCGTTCTTCCACCTTGCCTTGGAATGCTTGCGATTACTTCAAACCAATCACACCAAATGTCCCAGCAAGATTATTGTACGGACCGGCGGCGAAGAAGAGTTGGTTGGTTCTGCCGTTGTTTGGCGTGCCCCCGCCGAACTCAATCCCCCAGAGTTGGTCGATGGCGATATCGTTGCCGTTCGTGTCTTTGATGGTGCCCACGAACTGGCCGGTTTCGAGATTAAAGCCGCTGATAGTGCCCGGATGGTTCAGGTTGTTCCCGACCAGAAGAGTGTTGCTCAGCGGTCCAAAATTACTGGGCGCCACGGCGAGGCCATAAGGCTGGTTCAAAGGCGCACCCGACGCGAGTACCTTCACGAATGTCCCATCCTCCTGGAAGATATCGATTTGCCCGCTCGGGGCAGTCGATATGAGCGCGAACGTTACATAGACCAATCCGTTGATATCCGCAACGTTGAACGGCCCGTAACCCGCCGGCAGCGTAGGGTCGGTAAACGTATTGACGAGGTTGAAGTTTCCGTCGTACACCTCGACCACATTTTTGGGAAGGTTGGCCGCATACAGAAGGTTCCCCGAAGGGTGGTTGGTAATGGCGAGGCCGGTGTAGCTTGCGCCTGCTGCCCAGTTATTCACCGCGATGATCGAAGCGTTGGGATTGGACTGCGGAGCCCATCCGCTGATGGTCCCGTCCAATGTCGCGAAAATGAAGAACGCAGACCATCCCTGCACCGGAAATTCTCCCGTTCCGTTGAAGACAATTCCAGTCGGCTGACCCGGACCTGCACCGTTGAACGACGGAATCGAGACCACCAAGCCCTGCTTGACTCCCGCACCATTGTAGAGTGTCGACCAGCCTGAGCCTTGATCGCTGACCCAGAAGGGTCCACCTGTGCCGTAAGCGAGACCCCAACCGTTCACCTGTAGTGGGTCCATGAACTTGGCCGTCTTTGCCTGATTCGAATCCAGATTGATGAGTTGATACTGCGCCAGGGCTGCGTTCGAAACGAGCATTACCGCGAGGCCGAGGCAAATGGTGAAAGCAATCTTGCGACACTGCATAAAGAATCCTCCTTGGATTGTGCGAGGCCGGAACAAAACGATAATTTCTCAGTCCCGCTGGCAATCGAATGCTAGTTCCGCGCTGCGGGCAGGTTGTCAACACGATGTCATCTATTTGCACAATTCTTGTTGGCCCGGACGGAGCGTGGGTAGCGGGTGATGCGTTGCTTCCGCACAGGCGCACGCTGCAGCAGACTAGCCGGTAAGTGTTTTGTTTCCCATAGATGGGCTTTTTTCATCGCGGGCAACAATATGTCCTAAAGATTCTGGGCGAGGGTGCCGATGGCATAGACAAGCGAGAGTAGCTAAGGCTCTCGGGGGAGTGCGCTTATGACAGTTGGTTCGATCTCGGCTGCAAGCCTCAGTCAGTACGTTCTCGCGTCTAGCGACTCCACCCAGTTGCAGCAGGCATTGCAGACTTTGCAAGACAGTCTCACGTCAGGCGATCTGAACGGCGCGCAGTCTGCGTTTCAGACCTTGCAGCAACTGAACCAGAGCCTGGCAACTGCGAGCGGGAGCAGCGGATCATCATCCAGCAGTTCTCAGCTCAATACCGATCTGACGGCACTCGGCAGCGCACTGAGTTCGGGCGATTTATCGACCGCTCAGTCTGCCTTTGCGACCGTGCAGAGCGACTTGACAAACAGTAACTCGCCATCGCAGACAAACGAGACAAACGTCGCATCTCGATCGGAGCAGTTAGTCGCGGAACTGCTCAGCACATTGAATGTGAGCAGTTCCTCTTCAAGCAACTCTGACAGCACCACGTCGGTGTTAGAGCAGGTTTATGGGAGTCGAAGCACACTTGACGTCAGCGCTTAGAGTCAGTCACTTACCGTCACCCTTCGCAGCTTGTGCCGGAGCCGGTGGAGCATAGAAGTAGTAATCGGCGGAATAGGCGCTCCGCGATTCCGTGCCCTTCACGGAGGAGTTGCAATCGGCCGCTTTCGGTGGCAGGCCGCCGTCGGTAAAGATCCGTTGGATGCTCGTGACGCGGGTCAAAATTCCCTCGCCCCCGTGACTCGCTGCCGACAGCAGCAGCCAGGGGATCGCACCCGGCTTCGGCGCATCCTGCTTGGCAACCAGCTTGCCGGTCACTTCGCTTCCATCGACGTGCTTCCATGAGGGTCCGCCGGAATGATGCACGATCGTCTTGCCGGTCGCGTCGGTCAACTCCGCCTTCGGCGCCTTCAGCACCCAAGCAGACTTCTGCTCCGTCTCGGCTTGGCACACATAAATCTGCACTCCCGTAGCATGCGCCGCGAGAATGACCTCCTCGCCCACCGGGGCTTTCAAACTTTCCGGCACTTCTGGTCGCGCGGGACCGAAGCCGAACATAAAGAACAGAACAGCGATTGCAGCCAATACCTGGATAAGATTTCTCATCTCTACTCGCTCCTTCTAAGCTCTGATCTCCAACCCATTGATATATTCCGATCTCTAAAAGCCCGGCTGGGCGGTAATCCCTTTTGATTCCACGCACTCATAGGATCGGCCCGTTGAGGTTCTTATATTCTTCCGTTCTTCGCTGGGCCATTCGATCACGAGACGATCGATCTTGTCCCGCTTCCCTAGCCCGAAGGTTACGCGCAGTTCCGATTGCGACAGATAACTAGATCCGCCCTTGACCAGGCGCGATGGGATCGAGGTCCCGTTCGATGTTCCGTTCGAGCGTGAAAAATCTTCCCCGAAGCCCCTATGGCATCGCGATTGGACGAAAAGCCAGTTGTTCAGCCTCAATTTAACCTACGATAGCGACAGATGCTCTCTTCGCTGTCATTCACCTTCTCCTCCATCTTACAAGTTCATGAACTTACGGGCTCTTGATCTTGGGTGTCCGATGTAGCGACAATCGAATCTAACGAGTTTACCGGAACCCAGGTGAAACATGTTGTCACTTAAACTCCTCGTCGTCGAAGACGACACCGCGAACCTGGAACTAATGACCGAGGTTCTTTCATCCCTTGAAGCGGAAGTTCGCCCGGTCAGCGACAGCCAGGAAGCGGCTATTCTGGTTAACCAGGAGAGGTTCGATGGAGTCTTCCTGGATTTGGAGATGCCGATCCTCAACGGTTTTGCGCTTGCGCAGAGGGTTCGCGGATCTTCCTGGAACAAATCAACACCAATTGTCATCGTTACAGGACGGGAAGAACGAGACACAATGCGCCAGGCCTTTGCAACCGGCGCTACCTTCTTTCTTCAAAAGCCCGTAGACAGACATAAATTGATCCGTTTATTTCGAACCGTCCACGGAACGATGGTGGAGAACCGGCGCCGATGCGCCCGCGTGCCCCTGCAAACCGAGGTAACCTGCAGCGTGGGATCCAGGACCAGCCGAGGCAGAACCTGGAATCTCAGCCAGGGCGGAATGCAGGTGGAAGCCGGGAATCTCCAACCTGGCGAGACGGTACACGTAGCGTTCCAGTTGCCCGGTTCCAGCGCGGTAATTGAGGCAGTCGGCACGGTCGTGTGGGCAAATCAGACGCGGCAAGGAATCCAGTTCACAAAGACGACCAATCAAAACCAGGCGGAAATCCGAGAATTCATCAGTCAGGTAGAAGGACCGTAACGGCGTAACGTGGACTGCCCCCTATCTTTAGAACTTTGGTAATCTACCCTTCCCACTTTGGTTTGTGCCACGCTTCACCCACCGGCACGAAATCGGCAGGCGAAGTATGTTGTCACAGCCAATTAACTTAGTCAGCGGAACTATTCTAGTCGCTGACGATCAAGCCTCAAATCGGGAACTGCTGGATGAGCTTCTCACTACCCAGGGTTTCAAGGTCATTACTGCGGCTGACGGGGCGGAGGCCTTGCACCAGATCAGCAAAGTGCCGACTGACTTAGTCCTTCTCGACGTGATGATGCCTCACGTAACCGGATTCGAGGCGTGCGAGAGGATTAAAGCTAATCCAGATACCTACCTCATACCTGTCATCCTCGTCACCGCCCTTTCGGACAAGCAGGATCGCATCGAAGGTATCCGAGCCGGGGCAGATGATTTCCTGACCCGGCCGGTTGATCGCACCGAATTGCTGGCCCGCGTTCGATCGCTTTTGAAGCTTAAACAGCGTACCGACGAATTGGAGCGCGCCGAGGCTGTGCTGTTTAGCCTGGCACGGAGTATCGAAGGCAAAGACCCCTATACCCACGGTCACTGCGAGCGTTTAGCGGAGTATTCGGCTTCTTTGGGAGAACATCTCTGCCTTCCGGAAGACCAGATTACCGCTCTTCGGCGCGCCGGTGTCGTTCACGACATCGGAAAGATCGCCATACCCGATTCGATCATCTTGAAGCCCACCAGTTTGTCGCCAGATGAATGGAAACTCATGCGGGAGCATCCCGTCGTCGGGGAACGCATCTGTGCGCCCTTGAAGTCGTTTCGCTCGGTGCTGCCAATTATTCGCCACCACCATGAAAAGTTTGATGGCTCCGGATATCCCGATGGACTTGCGGGAGAAAACATACCGATTACAGCTAGAGTCCTGCAGATCGTCGATGTGTATGACGCACTTACCACAGTAAGACCTTATAAGCCCGCCTTTTCTATCACCGATGCACTGCAAACCATGAAACAAGAAGTAGCCAAGGGATGGTGGGATCGCCATCTGTTTGACCAGTTCGAGCGGCTTGTCAGGAGCGGTACAGCAAACTCCCTGTCCAAAGGCGCGGCCGGTGGACGCTAGTCGCCATGGCATCCGCGCAGATGAAGGATTTCAGAGAAGTCCGAGGTTCGCATGGTAAGCCTCGCCATCATGGGGAAATGGATGTCCAAGAGTCGGGCGCGTCTGTACGCGCTAATCATCCTATTGATGATCTTGCCGATCGCGGTTTTCGCTTATTCCGTGGGACAGGTGCTAAAACACCGGGTGGAAGCGCAGGCGATCACCGAGAGCACGCAGATTGCACGCGTCTCGACTGCACTGGTTGAGGAACACCTTCGCGAGAGTACTGCCTTTCTGGAGTCGATTGCCGGTCGCCGGGCGTTCCGCACGGCCTGGGCACACGGGGACCTGGATTCAGTCGGATGGGACCTGCGCCAAGCGAGTGCGTTGCGTCCCGATTTTGCTTTTGTCAGCGTGTACGACCTCGACGGCACGATGCGTGGAATCTATCCTCCTCAGCCAGCCTTGCTCAACCAGAACTTCGAGTTCCGCAACTGGTACAAGGGCATCACGAAACAATGGAAGCCATACGTGTCAGAGGTCTATCAGACCGCGGTTCCTCCTAATCAACTGGTCACGGCCATTGTGGTTCCAATGAAGGACGATGCTGGCAAACCGGTTGGCATTCTCATGGCTCCTTTTGCGCTTGACACGCTGAGCCGGCAGTTATTGAACACCCAGCTTGATGAGGGATGGACAATCTCGCTGGTTGACCAGAGCGGGCACTTATCGGCCCGACCGAACATAGATTCCTTTTCGCCCGCGGTTGACTTGAGTTGGTACGAACCCGTAAAGCAGACCCGAGCCGGCCAGGCCGGCAACGGGACTTTTGTGCGCGACGGCACCAATTTTTTTGGGAGTTACGAACCGCTGCCTCACTACGGCTGGGGTGTTCTGGTAGAACGGACCTCGACCGCGGTTCACCAGGGCATTTGGGTTGTCGAACGGCGGGTTTGGTTTCTTGGTCTGATATTTCTTGGAGTCGGCCTGATCGTAAGCACCTTCATGGGGTCCCTGTACTCCCAGCTTGACACTGGCAACCGCTTCATCGACTTATCGATCGATATGTTTTGCACCGCCGGTTTCGATGGATTCTTTAAGACCCTCAACCCGTCCTTTGAGAACACGCTGGGTTTCACCACGGCAGAACTCTTGGCTAAGCCTTACTTGGAATTCATCCATCCGGAGGATCGTGGGGCGACCGTGGCAGAGGATTCCCGTCTTCAGAACAGGGAAGTTACGATTGCATTTGAGAACCGTTATTTGTGCAAAGATGGGTCGTACAAGTGGATGATGTGGAATGCCGTTGCCGTGCCAGGGCTGGAACTCATTTATGCCATCGCGCGGGATATCACGGAACGCAAGCGGGCTGAGGAAGCGTTGCGGGCAAGTAAGGAGTTGTTAAAGGAGAGCGAAGAGCGGCACCGCAAGTTATTCGACAACAATCCACTCCCCACCTGGGTCTATGACCGGGAGACACTGCGATTTCTAGACGTGAACGGTGCTGCAGTCCGCAAATACCATTACTCGCGCGATGAGTTCCTGACAATGACGTTAAAAGATATCCGCCCTGAGGAGGATATTCCTCAAATGCTGGAGGCCGTCAGCTCTGCCACGGACGGAACCGAAAGGCTGGGAATCTGGCGGCACAAGAAAAAAGACGGAACCCTCATAGACGTAGAAATCACATCTTTCGCCTTGCAGTTTCGTGGTCGGCCGGCGGAGGTCGTGGTGGCAGTAGACGTGACCAAGAGAAAGCGGCATGAAGAAGAGAAGCGCAAATTTATTGACAGATTAGCTGTCAGCAATCAAGAACTGGAGCTTCGCAATCGCGAAGTCGAACGCGCAACCCAGTTGAAAAGCAAGTTTCTGGCCAGCATGAGCCATGAGCTGCGGACCCCCCTGAACGCAATTGTGGGCTTTTCCGACCTCCTGGCGGAACAGACTGCTGGGCAACTTAATGACAAGCAAAAGCGCTTCGTCAATCACATTAAGCAAGGCTCGGCTCACCTCTTGCAGTTAATCAATGACATCCTGGATCTTTCCAAGATCGAAGCCGGGCTGATCGATCTTCGTTGCGAGGGTTTCCAAGTCAACGAGGCCTTGCCTGAGGTCCTTTCCACCATTCGTCCTTTGGCCATGGCAAAGCGAATCACGGTCCAGCACAAGCTTGTAACCGATCTCCCCGTCTATGCTGACCGTGTGCGCTTCAAGCAGGTCCTGTACAACCTGCTCAGCAATGCCGTGAAATTCACCCCCAAAGACGGTCGCATCGAAATCGACTGTTACCAGCAAGGGGATGCCATCTGCATCTCCGTGGCTGACACCGGTATCGGCATTCGAGCCGAAGATCAAAAACTTGTCTTTGAGGAATTCCGGCAAGTCGAGGGAAGTAACGCGAACACGCAGCAAGGTACTGGGCTGGGACTGGCCATTACCAAGCGTCTCGTCGAACAACAGGGAGGCAAAATCTCGTTGGAAAGCGAATTGGGCAAGGGCAGCCGATTTACCGTCACTTTTCCCATGGCAAGCGAATCGTGCTGCCCCCAGCCGCAGCCGGCCCCTGTTTCGGCGGTTAGTGCCATCTCTGCGAGCGCAGCTCTGGGCAACCCACTTATTCTCGTCGTCGACGACGAACTCCCCGCTCGCGAACTTCTGACCAACTACCTGTCCCCAGCATATCGCGTTGCTACGGCTGAATCCGGCGTGGAGGCTATCGAAAAAGCAAAGCAGCTGCGGCCCGATGCGATTATCTTGGATGTGCTGATGGCGAACGGCACCGGCTTTGAAGCTTTGGTTGCATTGCGAAAGCAGCCTGAGACGGCTAACCTTCCGATCATTATCCTCTCCATCGTCGACCAGAAAGAGGTGGGCTTCGCCTTAGGCGCGACGGATTATCTGGTCAAACCGATTCGCAGACCATTGCTGCTGGAAACCATTTGCAAGTATGTGCCACGGTATGCGGATGATGATTCCGCCATTCTGCTTGTGGATGATGATGTCAAGACTCTGGAGTTATTGGAGGAAACCCTCCGCTCGGGTGGATATGAAACGCAGAGTGTCCAGACCGGAGCCAGGGCACTCGAAATACTCTCCTCGAAGTTAGTCGGCGCCGTTTTGCTCGACTTGTTGATGCCCGGGATGGATGGTTTTCAGGTTATTCGCCACATACGGGAAAAAGAGACCTTGCGCGACCTTCCTATTTTTGTCATGACTGGCAAGAATCTGAGCTCCGAAGAAATAGCCCTTATCAGTCGCGAAACCCAAGCTCTGTTCCCAAAGAATGGTCACTGGCAGCAACAGCTCCTTGCGGAGATCGCCCGAGTCCTCCAGAGCGGCAAACAGGCGAAGGCGGCAGGACAGAAATGAAAAGGGTCCTCATCGCCGAAGACAACGCAGTCAATCGTGAACTGCTCCGTGAGCTGCTCGAAATGCGCGGCTATGATGTGATTGAAGCTTGCGACGGGCAGGAAGCTCTACAGAAGATCGCAGAAACACAGCCCGACATTCTGCTCCTCGACCTCGGCATGCCGGTACTGGATGGATTTGGGACGCTGCACAAAATCCGGGAAAATCCGCGCCTCAGCTCCTTGCCCGTACTCGCTGTCACTGCCTACGCGATGCGGGGTGACCGGGAGAAGATTTTGAACTCTGGCTTCAATGGTTACTTGTCGAAGCCAATCAATCGGAGTGCGCTTGACCAGGAGCTGGAACGTCTTCTGAAAAAGGATGGCTCTCAAAGCGCTTGCGAAAGCCGGGCTGACGCCGCACACCCAGGCAATTAGTGGAATCCCGGGCATGGGACTGTCCATTTCCCAGAAGCCCCTTTTCTGGATTCTCACTATTTGATAGAAAGATTGGTAGGCACGAGGAGACTCGAACTCCTGACCTCTACCGTGTCAAGGTAGCGCTCTAACCAACTGAGCTACGCGCCTACATTGCTCGCAAATACATCCTACCGCACGACTTCCCTGTCCGGTCCAATTTTACTATAACGTTTCGCGCACCCGCTTTGGCACCCGCTCGCCTTCCGGCAGGAAACGCTCGATGAAATCGGCCTGAGCCTCCCTGCGCTTATGGCTGTTGTGAGTGTAGTGCATCGTCATGTCCACATGCGAGTGGCGCAGCATGCGTTGCACGACCAGCGGGTCGTGCCCCTTCTCAATCAGGAACGTGGCTAACGAGTGGCGGAAATTGTGGAACCCGAAGCGAGTCACCTTGTTTCCGTATTTGTCCACCCATGTTCCATCATCGAACTTGCGCAGGACGCCTGCTTGGAGCGCAGCGGGGCGAATGTAGTCCTGAACGATCATCGAGCCAAGTCGGGGCTGGCAACCGTGCATCTTAAAAGACGCGAACAGAAAGTCCGAGTCCTTATTGTAGGTTGTCTCCTGACGCCATGCCGCGAGGATCGACGCGAGTGCCGCGTGCATCTCCACCGGGGCTTTGGAAGCTTTCGACTTCGGTCGCCCGAGCGTGCCCTTAACCCAATCGCGCCGGATCATAATCTGGAGCTTGTCCCAGAGAATGGTTCTGCACCTGCGGACACGAATGGAACACGTTCGACACGGCAGGAGTGTGCCCCGCCTGCCTCCATCAGTGGACTGCCGAAGTTTCCATTTTGAAAACCTCCTCCCTATTCACCGAGCGGCGTTGCCAGAACAGGCGTTTCATTCCCATGGCGGGGTATTGTACGCCTCTGGACAAATTCCTAGCGCGTTGTTGATGAAATCAGGCGATAGCGCTCATTGACCCCTCAATGAGTGAAATGGGGATTTTGCAACAACAAACCACGACAGAAATACTCTCGCCGGTGAAACAAGCCTTTCACATTGACGCGACAGGGATGGGGGGGGACAATGGCAGCCGTTGTTGGATGTCAAAAAGGAAATTCCGGTTTCCGCAACTCTGTAGGGGGCGAAAATGAATCGATTATTCCGTTTTCTGGTGCCATTGATTCTGGCGGCCAGCACGGCGGCTGTCGGCCAAGACAGCAACAATTCAGCCGTTTCCAAGCCTGCACCTGAGGTCCAGCGCATTCGGGTTTCTTCGGGCTTCGCGGTCAAGCTGTTAATTAAGGAGAGTCGCGTCGAGCCCCCATTATCCGGAAGAGGCACAACAGTTCGGCATTCAGGGGCAGGTTTTGCTGAAGGCGGAAATCAGCAAAGATGGCGCGATTCAGAACTTGCAGTTGATTAGCGGGAATCCCAAGCTGGCGCAGGCGGCGATCGAGGCGGTAAAGAAATGGAAGTACAAACCCTATCTTCTGAATAGGGAGCCGGTGGCACTGGAAACCCAAATAGCAGTAGATTTCCAGCTTCACCGTTAAGTTCCCACGTCGGCGTGCTGTTAACAGGCGATTGCACAAGTTTGCGCTGTCTGTTCGCCCTTTTGTCGGGTCAATGAGTGAAATCGCGATTTTTCAACAACTAACCTGTTGAGCCTGCTCCAACTCCGTCGCTTTCATTGACTTGCTTCATTTAAGAGACGTAACATTTCGCGTCAGTGATCGGTCAGACCATCTCGCATTACCGCGTCGTCGAGAAGCTCGGCGGCGGTGGGATGGGTGTCGTCTACAAGGCAGAGGACACTGAACTTGGGCGCTTCGTTGCCCTGAAGTTCCTGCCTGAAGACCTAGCCCAAGACCCTCAGGCACTCGAACGGTTTCGCCGAGAGGCGCGAGCCGCTTCTGCCTTGAACCATCCCAATATCTGCACGATCTACGAAATCGGCAAGCACGAGGGGCAGTCGTTCATCGCGATGGAATATCTCGACGGGCTGACACTGAAACACCGCATCGGCGGCAAGCCGATGGAGATTGAGACGGTGCTATCGCTAGGCATCGAGATCGCGGACGCGCTCGACGCGGCACACTCTGCTGGCATCGTCCATCGAGACATTAAGCCTGCGAACATTTTCGTAACTAAGCGCGGACACGCGAAGATTCTGGACTTCGGATTGGCAAAGGTCGTACCCACGGCGTTCTCTTCCAGTCAGATCGCCGCAGCCGATACCCAGACGTTGGACGAACAACACCTGACCAGCCCCGGCGCAACTCTGGGAACTGTCGCCTATATGTCGCCGGAGCAAGCCAAAGGGAAGGAACTGGACTCCCGAACAGACCTGTTTTCCTGCGGTGCGGTGCTGTATGAGATGGCGACGGGAGCGTTGCCATTTCATGGCGAAACTTCTGCACTCATCTTCGACGCCATACTGCACTCTGACCCGCCTCCGGCGATTCGGTTCAATCGCGACATTCCGGCGAAGCTGGAAGACATCATCGGCCGTGCGTTGGAGAAAGACCGCGAACTTCGCTATCAGCATGCCTCCGAAATGCGTGCTGAGTTGCAACGGCTCAAACGCGACACGGAGACGGGGCGCGTGCGAGCGGCGAGTTCGGGGTCAGTACCCGCAGTACAGGAAAGCGGAACACACGCCGCAAAGAATCTCTGGAAGATCGTGGTTTCCTCGGTTGTGGTGGTAATCGCGTCGATTGCTGGCGGTTTTTACTATCGCTCCCACCGCTCCAAGCCGCTGACCGATAAGGACACCATCGTCCTAGCTGACTTCGCTAACAGCACGGGCGATGCAGTTTTCGATGACACGTTGAAGACGGCTCTCAGCGTTTCCCTGCGGCAATCACCTTTCCTGAATGTACTCACCGACAGCCAGGTCGCGAAGACTTTGCAACAGATGACTCGGCCGGCCGGCACAAAGCTCACGCCCGAGTTAGCCCGCGAGCTTTGCCAGCGCGCAGGCAGCAAGGCCTATCTTGCTGGAGCGATCGGCCGTTTAGGCAGTGAATATGTCGTCGGCTTGAAAGCGGTAAATTGTAGCAACG
>JBEKQC010000028.1:0-65513 GCA_049520095.1 Terriglobales bacterium
CGCAAACAGGGCTTCGTCGAGCGCGTGCAACGGTCATACGAGGTTCATCGCTTCGATGGGCGGAAGTTTTTTGCGTCGATCGCGGAGCACGGGGGCCCGATACTGATGGATAAATTGCTCGCGCCGTGATGTGAAGTGATCGGCTAAATCCAGTTTCCGGTTGGCTCCTGAGTGACGGGCAATCCCGTAGTAATCCGCGTTGGACGAAAACTGATTTTATAAAAACCGGATCGAATAGTTGCCGTAGCCAGGTGTTTACCCTAATCCAGCACCGGCCGCGGGCAATAGGGAATCGGCATTCCCTTAACAATCGCCCCGGGGTTCCCCTCAACCAGCGCTTCCGCATACTCGGCGCCCACGATTTTTTCGGCTACGGCGCGCGCTGCGGAAAGATTCGGAATCCGCCGCCGAGTGTCGTGAGCGTCGGAGGCAAGTATGTGTACGGCAGAGCGGTCGAGCAGCCAGTGGGCGATGATCTCAGGCCGCTCTCCCCAAAACCCCGTCAGCGACGAGGCCGTCACCTGAATCAGACAGCCCTGCTCCGCCCACTCCAGGATGCGCTGCGGCGTTTGCTGCAGGATCGGGTTGCGTTCGGGATGAGTCAGGATCGGCGTAAGCCCGCGATCTCCCAGGCGCGTGAAGCAGTCGCCTAGCCTGGTCGGGACGCTGAAGTTGCTGAGTTCAATCAGCAGATAATTGGTTTCGCCAATCGTGTAGCTGTGCGGCTGCTCGAGCACCCGTTCCAGATTCTCGAAAGAAAGATGAAAATCGCAGCCCAGGGTCAATTGCAATTCCAGTGCGGAGCCGAGCTTTTCTCGCAGTTGGTCGAGAAGCCCCGAGAGATATCCGCGATCGTAAGGGTATCGATCGTTGGCGTGCGGTGTGGCCACCGAGTGGGTAATCCCGTCCGCTGCCGCCATGCGGCACATTTCGACGGCTACATCCCACGATTTGGGACCGTCGTCGACCTCGGGCAGAAGGTGGCAGTGGATGTCAATCACGGCGCAGTCCGACGTGGTTGTTCGTAGCAACTTACGGATTCAGACTACAACGATTAGAACACATCCGCAGCCAGGCATCGCCGTTCGGGGGGCGCGCTCTTTTTCGTATCTGCGCAGCCCGGTGCTTCACCCGTGCATCCAACCGGAAGGGTCCCAGTTTTAACACAGGGTCGCGTCGGGCGAAACTTACACCGGTAAGGCTCGCAGTTGCCAGTTTCCGCCTTCTCGTGCACGATAGTGAACACGACCTTTTCGTTCTCATCTTGGATATTGAGGAGCAGGTTCGCAAATGAGCTTTCAAAGGGCGGCGCGTGCCGCACTGACAGGTCAAACTGGTCTCTGCCGCATTCTTGCGGCCATGGCCGTGGTCATAGTCATAGTTCCGCTTCTGGCTGGACTTTTCCTCTCCTGCGGCAGCAGCAGCAGCGTCAGCCCGAATGGGCCTGACCATAATGCCTATCTAACCCTGCCAACGTATGGCTCCGTGGCGCTGCTGCACATCGACGGTGCAACCGGTGTCATCACCCTGGGAGCGGAAACGCCGCAGGTGGTGGGAACCACGCCCACCGGTCTGGCGTTGCTGCCATCGAAGAAGTTTCTGTACGCGGTCAATTCCCTCGCCAATTCAATCTCGATTTTCAACGTTGCCCTCGACGGTACCTTGACTCTCAGTGGGCCGCCGATGCCGACTGGCGGTTCCAGTCCGAATGCGGCAGTCATCGACCCTCTAGGCAAGTATTTGTTAGTTACCAATAACCTTACCGACAACGTTTCCGTTTTTTCTATCGATCCCGGCAGTGGCGCTTTGTCGCAGATCGGATCGCCCGTTCCCGCGAATTCTAATCCTGCCCAGATTCTAATCACCCATTCCGGCAAGTTCGTGTACGTGAGCAATCCGGGTATCGGGGCGGTCACCGTTTTTTCGTTTTCGAATGGCGTGCTTAGCCAGTTGGAGAATTCTCCGGCCCCTTCGGGATCGGGAGCTTTCGGCCTAGCCGTGGATGCGAGTGACCGATTCCTCTACGTCGCGAATCAGTCGGCAAGCAACCCTTCTCCGTACTTGTCCACCATCGGCAATGTTTCCGGCTTCAACATCGACCCTGGTACTGGCGCCTTGACCCCGATACTCGGCTCGCCCTTTACCGCCGCAAACGGCACCGGCCCCACCGCAGTTACTGTCGATCCCAGTGGCAGGTTTGTTTACGCGGTGACCACGGGATCGAGCTACTCTATCTGGTGTTTCACGATCGATCCCACGAACGGACAACTGGCCGCGGTAACGAACTCGCCATTCAGCTTGGCGGCAGGCGGGCTGTTCGTCCTCATCGATCCCACCGGTAACTATTTCTATATCGGAAGTCAGAACGGCATTGAAGGCTATACCTACAATCCGGCGACCGGCGTTCCTACGGCTATCGCGGGCTCGCCCTTTTCCACCGGAGTGGAGCCCGGGGGAATGGTGCTTTCCGAGTGAACCCAGCGTTCGAGTTGAGATTTCATCTTTGAAGTCTGTTACTTTCGGAGTAGCACTTTGGTGGAGCAAGATTAGCACCCGCGTGCCATTTTCAGATTCGCGGGTTAGTCCTACATTCCAGTTGAGCAGTTCTGGGGGAGGGCTGCCCGGGCGCTCTGGATTCGAGAGAATTCGGGCGCCCGTTTAATTTTTTCCGCACAACCCCACACCGCTGGGATCTTTGTCGTTTTCAAACCACTGCCAATCAAGCCATTGCTGAAGAACTCGGCGTTGGCCTTGATTTTGGGTGGCACAGCGCCGGGCCCCAGCCCGCGCGCACTTTGCGGGTTGGGGTGGAGGAGTTCACCCCTGCCATAACTAGCTCGTTTTCAGAGCCGGCTTTAGCCATTGAGGTGAGACTGCGAACACGGAAAATGCTTTTCCCGCAGCCTGTAAGAGGCTGGGCGCCGATCTAGGCTTATCCTCGCTCAATTCGTGGAAATAGTGAAGTTCACCAAGATGCGGGCCTGAGTTTCCACCGCTTGCCCGTTGAGTATGTAGGGCTTGAAGTGCCACTGCTTGACCGCCTCCCGAGCTGCCGCCGCCAGGATTGCCGGGCCACTGAGGATCTGCAACTCCTGGATCGTGCCCTCTCGCGAGATCAGCGCTTGCAGACTGACCGCACCCTGCACCTTCATCTGCCGCGCCAGCAAGGGATAATCCGGTGGCACCGAAACGGTCACATTTTGGGCTGTTAGCGGAGAGAGCTGCACCCGATCGCCGGCATTCACTGTCGCATTCGGCACCGAAGCGGGAGCGCCGGACCCGACCGACGTCGCGCCCGAATCCACATCCAGGTGGATGGCATTGCTTTTCGCGGGCACGTTGATGTGGCGGTTTCCGGCCACGACTTCCACCTGCAGAGGAGGAAGCGCTGCGCGCTCCGTGGTTGCTACGAAGGGAGCTTCGGCCGCAGCCGGTGCCGCCGACTTGGCTGGCTTGCGTTCACGCACGGGGGCCGCCGGTGTGCTCGCAATTGGCGCAATCACCTTGCTCTTGCTTCGAAACACGGCTTCATGGACTTCGCCGTCCGGCGGAAACCAGAAATCCCAGTCTTTAAGAACCACCGCCACCAGCGCCACCAGTAGTATACCGAGCGCGATGACCATCCGCTTCCGCTGCACCTCGGCATCCTGCGGTACACGTTGCAGCGGCAGCCGCGTTGACCGCTCCAGATGATTCTCGGATTGGGTTTCGTCTTGAAATACGTGCACAGGATCCTCCTCGAAATCGCAATCGGCCTCGGGGAGTGCTGACTTAGTATGCCCCGAAACCTGCGCCAATGCCAAGCAAATCCGGCACTGGCCGCACCCTTGCCGGAGCTGAACCGGGGGTATATAGACCTCACGCCTAGGTTGTTTGGGCGCTAAATTGCTCACAGGCCACGGAAAAACGCGAATTCCGCGTCCAGGCATCTCTTTAGCGGTAGATTGTCAAGGCAAGGGTGCTCGCCTTATTGTGCTTGCGCCAGCTCAGGAAGTTTTCGGACCCTTGTAGTCGAGCTTGTCAAGAATGCCGGTGGCGGCGTCAAGAATTTCCTTATCTACCTTCCGATTTGAGGCGATGGCTTCCGCCAGCGGGACGGAAATAATCTTGTTCCCCCGCAGTGCCGCCATCTGACCGAATTCGCCACCGTGCACCATGTCGATGGCGCCCAGTCCGTAGCGCGTGGCCAGCACGCGGTCAAAAGCGCTCGGCGACCCGCCGCGCTGGATGTGTCCAAGCACAACCGACCGCGATTCGAAGCCAGTCCGTTTTTCGATCTCGTTCGCCACGGTCAAGCCGATTCCGCCCAGGCGAAGATGCCCGAATTCGTCGCGCTCTTGCTCTCCACCGTTCATCTCGACGCCCCCGGCAAACTTCGCGCCCTCGGCTGCCACCACGATGCTGAAGTATCTTCCCCGGGCGTGCCGCTGCCGAATCAGTTCGGCCACCTTGTCAATATCGAAAGGAACTTCGGGGATCAGAATGACGTCGGCGCCCCCGGCGATACCGCTATAGATCGCAATCCAGCCCGCGGCGCGCCCCATTACTTCCACCACGATCACGCGATTGTGAGCCTCGGCGGTGGTGTGCACACGGTCAATGGCTTCGGTAGCCACGTTCACCGCTGTGTCGAAACCGAAGGTGAAGTCGGTGCCCGACAAATCGTTGTCGATCGTCTTCGGAACACCGACTACTCTTACTCCGTTGTCGAAAAGTTTTTTCGCCACTGAAAGCGTGTCATCTCCGCCAATGGCGATCAGCGCGTCACAGCCATGTTTCTTGAGGTTCTCGGCGCAGCGCTGCAGGCCGCCGTCATGCTTGTCGGGATTGGTGCGCGAAGTGCGCAGAATCGTGCCGCCACGCGGCAGGATACCGCCCACCGACGAGAGGTCGAGTGGCATGGTCTTGTCTTCCAGCACCCCGCGCCAGCCTTCCACGAATCCCACAAACTCGTCGTCATAGTGGAAGCTGCCCTTGCGCACCACCGCCCGAATGACCGCATTCAGCCCGGGGCAGTCGCCGCCGCCCGTCAGCATTCCAATTTTCATCGCCCGCTCCTCAGGTAATTTCCAGCTAATAGTATGAGTTCGCCCCTGAGCGTATGCATTCCGCCCGTACCGCGTATGCCCGTAAGCCGGATATCTTTAGGTTATCACGCTGCTTTGCTCGTACACGGAGCCGCGTCCGTGCCTCCAATGTAGAGAGGCGGCTTGCCGCGTTTCAAAATGCCGAGGCCAACCTCGGCTTGCGAACCCGGCCAATTTTCGCCACAATACTTGCCGCCGAACATTCATCGCCGGGCGTTCGCAAAACGGCCACCCAACCCATGCCAAAATTCCTGCGCATTCTTCTCTGGATTGCCGTCAGCCTGCTCGGAGCGCTGGCACTGGCCACCATTGCCTTGCATCGCGGCGAACAGATCAACGCCCTCTGGCTCGTCGTCGCCGCCGTCTCCACCTACGCCGTCGGATATCGCTTCTACAGCAGTTTCATTGCCGCCAAAGTGCTGGCCCTCGATCCCCTGCGCGCTACTCCGGCGGAGCGTCTCGACAACGGCCGCGACTTCGTCCCTACCAACAAGTGGGTCGTCTTCGGACACCACTTCGCCGCCATTGCCGGCCCCGGCCCGCTTGTCGGCCCCGTGCTCGCCGCCCAGTTCGGATACCTCCCCGGCACGCTCTGGATCATCGCCGGCGCCGTCCTGGGTGGGTGCGTGCAGGATTTCGTCATCCTGCTATTCTCCGTGCGCCGCGACGGCAAATCGCTCACCGAGATGGCAAAATCCGAAATCGGCCGTCTGGGTGGAGTTGTGGCCTACGTCGCCGTGCTTGGCATCATCGTAATCCTGCTCGCTGTGGTCGCACTCGTTGTCGTCAACGCGCTCAAGTCGAGTCCCTGGGGAGCGTTCACCATTGCCATGACCATGCCCATCGCCGTATTGATGGGCATCTATCTGCGCCGAATTCGCCCCGGCAAGGTTCTCGAAACTTCCGCCATTGGATTTGTGCTCGTGCTCGCCGCCATCTTCGGTGGACAGTGGGTTTCCGAGACACCCTCCTGGGCGGCAATCTTCACCCTGACGGCTCCCACGCTGTCAATCCTCATCATCGTCTATGGCTTCGCCGCGTCTGCGCTGCCCGTGTGGCTGCTGCTCGCGCCCCGCGACTACCTGAGCACGTTCGTGAAGCTCGGGACGATTTCACTGCTGGCCGTGGGCATCGTGGTGCTGCGCCCGTCCCTGCACATGCCTCCCCTGACCCGCTTTGCCGACGGCGACGGCCCCGTGTTCGCCGGAAAGATCTTTCCCTTCGCATTCATCACCATCGCCTGCGGCGCCATCAGCGGGTTTCATGCCCTGATTTCCAGCGGCACCACGCCCAAGCTGATCCGCCGCGAACCGGAAGCCCGGCTCGTCGGCTACGGCGCCATGATGGCCGAGTCGATGGTCGCGATCATGGCCATGATTGCGGCCTCCGTGTTGCAACCCGGCGTCTATTTCGCCGTCAACAGTCCCGCCGGCATCGTGGGCCAGGCGCCCGAGGCGGCCGCGACCACCATCAGTTCCTGGGGATTCCAGGTCACCGCCGCGCAGATGGCAACTCTGGCGCACGCTGTAGGCGAGCAGACGCTCTTCAATCGCACCGGCGGCGCGCCCGCTTTCGCCGTCGGCATGGCGCAGATTTTTTCCAGCACCCTCGGCGGCCACGCGGTCATGGCGCTCTGGTATCACTTCGCCATCATGTTCGAAGCGCTCTTCATCCTCACCATCATCGACGCCGGCACCCGCGTCGGCCGCTTCATGTTGCAGGATGCCCTAGGCCACATCTGGAAACCACTCGGCCGCACCAGTTGGTACCCATCGATTCTTTTTACCAGCGCGGTGATCGTCGCTGCCTGGGGGAATTTCCTCTGGCAAGGGATCAAGGATCCATTAGGCGGCATCAATTCGCTCTGGCCGCTCTTCGGCATTTGCAATCAGCTGCTGGCGACCGTTGCTCTCTGCGTCGCGACCAACATCATCCTGAAAACGGCCTGCGCGAAGACGAGACGATTACGTTACGCGCTGGTCACGCTTTTCCCGCTGTGCTGGCTGGTGGCAGTCACCTTCACCGCATCGTGGCACAAGATTCTCGATCCGAACCCGCGCGTCGGTTTCCTCAGCCACGCCCGTCAACTAGCCGCGGCTGGAGCCAACCCACGCCTGATCTTCAACGATCGCCTCGACGCCGCCGTCACCGGAGTGCTGGTCGTGATGGTAGCCATGATCCTGATCGAATCAAGCCTGGAATGCATGCGAATAATTTCTGGAAGCAAGTCCGCCGCCACCAAAGAATCACCGTTCGTGATGACAAGGTTGGCAATGGAGGAACAGTCATGAGCACGACAATGTGTGGCGCGGGCGCCCCCGCGCGCGAGACGCTGAAGCCAAAAGTAGCCGAAGCGGAGGCCAACACGATTTTGGCGGCGATCATTCGCTCCTTCACCGTGCTCGTTGCAGCGCTGCAGGAAATTTTCGACGAATCCGCCTACCGCCGCTTTCTAGATCGCACCCATCAGCAATCCTCACCCCACGCCTACGCAGGGTTCCGAAGGGAAAACGAGCAAGCCAAATCCCGAAGGCCAAGATGCTGCTGAAGCGAGAAACTGGCAACTGGCCACTGACCACTGGCAACTGCCCTGCTACACTTCCCCCATGCGCGTCCTCGGTATCGACTGCGGCACCGAATACACCGGATACGGCGTAGTCGACCTGCTCTCCGATGGACGCAACAACGACCGCCTGGTCTGCATCGTCTGCGGCGCCATCAAAGTTTCTCCGCGCGAACCCATGCCCATGCGCCTGTCGCGCATCTCCATCGGCCTGCAGGAACTCATCTCCCAGCATTGCCCCGACCGCGTCGCCATCGAAGACGTTTTCTACGCCGCCAACGTGAAATCTGCCCTGAAACTCGGCCAGGTGCGCGGTGTCGCCATGCTGGCCGCTGCTTCCGCCGGACTCGAAGTTGCCGAATACTCTCCACTCTCCATTAAATCCGCGGTCGTCGGATACGGCCGCGCCGAAAAACATCAGGTCCAGCAAATGGTGACGCGTCTTCTGAATCTCGATCAGATCCCCGAGCCCGCTGACGCCGCCGATGCGCTCGCCATCGCCATCTGCCATCTCCACACCGCCGCGACGCAAGAGCGCCAAAAGGATCACCAAAGCAAAGCGCGCCAAACGGCAACGCCCTGATTCCGCCGCGCAACGGTTCAATCGTTTGTGCATCAGGGGCTGACTTCGGACGATTCTCAGGCTATTCTGAATGCCGAATTTAAAACAAATTGCCGCGCTTCGCATGAAGAATGCAGCGCGAAAAAGACCGAGGATTTCATGTACCTTCCCCGCCTCGCTTCCGCCATCGTCGTCACGCTTCTCTTGCCCTCTGCGGTAATGCACGCCGCCGAGGAGGCATCCTGCAACTTCGACACGTTTTCCGCCCCATCGGGATATTCCTTGAACCAGGTTAACGGAGTGAGCGACGACGGCACCGTGGTTGGCCAGCTGGTCGACAACCAAACGCAGGCGACCGTGGCCTTTACCTACTCCACTAGCGGAGTCTTGACCGAGTACGCCGCGCCGAAATCCTCAAACACGTGGTTGAGTGGACGCAACGGCAGCGGTGTCAATGCCGGGGCCTACCTGAACAGCTCCTACCCCGCACACATGCATGGATTCCTGCTGCAGGGCAGCCAGTTCACCGCGGTCAACTATCCCAAGGCCGCCAATACCTGGCTCTACGGCATCAACCAACCGGGAGCCTTTGTCGGCAGCTTCAGCGCCAGCGCATCCGTAACCAAGGGATTCATGCTCGTGAATGGCGACTACACCACCATTGCCTATCCCCAGGCGCAAGTGACCTATGCCCTGGCCATCAATGACAACGGCGCGGTCGTCGGATCCTACGGCGACGGCCTCGTCAGTAACGGCTTCCTCTGGCAAAACGGAACTTTCACCACCATCAATTACCCGAAATCCAAATACGGAACCGCTTTGGCCGGAGTGAACAACTCCGGAGTCATCGTCGGCAATCATTTTTCGGCCGATCGCAGTTTCGGCTTCATTTACGAAAATGGCGCCTTCAAGAGCGTCGTCTATTCCGGCGCGAACTACACCATAACCGGCGGCATCAACAACAACGGCCTGATCTCCGGCCAGATCTATTTCACTGACGGCAATACCCTGGGCTACACCGCAACATGCCAGTAGGCTCATAGGTCATAGGTCGCGGCAAGGAACACGTAGGGACGGCCGGCCTCGGCCGTCCAGCCGAGCCAAGCTCGGCGACGCTAAGCTAAGATCAACCATGGACCACGGGATTGTGATGATCAATATTCCCCAGCAGGACAGTCCTGCCCTGCTGGTGTCCACTACACATACAATGTCCGATATGCTGAGCGCTGCAACTTTGAAGAATGTCGGCCCGATGTCCCTGTCTGCCTGCCGACTGGGGTGGGTCGTGTTATTTCCCTCAGGCAACAGCGAGGTCCACTTGGGTGTGGCGATGAATATTCCCGCAGGAATCGAAACCGGCACTACATGGAATGCCCCCGCTCAGGAAGTGAGCTCTGAGTATGCAAAGCAGAGAGCCACGGCAATTGCCTTCTTCGTCGCCGAAGCTTATCCATCAAGCGGGAGGCCCTGGAAGGCGGACTTAGTTCAAATAGGGCAGCAAGCCGAGAACATCGCATCCAAACTAAGGTCCAAAAGCCAAGAGCTAACAGCCAAGAGCCAAGAACTGCCCTCTTGACACTCCTCGCCACCATCCCCAATCATTACAGCGGCCCATGCCCCGTCCATTTCAGATCGCCTGCCTGCTCGTCTTTTCTGCGATCCTTTCCTATTCACAAACAGAAGCCGCGCCCGTGGTCACTTTCACCTTCGATTTCCCTGGCTCCCAGCCGGAGCACTACTTGATCCGCATTCTATCCGATGGCCCAGCTCGCTACCAGTCGAGCGGCCGCCTGTCCACCGATTCGGACGAGACCGATTCTCACGACAACGACAGCTTCGATTTCGAGTTCACCGTAGCCGCGGAAACGCGGCAGAAAATTTTCGAACTGGCGGCGAAGGCCGGATATTTTCAGAAGGACGTCGACTCCCATCACAAGGGCCTCGCCTTTACCGGAAAGAAGACGCTCAGCTACAAGGACGCGCGGCGCAGCGGCGAATCCACCTACAACTACACCGCAAACCCTGCCGTGCAGGAACTGACCGACCTGCTGCAAAGCCTCTCATCCACGCTCGAGTTCGGACATCGCCTCCAGTACGATCACCACTACCAAAAGCTGGCGCTCGACGAAGAACTCAAGCGCATGGAGGAAATGGCTCGCAGCAAAGAACTGGTCGAGGTTACGGCCATTCAGCCAATCCTCAATCAGATCATCGCCGATCGGTCTGTCATCAACGTAACTCGCGCCCGCGCCCAACGCTTGCTGGACCGCGCCGCCGCTCACTGATTTCTACTGCACAATAATTCCGGCGTACCCCACCACCGAATCGTAATCGCCGGAGACCTCGCCCGAAGTTGCGTACTTTATCAGTGTGGCCGAGGTCGCGCCCAGAAGCTTGGCCGCGGTAAGCATGACAATCGTCGGCCCGAATCCGCACATGCTGATGTCTTCATTCAGCACCACTTCCCAGAGTCCGCGCGCATCCATGGCCAGCACGCGCTCGATTGCTTTGCGGTCTTTGACGCGAGTAACCGCGTCGGACTCGTAATGGTTCATGTCGCTGGAGGCGATGATCAGCACTTTCTCTTTACCATCCCCTTCTTGTTCATCTTCTCGATCCTTTTCTTGATGCGCGGAAATCACATCCGCCAGCGCTTCGCCCAATCCGCGCAGCACGTCAAAGTCGCTGGTGCCGACGACGATGGGAACAATATTCAATTCCGGCTGTCGCGCCTGCAGGAAGGGAAGCTGGACCTCGATGGCATGTTCGCCGCGATGCGCGGCGCTGTCCTCTTGCAGCGCAGGGAAACGACGCAGCAACCGAGAGCCCAACCCTACGTCCGCGGCTATCTCGCCCAAGGGAGTCTGCCACGTTGTGTTGGCCATAACCGCCAGCGGACGTCCCTTGCCCGTGTGATTGGGGCAGAGAATCACGCAGTGCTCGGGGATTTCGAGGCGTGAATACACAGCCCCTGCAACGCCTCCCGAGTAGATATATCCCGCATGGGGAGCGACGCATCCGATAGCGGCAATGCGGCCGGTCTTGGCCCGAGTGTCGAGGGAAGTTTTGCCCAGAGAAGTGTATTCTCGAACGTCGCGCAGCAATTCCTCAGCGCGTCCCGGATAAAACCTGCCAGCAACAGCGGGAGCTCGAACAGCGGAAGTCATGGCGGCTCGTGTAGCGCGGGTACTCTTGCCCGCGAAAAGTCAGCTCGCAAAAACAATGCCCGGTTGAAAACTATGAACTGCCGTCGCGCAGTGCCCGGAACAACGCGGCCGTTCTCTCCAGCGGCAGCGCTTCCGCCCGGATCGCAGGTTTCACGCCGCTTTTCGCCAATGCCGCCCGCAGCGCGCCTTCATCGTACCGCGTCTTCAGATTATTCCAGAGAGTCTTGCGTTTCTGTCCAAAGCAGAGTTTGAGGAACGCAATGAACTCGGCTTCGGAAACCCGCAACGACTCTACCCGCGGCTTGATTGTAATCCGAACCACGCTCGAATGTACCTTGGGAGGCGGAGAAAACGCCGCTGGCGGAAGCGTGAACAGTTGCTCGATCCGTCCGTAGAGCTGTGCTGTTGCCGAAAGCAAGCCATAGTCGCGGCTTCCAGCCGATGCCGCCAGGCGGTCGGCCACTTCTTTCTGCACCATGATGACAATGGTCGAAAAATAACGGTGATATTCCAGCAGCCGCAGCAGAATGTCGGAGGTAATGTAATACGGCAGGTTGCCGACGACGCGCGCCGGTTCGGGCGCGAAGTTCAGGCCGGTGCGCATGCTGCCCGGCTTCGCTCCGAAGACCGTGTCCAGTTCAATCGTCACAATATCGCCTTCGATAATCTCCACATTCGGTTGCATGGAGAATTTCATCCGCAGCTGTGCCGAAAGCACGCGGTCCAATTCCACCGCAATCAGCCGCCGCGCCTTCCGTGCCAGCAAATCGGTGATGGCGCCGCGCCCGGGCCCGATCTCAAGCACCGTGGCTTGTGAAACATCGCCCAGTGCCTCTACAATCCGCTGAGCCGCCGCTTCGCTCGCCAGGAAATGCTGTCCCAGTCTGGGCTTGCGTGAACTCGTTTGTACAGTAGCGCCCTTCGGCACGTTGACCCTCTCCCTTTCCGGCCTTAGACTGGCGGAGTCCTTGCCCTGTTGAGGCGCGGCAAGCCACGTCTCGCCAGCCATCATTCATCATAACGTGAGCGAGGCCTATCGACTCCTCGCTCAGGAGGCTCTTTCGCAATGCATATCGCTTTTGCGGCATCCGAGTGCGTTCCCTTTTCCAAGACTGGCGGACTGGCCGACGTGGTCGGCGCTTTGCCGCGCGCCCTGGCCGCTCTGGGACATCAGGTGAGCGTGTATGTTCCGCGCTATCGCCAGACCAAACTCGCCGATCCGCAAACGGTGGTGCGCAGCATCACCATCCCCTTCGACGACAAGTATCGCTTCTGCTCGGTGGTCACGGTAGGTGCGAATATGCCCGCCGGTGTGCGATTTTATTTTGTCGAGTATCCTCCCTACTTCGACCGGGACGCGCTCTACGGCAGCCCCGCCGGCGATTATCCCGACAACGCCGAGCGCTTCGCACTGTTCTCGCGGGCGGTGCTCGAAGCGTCCAAGATTCTAGGCGTGCCGCAGGTCTTCCACTGCCACGACTGGCAGTCCGCCCTCGTGCCCGTGATGCTGCGCACGCTCTACGCCGAAGATCCCGCGTTTCGCGACGTCGCCACCGTTTTCACCATTCACAACATGGGCTACCAAGGTTTGTTTCCGCCCGATACTTTGCCGCTGGTGATGTTGCCTTGGGAATTGCTCGCGATCTCGAAGATGGAATTCTTCGGCCAGGTGAATTTCCTGAAGGGCGCGCTCGTGCACTCCGACTTCATCACCACGGTCAGCAAGAAATACAGTCATGAGATCCAGACCACCGAATATGGATTTGGCCTGGAAGGCGTGCTGCGCGATCGCGCCGCGACTGTGACCGGTATCCTGAACGGCGTGGACTACGACGAGTGGAGTCCACAGACCGACAAATTCATCGCAGCAGAGTATTCGCCCCAGGATCTGAGCGGCAAGGCGAGATGCAAACACGACTTACTGCACGCCTTCGGAGTAACGAACGCCGACGCGAATTCCAAAGTTCCGGTGATCGGCATCGTCTCGCGCTTCGCCGCGCAGAAGGGCTTCGATCTGATCGCCCAGATCATGGACCGGCTGGCGCGCGAAGAGATGATCGTGGTTGCTCTCGGAACGGGCGACAAACCGTACGAAGAAATGTTCCAGCGCCTCAACAAGCAGTTCCCGAACAAGATTGCGGCCAAAGTCGCGTTCGACAACGCTATCGCACACAAAATTGAAGCGGGCGCGGACATGTTCCTGATGCCTTCAAGGTACGAGCCCTGTGGGTTGAACCAGATTTACAGCCTGAAGTACGGCACCGTTCCCATCGTGCGGGCGACCGGCGGTCTCGATGACACCATCGAGCCCTGGGACGCGCGCACCGGCAAAGGCACGGGCTTCAAGTTCTCCGACTACACCGGCGAGGCGCTGCTCGCAACCATCAAACAAGCGTTACTCTCCTACCAGGATCCCTCGTCGTGGCAGACGCTGATGCGAAACGGAATGAGCCGCGATTTTTCCTGGGGAGCATCGGCGCGGGAATACGGCAAGATCTACGAGCGCGCGCGACAGGTAAGGGCCAGCGCCGACACAATCACAGCTGCGGACTTGAAAAAGGAACCGGTGCTGGGTTAGCGAACCGCACATCGCGATGCAGGATCGCAGGCAAGAATGCCTGTACCGCACGAACGCCATACGAACTGCAGGGCGCTGCCCAATAGGCGCTAACAGGGCAAAGGGCGTTGCGCGGAGCCCGTCATCTGGCCGGAGTCGCGCTTCTCGCCGCGGTCTCCTGACTGAACAGGCAAACCCACTTACCGGCTCGTTCTGTCCAGACAGAGGACACGTAAACTTGAGCCGTAAATTCCTTGCCGTGGGAAAGTCCCTTTTCGGTGATCTTGTACGATATGAGGCCGGACTTTGCCGAGATGGACACGATTCTCACGTCTTCCATAGAGTATTCCGTAAGCCTGAATCCAACAACGTTCTTGAGCACCTGTGCCTTACTAGCCGGACCTTGTGTGTCCACGAACACCGCGTCCTCCGCGGTGAGATTTCCAAATAATTCCAAGTTGCCAGTCTTGAGAGCGTCCAACCCCTCGCGTTCTTTGGAGACGATTTGCTGCTCCATTGAGCCTTCGTCGGTTTTCGCAACGGCAGATTCAAGGGATTGGGCCGCGGCAGCAATAGCGGTCTTAGGCCGTCCTAGCATGAGAGCGCTGGAGATAGTGATCGCCACCACGACGATCAAGGCTGAGACTGTCTTCATTGGGTTTCCTCCGGAAAGGTACAAGCAGACTCTAGCGAGCCTTGGCCCCGGTTGTCTTGGAAAAATGCGACGTCGCGTGCCCTTGTAGAAACTGCCGCGACAGGTCGATTTCTTGGTCGAGAAGCGCGGTCGGTGTTTTCCCTGAGAATTCGCGAAAGTCCCGAATCAGGTGTGCCTGGTCATAGTACCCGCAACGGACTGCGGCGTTTACCCAGTCTGGGGCAGGACTCTCCATCGACCGGAAGACGCTCTGGAACCTCTGCATGCGCCCAAAGAGCTTCGGCGAGATGCCGACGGACTCCTTGAAGCGCCGTTGGAGTTGACGCGTACTCCAACCTATGCGATCGGCGACATCCCGGACACTCATCAGTCCATTTGTGCGCTCGATGGCGCTCACAGCGTATGAGACGGGATTATCGTCGATACGGGTTTGTTCAGCGAATGCGTGGAGAATGGGATCGAGGGCCGCAAGCGCCTGTGGCAGCGAGGACAGGTGTCGCACCCGTTCGAGCTCCCGGAATAATCGACGTGAAAGATCCGCAAGCGCGATGGCCGAATCGGTCAGCTCACACATATGCAATCTCAACAACTGCGTCGCTCCGTTCGGACGAAACGTGATACCCAGCATCCCGGCTGGACCGGAAGGTCGAAGCAAAAGCGGGCCGGTAATTTGCCCGACAAAAAAACACTCGGGTTGGGACTTCCATATCCCATCTGTGTAACTCTCAAATGGCTGCCCGAAGTTGAGGATTAGCTCGGGGCGTCCGTCCGGAATAATCCTCTGGATACCGCTTGCCGGCAAACTGTCTTCCAACATCCAATAGCTATCGACGTATCTGGCGACTGCAGCGCTCGGCCCAATCTGACGGTAATTCATGGTTGATGCCCTGTTAGACTGTACCCATTTCGCATACGGCCGAACCTCGCGCTCGGGGTTAGCGCAATCCGTGCGCGTCATTATAGACCGGAGAAAGGGACTTGAGGCCGATCCGACGATTCTGGACGGATGTCGGCGACCCGCTACCGTCTAGCATTCTCGCGGTACACTTCTGCAAGGTCCCCTGCACTCGATGATCGCCACCTCCCCGCGCACCATCTTCCACGTCGATATGGACGCCTTCTTCGTCTCCGTCGAGGAATTGTTCGACCCGTCGCTGAAAGGTAAGCCGGTGGTAGTCGGCGGGCAGCGCGACGAACGAGGAGTGGTCTCGGCCGCTTCGTACGCGGCGCGGAAGTTTGGCGTGCACTCGGCCATGCCGCTGCGGATGGCCGCGAAGCTTTGTCCGCAGGCGATCTTTGTGGACGGGCATCCGGAGCGCTATCGCGAGTATTCCGCGAAGGTACACGAGGTGCTCGGCCACTTTTCGCCTCTGGTCGAAATGGCTTCGGTGGACGAGGCTTATCTCGACATGACCGGAACGGAGCGCCTGCACGGTCGGCCGCTGCGTTCCGCTCAGCGCCTTCATGCGGAGATGAAGTTGGCTACGCAATTGAACTGCTCGATCGGGATCGGCACATCGCGGCTGATCGCCAAGGTTTCTTCCGCCAAAGCCAAACCGAATGGAGTGCTCTGGGTGTTGCCCGGGGAGGAAGCGAAGTTTCTGGCGCCACTTGCAGTCGGTGACATCCCCGGCGTGGGCAAGGTGATGGAGCAGAAGCTGCATGCGCTCGGCATTCAGGAAGTGGGCGACCTCGCGCGCCTTGACGACCACGATCTGGAACACCGCTTCGGAAAATGGGGCCTCGCGCTGGCAGGGAAGTCCCGCGGAGAGGATGCTGGCGGATGGTTCGACAACGCGGTGGGAGAAAACGTCGATCCCAAATCGATCAGCCACGAGCACACCTTCAGCGAAGATACGGGCGACGCCGAGCGCTTGCAGTCTACCCTAATGCGGCTTAGCGAAATGGTAGGCCGTCGGCTGCGCGAGGGCGGATATTTTGCGCGCACGCTGCAGTTGAAATTGCGCTATAAGGATTTCACCACCATCACGCGAGCCCATTCGCTGGAGCAGCCGACGCAAATGGACAACCAAATCTTCGACCAGGCACGGCGCCTGTTTTTCGACAACTGGAAGCCCGGCGCGCCGGTGCGATTGCTGGGAATACAAGCGTCAAATTTCGAACCAAGTTCAACCCAACTCGACCTGCTAGAGCCTTCGCAGCAACAGCGTTGGCAGAACGCTCTCGCGGCTGCCGATCATCTGCGCGACAAGTTTGGCGAATCGGCCATCGGCCTTGCCAGGGGGATGAAAGGGGGATTCCGCGAGCGCGTACACGAAAATCCGGCGGCGTTGCCGGGCAAGAGAAGCCAAGAGAAGACCGGTCGAGAGACGCACGATGGAAAAAGCCGTGAAAAATGATCCTACGAAATATATTCGCGAATGTACTCGTCGCGCGAGGTGGCCAACTCGTGAGCGTCGCCGTCGAAGATGACCTTGCCATCGCGCAGGATCAGAAAGCTGAAGGGCACTTCGCCACGTTTTCCCTTGGGTAAAGCGACCATCTGATTGCTCGCTTTATCGAACTCGTGCGTCGCCATGGTAAAGGCATCCTGCAGGCGATGCGTTACCATGAGGGCGCTGGTCTTGTAGACGTCACGTTGTTTCATGATGAGTTCGACAATTGTGTTCGAGGTTACCGGATCGAGTCCTCCGGTAGGCGAGTCGTAGAGCAGCACCTCGGGCTGGGTAATAATGGCGCGGGCGATAGCCACGCGCCGCCTCATGCCGCCCGAGAGTTCGGACGGACGCATGTCATACGTTCGCTCTAACTCCACAAATCGCAGTACCTCGCGCACCCGCCGCTCGACTTCCTCGGCGGAGATCTTCTCTTCCACTAGGCGAAAAGCGACGTTTTCATACACTTTGAGCGAGTCGAAGAGTGCGCTTTCCTGGAAAACGATGCCCACGCGCCGGCGCAGTTCGAACAGTTCCCGTTCCGGCATGTGCGTGATTTCCTCGCCCAGCACGAAGATGCGTCCGCTATCGGGCCGCAGCAGCCCGATGGCAAGCTTGAGCAGAGTGCTCTTGCCCGACCCGGCGACGCCAAACACGGCCTTGGTTTCGCCGTGCGACAACTGGAACGAAATGCCGTCGAGCACGACTTTTTCATCGAACGCAATGGAAACGTTGTCAAACTCGATGGCGTAACCGGAAGGACTCACTACCGAAGCCGCCGGATTTTCGCTGGGCAAAGTAGGAGCCGGCATCGCTTACCTGTAACCGAAAATTGCGAAGATCAACTTGGTAACGAAGAAATCCACAATCAGAATCAGCACTGACGCAGCCACCACGGCCTGAGTGGTCGATCGGCCCACCCCCTGCGTACCGCCCTTTGTGGACATGCCGTAATAGCAGCCTACGGTGGAGATGATGAATCCAAATAGCACCGGCTTGATGAGGCCGGTGAAAACGTCCCGGAAGACAAGGATCTGCCAGATCGAGGTCCAATATTGGTTCGTGTCCACCCCGAACAGCAGGTGCGCGACTCCATAGCCGCCGATCAGCCCGAGCAGATCGGCGATGATGGTTAGGAAAAATAGCATGAAAGCGGTAGCTCCGACTCGGGGCGTAATCAGTTTCTTGGTGGGGTCGGTGCCCAGGGCGCGCATGGCGTCAATCTGCTCGGTCACAATCATGGAGCCGAGTTCGCTGGCCATCCCGGAGGCATTGCGTCCCGCCACCATCAGCCCTGTAATGAGCGGGCCCAGTTCGGTGACCATGCCGAGCGACACCAGTTGGCCGATGAGCGTGACCGAACCGAACCGCTGCAAGGTGCTGGCCGCATTCAGCGCCAACAGCGCGCCGACGGAGAGTCCCGTCAGGACCACGATGGGCAGCGAGCCGACGCCGATCAGGTCCGCCTGCTGCAACATGTCACCCATGTACAGGGGACGGCGGAAGAAGTTTGCCAGCGATTGCGCCGACAGCAGGGTGTATTCCTGAACCGCCAACGCAACGTCTTTGGCGACTTCAAAGGGCGAAATCAGTTCGAGTTCGAGCGCCATGTCTGGTCGAGGAGGGTCTGCTCAGGGAACTATAGCAGAGTCTGATTTCCTGTAGAGGCGCGGCTCGTTGCCTCTCCGGCCGCATCAATGGAGACGGGGCAAGCCCCCTCTCTACGCGGGTGTTACTCCCGAATTCTTCTTCTTGATCTCGATGGCCAGCCGCTTGATTTTCTGATTCAGCGTGGAGAGCGGGACCTTGAAGCGTTCCGCCGCCTCGGTCTGGTTCCAACCGCACTTCTCCAGCATGTCGATAATGATCCGCCGTTCGCAGTCTTCCATGATGCCGAACAGCGTCGCCCCCGAATTCGCGTCCAACGCAGGAACGGCGCTGCCCCGGCCCACAACGTGGTCGGGCAGCAGATCGATTCCAATATCGCTGTCCGACGATAGCACCACGGCGCGTTCGATCGTGTTCTCCAGTTCGCGGACGTTGCCCGGCCAGGAGTAGCTTACCAGCGGACGCAACGCCTCGGTGGTGATACGGCGCTTGGGCCGCTCGTTCTCCTCAGAATACTTCTGGAGGAAGTGCTGCACCAGCAGCGGGATATCTTCACGACGCTGCCGCAGCGGCGGCAGATCAAGGCTGATTACGTTAAGGCGGTAGAACAGATCTTCGCGAAACTTGCCTTCTTTCACCATCTGCCGAAGGTCCACGTTGGTGGCGGCGATGATGCGCACATCCACTTGAATTTCCTGCACGCCACCCAGATGCATGAATTTGCGGTCCTGCAGCACACGCAGAATTTTGCTCTGCGTGTCCATGCCCATGGTGCCGATCTCGTCGAGGAAAAGCGTGCCCCGGTCGGCAACCTCGAACAGCCCCTTCTTCGACGCAATCGCGCTGGTGAAGGCGCCTTTGACGTGCCCGAACAGTGTGGATTCGAGCAGGTCGGGCGGCGTGGACCCGGAGTTGACGGGCACGAAAGGCCGGTCGCGCCGCGTGGAATTCAGATGGATCGCCTTGGCGATCAGTTCCTTGCCGGTCCCGCTTTCGCCTTGCAGCAGCACCGTCGAGCGGCTGGGCGCCACCTGCGCCACCAGATCGAAAATCTTCAGCATGGGCTCGCTCTTGCCCACGATGTTTTCAAAGTTGTAACGTTGCTTGAGCGCGCGCTTCAGTTGAATATTCTCTTCTTCCGCCTTCTGGCGGGCGACGGCGGCGCGCACGTCGGCCAGCAGTTTCTCGTTGTCCCACGGTTTCTGGATAAAATTAGTGGCCCCGGACTGCATGGCGCGCACCGCATTTTCTACCGTTCCATAGGCGGTGATCATGATGACTGCCTGCTGCGGATGCAGCAGCCGAATTTCCGAAAGCATGTCCATCCCGTTCTTGTCGGGCAGTGCCAGGTCGAGCATGACGACATCGAAGGTACGCTCGCCAATCTGCGCCATGCCTTCGCGTCCGCTTCCCGCCACCGCGACGGCGTAACCCTCGAGTTGAAGCAGAGTCTCCAGTGACTCGCGGATTTCCACTTCGTCGTCAATGATGAGGATTCTGCCCGCGCTGGCCGACGTGCTTTCGGGTGCGCTCCGGCGCGTGATCGGCGTTACTGCAGACACAGCTACTTCAGACATGGACTACCTTCCTCGTCGATATCAAGGGGAAATCCAGGGTGAAAGTGGTGCCTTCGCCCGGGCGGCTCTCCACGCGGATGTTGCCGGCGTGTTCCTGAATGATGCCGTAGGTAACAGAAAGTCCAAGACCGGTGCCGCGATTCTGGCCCTCCGCCGGCGACGTCTTGGTAGTGAAAAATGGGTCGTAGATGCGATGAATGTGTTCCTGAGCAATGCCCGACCCGGTATCGGAGACGCGCACGCTGACGAATTCGCCGTTCAGCGTCGCCACGTTCAGCACTCCTCCCCCAGCCATCGCGTCCTTGGCATTCAAGAACAGATTCAGAAACACTTGCTGCAGGCGGCCGGCGTTGCCCTGAATCAACGGAAGGTTTTCGTGAAGTTCGGGCTGCACCTGGATGTGAGCCACCTTGAACTGGTGCTCGAGCAACGCCAGCGTGTCCGCGATCACTTTGTTCAGGCTGACCTCCGTCAATTCCGTGCCGGTAGTGCGCGAAAAGTTCAGCAGATTATTGACGATCTCCGACGCGCGGAACGTCTGCTTCGTGATTTTCTCCAGCACGCTCGCCTTCTGCGGATCCGACTGCAACTGCTTCGCCAGCATCTGTGTGTAGGAGGAGATCACCGCCAGCGGCGTATTCACCTCGTGCGCCACGCCCGCGGCCAGCAGTCCGATCGAGGAAAGCTTATCGGCTTGGGTGAGCTGGACTTCCAGTTCGATTCTCTCCGTGATGTCGTCCATGATCACCAGCCGTCCCACGACGCTAAACTTGCGAGTCACCAGCGGTGCGATGGCAACGTTCACCACCCTTGACTCGCCGGTGGGGGTGATCAGCCGGAATTTGTAAAGATTGTGGATGCCCGGATTCTGCCGCACGCGGTAGAACTCCTCGACGAAGGCCACTGGAAAAACCTCGCTCAGCGAACGTCCCACCACCTGCCAACGCGGCTGGGCATACATGACTTCCATCTGCGAGTTCCAGGATTCGATGCGATCCTGTAGGTCCACGGCCATCACGCCGACGTTGATCGACTCAACGATGTTCTCGTTGAAATCCTTGAGCCGCTCGTACTCGCTGACTTTTTGCTCGAGCGAGGCATACAGCCGAGCGTTCTGGATCGCAATGCCGATGTATCCCGCCAACGCTTCGAGCAGTTCCACATCTTCGCTGGACAGGAAGTCGCCTTGCATGGTCTTGCCCAGTCCGAGGAAAGCGATGGTCTTTTGCCGTGCGTGGCAGGGAATGTAGTAGTTCAGATCCAGGCGTCCGATGGCTTCTTGCGCCGAGGCATTCTCACGCGGCAACTGGTGCGTGTTTTCGAAGAAAATGTGCCCGACCGCATCCTCGATGCGCGGCTTCGCGAGAAACGACAGGTCGAGCCCGGTGACGTGAGCGATCCCAAACGATTTCGACAATTCAAAGCGCGAAGAGTCGCTGTTGCCGAGGAAGATGGCAATGCGATCCACCAGCAGTGTGCGTGCCAGCCTGTCCACCAGCGAGGAAAGCATTTTGTCGAGATCGGTCTCCGAACTCAACTCACGTCCGAACTCGATCAGCGTCCGGCGATAATCGTAGCCGGTCCGGAAGAAGAACTGGTCCAGCTTTTCCTGAATCCATTTCCGCACCGGATCAAACAGCAGCGCGGTGACCACAACCGCCACTACCAAACCGTAAGGTCCGGAACTGGGCACGCGTGTGTGCACCAGTTCCGCAATTGCGGCCACGACCGCGAAGTACGCTCCCACAATGGCCGCCGCCGCCAGGGTATACGCCATGCCACGCTTGAAGATCAGATCCACGTCCATCAGGCGGTAGCGGAAAATGGCGTATCCGAAAGTCAGGGGCAGCAATCCGAGCGACAGTACCGACACCTTCATGGTGAGCGAAGGCATCACTCCGAGCAGATACGGCAGAACATAACAAAGTGTGAATGGAGTTATCGCTAGGATGGTGCCGCGAGTAATCCATTTCAATTGCTGCCGCAGAATCGGAGCGGTGGCTTGACGGTAGTTTTTCCACAGAACAGCCGCCGCCGAGACGAAGAAGATTGTCAGATAAGCCCAGTGCACCCGGTTCAGATCAAAGAGCAGCGAGGCGCTAGCCTTCACGTACTCGAAAGCCAGCAACTGGATTCCCAGCAATACCGCTCCCGGCACGTAGAGCATCGGGATCGACCAGCGATGCCTGCTGACGAACTCCCGCCGTTCCGGAAAGGTCAATACGAAGTGCAGAAACAGCGCTGGCTGCAGCAGCCACGCGACTTCATTGGACCACAGGACGGTCCAATCGAAAGCGTTGAACTTGCCGGTATAGTGCAGCGAGTAGAAAACGAACGATACCAGGCAGAAAATATAAAAGTGGGTGGAACCCACCGCCGTCCAGCGCCGCATCAATACATAAAGCCCAATGCCCAGGTAAATCAGTGCGATCAGCCGCAGCCAATCGTTCATGGAGCGCTCGGCCGGAACCAGCACCACTTCCACATCCAGCGGAACCGAGCCACGGAACAGCGAGTAAGTTGCCTTCGACCAGACGCCGGAATAGTAAAGTTGGCGCGTCACCGCCGCCAAGGTGTCGACGGGGCGGCCGTTGACGCTGATCACTTCGTCTCCGCGCCGGATTCCGGCTCGCTCTGCCGGCCCGTTCGGCTCCAGGCGGTCCGCGACCAGGTGGCCGTTTCGCTCCATCCACCACGCGCCATCGTCGGGGATCGCAGATTGATGCTCGATTTTGTAGTTGAAACCGGCGAAAAGTACCGCCGCAACTGTGAGCAGAGTCAGCAGGATGGCGGTAAACCGAGCCTCAAATTCGCGGTTCATAGTTCGCGACTCAATTCGCGACTCATGGAAGGGGACAGGTGCAGCGGCGTGTTCGGACATTCGTCGCCTTTCGGGCATCAGCAACTTCACTGCCACCCCTCAATTCCTGCCCACTGCCGCTAAGTCGCGCCCAGTTAGCGACTTCCACAATTATAGAGAGGATTTAGGATATCGGCTATGAATTATGGAAGGTAGTTTCTGCTTTTTGGGATGCCATAGGACTGTGGGAAGGGGTCTGGGTGCTGGATAAGACTGAGGGAGCTAGAGGATTTTCTGGTTGGCCGGGTTCTGAGGTGAGGTGACGTGATGTGCCCAAACCCTTCCTTGGTGTTGGGAGGGTCGAAACCTTCCCCGGGTTCCGACCCCCCCACTTACTGTTGCTCACCAGGCTCGCCGAGGAGAGGTGAGCAAATCCCGCAAGTGAGTGTGATCATGCGCCTGATGCCTGGAAACGTCCATGGAGACAGTCTGAAGCCATCTGAATTGATCTGAAGAAAATCCACCGTCCAACCCTTGACACGGCAATCCCGGCAGAACAGAATTCCTGACAGCTATTTAGCTGCATGGGTTGGAGTGGCATTAGGAGCAGCATTGCCGGATAAGCTCGAGAAGAAGGTTCGCTTCGACGATTTCGAGCTCGATTACGCCCGTTTTCAGCTCTATCGCGCCGGCAGCCCCGTTCGGCTCGAGGGTCTCCCTCTGCAATTGCTCCTGTTCCTCGTCGATAAGCGGGGACAACTAGTCACGCGCGAAGAGATCTCCAGTGCTCTTTGGAGCAAAGATGTGTTCGTCGACGCAGAACAGGGAATCAATACTGCGATCCGCAAGATTCGCCGCGCCTTGGCGGATGACGCCGATGAGCCCAAGTACTTACAAACCGTAGTCGGAAGGGGCTATCGCTTCGTCGCGCCCACCGCCGAAGAAGATGTTGCTGGCCAGACGTCGGCAAGAGCGTTTTCCGTTTCCCCCGAAGATCTGGGACGCGCCATTATGACCGCAGCCGGCATTGACCCCGACAATCCCAAGGGAACTCCTAAGCTCCCAGATCAATCCTGAGCATATCCCATCACTCGCCGTCACTCCAAAGAAAGCAGCGGGGTTATTTGGCCACCGAAAATGTAGTCCAGGGAAACGCATCCATATCCCGCAATAGCCCCTGCTCCCAACTGAATTCCGGATGCTCCCGCAAATGCTCTTGTGCCTTGAAGTTTTTGCCACAGGCATGGCCGGCGGCAGCCACGAATGACATTTGAGTCACCATCGCGGCGTCGGCTGCCTTGTTCTGCACCGCGCCAGCAATCCCGAAAGGTGGCTGCCAGGGCTGAGAGCCCCGCACCGACAAATCGATATGCCCGTCGAGCGTACGCTCATTGGCCTCCTCCTTCTTCGAGAAGGTGTCGTAATGATCCGCCAAGAAACGTTCGGCGGCAGCTACGTCAATCTTGCCCTTGTTCTCGGCCATCAACTGTTCCCACCGAACGTGACGGGCGTTGGCGCTCGCACTCATATCCTTGGTGTCGAAGTCCGTTTCCTCACGGATGAGTTTTTCGTTGACCGGGAAGTTGGAGCCGACGATGTACCCGTCTTTCTTCCGTTCCAGCGTCACGTTTTTTAACCCCAGTTCGAGGCTGGCGATTTCGTTATTCTTCACGTCGGCGATCAGCCAATTGTTGGCATAGCCGCCGTTGTTGCCCTCTTTCATAATGCGGGCGAAATCGTCGATCGATTTGGAATATTGTGCTGCCTTGCGTGCCCGCACAAACTCTGGAATCCCCGCCGGATCATAGCCGGAGAAATGACCGATCGTCGTTTCGGTGATTACGATTCCGTCCGCATTAACGACGAAATCGTCCGCGCTGTGGATGAACCCCGGAAGTCCGTCCATCAGCATGCGGCTGCCCTTCGCGGGAACAATATCGAAAATCATCGTCCAGCGCTGGCCATCGAGATAGCTTGTCCAGTTGTTGTGCGCGATGACGATCTTGCCGTCCTTCGTATAACTGCCGGTCGCCACAAACGCGCTGCAATGTTCCGGCGCGACCATCGACGCCGACGACTGAATGCCCTGCTCCTTATCGTATTGCTTGACGTAGTATTCCCACTCCTCCGCGGCGTTGAGTGCGACCACATCCCATAGATCCAGTTTCACGCCCTTCGCGCTGGCGCCATCCACGATGCCCTGCAACTCCTCGCGGTACTCTTTCTCGATATGCGGCCACATCATCGTCCGCGCCGCGTCGCGAAAAAACTGCCAGTCTTTATTGTTGTCGTGTGGAACCTCAAGCGCGGTCACCTTCAGCATGTCCTCGATTTCCGCAGCCAGCAGATAGCCATGCTGAAACCCGATCTCGGCCGGTTGACCCTCCAGATGGACAAAAGTCCACCCGTTCTTTTCAGGCTGGCGGAAGCTGCGTTTCAGCCGAGAGTCGCTAGGTGAGTTCTGAGTTGAGTTCTGCGCCAGCGAGGGCAGGGCAATCGCAGCGACCAACCAAATGAGCAACCATAGGATTCGGGCAGCGTTTCGGAACATTGATACCCCCACAAGAATGGCCCAATTGTAGCAGGCCGAAAACAGCCTTAAACGGGCGATGTCCGGTGTAAACGTCTTACCCCACCGGTCGCCGCATCGCGTCTTCGTCGCCGTCGTTCTAGAATCCGTTCTAGAATCTAAGAATGTCTCGCCTGGAACAAATCGTCGATCTCGAAAAGCGTTTTCTTCTCCCCACCTACAACCGTTATCCGGTAGGCTTTGAGCGCGGCAAGGGTGTTTTCCTCTACGATTTCGAAGGCAAGAGGTATCTCGACTTCGTAGCCGGTCTCGGCGTGAATGCGCTCGGGCATGCACATCCGCGCATCGTAAAGACCATCCGCGAGCAGGCAGCCCGCGTAATTCACGTCTCGAATCTCTATTACAACGAATATCAGGGACAAGTCGCCGAGCGCCTGTGCCAGCTTTCAGGCTCTAATTTTGATCGCGTCTTCTTCTCCAACAGCGGCACCGAGGCGATGGAAGGCGCCATCAAGCTGGCGCGTCTCGCCGGACACAAATCCGGTGGCGATGCCAAGTGTCAACTCGTGGCGCTGCAGGGTTCGTATCACGGCCGAACCTTCGGCGCCATGTCCCTGACCGGCCAGGACAAGTACCGCAAAGGTTTTGAGCCGCTGCTCGAAAACGTGACCTTTGTGGCGCAGAACGACATCGAAGCGCTGCACGCTGCCGTCAATGCCAACACCTGCGCCATCGTGCTGGAGCCCATCTTCGGCGAAGGTGGGATCCTGGAGTGTTCCGAGGAATTCCTGCTTGCATGTCGCACGCTTGCCGATCATTATCAGGCCGCGCTCATCTTCGATGAGATCCAGTGTGGCCTCGGCCGCACCGGCAAAATCTTCGCTTTCCAGAGCTTCGGAGTGGTGCCCGACATCGTCACCATCGCCAAGCCGATCGCCGCCGGAGTGCCGCTCGGCGCGTTCCTCTCGAAGGAACATTTCGCCTCCGCGATTTCACCCGGACAACACGGCACCACTTTTGGCGGCGGTCCGCTGGCCTGCCGCGTCGGGCTCGAATATCTGGCGATAGTCGAGGAAGAGCGCCTGCTCGAAAATGTTGTGAAAATTGGCGGCTACCTGCGTCAACAACTCCAGGAACTGGTCGAAAGGTATGCCGCAACCCGCGAAGCGCGCGGCCGCGGATTCATTCAAGGTCTTGTGCTCGACATTCCCGCGCGCCCATTAGTCGAGCAGGGTCTCGCCTATGGCGTGCTCTTTAACGCAACGCAGGATACGGTCCTACGCTTCCTGCCGCCGTTCCTGCTGGAAGAGAAGCACGTGGATAAAGGCATCAGAGTGCTGAAGAAGCTGCTAGGCAAGAAGCGGAAGAAAGCGCAGGGAGTGGCTTCACAGGTTGCTGCAGCGCATTAGCAATGCTTGTAGAGAAAGGGCTTGCACCGTCTTCCCGCCAAGCTACGTAGGATCTGGGTCAAAAAGGAGGGGAGCCAGGTTTCAGCTCCCCCGAAAAGCGATAGAGGCGATATCACTTAGTAAGACTCGGTCTGTGAGGTTTTCGTTGCCCATCGACACGCAAAATCCCGAAAAAAAAATCATTTTCGTCCGGGGGCGTATAAACCCGAGCGCTCCCGGAAACGCCGTTGCAGTCGAGGAGCATTGGCTCGAACTCCCCGACGGACGCATGCGCTATCTCAAGGCCGGGTCGGGACCGCCGCTCATCCTCATTCACGGGCTGATGGGATATTCCTTCTCCTGGAGATTCACCATCCCCGCACTGGCGCCCCATGCGACCGTTTATGCCATCGACAATCTGGGCGCTGGACTCTCGACAGCCAATAAGGGCATGGACTGCACCGTGCGTGCCACCGCCGAGCGAGTCCTTCAGTTCGCGGACGCGCTCAGCATCAAAGATTTCGACCTGCTGGGCACCTCCCACGGCGGAGGCGTCGCCATCATGGTGGCGGCGGTTTGTTCCGAAAGAATTGCGGAACGAGGTTCGGATAGAAGTGCAGAAGGATGTGCAGAGCGCAAAGTTAAAATTGTTGAGCGAAGCAAAGCTCGACGTTTGCAACGACTTATACTCGTCGCGCCCGTCAATCCCTGGTCACCGCATGGCAAGCGGCTAGCGCCCTTCGCGGGCAGTGCTTTCGGTTCCTGCCTCTTCCGCAACACGATTGAGCGCTGGCGCTTGCTCGACTACTTATGGCTGCGCCGCATGTTCAGCGACGGATCAAAAATTCCGCCCGATTCGCTCGAGGGCTACCGCATACCTGTGCTCAAGAATCAAGCCTTTCGTCATGCATCGCACATCGTAAGGAATTGGACGGCGGATCTCGCGGAAGTGGAAAGGTCGCTTCCCAAGATTTGCGATTACCCTACGCTCCTCATCTGGGGAACGAAAGACCGCGCCGTTGATTTCCATTCCGCCGCGCCGCTGCGCCGGAATTTTTGTGATGCCCGTCTGGTGGCGTTCGAGGGCGTCGGTCATTTGCCATACGAAGAGGCGCCCGAGGGCTTCAACCGCGCGCTCATCGACTTCCTCACTAGTACTTCCAGTTCTCAGTCGAACCCGCGCTTCTGAGAACTGGGAACTGAGAACTGGGAACTTGTTTCATCAATTCATGCACCCCACGACTTTTCACTCGCTACGCGCGTTCGTTGCCGACTACGGCTACTGGGCCGTGGCTCTGGCATTGCTGTCGGAGAGCGCCGGCATCCCCGTCCCCGGCGAAGTCACGTTGCTGCTGGCTAGTTTTCTGGCGTATTCCGAACACCAACTCCATCTCGGCTGGATCATAGTGGTTGCCACCTGGGCCGCCACACTCGGCGGCTATCTGGGCTACGCCTTCGGCTACTACGGCGGACGTCCACTGCTTAATCGCTATCAAAGCGTCTCTCGGATTCCGCCGGCCACGCTGAAACGCGGTGAGGAAATGTTTGCCCGCTATGGCGCACCCGCCATTTTCTTTGCCCGCTTCGTCTTCGGCCTGCGCGTTTTCGCCGGACCGCTTGCCGGAGTGCTGCGCATGCGCTGGCGAGTTTTTGCTCTTTTCAACTTCCTCGGCGCGGCCACTTGGGTCACCGCCATTGCCAGCGCTGGCTATCTTTTCGGGCAACATTGGCACAGCCTGTTGCGGGCCATGCAGCGCTTCAATATCGCCGTTCTGATTGCCGCCGTGAGTGTGCTCCTGTTTTTATGGTGGAGATATCGCCGGCAGCCGTCGAGGGAAAATGATTGAGGACAACTTAACGAACTGCGCTAATTTCACTTCGCCAGCTCTGCTTCTGAGCACCAGGTTTCTTCCGTCACTTCCCCTCGCCCCTGCCGTCGTCATATCCTGACAGAAGCACTGCCCGGAACCGAAGAACAACGTGATTAACAACGTGATTTCCGAACGCATGCAAACCAGCCTGAAATCCTCAACTGCGTCCCGCCTTCCGCGGCTGGCACTATCGCAGGTCTGGGTGCGATTCCTGCTTGCCATCGTCGGACTGATGCTGGCTTTTGCTGCGGCCCTGTTCTCCACAGTATTGGGCGAGTCCGGCAACCTCTGGGGAACGATCATCTTGGCGTCGGCGGCCCTACTACTCGCCATCTTCGTCGGCCTGACCACCGTGCCCTACTTGGCGCGGCGGGTCGTCGCCAGCCGCGTCCGCGAAGCCATGGACTACGACGTCACGCGCGCCGGCCTGATCTACATCCTGATCAGCGTCGTCATCGGGATCGCTGCCATCAACACCGGAAATAACCTGCTTTACGTAGTCGTAGCCGCACTGCTCTCCGCCATTCTGGTTTCCGGCATCGCTTCGGCGCTAGTGCTGCGTAGTCTCGAGCTCGACGTCCATTTGCCCGAACATGTTTTTGCCGGGCGTCCGATGCTGGCGCGCCTGCTGTTGCGCAACACAAGTTCGTGGCTGCCATCTCTTTCCGTGCGCGTGGTTCCTGCCAAGCGCAAGAATAAAGACCACTGGGGTTGGGAAGCCTCTACCTTCGGCTGGCCCCGCAATCGCGCGCCCCAGGACCAATGGCTCCACCTGCCCGACCGTCGCCTGCGGCGCGTGCGCGAAGAAGCAGAAAAACCCATCCTGCGAGAATCCGTCTATTTCCCTTTTCTCGCTCCCGCACAGGAACTCCGCGCCGACCTGGAACTCAGCTTCCCGGCCCGCGGCCGCTACTGCGAAAAAAACTTCGGTCTGGCCACCCGCTTTCCCTTTTCCTTCCTGATGAAGACCCGACGCATTAACCTGGCCCGCGAAGTCATCGTCTATCCCGTCGTCGAGCCCGCCGAACAATTCCTCGAGGTTCTTCCCATGGTCACCGGTGAGTTCGAAACGTTTGTCAGCGGCCGCGGCTACGATCTTTACCGCATCCGTGAATACATGCCCGACGACTCGGCCCGCCACGTCGACTGGAAAGCGACCGCCCGCACCGGCTCGCTCAAAGTGCGTGAGTTCAGCCGCGAAGATGAGCGCAAGCTCCGCATCGTATTCGACAACCCCGCACCGCGAGTCCTGCAGCCCGCAGTGTATGAGCGAGCGGTGTGTCTGGCGGCTTCTCTGGGATGGCACTTCGACCACGAAGACGTCGAAGTCTCTTTCGTCGCGCCCGGTCTGGAACCAACCGAAGACGTCTTCACTTTCCTCCGGTACCTGGCGCTGGTCGAGCCGCAGGAGGCGACCCCGGTGTTCGGTCGTCTTCGGGCCAGTGAAGATTACAATCTGATCGTGACCGCCCGCGACGCCGCCGAGATTCCCGCCGCCTTGGCCGCCAGATCCTACGTCATTTCCTTGGGCACGGGCCAAAAAACGTAGCCTGTTTTAGAAAACAATTTCTCCCAGAGTCTGGCCTGCCTTCTCATTTTTCTCTTTCCCGCCTGGCGATTTTCGACATACAAAAATCACCCGCTCATTCTAAAGGACTTGATGACTGGTAACAGAAATTTGGTCACAAATTCCCCTGATTCTCCAAGGCCAAAAGCATTAGGTCACCAAGGAGATCAGAATGGCAAAACAAACGGTAACACTGCTCATCCGGTCCATGAACGCCAAAGGCAAGCGTGCTTGGGTTGAAGTCAAATGGCAAGAAAAACTATGAAGAGGGCACCATTTTTTATTTGCGCTGGCTGCCGAAAGGGGCGAACAACTACACCTACGAATCGCTGGGCAATACTGGCTTGCAATTCGCTCAACTCCAGAAAGTCGGCAAGGAACTAGAACTTATCAAGAAAGAAGATGCTTAGTCTTTTCAATCTCTTTGACATACGTGTCATCCTCGTGCTGTTTGCCGATGGTTTTAGCGAGCCACCAAACAATTAGGATTACAATCCCAATCGACAATAACCATCCCATACTGGTTCTCCGTCTCGAAGAAAGCGTCGGCTCATTGAGTGTTTCAGCAAACTCTCGTCACTTCTGACCATCGCCATGACACGACCTGCACACGCCTGATCCTTTGCAAAACCCACAAGAGGGTTTATTCGGATTGATAGGGCCGTTACCGGGATGTGCAGAACTGCCGGTCCTTTGCAGAATTTGCACCGCCCAGTGCTGCTACAATCGCTGTATTGCTTCGCCATATCACCTTGGATGACTTCAAAGGCGACATAGACTATATGCTATGTACTGAAGCGAGCAAAGCGGAAAAGATCGGGTCGTGCTTAAAGGCGTCACCGATCCCCGGAAACCGCTGGGTCATGCAATCAAGCGTCGGCGGCTCAAGCTGGGGCTGACTCAGGAACAGCTTGCCGAGGCTGCCGACCTCCACTGCACCTATATTTCCGGGATAGAGCGGGGCGTCCGCAATGTTTCAATCGTGAATCTGTTTCAGATCGCCACGGCGCTGAAGGTCCGGGTACGGGACTTGGTGAGAGAATTCTGATCGTGTCCTTCTGCCTTCTGCGCCTCCTGAACCGAAACTAGCTCATAATATCGGGGGATGTGCCCCCTCTCACCTAACCAGTCGGTTGTCACGGATCGCGAGCCCGATCAGGAGAAAAACCTCGACCCCAATGGCCCCCGCATCCGCTGCCCGCTTTGCGGCTGGTCGCCCCGCAAAGAAGACCGATGGTCTTGTACCTGCGGGCATGTGTGGAACATGTTCGACACGGGAGGAGTCTGCCCAGCCTGCCTGCATCAGTGGACTGCAACCCAGTGTCTCTCCTGCAAGCGGTGGTCACTCGGAGTGGTATGTGCAGTAACTCAGAACAACTGTCGGGCGTTCTTATGGTTCCGCACAGGCCAGATCGTCCCTCTTCGGAGCCTTGCGAGACGGCTGGCTAATGTGATCTTGACCTGAACCCGCCATACGTCAGGTAGATGCCGAGGACCAGTGAAATACCTGAGTACACGTAGAAAAGGCCTGGGTAGTGAAGTTGCCGAAGGAAGAAGTCCGCTTCCACCTCCACAGGCAAAAACAAAAGCAACAGGCTCTTGAGCAATGTCACCCAGCCGACGAGGGTGACGATCACCACCAACGCACCCCCCGACCAGATATTGTGCGCGAGAACCATCGCCAGACCAGCGGCCAATGTGATCACACCGAGGACAAAGATCATCGAAGAATCCTGAAGAATGGCGGTTACCGTTTGCACCGTCGCTTGTTTGCGAGTCATCATGGATACCGCCGCAAGAATGCAGTACAGCCCAATCAGCCTGCTAAGAAAAAGTGTACGTGGCGACATGGTGGCCTCCCCTGCTGGATGTACCAAGCGATTCGTCCTCGGCCAGTTGATCCCGTCAGCGCCTGCAAGGAACACCGTGCTGCTCTTGCCAACGGGCACAGAGTACCATGTGGGACATGAGCAGAATACGCCCACAATGCCTCGACGCGAACCCTTCGGATCGCTCGGCGCAAACCGATGTCCTTCTTCGGGAAGAGCCAGACGAGGAAGAGGACGATGAGGAAGATGAAGGAAACGTCACGAACGAGGGTGACGACGATGAAGAGGATGACGGAGGCTACTCGGTGCAGGTGTGCCGTTTGTGTCAGTGGTGAAGGATGAAACGCGAAGATTTTGTCAAGGTTGCAGAGGAAGCCTTGGATTCGCTACCGGAAGAATTCCGCAGCCGTATCCAGAATGTCGCGATTCTGGTCGAGCACGTGCCGCCGAACCAGTCACGACCCCGGCCGGGGCAGAAGCGGCGATTGCTTCTCGGCATCTTTCACGGCGTGCCAGCCACCAAGAAGAGCGTCTTTGACTTACCGATAGGTCCAGCCCACAATCGTGCTTTATCACAACACCAGCCGAAACGAATTGCTTGCGATACTATTGCGTTGCTCGCGGTTTTCGACGGAGCCGCGTCGCAAACATCCATGGACGGGGTATCACAAATGTGCAAGCTTTCGAGCCTTCGCCAAATATACATTTCTGCGTTACTGATCGCGCTTTCGCTTCCGAATGTCAGCGTGCAGCTTGCCGAGGCTCAAAACAGTCCAGCCGCGAGCATTCAGAACACACCCGCACAGATTCACGCCCTCAAGGTGACCCTGCTATCAACGATGCTGGTGGGCAGTACAACCGGGTTGGGCGAGTGGGGATTCTCGGCACTGATCGAAGCCGATGGTCATCGCGTGCTGCTGGATACTGGAGCCCATCCCGATACCGTGCTGCAAAACGCACGCGACTTGAAGATCGATTTGTCCGATGTTAGAGAAGTGATCCTTACGCACAACCACTGGGATCATGTCAGTGGGTTGATGACCCTTCGCAAAGAGATGATGAAAAAGAATCCCTCGGCACTCTCCGTGGTGCATGTCGCACGCGGCATTTTCTACAGCAGACCTGCGCCCGAAGGTGAGGATAACCGCATGATCGCAGTAAAGAAGGAGTACGAAGCAACTGGCGGAAAGTTCATCGAACATGAGGAGTCGGCAGAAATCTTTCCCGGCGCGTGGCTGACAGGCCCGGTGCCCCGCAAGTATCCGGAACGCAACTGGAGCGTCAGCGGAAAAGTGCAGACCCCAGCGGGCTTGGTTGAGGACACGATCCCCGAAGATCAATCGCTGGTGCTCAACACGCCGGAAGGATTGGTCGTGGTCACTGGCTGCGGGCACGCGGGAATCATCAACATACTCACGTTTGCCCGGCAGGAATTTCCCAACGAGCCAGTTGAGGCGGTCATCGGCGGACTGCACCTCTTTCCAGCGACGGATGAGCAACTGGATTGGACTGCGGACAAGATGAAAGAGTTCAAGGTGGCGAACCTCATGGGCGCACATTGCACAGGCATCGAAGCCGTGTATCGAATTCGGCAGAAACTCGGGCTGGCGCGAGCATCGGCTGTTGTGGGAAGCGTGGGGTCAACCTTCGTCCTCGGCGAAGGCATACATCCCGGCCCGCTTGCCAAATGACAACACGCTCACCCGATCTGCCATAATCTCCCCATGTGCGGTCGCTACCAATTTAGTGAGCGTGATTTGAGGTAGCCTTAATCCGTCCGTCTTGAGGAGGTCTCCATGGCAGATCAGTCTCCCGCTGAGATCGTGCGGCACGGTTCTACATTGTCGATTCTATGGGGCGTTTTGCTGATCGTCTTTGGTATGTTCGCGGTCGGCTCGCCATTTCTCGCCGCAGTAGCAGTCAGCGTTGTAGTTGCTTGGCTCATTATTCTGGCAGGCGTGGTTCACTTGATGCTCGCCTTTCACGCACATCGAGCGGGTAGATTGATCTGGAAGCTGCTGGTCGGGCTTGCCTACGTCTTGTTTGGTGTGTACCTGATCCTGCATCCGGTGTTGGGGGTAGCGTCTCTGACTCTGGTGCTTGCAGTGCTGTTCTTGATCGAAGGCATATTGGACGTGATCTTGTTTTTCAACATGCGCCCAATGCGGGGAGCGGTCTGGGTGCTGGTAGATGGGATTATCACCCTACTGTTGGGACTGATGATCTACCTGCAATGGCCGTCGAGTTCCCTTTGGGCGATAGGCGTTTTGGTTGGGGTGAGCATGATCATCAGCGGAGTGACTCGGGTCATGCTCTCGTTGGCAGTGCGTAAAGTAGCTGCTGTGGGGGCGTAGAAGGAAACTTCAAGTTCCGTGGATGACGTTGCAAAATCTTCAGTTGTCTTAGATCGCGATCTCGACCAAGAGAAGAGCCTCGCCCCAAATGGCCCCCGCATCCGCTGCCCGCTCTGCGGCTGGTCGCCCCGCAAGGACGACCGATGGTCTTGTAGCTGCGGACACGAATGGAACACGTTCGATACCGGGGGCGTCTGCCCAGCCTGCATGCACCAGTGGACTGAAACCCAGTGCCTTTCTTGCAGCCGTTGGTCGCCGCACTCGGAGTGGTATGCGGAGTGAATTATCAGACTGCACTCTGCTCCGGCTTGTAGCTGAAATAAACGGCTCCTCCTATAATCAGCGCACCACCTGCCAGAGCCGTAATCCCCAAGACCTCATGAAGCAACGAAACACCGAGAATCGCGCCGACTAGCGGTTCCAAATTGACGAAAATTCCGGCCTGCGATGTGGGAACCCGCTTGAGTCCCCAATTCCACAAGACCGTTGCGCCCGCAGTAGCAAAGAATCCCTGTTCTGCCAAGGCAATCCATGCGCGAGTTGAGTAATGCAGCATAGGAACGCCGGACGTGGTCACGACCACAACTGCCAGAAGGAGCGTGCCGATCCAATACACGAAGGCTGTCACCGTCAGTGGGGAATGCTGTCCCATTAGACGTTTCGAAATCAGAATCCATGCAATGGCTGCAAGCATTGAAAGCACAACCAGCAGGTCACCACGAATGGTTGCGTGCACGACGCTGGAACCTGTCTTGCTCGACAACGCGATCAAAGCAGCGCCAACCGTCGAGGCCGCAAGCGCAAGCCAACCGCCGAAGTGCAACTGGTCTCCAGAGAGCAACACGGCTGCGATGGCGAGGAGCATGGGAAGTGTGCCGACCATCAGGGAAGCATGAGAGACAGTGGTGAGGGAGAGTCCTTTGAACTGCACCAGATACAGCACGGGTACTCCGAGCACAGAGGCCACGAACACCCAGCCCCATTCGTGCCCGTCAAAGTGAGGACGATCCCAGAAGATGATTGGCAACAGTCCTATGCAAGCGAACGCAAGACGAAACAGGATCATGGCCGCTACGGGCATCTCCGTTAGCGCGATCTTGCCGAAGAAAAACCCTGTTCCCCATAGGCATCCAGCCGTTGCCAGAGCGAGGATGGGGATGACACGACCGTGCGGCTCGCACATTGCTTCCGATTGTAGGGCAGGCGTTAACGAGCATCCATCGGGCACGGTGCGGAACTTTATGGGGCTTCAGTCTCGCCAAAAAAAAGTACGGGAGGTTCAGGGCGGCAACAGACGCCATACCGCTGCCACAGCCGGAACCAAGGGCTATGCGCGAGCATCTCGTCGTGCCTCCGATTCACAGCCGAAAGGTCGCTGGCGCTCAGCGGTCTGGTATCAGGCACTGCGAAGGTGCGCTCCAGCCACTCGATTTCAGCAATGCTCTGTTCAGCGTCCATCCCGTCACAATATCTAACAGAAAGGCAGGGAGGTCAATTCGGAGCGGCATCTCTAAAGACCGTGACTGCCCGATTTGTGCGCTGCCAGCCGATCCGCTAGCGCCCGCCCCACGTTGGCAGCCCAAACAGTTTCTTTGGCGGTGTCCCCCGCGCATGGTGATATAACGCAGTGGCTAGCTCGTAGAAGACGCACTGCTGACATGTGGCGCGAGTAGACCAGTCACGCTTTTTGGACAAGTTCCACGGGCATGTGGCTCAGCTTGTCGTAAATCCGGCTCCGTCGTAGCAGAGGCCACCAATCGTAAAGATAAATTTGCATGGGTCGCCACATGGCGACCCATCCCGCAATCGTAAGGCTCTCCCGCACGACAGCAGCCCAAGTGCCCCCCGAATGACCTAACAACATCTTGCTTAGAAGTAGACAGGCAGCCAAAAAAAGGAGCCCGATGAAAAGACTCGTGCGGCCCTGCCTCATGAGTCGCTTGAACTCCAAATCAGTAATTTGTGCACGGTGAACAAAGTGGTTGCGGACGGCCGTCCGAATCAATTCTTTGGGGTCTTCGGAGGGCCACTGCTCCAAGTAGATTCGCAATTTGAGCGGAGCCTTAGCAGGAAACTCTTGCGCCCAGCTTACGATGAATTCTTCCGCATCGTCATCGAGGTCCTTTTCAATGAAGGGGGAAGGGTCCATCGAATTGAAGAGTTGGTTCATATCGCGCAGTTTCACACTTATGGTGTGCGGCTGCTCGCCCTTCGTAGTGGCAGTGCGTGACAATGAGAAACGCATAATCCCCGCCGCGTTGGTGGCGGCTATCGATTGTATAGGGGCTTAAGTCTTGGCGCTGTCGCACGCCAAGACACAACACTCCCAGAGCCGCACATCAGGATTGGCCCGCGCTCCCTCTCGAAGAGGTGCCGCTGCTAGCCCTCAGTAAACGGCGCGTTTGAAGTGGAACCTGCTGCCGAGCAGTGCTCTGCGGATATCTTACGCCGCCCAGTAATGCAGCTTCGAGCGTGGGAAATTCGCGAGAAAAGTGTTGCTGACTAGCTCGCATTTCCCGTGATCGTCATTAGGCTTGCTCATCTCTACCAGCGGCAGCACCCGTCCTTTCGTTTCAGACTGGTCAATATTGAACAGACTGGTTTGTCCCGCACCGGATATTGTCCGGCTATATCGGACTTTCGTGAAAGGGCATCCCTTGCCTACTAGTCCAGAAGAAAATTGGGATAGGACCGTCTCACCGGAACTAGGCATTCAGAACAGACCACAACGTTCTTTCGCCGCCGAAACGGCAGAGCATTCGACTGAATGTAAACGTGCGAATCGTTTCCTGCCGACCAGTTTGCAGAAGCATAAAAAGGCTGTACCAACGGGCATTAGCTTTTGGAGGAAAACCACATGAAGCCAATAATCACTGGAATGTTGTTACTTCTTTTCGGGGTTACTGTTCCTGCCTTCGCGCAGGAAGAGCACCACGAAGAGGGCGCTAAGCCAGCACAGCATGAGGAACAGGCTAAGCCCGCTGCAAAGCAGGGACAAGCCAAACCTCAAAAGCACGAACAGCAAGCAAAGCCTGCAAAGCAGGAGCAGGCGAAACCGGAGAAGCAGCAACAGCAAGCTAAGCCACAGAAGCAAGAGCAACAGGCGAAGAGCCGAGAACAGAACCAGCAGAAACAGGCACAGCAACAAGCCAAGGGCCAGCAACAGCAAGAAAAGAAACAACAGCAACAGCAGACCAAGACTCAGCAGAATCAGCAGCACCAACAACAGCAAGCCACTGGCCATGCGCAAGAATCACAAGCCCAGTACGCGCGAAATGGTCAGAAAGATAGGTACGGACACGAATACAACGAAAGTCATTTTGGTCCGAACCATCATGCCCGCTTTGAGGCAAGTGGTGGGCGCGAATACAATGGACGCCGGGAGTACTCTTACGGCGGCTATTGGTTCTATGCAGCAGCATATCCGGCGTGGTTTTACGAGCAGGACGTGTACTTCATTATGGGAGCGGATGGGCTGTGGTATGCAGTTGCATACGGTAACCCTTCTCTAACCTTCCAAGTCAATATAGAGTAGCGGGATAAGTACCCATGTGACGGAGCCTGGTCGTATCTGGGCAGGGGATTTTGATGAGCGTTGTTTGTCTCACCCTCTGGGGTCACGCGACTCGGTTATTCATTGGCGCATCGGAGGGAGGGGAAGAGACTGAGCAGGAGCGGGACGAGTTACTTGACTTGCTGTGTGAACAACCGTTCAAAAGTTAGAGGGGAACACGACTGCTCCTCATCGAACCACGCGAACCCCAGCCCCATAGTCCTTAGGCTGCTGCTCCGCCACGCTGGCTCCGTTCGTCCGACCGTGGTCTGCAATCTGTATGCTCGTTCGATGATCGGCACCAGCCGTTCCGGCAGTTCGCTCTTCATCACGTATTCATCCACCAGCCACAGGATTCGCTCCGGCATCTCGCCGTACGCCGAAAGTAGGATGATCGGGAGGGTTGGGAAACCTTTGTTTGATCTGGTAAGCTACGGCTTCCACATCCATGCCTTCATGTCTGTATTCCAGTAGAACCGCAGCCACCGACGTTTCCTCCAACATCTTCATCCCAGTGAAGCCGCTCGATGCGATCTTGACGCAATAACCTTGAGCTTCTAGAGTCGCCTTGCGAAGCTCCAGCACTTGTGGACGGTCGTCTATGCACAACACAGTGGGGGAGTCCATTGCCACATCTCCTCTGGATAGTCGCAAGCTGACTACGCGCCAATATGATCGCCCACGCCAGCATGGACATTCTGTCGGCGTTTTAGAGGCAGGAGCGACTATGACAATCTGGACACTGATCATCGCCTCCGTCGTTTACCCGCTGCTCGCACACGTTGACGTTGCACGAGGTAAGAACGTTGGCGATGTTGTGACGGAGATACAAATCGAGCGAACGGTGTACATCTCGCCAGATTGGTGCGCCGACGCTAAAATTGGAAAGGCCTACCCGGCACAAATCGACAAGGGCCACACCACCGTCCGGCTACGGGTTGGCCAGAGCATATGCAAATACCACATCGTAGACACGCGCCCGTTTCTTAGGCGTAACCCTGCGCCGTGATTTGGGCTGATAAGGTGGTGGTAATGAGGATCGCCCCACCCGTCAGCAATCGGCGTGGCGGTGGGGGGTGAGAGGATGGAATCGGCTGGGCGGCATTTAAGCCGTTGCGCCCCCTCATCCGGGGCTACTTGTCGTACATCTCGTAATGCGTGGAGTGCGGCTCTAGCTCAAGCAAGAAATCCTTGTCGAAATCGTAGTATTTCGCCACGCTGATATCGTCTCCGGCAAAGGCGCGGATCGCGTCCTCAGACTCCCAGAATGTGACCATCAAGAAATGTGCTGTATCGCCTTCGATGCGACGGAGCGCATAAGCGCCCTTGTTGCCGGGGGTCGAGCGGTAATCGGGTATGGCGATGGTTCGCATCAAGGTTAGGTACTCGTCGCTTTTCGTTGCTGGGGTCGCACCATGCCAGATTCGGGTAACCATGTTGAACTCCAAGCGTGTCGTTTGCGTCCAGAACAGATTAGATGTCGCAACCGGGCGATTGCACTCACGATCCGGACAATGAGCGAGGTACTTGACCGAGTTGGTCGATTGCGTTCTTGCTGCACCCGGCCACATGGAATAGAACTCCCACACCAGCGGGGGATTGCGCTGCCACGCTATGGGGGAAGCGACCTCCTCGACGCGGTAGTTCCGCCACTAGACCGCCGACGCCACGGAAGGTTGGAATGCCGCTTTCCGCGCTCAGTCCTGCCCCGGCAAGAATGAAGACGCGGTCAGTGGAGGAAACGGTAAGCATGGGTGAAAGCGCTCTGCTTTGGGTAGGACGAACTGTGGGTCGTCTTGGTCGTCTTTCGAGTCAGGAGAATTTATGAAGCCCAGCCCCTTTTGCCGTCGAGCGACGGATGGACGAGATGCCCTCATCCTTTAGCGGGGCCGGGCCGCCAATTTGTAGTATTCAGTTTTGATCCCTCCTACTCGATTATTGCAAGTTTCAGAACGCTGGTGTAGTGATTTTTCGCACCATCCAAGGTGCTGTTTGCTTGTTGCTCTTGGCGATCACCTCACATCAATGTGTGAGTCCTGTCACTGACAGGACGCGCTCATCCGTGTGAGGTATCAGAACATCTCACCTCACCGAAGAGCAGTTCTCACTACGGTGTGCACACCCCCTGAGGCGAGCGGCTTTGAACGTCGCCCCCTCTCGTAGTTGTTTTGTCGGCGATGATTTGTATTTTGGGCCTAGCAGATGGAGGCCGAAACCCTCGTAGATGAAGGATCGACCTCGACCATGGCCCCCTGCTTCCGTCCGTGAAGGAGGTCCGCTGTGATGCAAACTGCCCTTAATTATTCTGTCAGTGTGGTTGCGGCTTCTGTTGCTTGTGCCGCAATTCTAATTCTCTTGATCGCGTCCGCCTTGAAATTAGGGTAGTTGGAAGCGCAAAACAAAGGGGGTGGCGACTATGACCACTTACGGTCAGTGGATAACGAAGTCTACGGGCATCGGTGCATTACTCGGTGGTGTTACCGGGTTTTTCTATGGAGCCTACATCATGGCGACCAACTCCGCTCTCGGCTGGACAAATGCATTAGACACAGTGGGTTCCGCTGTCGTTGCGCTTCTATTCGCGGTCATGATAGGTAGCCTCTGTATCGTCATTGGGGGGCTGGCCGGTCTGGTCTTAGGCATCGGTGCGTTTCCGCTTGGCTCATCATTCAGTGAGAAACGCTAGGTGCTCCGTGCCGGAGTCTTCTCCGGCCCTTACCGTCGCATGCCCAGTGGTTAGCATGTACAGGAATCGCTGGTTCTGGTCCTTGCGCCAACTTGCTACGAAATTTCGATTACACCGCAGAGCGTGGGATGCGTTGAGTCACTGACTTTCATCCACGACGGCATGGTCTGGTACTCAGATTGATTGACCCTCAAGCAATCTACTCCGAGCGGGTCGCCCCAATCAAAACGCAAAGGAGATTCATACGAGGGTATCGTTACCCCGCACCACTTCGCGGGCGAGAACGAGTTCAACTTCGCCCTGCTTTTCGTGATCCCGTGAGAACGATTTCTTCCCCTTGGCTGAAAGTCACGCCCCTATCGTCCAGAAATGCCTTCGGGCAGAGGTACACGTCGAAGGTGTCCGACCCAATTTTCACCAGCAAATGGGCAATCTCTTTTTCACTACCCTTGGCGGGCAGCTTCACTTCTTGCACCGTAGCTTTCATTTTGCTCTCGGTGCTGAGGTCGTATTTCGGGCGATTGGTTTCCTGCGGTTTCTCTGCAATCAGCGGTGAGGGCACAGACAAGGGCGATGACCAGAAGGATCGACTTGCGACTACTTTCAGATAAGTGGGGCATGGCTACTCCTGTTTCAGCTACGTAGGAATAAAGCCATACAACGGATTGCGCTATAGTACTCCGTTTTTGAAGTGACGAGCATTCAGCCGTGCGTTGACAAAAGCCAGCTTTAAAATGTCTGCATGAAACGAATCTGCGTCTTCTGCGGTTCCAGTCAGGGGAGCCACCCGGAATACCGCGCTGCCGCTGAGGCGATGGGTGCGGAACTCGTGCGCCGGAATACAGGGCTGGTTTATGGCGGCGGAAATGTGGGTCTGATGGGTGTGCTCGCGGACGCCGTGTTGAGGGCGGGAGGCGAAGCAGTGGGAGTCATCCCAGAGAACCTGATGGCACGTGAGGTCGGGCACAAGGGGCTCACGAAACTCCATGTTGTGCACTCGATGCACGAACGCAAGGCGCTCATGGCTGACTTGTCGGACGCGTTCGTCGCACTGCCGGGCGGATTCGGGACATTGGAGGAGTTTTGCGAAGTGGTGACGTGGACGCAGCTTGGCCTCCATGCGAAGCCGTGCGGAATCCTGAATGTCTTGGGGTTCTACACTCCGTTGCTGGCGATGTTCAACCATGCTGTCGAAGAGCGGTTTCTGAAGCCAGAGAACCGGGCGTTGGTACTGGCACGAGAATCGCCCGCCGACCTACTGCAAGCGTTGGAGGAGTGGCGTCCGCTACACGTTGAGAAATGGCTCAGTCGGGAGACGCGGTGACACAACATTTGTCGCCAAAATCCATCGAGGCTGGATCGCTAACCAAGTGCTATGATCAATCGCCCTTAAAGGGCAAGCCCGATAAATCTGATAACACAAATCCGATACACAGAATGGAGCAATCAATGAGGAGAACACTAGTGTGGTGTGTCGTGGCATTGCTGTCGCTGATGGTCGGGGCACAGGCACAAGACAAGATGGGTGGCGGCACGGAGCAGGCGGTCGCCGCACTTGAGCAAAAGTGGATCGACGCGTCCAAGGCGAGCAATCCGGATATGCTCGCTCCTCTTCTGGCGGACAAGTTCGTCAACACCGACAGCAGCGGAAAGGTGACTGGCAAAGCCGAGACGCTCGCGAGTGTCAAGGCGGCAAAGTGGGAGAAGAACGAGATCAGCAATGTGAAAATAACCGTATTCGGGAAAACAGCCATCGCAACTGGAGACTGGGTTGGCAAAGGGACGGACGACAAGGGGAAGCCAGTCGATGCCCGCGAGCGCTGGACTGATACTTGGATTGAGATGTCCGGTGGAAAATGGCAATGTGTTGCCAGCCACGGCTCTGCGATCAAAATGTAGGGAGCGAAGAAATTTGGTTCACTAGCGACCATCGCTGGCAGGATGAGAAGCCGCCCAGTTTGCGTAGGGCGGTTTTCTTTGCTTTACGGTGCTGATCAATGACTTGTCGGGTGCGCCAGCTTGAGGCAGTTTCTTCGCTCCCAAGATCGGTCGCAACGACCGTGTCCGTGCGGCTCCGGGAAGAGGTGGAAGCGGTGCTGCGCCGGGGTGAGATGTCTTCAGCGTTTGAGGTCACAGAAATGGTCACAGAATCGTCAAAAAACGGCGGTTTAGATTCTCCAAGAACGATGGTAAAAGGGAGTGGTCGAGAAACAAGTCTTTGAGAATCAACGATTATCTTCTTTAGATTGACGGGCTGATGAGAACGACATATACTCCGCCGCGGGTCTCGGAATTAAACGGTTTTTGCGTCCTTACGTTCAAGATGGATTTGATGCTGTTTGCCGGGCACGTCGCTTTCCGGCATAAGCCCACGGGAGGTGCAAATGTTGATCTCTGATCTGCTCAAGAATCAAGTCCCAATATCCGCCGAGGCCCACCAGACAGTACTCGAAGTCGCCCGCCTGATGGTGCAGCACAATATCGGCGCCGTGCCGGTTCTCCAAGATGGCCAACTGGCCGGCATTTTCTCCGAGCGCGACCTCATGAGCCGTGTGGTCGTCGCCGGAAAGGATCCCGCCCGCACTGTGGTCAGTCAGGTCATGACCGAAGATCCTCTGACCGTCGCTCCCAACGATCAACTGGAAACCTGCATGACTCTGATGAAGCGGCACGGATTCCGGCACCTGCCGGTCTGTTCGGGACGGGATCTGAAGGGCATCGTTTCCTTACGTGACATCCTGCTCCACGACCTGGACGAAAAAGACGACGAAGTGCGCATGATGCGCGCCTACCTGCATTCCACCCCCGACGCCGGATAGCTTTGCCTGCCCGGGCCCTTGTTTTCCGCCGGGAGAGAAAGGCTTGGCCCGTCTCCCGGGGCAAACGCGGCAAGCCGCATCTCCACGGGAAATCGCCCCTTCGCAAGGCTGAGAGGAACCGGCCCGAGACTAATGCTGACCGGTAATGGTTACTAAGGTTACCTAAGTAGGTTGACCTTGCAGGTCAACCTGCCTGAGGATGTGGGGGAGGGTAGAGGCGGACGTTCCTACGTTTTTTCGTATTCTACCCTTGCATGATCTATGACTTGGCACAGCGATATCATCGTCTATTTGTGGTGCGCTGCACCGATCTTGCAAGCGGTGGTGGCGGCGATCTTATGGCGCCGTAAGCTGCACAAGCAGTTCCCCGTGTTTTTCTTTTTCCTCCTGGTGCAATTGGCGAATTTCGCCATTCTCTTTCCGCTTTCGTTCGCTGGCAATTACAGTTTGTATTTCGGGCTTTTCTGGGTGGGCGAGGCGGTCAACGCGGTTCTCGGCTTCAAGGTGATCCACGAGATTTTCCTCGACGTGTTCCGCCCCTATCACACGCTGAAAGACTTGGGCACCTTGCTGTTCAAGTGGGCCGGCGTGGTGATGATGCTGGTTTCGGTGGTGGTCGCCTTTTCGAGTTCTTTCGACCACAGTCTGCTGGTGCACGCTGTTACTACTCTGCAACGCTCGGTCCGCCTCGTGCAGATCGGTCTCATCCTCTTCCTAGTTCTGTTTTCTCGCTTTTTGGGAGTGACCCGAAAGCAGATCAGCTTTGGTATCTCTCTCGGCTTTGGCCTCTTTGCCGGTGTGGAATTGATGCTGATGGCGCTGAATTCGGGGGGACTCGTCAAGCAGGGCAATCTCAACCTGATGAACATGTTGACTTACAACGTGGCCGTATTTGTTTGGCTCGGCTACTCGTTCTCGCGCCAAGCCGTGCGCGGGGGCGCCGTCAACCCCTTGCAGACTCAGCGCTGGGAACAGAGCTTGGCGGATCTTCAACCTCCGGTACCTTCCGATTCCTTGATTCCGATGTTCGAAGGCATGGTGGAGCGCGCGTTTTCGCGAAGTTCGACGCTGGAGCCGGTGGAGAACAAGTCCTTGTCCGGCCCGCCAGCTGTCCCCATCAAGGCCAACTCTGCGGCAGCCGGTTCCAAGACCCGGCCTTAATCTCTGGTTGCTAAAAACTGGCTCTCACAGAAAACTCTGTCAAGAGGATTTTTTGGCCTGCCGCGGTCCCTTTCCCAAACGAGGAATGGGTTCGATTCCATTCAACCATTACCTTAAGAAACCAGCGTAATCCGCTTAGCTTTATCATGCCGGATGCCCCGTTTGGTTTTCGGCATGCCCCTCAGTTCGTCGCCTCGGGTTGGGCGCTCCAAGTAACCTCCCATGAATCAGAAAGTTGCAAGTTGTGTATAATTCCAGTCGCTTGTCGGCTGGCAGTTTTACGTTGGCCTTCGGCAGACCCTAAGGAGAAAGTAAACCATGAAACGTTCTCTCAGAGCGTTATTGCTGTTGGTGGGTCTGGTAGGAACATTTGCGTATGCCGCTGCCCCGAGAGTACCCACTCGGGGGTGGATGCCGCTGTGTCCTCCCAGTAATCCGAACTGCGACGCCTAGTCGCCAGATGTACCTCGCTGGTTAAGCAAGATGACGTAAACTCTTCGCATCACGAAAGCAATCTTCCAGGCTGGCCTCCATGGCCAGCCTCCTTTTTTTATTTCTCAGCTTTCTTGTCCGCGCTTCCGGATTCCGCCTTATCGCCTGCTGCCGACGGTTTCCCCGCTCCCGGTTCTTTCCCATCCTCCCCGGGAGCTTCCGCTGCCTCGTTGCTGCTGCTCATGTACTGCACGATGATCGAAATGCGCCGGTTTGCTGGGTCCAGCGGATCTTTTAAGTTGCGCAAACGTTGATCTGCAAAGCCCCGCACCTGCGAGACCTGATCGGGGCGCAGTCCCTCCGGCTGCTGCATCAATCGCCGCGCCGCGTTTGCCCGATCGGACGAGAGTTCCCAGTTGCTGTAGCTGCTCTTGCCGATATAAGGTTTGGCGTCGGTGTGTCCCTCGACCGAAATATGGTTGGGAACCTTTCCCAGCTCCGCCGCCAGCAGTGTTAGCAGTTCTTGCCCATTGTGGTTGAGCGCGGCACTCCCGCTCTCGAAGAACGTTCCTTTCTCCGATTCGATCAACTCGATGCGCAGACCTTCCGCAGTCACCGTCATCTCGATATTTTTGTTCAGCTTATCCAGGTCGATCATTTTCTGGATACTTGCTTGCAGCTTCTCTTTAAGTTGTGCCATGTCCTGCTTGCTCAGTTGAATGTTCTCGCCGGTTCCGGCCAGAGTGGTTCCGAGCTTGCTCGCGGTTCCGCTGGGATCTTTGAAGTAGCCGCTAATTGCCGCCTTCTCCTGCTTGCTGGCGCTGCTCAACAGCCACAACACGATGAACAGCGCCATCATGGCCGTGACGAAGTCGGCATAGGCGACTTTCCAGGCGCCGCCGTGATGGCCGCCATGGCCGCCTTTTTTCTTGATGATGATGATGGGAGGTGTTGGCATGAGCGTGGTTATCCCGCGGCTGCTGCTTCTGCCGCCGCGGGCGCTTCTTTCGCGCCCCGGCAAGCCTCTTCAACCGCCGCGAACGAAGGACGCACATGCCCCGGCACGGTCCGCCGCCCAATTTCAACCGCCATGATCGGCGCGACACCCTTCAGAAAAGCAATCATGGTTACTCGCAAGACCATCAGGAACGCGTGTTCCTCATCCGCCATCTTGCCCATGCGCGACGCCAGCGGCCCAACCAGCCCGTAGCACAGCAGAATACCCAGAAAAGTCCCCACCAAAGCCGCCGCCACTTTCTTCCCAATTTCTTCCGGAGGTCCGCCCAGCGCGCCCATCGTGATCACCACTCCCAGCACCGCCGCCACAATGCCGAGCCCAGGCAGCGAGTCCGCCATCGTCGTCAACCCCGACACCGGCTCGTTGGCCTCGTGATGGTGCACTTCCATGTCCGCCTCCAGCATCTGATCCAGATCGAATACTTCCACGCCGCCGCTTACCGCCATCCGCATCGTGTCGCAGACAAAGGCCACGGCATGGTGATCCTTCACGAAAGCTTCGTATTTCGAAAACAATGGGCTCTTGTCCGGTTCCTCGATGTCCGTCTCCAATGCCACAAGACCTTCCTTGCGCGCCTTTTGCAGCAGTTCATACATCATCTTCAAGCAATCGACATAGCGCTGCGTGCTGTACTTCGATGACCCAAATACTCCAATCAGCCCGCTGATCATCTGCTTCAACGTGTGGATAGGATTCGAAATCAACACCGTGCCCAACGCCGCGCCGCCGATGATGATCAACTCCGCCGGCTGGAGCAGCACCTTGATGTTGCCGTGCTCCATCAGGTAGCCGGCTGCAATGCAGCCAAAAACAACCACGATCCCAATGATCGAAAACATGGAGCATCATCCTCGCCAGCGTCCAGAAACGTTGGCCGCGTCCGCCGTTTTCGCTGCCCTACTCGAGTGCGAAGGTTTCATTTCCAGCAGCAGCGCTTCCAGATTCTTGCCTGCGGTAGCCACCGTGTAGGCCACTTCGGACCCCACCAGGAACCGGTCGCCCCACCACAAAACTTCCGAATGGTTCAACAGATTCCATAAGGTCTCCGCCGTCGTTGCCACCGTCACCGGACTCGCCGAGGGCAGCACCGCCAGGAATTCGTTCTCTCCCCAGCATCCCAGAAAATATTCCGAGTCCAGACTGTGCCGTAGCGTCCGCGCCGCGGTGCGCAAAAAAGGCGCGACCGACTGCGGACCGTGTTTCGTGCGAAACTCCTCTAGCCCCAGCACCCGTATCCGCAGCAGCCCGAAGCCGATGTCCGACTCCTCCATTCCCGCGATGCATTCGTTCAGCAAGGCTTGGGTGAGCCGCCGCGAAGGAATTCTCGTGGTCGCGTCCAGGCATCCATACATCGCCGGCCCGGCCACTTCCTCGCGGTAAGCAAACTCTTCTTCGAACAGAACCGTCGCCCCCTCGATTGCGCCACCGGGTTCGCCGATCGGCAGCGTCCGTGCTCTCACCGGTACACGGTGCCCACTTTTGTGCAGAAAGAAAGCGGTGCACGCCTGCGGCCGTCGCTCGGTGAGGGTCACCGTCACCGGACGTTGCTCGCCGCTAAAGCTATTGCCCTGCCGGTCGCAGGCCTGTATCACATCTTCCAAGACATGTCCCACCACTTCGTGCGCCAGATACCCGGTGATGTGTTCCGCGCCATGGTTCCAAAAACGGATCCGCCGTTCCCGGTCCACGATGTAAATCCCCACTGGCAATTCCTCTACCAGATGCCGGAACAGTTTCGGGTTATCGAGAAGGTTAGAAAACATGGCTAAGCTGCGCCGCCTCTGGAGGGCTGCAGAAAAACTAAGGATATTCCGGCAGAGACGAGGCTTGCCCCGTCTCCGGAGCCGCGACAAGCCGAGCCTCTACTGGAAGTCAGACGCCCCGTGTGGGGCCGGGCATCGGAATTCGACTTTTTCCGCCGCCTTCCAGAGTCATCGGCAGCCAGGCCGGGAAACTTCAGGGGCCAGAAGGACATCTTGGGCGCAGATTAACCGCGTCAATAAAAGTCCAGGTGCAAAAGGAGTCGCTACTCGGGCAATCCGAGCCGGCGCATCAGGTCCGCATACCGTGGATCGGAACGGATGGAGTCCATCGCTGGATTGCGTAGGGATTGTTCCAAATCCCCGTCCTCGATGGCGTACGCCTTTTCGAGGTATTCGAATGTCTTGTCCTGGTCGCGTAGAAGAGCGTAGCTCACCGCGACTGAGGAGGGAAGAGCTCGATCTCGTGCCTCGTTGATTGCGAGCATGAATTTGTTATAACCCTGAGCGTCGGCGCTAAAGGAGCCCGGAATCGAAGCGTCCCGTTTCCGTAATTCGCCAACCGCCTCCGCGAATCGCCCAGTCGTGGCATACAGCTGCGCGAGATAAAAGTGAGGCCCTAAGAAGGACGGATTAGCTTCGATAACTTTGTTGTATTGGGCCAGTGACTCGGGATACCGGCGCGCGACCATCAGGGTGAACGCGTAATTCATATTCACAGTCGGAGAAAGCGGGTCGAGTGACAAGGCAGTCCGGAATTCCTCGAGCGCTTGCTCGGTGCGCTTCTCGGGCATCAGAACTCCCCACCCGTAAAAATAGTGCGCAGTAGCGTTATTCGGATTGAGTTCCAGCGCCCGGCGGTATTCCGCCTCAGCTTCGTTCCACTTCCGCGCCGCAACCAGCGCGCCAGCCCTCGCGCTGTGTGCCTCGGATAGAGAATCGTCGAGTTCGAGCGCCTTGCGAGTCGCCGTGTCCGCCAGTTCGCGCGCTTGGATAAAGGTAATGCCGGTGTTGTAGCTGGGGGCAACAATGTAAGTGTCAGCCAGACCCGAATAGGCAAGCGCATAGTTGGGATCGGCCGCGATCGCCTGCTGGAACAAATCGATACTCTTCTTGAGGCCCTCCGTTGTCCGTCCATACCAGGCTTGGCGGCCTTCGAGATAAAGACGATAGGCTTCAGGATTCGTGGTTCCAGCGCGACCCAGGCGCTGCTGCTCACTGCCATTCATGTGGATTCGCAGACTGCTGGAAATGTCGTGAGTAATATCGCTCTGCACTTGCGTTACGTCGGCCAGCTTGCGGCTATAGTGCGAACCCCAAAGCTCCGTGCCATCGGCCGTATTGACCAGGTCGGCTTGCACGCCCAACTCGTCGCCATGCTGCGTGATTCGTCCCATCAGAACCGCCCCCACCTGCAGCGTCTGGCCAATCTTCTGCGGGTCTTCCTGGTTTCCCTTAAAGCGGAACACCGTGCTGCGCGCCATCACCTTAAAGTTAGGCAGTTGCGAGAGCGTGCTGATCAGGCTTTCGGTCAAGCCATCGCTCAGGTATTCATTGTTTGGGTCAGCCGTTGCATTGATAAAAGGCAGCACGGCGATGGAACTGATCTTTCGGGTTTCGGTTTTTCCGCGCACAAAGTACACCGCTGCGACGGCAACCGCGACCAGCAAGACAGTCGCGAAACCGGCGGCCAAAATCTTGCGGGAACGGCCTGGCGATGCCGCCGCCGGAACAGAAGAGACGGAAGCAGACGAGACCGCAGCGGCCACGCCAATGCCACTCGCCGATGAAGGGCTCGACGAACAGCCGGAGTCGAAGTCGCGCTTCAGCCGCGCCAGATCGCCTCGCAGGTCGGCCGCGCTCTGATAGCGCAGGTTGCGATCTTTCTCCAGAGACTTGCTGATGATACGTTCCAGTTCCGCGGGCATATCGGGATTAAGCCGCAGCACCGGAGTTGGAGCCGCATCCAGAATGGCTTTGAAGATCTCCGCCGAACTGCCGCCACGAAACGGCAGCGTACCGGTCGCCATTTCGTAGAGCACAGCGCCGAAGGAGAACAAATCGCTGCGCGCGTCCAGCTCTTTCGCGCGCGCCTGTTCCGGCGACATGTAGGCGATGGTACCGAGCGTAGAACCGGGGCTCGTCAGGTGCTGCTCATCGACTGCGGTCATGGTGTTCCCAGCCAGGGTATTGGCCGATGCAACCCCGCTCGAAGAACCGGCTGTGGGATCAATCTTCGCCAGTCCGAAATCCAGAATCTTGGCATGTCCGCGCTGGGTCACAAAGATATTCGCCGGCTTGATGTCGCGATGAACGATCCCCTTGGAATGCGCGGCGTCCAACCCGTCAGCGATCTCAATCGCCAGCGAGAGCACAGTTTCGTTATCCAGCGGCCTTCCCGCAATGCGATGCTTCAGCGTCGCGCCGTCCAGAAACTCCATGGCTATGAAAGACTGCTCGCCGTGCTTGCCGATTTCGTAAATGGTGCAAATATTGGGATGATTGAGAGCAGAAGCCGCACGCGCTTCCCGGCGAAAGCGTTCCAATGCTTGCGGGTCGCGCGACAGTTCCTCGGGCAGGAATTTGAGGGCGACTAGGCGGCCAAGCTCGGTGTCCTCAGCTTTATACACGACGCCCATGCCGCCGCCACCAAGCTTCTCGACGATGCGGTAGTGCGAGATGGTTTGTCCGATCACTGTGAGATCCGGCTCTCTGGTCGCTTCATCTTACGGACGCGGCCGCGGCCAGTCAACGAAATCGCCCACCTCACGCCGCCGGACGCGACCGCGACCCCAACACACGCGCCAGTTCCTCCGCATCGTAAATCGGCGGCTGGCAAGTGAACCCCGAGCACACCACGGCAAACGATCGTCCGTCACCGAGCGCCGGAAGATTTGGGATCGTCTCCGCCAAAGTCGGTGGCAGGTTTTGCGTGACAGCCTTATCAGCGTCCAAGCGCACCACCGCTGTACTCAGTGAAAACGGCCGCACTGCCGCTCGATACAGTTCCGCAGCCACAGCATCGTTTCCAACGATCACCACCTGTGTATGCGGCTGGACGAATCGGACCACCGCCAGCCCATAAGTCGCCGCAAAAATTCCGTGTTGTCCCGCGACCCCGGCGTAAACCTCCAGCGTCTGCTCGGCCTTGTCGCGATAGGACGAGTCATGACCCAACGCATCATGATCCGACGAAGCGTTGGCGTAACCGTGCAGCCGCAGCAGCGCAATCGCCGCTGCCGAATTTCCCGCCGGAGTCGGAGAATCCTGAAACGGTTTCCGCCGCGTCCCCAGAATGCCAAGCGCAGTCTCCGCGCTCCGCGCATCAAAGAATCCGCCCGCCACGGGATCGAAAAACCCCGACACCATCGCCTCCCCAATCGCCCGCGCAAAACGAAAATAGCTCAGGTCCGCCGTCGCCTCGTAAGCGTCGAGACAAGCAATCACCGCGAAGGCATAATCATCCAGCACGCCCGGGACAACGGCAGGAATAGGGGCAGCAACTTCGCGACGCTCGGCGTTCGGATCGGAGTATGCAATCACATGCCGCATCCCGCGCTCCGCATTCCATCCCTCGGAAAGCAGCCGGTCCAGCGAGCGCAAAGCAAAGTGCCGCGCCTCCGCCAGATCAAGCACCTTGGCCGCTTCCAAATAAGCCGAAACGCACATCGCGTTCCAGCCCGCGTAAACCGTCTTGTCCACATACGGCGTAGGACGAAGCAAACGCGCCGCATACATTTTCTTCTGAGCCGCGGCCAACAGCGTGCCCATTCGCTCTTCAGAAATATTCAACGTCCGGCTGATTTCCTCCACCGAACTCTGAATGTGCAGAACATTCTTAGCCCGGTTGTGATGCATGTCCCCGATTTCCTGGATGTCGTAATAAAGCGTCGCCACCGCCGCCTCATCTCCGGTCAGCGCCGCCTTCACTTCCGGCAAAGTCCAGGTGAAATAATCGCCGTCATCGTCCATCGAATAGTCTGCGTCCTGCGAAGCGTAGAAGCCGCCATGCGCGCGGTCGCTGAGCCATTCGTCCATCCAGCGAATAACGTCGCGCGCCACTCCCGCGAAGAACTCATCCCCGGTTGCCTGGTAAGCGTGCACGTAGTTCTTCAGCAACTCGGAGTTGTCGTAGCTCATCTTCTCAAAGTGCGGCACGATCCAGCGCTCGTCCACCGAGTAGCGATGGAAGCCTCCCGCCAACTGGTCATAAACGCCGCCGCGCGCCATCTTCTCCAGCGTGTGGACGAAGATAGTGCGCAGCTCTTCATCTCTCGTAGCGTCTCTCGTACCATCTCTCGTGCCATCGCTGCCGCCGCGCACATACTGCTCCATCACCAGATCGAGCGCCGCCGGATGCGGAAACTTCGGAGCGCCTCCAAATCCGCCGTTGACCGCGTCAAACATGTGCCGCGCCGATTCCAAAATTGCGTCAACCACCGTAGCCGAAACCTTCCCCCCGCCCGCCGAAGCAGATTCCGCCCGCGCGATCGCGCTCTCCACCATCTGCGCCTGTTCCAGCACTTCGCCATGCTTGTCGCGATAAGCCGCAGCAATCGAAAGCAGCACGCGCTTGAAGCTAGGCCGCCCGTAACTATCTGCCGGAGGAAAGTAAGTCCCGCCATAAAACGGCTTGCCGTCGGGAGTAAGAAACGCCGTCAGCGGCCATCCTCCTTGTCCCGAGAGCGCGCTCACTGCCGCCTGATAGCGGCTGTCAATATCCGGACGCTCGTCCCGATCCACCTTCACCGCGATGTAATGCTCATTCACGATCGCCGCGACTTCGGCATCGTCATAAGACTCGCGATCCATCACATGACACCAGTGACACCAAACCGCGCCAATATCCAGGAGCATCGGCTTGTTTGCCGCACGAGCCGCGGCAAAGGCCTCCTCTCCAAACTCATGCCACTGGATGGGCTGATGCATCGCCGACCGCAGATAGGAAGAAGACGCGCGCGCCAGAGCGTTGTGGGATGAGGCGGTCATCAAGCTAGTTTAGCTTGCGGCGAGGAAAGCGAGCTCTCGGTTCTCTTTTTATTCGCTTAAAAATAAATTTCTCGTAGCTGCTTGGGGAGAGGCGCTTTTTGCGGGGTTTTTCCTGGTCTTATGTTTACTGGGGGTACCCCCTCCCCTGCCCGGTATATTGGAATCAGGACTTTAGGGAGAATTTCCTTTCAAAGTCTTGAAAGGAAGCGGCTTAGAGGCAAAGTCTTGAGTGCCTGGGACTTAGCTTCGTTTGCGCTCAGGATTTTGGCTTAGACTCGCCGCTGTTTCCTCCTTGTGACGCCGGGCCCCCGTTTCATCCCGAGTGAAAAGTCAAGCTTGACAAAACCGAGGCCAGGATAGGGGGTCTTTTCTTGCGTCACGGCTTTTTAGGCTATGGCGAGGCCGGGCACACCTCTACCTTCCTAACAGGTCAATTGACATTTTTCGCGCCGGTGGGAGTGGAGGTCTGTGGCGGTGATCACGGCGCGGGTGTGATGATTAAGTTTCAGAACCCCAGCCGAGCAGAGATTTGGATGGAACACCCTCGGGCCGGCAACAGCAGGGATCGATCTGGTCGTGCCGGAAAGGCCAGAATTTCCAAAGATGGCGCGGGGGAGAGCCATAACCTATACTCTCTCTGTCTCCTCCGACTGACTACTAAGGAAATGTTAACCAGACTTCGAGTGTCCGGATTCAAGAACTTGGTCGATGTCGATGTGCACTTCGGGCCCTTCACCTGTATCGCGGGAGCGAATGGAGTAGGCAAATCAAACCTGTTTGACGCCATCGCTTTCCTCAGTGCGCTTGCCGAAAAGCCTTTAATCGACGCTGCGCTGTCCGTGCGAGATGAGGGCGGAAGAAGTGGCGACGTCAGGAGCCTATTTCATCGCGTCGGCGGAACGTATACGGACGAGATGTCTTTTGACGTCGAGATGGTGGTGCCCAAGACCGGTTACGACGACCTGGGTCAAACGGCTAAAGCAACCGCCACGTTTCTCCATTATGAGTTGGTTCTGAGATATCGCCCCTACGAGGGGCAGCGTGCCGTTGGGGGGCTTGAGATTATCAAGGAGGAACTCAGGCACATTAAGCGCGGCGATGCTGGCAAACACCTTCCTTTCGGACCTTCGAGTGCGTGGAAGAAGTCTGTGATTACAGGCGTTCGGGGTACTCCGTTCATATCGACGCATCCTGATAGTGGAAGCGCGATTATCAAAATTCATCAGGACGGAAAGGCGGGTAGGGCGCGGATGCTACCTGCGACAAATCTGCCGCGTACAGCCCTATCTGCCACGAGCGCCGCTGAAACCAAAACGGCGACGTTGGCGAGGCGAGAAATGCAGTCCTGGAAACTCCTGCAGCTAGAGCCGAGTTCGTTGCGCGCTCCGGATTCTTTCACGGCCCCGACAAAGCTCGGAAGCGACGGCTCCCATTTGGCGGCAACGCTGTACCGCATGGGCCGGGCCGGTGACACAAGCGAAAAAAAGGTGGCAACGAATTCGCAGGACAATCCCATGTATGCCAAAGTCGCGAATCGACTCTCCGAGTTACTGGAGGATGTTCGCGGTTTGAGTATCAGCCGTGACGAGAACCGCGAACAACTAACTCTTTTTCTGGAGGGGCGCGATGGCACTGCTCATCCTGCGCGAGCTTTATCGGATGGGACGCTCCGCTTCCTTGCTTTGGCTGTGTTGGAACTCGATTTTGAAGCACAAGGCGTGCTCTGCCTGGAGGAGCCGGAAAACGGTATTCACCCCAAGAGGATTCCGGCCATTCTGAATCTGCTTCGGGACATCGCAGTCGATACCGACTATGCGGTGGGAGTGGACAATCCGTTGAGGCAGGTGATCGTCAACACGCATTCGCCTTCGGTGGTAGCGCAGGTTTCAGATGACAGTTTGCTTATCGCGGAGTCCCGAGAGCTTGTGTCCGAGGGCAGGCCGTTTAAGGCTTTGTCGTTCGCATGTTTGCCAAACACCTGGCGAGCGCGGATTGACAAAGCCGATATTGTCCGTCGGGGGCGAATCCTCGAATACCTGAGTCCGATCGCCGCCAGCGACAGTTGGCGGTACCAAGCTGACAGTTCCGCTCGTATCCACAAACGTGTGATCGATCGCGATGACATGCAAGAAAAACTCTTTCAGTGACCGATTTACGATATACGCTGGTGTCTGATGGCAGTTCCGACCAAGCCCTTCTTCCGCTTATTAGCTGGAGCTTGAGAGGGGGCGGGGTTGTCTCACCTATTCGTCCTGCATGGGCGGATCTCAGTGGGCTTCGGCAACGTCCCAGCGGTTTGAAGGAAAGAATTCGGGCCGCGCTAAGCTACTACCCATGCGAGCTTCTCCTTGTTCATCGTGACTGCGAAACGCAGGAGGTCGCTACACGACAGAACGAGATTCGGATTGCCCTTGATGAGGTGTTCGGGTCGTCCAGTGAGCGGATCCCAGCCGTTTGCGTCGTACCGCGACGGATGACGGAAGCGTGGCTGCTGATCTCCGAGCGCGCAATCCGAATGGCGGCGGGAAACCCGAGCGGCCGGACGCCTCTTCTGATGCCGGTTCTCAACAGGTTGGAGGATCTGCCAGATCCTAAGGAGGTGTTGTTTTCCCTATTTCGAACCGCGTCAGAGTTGCACGGTCGAAGATTGCGGAGCTTGCGCGTGCGCGGACTTATATATCGCCTTGTCGAGCTTATCGATGATTTTTCGCCTTTGCGAAACTTGCCGGCGTTTGTCGCGTTCGAACAACAGTTAGGCGAGGCCCTTCAGCAGATAGACGCCGAGTGAAGGCCCGTCCCGATTCCGCCGCATCTTTATAATTAGAGATTCACCTCGATCTACCGGCAATTTCGAAATTAACGGCATCAAGGACACTCATTGGCACTCGACGAAAATATCTATGAAATCCGGCGCGAGAAGCTGAAAAAGATTGAGGCTCTCGGGCATCCTGCTTATCCGCGCAAGTTTAACTACAGCCACACCGTGCCGCAGATTCTGGCCGAGTACAGCGGGCAGACGGCGGAGGAATTGGAATCTCCCCGCGTGACCGTGCGGGTTGCGGGACGCATCATGGCGATCCGGTTGATGGGCAAGGCCGGCTTCGCGCACCTGCAGCAGGACGGCCAGCGGCTGCAGATCTACGTCAAGAAAGACGCGATCGGCGATGCCGGATACGAACTCTGGAAACTGCTCGACCTGGGCGATCACATCGGAGTTCGCGGATATCTGTTTCGCACGCGCACGGGCGAACTCAGCATTCATGCCGAGGAATTGACTTTTCTTGCGAAAGATCTACTACCCCTACCGGAAAAATTTCACGGGCTCACCGACGTTGAGTTGCGCTATCGGCAACGCTATGTCGATCTGGTGATGAATCCGGAAGTGCGCGAAGTGTTTTTGAAGCGCAGCAAGCTGGTGCAATCGCTGCGGCGGTACTTCGATGCGCAGGGATTCATGGAAGTCGAGACGCCGATGATGCATCCGATTGCGGGCGGCGCGGTGGCGCGTCCCTTCAAGACGCATCACAACACGCTGGATATGGATCTGTATCTCCGCATCGCTCCCGAACTTTATTTGAAACGCCTGACGGTCGGCGGATTCGATCGCGTCTACGAGATCAATCGCAACTTCCGCAACGAAGGTCTGGGATGGAGATGGAATCCCGAGTTCACCATGCTCGAAGCGTATCAGGCGTACACGGATTATCTCGGCATCCTGGACACCACGCAGGGGTCTATTGAACAGGCAGTCAAAGACGTAGCTGGCGGGATGAAGACGAAATGGGGCGAGCATGAGATTGACTGGTCGCATGCGAACTGGCGGCGAATGACGATGCGCGAGGCGATCTCGAAGTTCTGGCCCGAGAAGGCTGGTGCCGCGCCTTCGCGGAACGATTTCGCGTCGCGCGAGTCGGTCGAAGCGCTGGTCGAGCGTGTGCGCGGCGCGGGAATCAGTTTGAGCTACGACGCGGCGGCGCCGGTGGGCAAGACCATCGCCGCCATCTTTGAGGCGATCGCCGAAGAACATCTGATGCAGCCGACCATCATCTACGAATTTCCCACCGCGGTGTCGCCGCTATCAAAGCAGAAGCCGGATGAGCCCGACTGGACCGAGCGCTTCGAAATGTTTGCCGGTCAAATGGAAATCGCGAACGGCTTCAGCGAGCTGAACGATCCCGAAGATCAGCGGCGGCGCTTCGAGTCGCAGCTAAAAGAACGCGAGCGCGGCGACGAAGAAGCCCACCAGATGGATGAAAACTATATAAATGCGCTGAGTTATGGCATGCCTCCGGCGGGCGGAGTGGGCGTGGGAGTGGACCGGCTGGCGATGCTGTTCACCAACTCACGCACGATTCGGGATGTGATTCTGTTTCCGTTGCTGCGTCCGGAGAAGACTTCGAGCGCGGAAGAGGCGCAGGAGAAAGAGAAGTAGCCAGGCTGCGCACCTTAACAATCACTTGAAGTGTTGCCGTGCGACACTCATCCTGAGGCTAGTTAGTCAGGGGCAGCGCTGCCGTAATGGCCACTTCGGACGTTGGGTCGGCAGCGCTCTGCTCTTGTCATTTCGCGGCCGTTTTGGCTGCGCCCTTTTCAGGACCGAAGTTCTTGGTCAGGTAATTCAGAAAAGCGTTGCGGTCGGAGATGACGGCGCCTAGGCCAGCCATTTTTTCGAGTTCCTCGGACCATTGCTGGCGGGTCAGGTGCTGCTCGGTGATGCGGCTCGAATTGTGACATTGCGTGCAGGCGGCCTTGATCTTGGGTTGGATAGGTCCCGGCGGAAGCGGCTTGCCGGGAGCGCTGGGCGCTTGCGCGCTTACCAGACTGATTGATGCGAACAAGATGGATGCGAACAAAAAGACTGCCGGAAGAATTTGTTGCAACAAGCGGGAGTCCCCAGACTCAGTTCTCAGCTCTCGGAGTTGGATTGCTGCTGGCCGGGGGACGATACTATTTTTTGGTTCTACTTTCGATTTCAATTCAACCATCGGGATACCGCAGCGCTAGCGTTGGTCAAGCAAGTGAATGGTTTCGAGGGTGGTATCGCCCACGATTTCCAGACTCTTGGGGCTGAGCTTGTCCATGGTGTCTTGCGGGGTGTGGTGGAAGACGTTGTGGTAGCCGTAATCGAGGTCGATCACGTCGGCGCTGGGGACACCGCGTTTTACGAACGGGATATGGTCGTCTTGGATGTCGGCCTCATAGGCGTTGAAGTGGGACTGGTAGCCCAGGCGCTCGGCGGCGGCGTAGATGAGATCGAGCAACCAGGGAGCGCTGTTGGTGTCGCGGAGGATATCGAGATCGGCATCGCCGATCATGTCCATTACCATGAGCGCTTTGATCTTCTTTAGCGTGCCGTCCTTCTCCCATTTTTCGGCGAGATGGTGAGTGCCGTAGAGGCCGTCGGTGGCGGACCATGTCTTCACGGCTTCTTCGCCATCGGTCCAGACCAGCCAGACGCTGTAGCCATCGCGCTTTTTTCCCGCTGCCCCGCCGCGTAGCTGGTTGGCGTATTCGAGCAGGATGGCGGTGGAAGAGCCGCCGTCGTTAGCGCCTACGTATCCAGTATTGCGTAGTGGATAGTTGGTGTCGTAGTGGCCCAGGATGACAATGATGCCATCTTTGGTGCCGGGAAATTTCGCAATGATGTTGCGGACGGGGAACTTTCCTTCGACGGTGTCGGCGGTAAAGGCGTCGTCTTCGACCTGATCGCCTTTGAGGTGGTCGATGATGTAGCGCTCCAGTTTCTTGTGGTTCTCGTTGCCCATGTAGCGCTCGCCGAAGGCGGTAACCTCGCGGGTGTACTGGAAGGCGCGTTTGGCGTCGATGTGCGGGAGCGGGGCGTTGTCGGGGGCGGCGGCTGCGGACGGAGCGGTTTCGGGCGCTGGCGTCGCTGCGGTTGATTGCGATTTCAATTCGGAATTGGGGGCTGCGTTCGCAGCGTTGGCTGAGGTCCCTTTGGCGCAAGCGACGGTGCTTGCCAGGGCTATCGCTAGCGGCAGCGTCAGACAAATTCTTAACCACAGGGGACACGGGGCATCACAGGGGAAGGCTTGCCAACTTCCGATGTTAGTTTCGAGTCTCTTCATTTCTCCTGTGATCCTCCGTGTCCTCTGTGGTTAAGATTTTTTCTCCGCGCGCTTTCTACGCTGGTTGGGATGCACGAGCCAGGCTATGCCGGTGCTCAGGATGTACAAGGCCACCATGGGCGCGGCGAAGATGCACATGTTTAGTATATCGGGGGTGGGTGTGATGATGGCGGCGACGACGAAGATGCCCAGGATGGCATAGCGGATATTTCGCCACATCCAACCGGCACTGACCATGCCCATCAGCGCCAGAAAAAATATAACGATCGGCATCTCGAAAATTACGCCCAGGCCGACGATGATGGTCAGAAACAGGGAGCTGTATTCGGTAAGCGTGATCATCGGCTGGAAGTCTTTGCCGTAGCCGATCAGAAACACGAGCGCCTGCGGGAGGACGATCCTGTAGCCGAAATATCCGCCGGCGAGGAACAGGGCTATGGTCGAGGTCATGAACGGCAGGACGTACCGCTTCTCGTGGCGGTAAAGACCGGGCGAAATGAAGCACCAGATCTGGTAGAGCACGAAGGGCGAGGCGACGAACAAGCCGGCCATCATTCCGACTTTCAGATACAGATTGAAAGGCTCGACAGGATTGACATACACAAGTTTTGCCGAGAGGCCGTTGCGCTGGAGCGCGTCCATGATGGGACGCTGGATGATGGCGTAGATATGCTCGGCATATCCCCAACAGGCGAAGAAGCCTGCGACGATGGCGACGATGGAATAGACGATGCGCTTGCGGAGTTCCTCGAGATGGTCGAGGAAGCCCATGGTGGGCATTTGCTCCTTGTCCTTATCCTTGCCCGTGGCCGATTCGTTCAGGTTTGAGGATGCGGCCGCTTCAGGCATCGGGCGCTGCCTTCGGAGCGGTCGGCGGCTCGGGAACGGGCTCGGCGGCGGCTTCGTTCTCCACTGTTCCGGCTGCCGTGGCATTTTCTTTCGCTGCCAGTTTTTCGGCAGACGGCGGATTGAAGATGCGATTGGCTAGCGATCCGAGCGGCGCTTGAAGCGGCGGCAGGATTTGCTGCCGGGGCTTCCCACTGCTATCGAGGGAATTGATCTCAGACTCAATCTGGGAGCGGAATTCATAGGATGCACGCCGGAATTCGTTCAGGAAGCGCGCGACCTGGCGGCCGATCTCCGGCATTTTCTTGGGGCCGAAGAGGATCAGCACCAGAAGAAACAGGAAGATCATTTCGCCGGAGAAGCCAAAATTCATGTGTCTATCATAATGCGGGCGGGGCGAACGGGCCACTCGCGAGTTGCAGCAACCAACGATTACAGAGTAGAAGACAAGGCCTTTAAAACAACGAAGGATCTGCGTATGCCGTGGCGGGCAAACAGCAGATCCTTTGCTTCGCTCGAGGATGACAATTTTAAGACAGCTTGCTAGTGTCCTCCGCCGAAGGTGTAGCCGATCGACGCCCCGAAGCGGGTGGAGTACGAGGAACTGAACAACTGGTTGTTGGTGACAAGGTAGACTTTTGCCTCGGGACGGATGAAGAAGCCACCCTTGGGATAGAACTTGATGCCGCCGCCGAAGTCTCCCATGAAGTGTTTGTCGCTGGTGTAGTTCGTATTGTAGCCATTGCCGCAGCCATTACAGTACTGGCGAGTGTCCATCGCGCCAATGCCGGCGGAAAGTTCCAGATACGTGTGGCGGGCTAGTTTGGGCGCGTAAATCCCATTAAAGTCCAAGAACAGCGGACGATAGGGGATGGGACCGTATAACACGCTGTCGTAAACGCTCTGGGTTGCCCTCCAATAGATTTCGCCCCCTATGCCGAAATTGTGCCAAAAGAGCACGTCGCCGCTAAAGCCGGGATACGTGCCGCCGGTGAGCGACGGGCCTGTCGAGTTGGCCGCGGGCGCTTCCACGGTGCTGAGGCCGAAAGCTACATCGACCTTCTGGGCCTGCGCGAAATTCGAGAACGCTGCCAGGGCAGCGCAAGCAAACGCCAAGAGGACGGCACTACGTAGTGTCTTTTTCAATCGAAACCTCCAGTGCAGTATTAGTTTTAACAGATTGGATGCAGGTTGAGGGCGCGACGCTGCCGGGTGGAGGGAAATTTTACAAGAAATTACGGTAGCTGGAAGACATTGAACTGTCGGGTGTTATTGCAACGCCAGCTTTCGGCCGCAGAAGGGTACTCGCCATGTACACGGGAGAATGTTTAGCGAACATCCTTGTGGAGTCGAGAAGTTGCGGCGGATCAGTAGCCGAGCAGGATGCGCAGGTCGCGAAGATTATTTCCTGTGGGTCCGGTGACGATGGTGTCGCTAAGGGCGTCGAAAACAGGATAGGCATTGAAGGTGGCGAGCGCGTGGCGGACTGCTTCGGTGCCACCCGAACGATCGCCAGTACAGGCGGTGGCACGATCGAGCGTGCTGCCATCGACTACGGCGCCGGCGGCAGGACTGTTGCCGTCGATGCCGTCGGTGCCTGCGCTCAGCACGGTTATGTCGTGTCCCGCAATCTGTTCCGCGCAGGCGAGAGCGAACTGCTGGTTCCGTCCGCCGATGCCACCGTTGCGGACGGCCACGGTCACCTCGCCGCCGGAGATCAAACAGACACGCGATACTTTGCGACGCAGTTCGCACAGACGGCTAAGTAAGTAGGCGGCGGCTTTATCGTAGGCCCAGTCGTCGCAGGAGTTATCGACTTCGACGGCGAAACCGGCGCGGGTGGCGGCTGCGGCAGCTTCATCGATGGCCACTTTGTTCGAGAGCACGGTCCACCAGCGCGCCCGGACGAAAGCGGGATCGTCGGATTTGGGTGTCTCCTCGAGCGCATGCTGGCGGAAAAGATCCGCGACGGATTTGGGGAACTGATCAATGAGATCGTATTTAGCAGCGATGCGCTCGCAGTCATAGATGGAAGTGGAATCGGGCATGGTGGGGCCGGAGGCAAGCGCGTCGGGGGTATCGTCGGGCACGTCGGAGACGAGAATCGAAACCTGCTGGGCGGGATAGGCGGCTTGGGCGAGGCGCCCGCCCTTGACGGCGGAGAGATGTTTGCGGATGGCGTTAATCTCGGCGATGGGCGCGCCGGAGTTCACGAGCGTGCGATAGGTGGCGGCGAGGTCGGGCAGAGAGATGTCGTCGTCAATGGGCTTTTCTACAACGGATGATCCGCCGCCCGAAATCATAAAAATGGCTAGCGAAGTGGAGTCGAGAGATGTCAGAGAGTTGAGGATGGCGTCGGCGGCGCGGATGGATTCGGCGGTAGGCGTGGGATGTCCGCCGCAAAAATAGCGGAAGCCGCGAACTTGTCTTGCGGGTTCGACCGAGGAAGCGACTATACCTTCGAGGCTGCTGCCGAGTTGCGCTTCGAGAGCGGCGGCCATGGTGTGCGCGGCTTTTCCGATGGAGACTACGAAGACACGGTGGTAGGTGTCCAGATCGTGGAGATCGTCGCCGATGCGGAGGACGCGGCGCTCGCAGTGTACGTTGCGGGCGAAGGCGGCTTCGATGGAGGCGTTCTTCAGCGCGGAGGCGAAGATCTCACGGGCGACTTCGCGCATGCGAGCAAACTGCTGCATGCGTTCTGGAGCGATCTCCGGCATTTTGGAAGATTATAGAGAACCAATATAATCCTGCGACATGCCGGCTAAAACCAAAGTCGCCAACAAGAAGCAGGAGTTTGAGCTTGCCTTTCAGGGCTTGCGAAAGATTCTGAAGCCCTACGACAGGAATCTTCGGGTGATCAAAGACGGCCCCGGCGGTTACATGAGCGAGTCGAAGTCGATTCGGTATCAGGGGAAGCCGCTGATGTTTGCCGCCATCGCCAGCAAGAGCTACGTGGCTTTTCATCTTTTCCCGGTGTACATGTTTCCGGATTTGCTGAAGGGCATCTCGCCGGAGTTGAAGAAGCGCATGCAGGGCAAAACGTGCTGGAATTTCAAGAAGGTTGAGGAGCCGCTGTTTACGGAGTTAGGAGGACTGGTGGACGCGAGCTTCCGCCGGTTTGCGGAATTCGGGGAGCGCGACCTCAGCCGCGAGAACGCCCAGGCACTGTGGGGCGGAGTGAAGACCAAAAAAACCTGAAGCTCAGCTAGTCGCCATAATCTCTTTCACCCACATTTCAATCGTCTCTCGCATTTCGCGCAGGCGGCCTTCGAAGAAGTGATCTCCGGCTTCGATGCGGACTAGCTTTTTCGGGTCGGCGAAGCGGCTAACGAGCGCTTCGAGTTTACCCGGGGGGGCGAACTGATCGCGCGATCCGCTGACGAAGAGTTTGGGCTTGGTACACTCGCGCAGGAATTCGAAATCGTAGACACGGTCTTCGGTGCGGCCGGCGACGGCGACGGCGGGCAGGCCGAGGGCGATGAGGGCGCGGACTCGGTCGTCGGCATAGGCGGCACGCAATCCGACGGCGGCGCCAAAGGAAAAGCCGGCGAAGATGACGGGCAGCGTGAATTCGCGTTCGAGCCAGTCGAAGGCGGCGTGCACGTCTTCGACTTCTCCGATGCCGTTGGCGTGTTCGCCTTCGCTCAGGCCGGTGCCTCGGAAGTTGAAGCGGAGTACGGGGAATCCGAAGCTGTTGAGCGCTTTCATGGCGTGGAAAACGACTTTGTTGTGGAGCGTTCCGCCGTAGAGCGGATGCGGATGGCACACGAGGGCGGCGTGGGTCGCGCTGGGCGATCCGGCGTTGAGGAGAGCTTCCAGACGTCCGGCGGGGCCAGCGAGGAAGAGCGAGCGGATTGCGGAAGTTTCGGATGGCACGGAATCAGGGTACAACAGTGGGCAGTGGAGCGACGGGCGTCGCGCCCGTCCAGTATGACGGTGGCCGGGCGAGGACGCCCGGCGCTCCACGACAATCTGTTACGCTTTTGCTGCATGGACCTGTTTGCGCTTACCCGCCGCCTGATCGACATTGAATCCATCACTCCGAATGAAAGTGCGGTGGGGGAATTTCTTTGCGACGAGTTGGGGCGACGCGGGTTCGAAGCCCGCAAAATGCCGGTCGAGGGTGCGCGCGCTAACGTGCTGGCTGCGTGGCCGGGGCATGCTCGTCCCGAGATTGTTTTTTCCACCCACATGGATACGGTGCCGCCGTTCATCGCGTCGTCCGAAGACGACGGGCGCATCTACGGGCGCGGCGCCTGCGACGCGAAGGGAATTATTGCGGCCCAGATTCTGGCGGCGGAGAAGCTGCGCGGGGCGGGCGTTTTCGTCGGTTTGCTGTTTCTGGTGGGCGAGGAGCGGGACTCGATCGGCGCGAAAACGGCCAACCAGCAACCGATCGGCGCGCGTTTCATGATTAACGGCGAGCCGACGGAGAACAAGCTGGCGCTGGCCAGCAAGGGCGCGCTGCAGGTGGAGCTGGTGGCGCGCGGAAAGATGGCGCACTCGGCGTATCCGGAGCTGGGCGAGTCAGCAATCGACAAGCTGGTGGAAGCGCTGCACCGTTTGCACGCGATGAAGCTTCCCGAAGACACCGAGGTGGGCCCTTGCACGAAAAACGTAGGCTCGATTCAGGGCGGTCGCGCTCCGAACGTGATTTCCGATTTTGCCAAGGCGGATCTTTTCTATCGCCTGGTCGGGCCGACGGACACCCTGCGCCGCGAGATTGCCGAGGCCGTCGGCGAACTCGTCGAGGTTCGGTTCACACGCGAGACTCCGTTCCTGCGGCTGCGCACGCTGGAGGGTCTTCCTACCATGGTCGCGGCTTTCACGACCGATGTTCCGTCTCTGCCGAACTGGGGCGAGCCGCTGCTGCTGGGGCCGGGCTCGATTCATGTGGCACATACGGAGGGCGAGTTTGTGGAGAAAGCGCAGCTAAAGGGAGCGGTGGAGATTTATTGTGCGATGGCGCAGAAGTTGAGCGCTTAGCTTTCGGCTGCCGGCCGCGAAGAAAATGCGCGGGCAGTTATGCCCGCGCAGTCCCGTACCTTAGCTTCAGTTCCAGGGAAAAAGGAAACGGCTGGGAAAATTCCCAGCCGTTTCCTGGAGAAGGGCTCTAACAACTTCTATTCCCGGACGTTTGGATCTAGCCCGGCTGAAGAACTCCCTCGATGCTACTTCAGCCAATCGTGCGGCCTTACAGCTCTTCAAGTCAGAAGATTAAAAGTCGTAATCTTCCGGCGTGCAGCTGCACCCTGTACCGCTGAGCAGCGTGTCAGCAAAGTAGCACAGCTGCCCCAGCAGGGTTTCTTCGGCCGACCCCAGATTCGAGTCCGCCAACGCGGTTTCGGTCACGTACCAAGGCGACTTCTCAGGCTGGTTCGAGGCTGCCTGGATGTGCGTTGCCCAGCCGTGGAGCCCGGCCAACGGCGCTGGGGCGGTCGGATCACTCGATGAAGACGAAATGATCTTAATAACGCCACGCGACTTTTTGACGCCGGTGAGGGGGGTGGACGTAAGCTCTTTATTCACGGATTCCGAGAGCAGGCCGTCTGGGGAGACCAGGCAGGCGCAGCACTCAGTCAGTTCCTGGCTGTCATCGAACACATAGATGGCAGCATACAGGTCGCCAGAGGGTTGTGGGGCGCCCTG
>JBEKQC010000029.1:0-64471 GCA_049520095.1 Terriglobales bacterium
TCGGGATCCATGGTGGTTTCCCAGAGCTGCTCGGCGGTCATTTCTCCGAGGCCTTTGTAGCGCTGGACGGTGTACTCTTTGCGGCCTTCGTTCAGGACGTAGTCGAAAAGTTCGCGGGCGGTGTTTTTCTCGACGATCTCGGGCTCTTTTGCGCGACGGGCCGGCGGCTTGCCAGATTTCTTCTGAGCCTTCTCGGCTTCTTCTTTCTCAGACGCGCTCAGGTTTTCCTCTGCACCTTCGTCCTCACCTGCTTCTTGGTTTTCTTCTTCGTCGTTTTTCTCTGCGGCGCTGGCTGCCGACTTTGCTGGTCTGGGTACGCTCTCGACTACGAAGGGCGGTTCGAGATACTGCTCGATCTGCTTGAACTTGGCGATTAGCTGGCGGGATTCCGGAGTCGCGGCTAGTTCCCAGTTGATGATGTGCTCGGCGCCCTGCGCGTTCACGAAGGTCAGTGCCCAGAGATTATGTTCTTCGTCGAAGCGCTTTTCTACGCTCTTTAGTTTCAAGTCTTTTTGCAGGCGCTTCAGTTCTTTTTCTAGTTTCTCGATTTTCTTGGGCGGAATATTCTTGTCGCCTTCGAAGTCGGCGCGCTTGGCGAGATCGAGCTTGGGCAGCAGGGCGGTGATTTGCTCTTCGCGTATGCGCTTGTTCAGCTTGTCGAGGAATCCCAGATACTCGTTCAGCACGGTGATGAACTTGGTCAGGGCTGCGCCCTCCAGCTTGGCTGCGCCTTCTCCGTAGCGGATGATGAGGCCTTCGGAGGCCCGCTTCACCATGACCTTGACGAATTCGTGTTCGTTTTTTATGTACTGGTGCGACTTGCCTTTCTTGATACCGAAGAGCGGTGGCTGCGCGATGTAAACGTTGTTGCGTTTGATCAGCTCCTGCATGTGTCGAAAGAAGAACGTAAGCAACAACGTGCGGATGTGCGAGCCGTCTACGTCGGCGTCGGTCATCAGAATGATTTTGCCGTAGCGGACTTTGGTAGGATCGAAATCTTCTTTCGAGATGCCGGTGCCGAGCGCGGTGATCATGGCGCGAATTTCTTCGTGGGCCAGCATCTTGTCGTAGCGCGCTTTTTCGACGTTCAGAATTTTTCCCTTGAGCGGGAGGATGGCTTGAAAGCGGCGGTCACGGCCTTGTTTCGCGGTGCCACCTGCGGATTCTCCTTCTACCAGGAAAAGCTCGCAGCGGTTGGGATCGCGCTCGGAGCAGTCGGCTAGTTTGCCGGGGAGACCTCCGCCATCGAGTGCGCCCTTGCGGCGAGTCAGGTCTCTGGCTTTGCGGGCGGCTTCTCTGGCTCTGGCTGCGTCGATTGCTTTGTTGATGATTTTGCGGGCTACGGCGGTGTTTTGCTCGAAAAATGCCCCGAGCTTTTCGTTGACTACGGCTTGCACTATACCGGCTATGTCGGAATTCAGCTTGCCTTTGGTCTGGCCTTCGAACTGGGGCTGCGGGAGCTTTACGCTGATTACGGCTACCAGGCCTTCGCGGACGTCGTCTCCGGTTAGATTTTCTTTTACGTCTTTGAACAGGCCCATCTGCTGTCCGGCGTAGTTGATGGTGCGGGTCAGCGAGGTGCGGAAGCCGGAGAGATGCGTTCCTCCGTCGACGGTGTTGATGTTGTTGGCAAAACTGAAAACGGATTCGGAGTAGGCGTCGTTGTACTGGAGGCCGATTTCGATGTGGACGTCGTCTTTGTCGGCTTCCATGTAGATCGGCTTGTCGTGAAGCGTCTGCTTGCCGCGATTCAGGTGCTTGATGAATTCGGCGATACCGCCGTTGTATTTGAATTCGGCACGCTTGGCTTCGCTGGTCTTCGAGTCGGTCTGGCGCTCGTCAGTCAAGGTGATAACCAGGCCTTTGTTGAGAAAGGCCAGTTCGCGCAAGCGCTGCGAGAGGGTGTCGAAGTTGTATTCGAGGGTAGTGGTGAAAATTGTTTTATCGGGCACGAAGTGAACCTTGGTGCCAGTCTTTATCTTGGCGGCGCCGGTTTTTCTGAGCTTACTGGTGGGCTCGCCTTTGGAGTAGGTCTGCTCCCAGGTGAAACCGTCACGCCAGATTTCGAGATCCAGCTCTTCACTTAGCGCGTTGACGCAGCTTACGCCTACGCCGTGCAGTCCTCCGGAAACTTTGTAGGAGTTGCTGTCGAACTTGCCGCCGGCGTGCAGCGTGGTCATGACGACCTGCGCGGCGGGAATTTTTTCACCGTCTATGTCCATGTTGTCGACGGGGATGCCTCGTCCGTTGTCGATTACGGTGATGGAGTTGTCGAGGTGAATGGTGACGTCGATCTTGTCGGCGTGGCCGGCTAGGGCTTCGTCGACGGAGTTGTCTACTACTTCGTAGACGAGGTGATGCAGGCCTAACTCGCCGGTCGAGCCGATGTACATGGCGGGACGCTTGCGCACTGCCTCCATGCCGCCTAGGACTTTGATGGAGTCGGCAGTGTAGTCTCCATTGGCAATCTTGCCGTTCTTGTTCTGGGCGTCGATACTCTTGCCATCAACTAGTTCGGCTTGCAATTCTTTCGTGGCCATTCTGCTCCGTGGAGAATGCCGGATCGGACGCCTGACTGGAGGGACGATTCCGGGACTGCTCGGGAAAGCTCAACTTATTGAATTTTCTGCTATTTAGCTAGCACCAAAGCTTGAAATATTTTAACACGAATAGGGCACCTTTTGAGACTGGAATCGAGACCGTAAACCGCGTTTTTTGTTGCTCTTAGGGACGTGGTTTGGGGGGTGGTGGGCGGCTGACGATGGCGAAATTCGCATCCAGAGTTGCGTAGACGGGCAGGGACACCCGTCGCTCCACGATTCCTAGTGGGCGGACGATTTTGCGGCGCTGAAATGGAGGCCGTCCATCAGATCGTCTAGTTCATCTTCGCTGCCGGCAATGAAGGTGAATGAGACGATCTGTCCTTTCGCGAGCAGGACGAGCGTGCACTGGCGCATGGTGATCTTGTCGCTGGTTGTCTTAACGCCGAGCGTCTTGACGAAATCGGCGCGAAGCAGTTGCCGCGATTCGACCTCCAGTGCATAGGGTTCGCCATCGGCCTGGAAGCCTTTCTCGGTCGCTAGTTCCGTGAGTGGGCCGAGGTAGTCTTCAGCTTTCTTGAGCGCGGGATAGGACGTTGCGCTCTCGGAGGCGATTACGACGGCGGAGTTGACGGTTTCTCCAGTGGCTTCGGGTGGGCGCTCGAAGACGGCGAGGAGGAGCGCTGATTTGCCGGGCTCATTTCCTGCTTGCATTTCTTGCGTGCGATCCACCCATCCATAGGGAATTTGATAGCGGAATCCGAAAGCCATGTTGCGGTAGAGTTGAGCGTCTTCGTTGTGCGCGGGGGCCCTAGCGGCATGAGTTGCAGTCGCTGGGGCCTTGCGTTGCGTTTGCGCTGTGAGGCTTAGACACAGGGCAAAGACTGCAATCGCAGCCGGGCAATATGTGCGTACCTGGATCAACGTAAAACAAGTTTACATGGTCCGGATTGCGCCAAAGTGTCGGCGGATCGCAAATCGCTACTCTTGTTGTTACTCCTGCTCGTCACTCCACGAACATGCAATCCCCGTAGGAGTAGAATCGGTATCCTGCCTCGACCGCGTGCCGGTAAGCGGCCATTATGAACTCTTTCCCTCCCAGGGCGCAGACCAGCATTAGCAGGGTGGATCGCGGCAGATGAAAATTTGTCAGCAACGCGTCTACGATCCGAAAACGATAGCCGGGATAGATAAACGCGTTCGCCTCGCCTCGCCCGACTTCGACGCGATCTGCGGTTGCGCGTTCCCCGGCGAGCCGTGCAGCGTACTCGGCGGCGTGCTCTAGCGTTCGCACGGTGGTAGTGCCCACGGCTACGATGCGGCGATTCTCGGCTTTCGCTTGGTTGATCGTCCGCGCAGCCTCCTCTGAAATTTCGTACCACTCGCTATGCAGCTTGTGATCCTCGACTTTTTCTACTCGCACCGGCTGAAAGGTGCCTACTCCGACGTGCAACGTGATCTCGGCAATTTCAATCCCGCGTGCACGAATTTGCTGCAGGATCTCCGGCGTAAAGTGCAGCCCGGCCGTCGGCGCCGCCACCGATCTTGCCATCGACCCCGGCGCTTGCGCGTACACCGTTTGGTAGCGGTCGCGGTCCGCTGCCTGGTCGTCGCGGTCGATATAAGGCGGAAGCGGGATGTGTCCGATGCGCTCGACGCGTGCAAGGAAATCGGTGACCGGAGCGAAGCGGATGCGGCGCTCGCCGAAACTGCCGCGCTCGGTGACTTCGGCTTCCAGTTCGGGTGGGTCGCCTTGGGGTGGGTCGCCGGGTGAGCGGCTAAAGTAGAGTTTTTCTCCAATTCCGATCTTCCGCCCGGGTCGTACCAGGCACTCCCACTCATTCGGATCGTCTGCCACCTGGCGTGTCAACAGAACTTCGATCCGCCCGCGGAGAAAATCTCGGGCCGCTGGGTTGTGCGGGCTCAGGGGTTGGGCCCGCTGCCCGCTCCGGTGGCCGTAGAGCCGAGCCGGGAACACTCGCGTATTGTTCAGGACCAACAGGTCGTCCGCACGCAGCAGTTCGGGGAATTCGCGAAACCTCCGATCTTTGAGACTCGGATTCAGCCCGTTCCCGGGCTGCCGATTTAGATGTAGCAGGCGCGATCCGGCGCGGTCCGCCAACGGTTCCTGCGCAATGCGTTCGGGCGGCAGATCATAGTGAAAGTCCGAGACGAGCATCGAGGAGATTATAGGGTTCGGGGGCAGCTTCCAGGCCACTGCTCTGTTTCCGGGAATCCGGTCCCTTATTCACATATTTTGTCGCGCTAGTGGTTGTAAGCCTTCCGAGGCGTGCGGTAACATGGCCGCGCAGGGTTTTCAATGGCCAGAGACCGTCAACATCGTCTAGCGATCGTGCAGTTCGGCCGGATGCTGCACGAAAACGGCTTTGTTGCTGCCACTGACGGGAACCTCTCAGTACGTCTCGACGAAACACATCTGCTGGTGACTCCCACCTGCATCAGCAAGGGCAGGATGCGAGCTTCCGACATGGTGATTGTGGACATGGACGGGAAACGACTCGCCGGCAAGCGCAGAGTCTCGAGTGAGATTGGCATGCACCTGCTGATTTATCGCCTGCGCCCCGACGTGCATGGCATCGTCCACGCACACCCGCCGACCGCCACCGGGTTTGCCGCTTCCGGTTACGATCTGAACCGGCCGCTGGTGTGCGAGGTGGTTGTCGGACTAGGCTCGATCCCTCTGGCCCGCTATGGCACTCCCGGCACGCCCGAGTTGACCGATGCTCTCGAGCCCCTGATTCCGCACCATGACGCCATTCTGATGGCGAATCACGGGGTGGTGACGTTTGGGTCGACGCTTGAGGGTGCCTACATGAAAATGGAAACAGTGGAGCATTTCGCGAAGATAGCGTTAGTCACGCACCTGCTCGGCCACGAGCAACCGCTCGGTGAAAAGGAAGTTGAGAAACTCCACGAAGTACGCCACCGCTACAACGGCGGGGCGACTTCCGCTGCGCCGCGCAAGCCGGTTGTAGCCGATGGCCTCCAATCGGATCTGCAATCGGACGATGAGCCGCAAGAAACCGCCGGCAGCCGCCGCTAGACTTACTCTCCTCCGATCCGAAACCTCAAGCCCGCGCGAAAGTTCGCCGTCAGCGCCGGATATCCCACCACTTCGTTGTAGTGATCGTTGAGGGCGTTTTGGACATTTGCGTAAGCCGTAATTCGCGAATTGACGGCATACCATCCGCCGAGGTCAACGCGAGCATAGCCGGCTGCGTGGTCGATACCGAAGTTCTCAAAATCCGAATCCGAGCGGCGGCTCACGAAACTGGCTCCGAGATTTGCCCCCCAGCGCGTTCCTAGATAGCCGAGGAGCGTTGTTGCCGAATGCTTGGGGCGGCGGAGCAAGGGATTTCCCGTGTCATACAGAGGATCGCAAAAATTCGCCGGGGTGCAGAGAGGAGCTTGGAGATACTCGGTCGAGGTATAGGTATAGTTCGCGTTCAGCGACAATCTCGTTCGGATTCTTCCTTGCAACTCGACTTCGGCGCCGTGAGCGAAAGATTGTTGCACATTGAAGAACTGGCCCAGGCTGCCCGGCGGATTGCCTTGGTACACCGACTGATTGGTTCCATACTCAATCTGATCATGGAAGAGGTTATTAAAGTAGGTTGCGTCCAGGGTCCAGCGGCCGGTAAACAATTTCTGCTGGAAGCCAGCTTCGAAGGCCCGGGTGCGCTCCGGCAACAGACCGGGGTTTGCGACGTAGTATGGAAGACCGGCAAAAGTCTGATAGAGAGCGGGCTCCATGAACCCGGTGGCATAGGAAAATCGCAAACGTGTTCCAGAAAGAATCTCTCCGCCACGCCACGCCAGCATAGTCAAAGCAACCCGCGGAACGCCTGTATTGCCGAATACGCTGCTGTGAACGAAACGCCCGCCCGCGATCGCCGAGAGCCTGCCCAGTGTGAACTGCTGTTGCAGGTATGCATCCTGAGTTAAGCGCTGCCCGGAAGTAGAAGGAGGATAGTCCAGATCGCCGACAACGCCGTTTTCATTTTCGATGCGATATCCAAAGGTTGAGTGCGCCCAGGTTCGCTCCGAGTAATCGCCCTGGTATTCAAATCCCACGCGGTTGATGTGATCGTATTCGTGAGACGGATAATCGAACGAAGCCCATTGGCCGGGAGCGTATTGGTAGACTCGAGAAGAATCGCCATTCACGTTCAATTCCGTGTATCGATAGAAATAATCGAAGCCCGTGAAGTGGTGCTGCCATCCACTTGGCGCTGCCACGGTAAGTTCCATACTGCCGAGCAGGCTGTTGAGCTGCGACCATTCGCTGGGGTCGGGTGGCAGGGGTTCATAGGGTTGCGAGGTGCCATTCACAGGCACGAGCGGATCGTAGCCATTGAAGCTCCATTCCCCTGGAACTCCCGTATGGCTATTCGAGTGGCGCAAGTGCACGCGCACAGAGACCTCGTCGTTCAGCGCAACTCCGACATTCGCGCCTTCCAGCGAATCGGAGTAAGCATCGTTTACGCCCTGGCCGCCGGTGTTGAACTGGTCACCGAAAAAGTTATAGTCGAAGCGCTGGTAGGCGCCCGCCAGAGACGCGTAGCCGTTGGCCGTTCCGAAATTTCCTCCATCGGCGCCAAAGCGGAGTTCGGGTACGCGAGTGCTTCCGGTGCGCGTCCACACTTGCACCACGCTGGTCATGGCGTCGGAGCCGTAAAGCGTGCTCTGCGCGCCGCGCACGAATTCCAGACGGTCCGCTTGCGCCAGGGGCAGAGTGCCAAAGTCAAAGGTTTCGCCCGGATTATCGACGGCTACGCCATCGACAATCACTTTGTTGTAAGTGGATTCTCCGCCGCGAACAAAGAGAGAGGAGATTCCGCCGCGTTGCCCGGCAGTGTTCACAACTGCACCCGGCAGGAAACGCATGGCGTCGTCGGCGGCGATCGGTTGCATTACTTCCAACTGCTGGCCGCTCAAAGTGTCGACATCGGCGCCCGCGGCCTGGCTCGGAACCGGAGTGCGGGTCGCGGTCACCACCACGGTTTCCGCTGCCGTCGCCAAGCGGAGCTTGATGGTGATGACTTCGGCGGTTGGGGAAAGGTCCACGGTCTCTGCCGCGAAGCCTGGAGCCAACACCTGGACTCGGTACGAGCTGGATGCCGTCTCGCGAAAAATCACCAGCCCTTCGACGGACGTGTTTAGCACGGCTGCAGGAGCGGGCTTGCCGAGCTTGAGCAATTGCACCTGCGCGCCAGCCACGGCGGCGTCTTGAGGATCGACAACTCTGATTCTGATTTCGGCGGAAGCTATGGACAGAAATATGGGCAGCAGAAAGAACAAACCAGCGAATACACGAGAAAACCGCATGCACGTCTCCTTTATCACGCGAAAGGGTTGTGTAGACGGTTCACGCCGGTCTCCTGGCTTGCGAGTCAGGATGTGAGCTATCGCTCGAATGAGCTTTGGGCTCAGCATCCGGCTACTACAACCGGCCTTCCCAGGTTGCCCCAGTGACCGGTTGCGTTGTCCTCGCATACAGTTGCGCGGCAGCGCGGGATTTGCACCCGCTTCCCATAGGGCGGCGTCTCGCCGGCCTACGATCATGCGCGAACCTATATTGAGAAAGAGCAAAAACAGCAGCCCGGCAAATTTACTCGGCACATCGATAAAAAGTCAAACGCTTGTGGAGCGACGGGCGTCTCGCCCGTCAAGTCGGGCGGTCAGGCGGTGACGCCCGGCGTTCCACTTGCTAGTCCTTGATGATAGGAAACGCCGCCGATCCTACGCGCGCGACATGCTCCTCGGCGAAGCGGGTGACGCGTTCGAGCGCCGCCTGCAGTCGCCGGTGAAACTCCGCCATCTGCACATCGTCCGCTTCAGCGGGAACTTGCACCTTGGCGCTGAAGCGCACCAGCGCTTTCGAAAATGGTTTCGGGATCATCAGCGCATCCCACGTATTCAGCACCCAGGCATCGCTGAGGGCCACATAGAACGCCGCCATCGGCATCGCGCTGGCCCGCGACAACAAAACCGGGCCTGGCTTGGCCACATATTTCGGGCCGCGCGGTCCGTCAATCGTAAACACAACCGCGGTGCCCTGCTCCAGCTGGTTTTTCAAGCCAAGCAAGGCTTGCGCGCCCCCTCGGCTGCTTGATCCTCGCACCGCGACGAAGCCAAGTTTTTCGATGGTCCGAGCAATATATTCCCCGTCAAAGCTGCGGCTGACCATTACCGCGGCCCCGACCTTTCTCCATAACCACGCGCCCGCAAAGACGGCGCGGTGCCAGAAAGAGTAGATCACCAGTTTTTCGAAAGTCGCGTCCGGCGGCGTAGGCGGCTCTTCCCACGATATTGAATAACGAAGAGTCGGACCGATCAGCCCGATGGCCAGATAGCCCGCCCAACTGATGAGCCACAAGAGAATTCGTTGTCGCAGCGAGAATCGGCGCGTTTCGGAGACCGAGGGCTGCTCAGGCTCGACAGCGGCGGAAGAAGAACTCACACGGATATTGTAGCCGGGTCAGAAGGGTTTACCTGAAGTCTGATAGGTGATAGCCGCCGTTTAGGCTTCCAAATATGCCGCGATCCACTCTTTCAAGCGTTGCCGGCGCTCATCGGTAGAATCAAAGCGGATCCCGAAGCTCTTGTTCGGTTTCTTCCACGTGACCTGGCCGCGCACCCATACGCGCGGCAGCGTCAGCAAAGAAAACGTCACTTCCACCTGCGAACCTTGTTCCGGCACGCGATGGCCCCTGAGCGACATCCCTCCCGAGCTGATCTCCTGGCTAGTGGCGGTCATGCGGTCACCCTCGGCAACTACGATCCCAACCTCGGTCATGACCGGGATGCGGACGTAGCGGTGGAATTCGTGCAGCACCAGCATTCTCGTTGAGCGCACCAGCTTCATTGCCGCCGACCGCTCCAGCGGTTCGTGAAATATTGCGTTGATGCACAATTTCGAATAACGCATGGCATCTTGCGCAGTCCCGCCCAGGCCAAAGATGACGATCCGGCTGTTGGAAGTCGACGCTCGCGCTAATTCGATTATGCTGCCCGCGGTTTCTTCCAGGGGCAGAACGCAGGCCTCAAACTTTTCGTGTTGCAGCCGATCTGCGTGTGCGCGCTCGATTAAAGCGGTTTCGATTCCAAATTGACGGAAACAGTCCGTGATGAGATGAGCAGACGCCTCGGTCAAGTCAAATAGTGCAACGCGCGCAGCAGTCTTTCGATGGACGATAAGGGGGGCGGAAGCGGCAGCAGTCGAAGTAGGCATGAGTCCCAGGGCGTGAACTCCTCTAAAAGCCCATTCTGACGCGCATTTTCACGGTTGCATAGGTTTCGAAAGGGCTTAGCCCCGGTCCAAAAGGGCCATTACTGAAGTTGTACCTCAATCTGTTACGCCCACTCCCTTCGTTTGTGTCAGGTAAGATGTGGGCATCCTTACCAACGAACACACAGCGGAAAATGATTACACTCAACGACATCCAGTTGGCCCTGAGCCGCATTTGCAAGTCCATCTACCTTTCGCCCTGTGCTCGTTCGGAGACGTTTTCCGAGTCCACCGCCAACCAGGTCTATTTGAAGCTCGACAACCTGCAACGAACCGGTTCGTTTAAGGAGCGCGGCGCGTTGAACAAGCTGCTCTCCCTCAGCACGGAGGAACGCGCCCAAGGGGTGATCGCGGCCTCGGCTGGAAATCACGCTCAGGGTGTGGCCTACCATGCCGGCAAACTTGGGATCCGCGCCCAGATTTGCATGCCACTGACCACGCCTCTTATTAAGGTCTCGGCGACTCGCGGCTATGGCGCGGATGTGGCTTTGTATGGCGCCAACTACGACGAAGCTTTCGAAGAGGCCGTCCGCTGCAGCCAGGCCGAGCACCTCACCTTCGTGCATGCCTTTGATGACGACGCCGTCATCGCTGGACAGGGCACGATTGGCTTGGAGCTCATCCAGCAGCATCAGGACCTCGAAGCCGTGGTAGTTCCGATCGGCGGTGGGGGGCTGATTGGTGGCATCGCCTGTGCGCTGAAAGAGTCGAATCCGAGGATTCAAGTTTTCGGGGTTCAGCCCTCGCGCCTGCCGTCGATGAAAGTTGCCGTGGCCGAAGGCAAGCCCGTGACGCTGATGGCGGCTTCCACGATCGCCGACGGCATCGCAGTGCGCCGCGCCGGAGACCGCACGCTGCCGCTGGTTCAGAAGTACGTGGACGACATCGTTACCGTCGAAGAAGAAGAAATCGCCAACGCCATCCTGCTGCTGCTGGAGCGCGAAAAAACTCTGGCCGAAGGCGCGGGCGCGGCAGCCATTGCCGCTCTGGTTAATCGCAAGCTGCCGCTGGTCGGGAAGAAAGTTGCCGTGCTCGTCTGCGGCGGAAACATTGACGTTACGCTGCTTTCACGCATCATCGAGCGCGGCCTCGTGAAAGATGGACGTCTGGTGCGCCTGCGCGTCCACCTGCCCGATTATCCCGGCGCGCTCAATCGCCTGACATCGATCCTGGCGCAGCATCGCGCCAACATCGTCGAGACGGACTACGACCGCGCTTATCACGGCGTGGGCCTGGGTGAGACCGCGATCGAAATCACCATGGAAACCCGCGGGCCCGACCATATCGCCGAAATCATTTCGGCGCTGGGGGCGGCGAGCTACACGCAGGAACGGGTGCTGTAGGCTTTTCACCGCCGAGCCACGGAGAGCGCCGAGAAAAAACAAATCCTAACCACAGGTGGTACTGGGTAGCATAGGGGGAATCTATCGAATTTTCTCAGCGCTCTCGGCAGCGATGTTACTCAAACTGCTTCCGGAATCTCTCCAACTGTTCCTTTAGTTCGCCAACTTCTCTCCGCAATTCGGCCACTTCCTCTTCCAACCGCGCGATTCGCTCCGCATCTGTCGGACTGCGCTCAATCGCGGTGCTGGCGTGCATTGGCGCTTCCAGTTCCACCACATCCCCGGCAAACAGATGCGCATATCGAGATTCCTTTGTTCCCGGCTGCCGCGGCAGTACCTTTGCGAGCGGAGGTTCGCGCTGCATCAACTTCTGCAGCGCCGATTGCACATCATCCAGTGTTTCGAAGTGGTGCATGCGCTCGGCGCGTCCGCGCAACTCACCCGGCGTTTGCGGGCCGCGCAGCAGCAGCACGCACAGCACTGCAATCTCCGGACGCGTGAAGTTAAACACCTCTTGCAGGCGCTGCTCGTATTTGGTCACGCGGCTGTCGGCGCCGCGCGCGGGGCCGGCCATGCGCTGCTGCCGCAGACCATCCAGGGCGTCGCGCACCGCGTTTTCGTCCAGCTGCATCACCGGATCGCGATTCGACTTCTGGTTGCAGGCGTTCACCAGCGCGTTCAGCGATAGCGGATAGTACTCCGGCGTGGTGATGTCTTTTTCGATCAGCGCTCCCAGTACGCGGACTTCGGTTTCCGTCAGTCTGAATTCCATGGGGCTTCCTTCATTGTACCGAGTCACTAGTACCGGGACGGCGCGGTCAGTCGTAGGGTGGAGAAACGGGCGTCTCGCCCGTCCGCCGCACACGGTATACTCAATAGTTTGTCGCATGTGTCTATGAGCGAGCTGACGGTACCGCCTCGGGTCTCCATTGACGAACTGGTCAGGGAACTTCACGCGTTTCCCGCATCGGCCTTCGATACGACGAAAGAGATACTTTCATTGCTTCGGAGGATGCCAGTCGAAGAGGCCAGTCTCGCGCCCTACTTAAACTGGGACCGGCAGCACTACACGCGCAACCTGATCGACAAGACGGATCTCTACGAACTGATCGCCGTTTGCTGGGAGGTTGGACAGAGCAGTTCGGTACACAATCATCGCGACCAGCATTGCTGGATGGCGGCGCCGGTGGGCCGACTGCTGATCGAAAATTTTCACGTCGGATTTCAGGACCTCGGGATTGGGAAGTGCCGCTTGCTCGCATCTAACACGGTGGAGTTGACCGCGAGCAATCCGTGCGCGGTCGATCCCCGAGAGCCGGTGCATCGGGTGGTGAATCCACGGGAGGCCGAACAGCGCGCAGTGACGTTGCACGTCTATTCGCGGCCTTTTGACACCTGCGTGGTCTATTCGCCGGAGTTGGGAACATGCGGGGATATCCGGCTTCAGTACAACACGATTTACGGAAAACCAGTACGTACTCAGTAACCAGTACCCAGTGTTGAGATGGACGATGACGTTCTGGGGTCGCTGAGTGTCCGTACTGGGCGCTGGGCACTGGGTGCTGAATTTCAAGGAGGAATCGTGAGGAAATACCTGGAAGTTTTGGCCGGCTTGGTTGCTCTGTGCGTGATGTCATGGGCGCAGGCTCCGACTCCAGCTACTCCAGCCCAAGCTCAGCCTTCGGCGCAAGCTCCGGCGCCCGAGCCGGCTCCGATTCCAACTACTCCAACCGCCAACCCCGCGCCTCCGCTTCAGTATCCGCGCTACGAATTCTTTGGCGGTGGTACGTACGCCGAGGCCGGACTTTTCAACGCCGGACACTGGGCAGGCCTCTACGGGTGGGACTCTTCTTTGGGTCTCAACGCCACCCAATGGCTGGGCGTGGTAGTGGAGGGCGGCCAATACTTCGGGACCTCAAAAATTCCGACAGGCACGCCGGCACCATTTCCGCCGTGCACACCCTTCTGTCCGGGTACTTATCCTACGTTCAACGTGGCGACTCGGGAATACAACTTTCTTTTTGGCGCTCAATTTTCCCGCCGCAGGGGAGGGCGCTGGACGCCGTTTGGCGAGCTCATGTATGGCCATCAGGGCACGCGCGGCCAAGCGGCTGCCGTCGGGACTGAGTTCACAGAGGTCGGCACGGGCCGGGCGCTATTGGCCGGGGGCGGCGTCGACCGCAAAGTCAATCAGCGTTTCGCATTGCGATTCAAAGCCGATTACTTGCAGACCGGCACCGCGTTTCCGGGTCAAGTCAAGCAGAAGCAGGACAACTTCCGCTTTTCGGTGGGTGTTGTCATCCGCAATGTACACAAAAAGAAGCGCAAACTCGAAGACGAAACTCAGACTGAACCGTAGGATCACGGTCTTGCCAACGACTAGCGGCTTGCGACCGCATTTACGATCGGCGCAGCAAATCGCTTAGCGGCTTGGTCTTGGCCCGCAGTTCGTCGGCGAAGTCGCCGCCTTTTTCGACCACTTCCTCGAAACGGTCTTTCGCTTCGTCTGTCCAGTCGGATGCGGTTCCCAGGGCTTCGTCATAGGAGCGCCGCAGTTCTTTCCGCAGCTGCCGCCCGGTCTTTGGAGCAAGCAACAGACCGAGGGCGGCGCCAACGCCAAGCCCGATCAGCAGAAAAGTGATTGCGGTGCCGGCCGTACCGTCAGAACTCTCATATTTTCCGATGCGCATGATGAAACCTCCCGATCAACTCTATTCTAGACCCTAATTGAATTGGTAATTTGTGATTTGTAATTGGTCATTGAAAACTCGGCGACTCCTGGAGGCTCAAATTGCCAATTAGGAATTACCAATTACAAATCTCCCAGCGGCCCGATTCCCACAACCCACTGCGCGTGTGTAAAATGAAGTGTTAATTTCAAGTGCGGCGGACGCCCCGGCGACCTCCACTCCAGCAGGCCAAAAGCGGGCCCGCCGGGGACCCCGGATCTGCCCCGCTGCCTAGAATTCCGAGCAGAGTGAAGGAGAAGTAAACCAGCAATGTCGATTCCAGCAACCCAACTCCGTCCCGGCATGATCATCAAGCACAACAATGACTTGCATTCCGTGTTCAGCGTCGAGCACCGCACGCCGGGCAACCTGCGCGCTTTCATCCAGGCGAAGCTTCGCAACCTCCGCACCGGCGCCATGTTCGAACACCGTTTCCGTTCGCCAGATCCGATCGAGAAGGTCAACGTGGATGAGGTCAACATGGAGTTTCTCTATAGCGACGGTGACGACTACTACTTCATGAACACGGAAAACTACGAGCAAACTCACCTGACCCGCGACACGCTTGGTGACGCAGTGGATTACCTGACGTCGAACCTGCAGATTAAGGTTGAGTTCTTCGATGGCAAGGCTGTGGGTATCGAGTTGCCGCAGACCGTCGTTTTGACTGTGATGGAAGTCGAACCCGGCCTCAAAAGCGCAACCGCATCGAGCGTAACCAAGCCGGCGAAAACCGAGACCGGCTTAATCGTGCAGGTGCCGCCGTTCATCAACGAAGGCGAGAAAATCAAGGTGGACACAGCGGAAGGGACGTATCTGTCGCGGGCGCAGTAAGGTCTAAGGTCAGAGGTCAGATTGCAGAGGTAAGAACCTTCGGATTTTTCAGCTCTGCAATCTGACCTCCTCAATCGATGGCTTCCACAAACGATCAATCTCGCGCCCACGCTCGCCGCTTTCTCGTGCGCGGACGTGTCCAGGGCGTTGGTTTCCGCTGGTTTGTCGAGCGCGAGGCGCACATCCTGGAAATTGCCGGATGGGTCCGCAACAATCACGATGGCAGCGTCGAAGTCCTGGCAATGGGAACGCGCGAACAGCTGTCCGGATTACGATCGCGTCTACGGGAAGGACCGCGCGCGGCGCGGGTGGATGACGTCGAGGAATCCGAGGCCGAACCGGTTGCAGGACTCAATTCGTTTCAAGTGCGAGGAGCTTAACCTTAGAATGCAAACCAAGATGTCGACCCAGATGCCGAGCAAGCCACTAGATTGCGACTGGTTGAAGAAGCTGATCCGGGAGGTGCCCGACTTTCCGAAACAAGGCATCCTATTCTACGACATCACCACGTTGCTGAAGGACAAGCTCGGTTTCGCGCGCCTGATTGACGCGCTCTCGGAGAACTATATCGGCAAAGAGATTGACCTGGTGCTCGGCATGGAGGCGCGCGGATTTATCTTTGGGCCAGCGCTCGCCTACCGGCTGAATGCGGGATTCGTTCCTGTCCGCAAGCCGGGGAAGCTGCCCGCCGAAACAGTAAAGATCTGCTACGAGCTCGAATATGGCAGCAATGCGCTGGAAGTTCACAAAGACGCCATCGGAAAAGGTCAGCGGGTTCTGATCGTGGACGACCTACTGGCCACGGGCGGAACGGCCGCCGCGACTGCGGAACTGGCCAGTGGGCTGGGCGCGCAGATTGCTGGACTGGCGTTTGTGGTCGAGCTCGATTTCCTGAAGGGCCGCGAGAAGCTGACGAAGTACGACGTGTTCTCGCTGCTGCACTATGATCGCTAATGCCTGATTCGCTAATACCGATGGTAGCGCTCGCGGAGGCAACCGGGTGCGCGCTGGTAAATTCTCTTGGCCTGCGATTTTACTTCACCAGCTCATTTCAGTAGGTGTTCCACGGCCCGGAACAAACCTTTCCAAATCGTCAGGCTGATGACCAGCGAGACGCCATAGGAGAGGATCACAATCCAGTTCCAATGAACGCGCCTTTCCGGCTCATGGGTCCACATCGGGGAGGGCTCCTCGTTACGCCTATGGCGGAAGCAATCATCCGACCAGTCTCTCTCCCGCGCAAGTAATTGAAAGTATTCCCTGAACCTCAACGGGCTGGTCGTCTAAGTGGGTGAAATAGCCACGTTCCCAATAAATTCGCTCTCAATCTCGCCACGGCATTCTTTTTCGCCCTCAGGTTCTGCACCACTATCCAGGTTCGCCTAGTATTTGGGCTGCCCGAAGAAGATGGTAATCTAGCTCCTGCTGATTACACGATGTATGGCCGCAGTCTTGAGTTCGATACCGCGTTCGGTGCAGCGCACAGTCAAACTTTTCCTGATCCTGACCTCCATATTGGTGGGTGACACAGGAGCCGCCGTTGATTCCAGTCCTCTCCCACCGTCCATCACGACGGCGCCTCTCTCGGTCGGCCAAGTCGTAAACAATCTCGTCCACAAAGATGAAGAGCGGGCGCAGGATCTGCGCCACTACGAATGCACCCGCGTTTATCGCCTTTCCTATCGCGGATTCCCGGGCGATCGCGAGGCTGAAATGACTGTGGCGGCGAGTTATGACAGTCCTTCTACCAAGAACTTTAAGGTCATCTCGCAAAAGGGATCGAAGCTGATCATCGACCGCGTTTTCAAACGGCTGCTGGAAAGCGAAAAGGAAGCCGCAGAGCCGGAAATGCACGCCCGCACGTTGCTGAACCGCGACAACTATGAGATTGCGCTGGTCGGCTACGAGAGCTCGGGCGCCAATTCCTCGGGCGTCAGTTCTTCGGGCCAGGGCAGCCAATACGAGCTCGCCGTCTTTCCGAAAGCGCGAAGCAAGTACGTCTATCGCGGCAAAGTGTGGGTCGATGGAACTGATTTTGCCGTCACACGAATTGACGCCGAGCCGGCCCTAAATCCTTCATTCTGGACGAAAAAAAGCGAAATTCATCATGAATACATGAAGGTGGAGAATTTCTGGCTTCCCCGGCGCAACGAGTCGGTAAGTTACATCCGCCTCGGCGGGCGCGCCACGCTGACGATTGAATACAGCAACTATCGCGTGACCGATTCGCGACTATCGGGGAACGCCCCCAAAGCGTCGACTTCGACCGTGGGCGCACACTAGTTCGCCTTCATCGACTCGCATTCATACCCAACTTGCGGTAGTACAATCCCGCCATGGATAGCCTGATCCAGCCGAGCGCAAATCCTACGACGGAGCGGCCGGAGTCCAGCCTGCGTCCGATTCTTATCGGGATCGTCATCGTAGGCGTGGTAGTCGGCGTTCTCGCGCTGATTTTCCGCAGTGAGGAGAAAAAGCCTGCTACGCCTCCAGCGTATGCCGCGAACCTGAAATTCTCGGACATGAAGACCAGTGCCGCGCAGAATTTTGTGGGCGCAACCGTCAGCTATATCGATGGCGTCATTACGAACACTGGCGATAAAACCGTGATCCATGCGGTGGTCCAGGTTACGTTCAAAGACGACATGGGGCAGACGGCGCAGCGCGAAGAGCTTCCCCTGCGCGTTCTGCGCACCGGTGGACCGTACGACGAAGCGGTAGATTTCAACCTCTCACCGCTGGCGCCCGGCCAGAGCAAACCCTTCCGCCTGACCTTTGAGAACATCTCGGCGCAGTGGAACCACGTCTATCCTGATCTGCAGATCACGCAGGCCAATACAAGATAGGCAGAGGTGCTGCGAGCCGGAACTGTGGGCTACGAGCGAGCGGGATGCTCGAATCTCGCACCTTGTGGCACTCTCCCTCCAGTACAATCTCCTCGTGCCAGAAGCAAAGCAATTCCGTCTTACGGAGTCCGTTAAAGCCGCGGGTTGAGCTTCCAAGCTGAGTCCGGCGGCGCTGGACACGGTGCTTGGGAAATTAGCCCGGCAACAGGACCCGAATGTGCTGGTCGGCTTCGACCACGCCGACGACGCCGGCGTGTATCTGCTTACGCCTGACACGGCGCTGGTGCAGACGGTGGATTTTTTCACGCCCATCGTAGACGATCCTTATACCTTCGGCCAGATCGCCGCGACTAACGCGCTTAGCGACGTCTATGCCATGGGTGGAAAGCCGCTTACTTCTCTCGCTCTCGTCTGTTTTCCCGAGAAGGGCGCTCTCGAAATTCTGGAGCGCATTCTCGCTGGCGGATTGTCCAAGATGATCGAGGCTGGATGCACGGTGGTCGGCGGACACAGCATCCGCGACGAAGAGACGAAATTCGGATACTCGGTCACTGGAGTGATTCATCCGAAGCGCGTGCTGGCCAATCAGGGCGCGCAACCGGGTGATCGTTTACTGTTCACCAAGGCGCTGGGTACGGGAGTCATTTCAACCGCAATCAAAAGAGGCGTCGCCAGACAGGTGTGGATCGATGCTGCCGTGAAGTCGATGACAACTTTGAACAAGACCGCGGCCGAGGTGATTACTGGCGGGCACCCGGCCAACGACCAACGACCAACGGCTAGCGGCGCCTTTGCTGTCCACGCCCTTACCGACGTCACCGGCTTTGGCCTGATCGGCCACGCTCGCGAAATGGCGCTGGCATCGAATGTCAGCCTCGTCTTCCAGTCCGCCAAAATTCCGGTTCTCGAAGGCGCGCTCGATTGCATCCGCGCCGGCTACATTCCTGGCGGCCTCAAAGCGAATCGTGATTTTGCCGAATGCCTGGTTGGCTACGATGCGGCGGTGCCCGACGATATCCGCACGCTGCTCTTCGACCCGCAAACCGCGGGAGGATTGCTGATCTCGGTTGCCGCCGAAGATGCCGGCACGCTCACGCGGGCGCTGCAGCGTGGCGGCGTTCCCGCCGTAGAAATCGGCCAAGTGATACCGCGCACGAAGCCTTTAATCCTTGTCACTTCTTAATTAGTGCGTTCCCTGCTAACGTACGTTGATGAGTTCCCAGATGTGGGCCAGGTGGTGGTCATCGTGCTCGGCCACAAAGTACAGATGGTCCACCAGTCGCATGGGTATTTTCAGCCGCGGATGGAGAGAGGCGCGGGCAAAAATAGCGGGATCGATGTTCTCGACCCGGCTCACCAAGCGCGAGCGGGCGCTTCGGAATTCGGCCAGGATCTCATCGATCGGGCGCTGGTTATGTCGCGCTTCGCTGGTCTTCCGATTGCTTAGGTCAGCCACGGTAAGCTGCGATGCTTCGGTGAAATAGTCATCGACGCGCGCCATCCATAGGGGTTCGAGATCCAGCAGATGCCCGGCATGCTCCTGGGCCGACCATTTTTCGTTTTCGCCCGGTTTCCTAACCAGGACCTCATGAGCAGCACCGCGGGCAACCTCTTCCAGCCGAGCCGGCGTGCCTCGCAAACGCGCGCACAGGTTCGGATGCTGCTCCACCGGAAACGTGAAGTCAAACTTCCGTTCAAACCAAATCGGCGGTCGATTCATGGCTGCAGGCGAATCAAAATTATGTCTTCCTACAAGATGCCAAAGCAAGCGGAGGCGGCGCAATTCGTGGAACACTTGCGGGCCGTCGGAGCCTTCTCCGCAGCTGTTGCATCTATACACCCAAATCGTGGACCATTAATCGTGGGCCATTAGTTTTCAAATATCTAGCCACCTTTTTTGTTTCTGCGAAAGGAATCCTTGAATGAAAACTCGCACTCTTGGACGTTCTGGTCTCAAAGTCTCCGCCATCGGCCTGGGTTGCATGGGCATGTCGGAGTTTTACTCTGGACGCGATGACGCCGAATCGATGGCGACCATTCATCGGGCGCTCGAACTTGGCATCAACTTTCTCGACACCGCCGATGTCTACGGGCCGCACAGGAACGAAGAGCTCGTCGGCCGCGCGATCAAGGGCAAGCCGCCCAGATCGTGCTGGCCACAAAATTCGGGATTGTCCGCGATCCCAGCAACCCGCAAATTCGCGGCGTCAGCGGCAAGCCCGACTACGTGAAGAAGTCGTGCGAAGGAAGTTTGAAGCGGCTGGGCGTCGAACATATTGACCTCTACTATCAGCATCGTGTCGACCCGGATACGCCGATTGAGGAAACAGTTGGCGCGTTGGCGGAACTCGTCAAGGAAGGCAAGATCCGCCATATTGGCTTGTCAGAAGCCGGAGCCAACACTCTGCGGCGGGCTGTGAAGGTGCATCCTATCGCCGCGCTGCAGACCGAGTATTCGCTTTGGACGCGCGAGCCGGAGGACGAAATCTTGGCGTCCTGCCGCGAACTTGGCATTGGTTTCGTAGCTTACAGCCCGCTCGGACGAGGCTTTCTTACCGGCCAATTCAAGACGTTCGAAGACTTGGCCGCTGACGATTATCGTCGCTTCTCGCCGCGCTTCCAGGGCGAAAACTTTCAGAAGAATCTCGATCTCGTGAAAAAAGTTGAAGAGATTGCGCGCGAGAAAAAGTGCCAGCCTTCGCAGTTGGCGCTGGCGTGGGTGCTGGCGCTGGGGGACGACATTGTTCCGATCCCCGGAACAAAGCGGCGCAAGTATCTCGAAGAAAACGCCGCGGCGGTGGATTTGGGACTGACTGCGGATGACCTGCGCCGCCTGAACGGAGTGTTTCCCTTGGGCGCGGCTTCGGGATTGCGCTATCCGGAACACATGATGAATCTGATCAACGGGTGAGAAATAGGCTTGTGTGGAGGCGGAGCTTTGGCCGTCCCCATATGGTGCGATGGATGTAGCCTAACCACCCAGAAGCTCATTCACCTCGGCGTAATGTATAGCCCCTTCCATCGCGGTATATGTTCCGGAGGTTTTCAGCTCCTGCGCGATTCTTCCCAGCAGTCCGAGCGTGGCGCGGATGGGGCCCGATCCTACGCTAACGCGAGCCACTCCCAGCTTTGCCAGCTCCGGAATCGAGGGCGTTCCCAGCCCGGCGAGAATGTTGAGTGGACACTCGACGGCTTTCGCGAGCCGTGCAATCGTCTCGGCATCTTTGAGTCCCGGGGCGAACACGCAATCGGCGCCGGCATCGCGAAAGGCAAGCAGACGCCGCAAAGCTTCGGAATAGTCGGCGTCTGGATTGCCTCCCGCCAGCAGGTAAACGTCGGTGCGTGCATTGATCACAATTTGCGCTCGCAGCTGCACGGCAGCCTCACGCGCCGCCCGGATCTTTTCGACCGCCAACTCTAACGAGCTTAGAGGCTGATCCTGACGGCCGCTCGCATCTTCGAGGTTCATTCCGACGACGCCCGCCTGAATCAGTTCGCGTGTGGTCTTAGCAGCGTCTTCCGGAGTGGAACCATATCCCGACTCGACGTCAGCGGTCACAGGCACATGAACGGCGCGAGCGATGCGGGCGATGCGAGCGAGCATTTCCTCGCGTGGAATGCGTTGGCCGTCGGGATAACCCAGCGAAAAAGCTATACCGGCAGATGTCGTTGCAATCGCGGGGAAGCCAGCTTCCTCGAAGATGCGGGCGCTAGCTACATCCCACGCGTTAGGCAGGATGAGCACAGCCGGTCCGCGATGGAGCTGCCTGAACTGAATCGCTTGGTTGGCCTGGAACTCCATAATCTATCTCTTTGGCTTCTTGCTTCCGGCCGCGTCAGTTGCCGCGAGCTTTTTCGCGCATGCGCTTCAAGAAGCTGGGGACGTGGACCACGGCTCGCCCCACCGTGCCGCTCCCGATCTCCTGAGTGCCATCGTGAGCGCGAACGCGCATGATATAGAAGCGACCGTCAAACGATTCCAGTTCCGCTTCGGCGTGAATTCGCATGCCGATCCCGCTGGCGGCGCGGTGTTCGATGTGGATTGAGATGCCCACCGTGATTTCTCCCTCATCACAAAACGGTTGCAGCGCGTCGAAGCAGGCGGTTTCCATCAGGCGAATCATATCCGGAGTCGAATACACGGGTGGCAATTCCGGATGATGGGCGGAGAGTGTGTGCCTCAACTCGACGGTTTCAGCCGCCTCGCCGCGCACGCCGATGGGAATGGGTCGGGCCATTCTTCCCTAAAAACGGGGATTGCAGACGCAAGAAGCAAATGGCAGCAGAAAACGGCCCTCAAGGGTCGTCAGATTTCGGAGAACTTCCGGTATCGCTACAGCGACCCCCCGATTCGAAACCAAATCTTCCGAAACTACGCTGCCACCTGTTCCGTCCGCCGCGCCTCGAAGCCGTCCAGCACGCGCCATAACGCTTTGGCGGCATTCTCGGCGGCCGCCAATGCTTTTTCGGCCGTCTCCGGATTGGTTTTGACCCGTTTCTCGAGCTGATCGCGCCACACATTCGCGTGGTGCAGGTCGGCGATGGCGTGCACCGTGAAATAGCCGCGGGTCTTCTGATCGGCGCCGTAGAGTTCGCGCAGGACGCGATCTTTTTCCTGCGCCAAGTGTGGCACCTGCGATTCGTAGGCATAGAAAGCCGCCAGCGCCTCCTCCGGAGTTCCCTCACTGGCGACGCGGTGGAACCAAGAGATGAGCTTGCGGACTTCGCCAACCGGCCGCCGTTTCGGAATGCGGCCGCCACCGACACCTTCGACAAAGTCGAGCCACAGCTCGGAGTGCGAACGTTCGGGCTCGCCGAAAGAGTCTTCGCCGCCTTTCTCATCGGTCATGTTGGCGAGAATGGCGCGGCGCAGCTCGCCTTCTTCCAGCCGGACACCCAGCTGCGCCAGATAGCCGGGGAAGGCTTCCACGTGAGGGTAGTAATCCTCGGCGTATTCGCGCAGATCGTCGCGGGTCAGTTCGCCCTCCGACCAGGCTTTGTAAAAGGGATGGCAGAGCAAATTGTAGGGATGAATGCGTTCCTCGAGTAGAGACACAAATGCGTTCGTTTCCATAATTGGCGTTTCCATGATTTGCCTCGGTACCCTTTAACTATACGGTCGGGACTGGCGGATCACAAGAGCGCCTTTTGTTTCTAAGCGGCTTGTTGCAACAGAAAGATAATACACAACTTAGCATGGATCCAATGGCGAGAGCCTACGCTCGATGGGTTAGGCGGGAATCGTGGTTCTGGGTCGGACGTTCTTTAGGCTTGCTCGGAAATCTTCGACTGGGCCGAGCCTGTTGCTATGGGGCGGGTCCTGTTGTTTACGGCACGGATGGTTTGGAGGAAAGTGCGGCGCAGCTTTGCCTCGTAAGATTTTCTCCCGACCGCGTCATGCCCGCCTACCACGCCGCTGTGCTCTGGGTCACATCGTCCCCGCTGCCGAGGCCGCAAAATAGCGGAGGACGGAGGGCGGAACTATGCAGGGCAACGACAAAGTCATTGAGCAGTTGAACTCGGCTCTAAGCGCGGAATTGACGGCGATTGTGCAGTACATGACGCAGTCAGAGATGTGCCAGAACTGGGGCTACAAGCGGCTTGGCGAGCGCACGAAGGTGCGGGCCATCGAGGAGATGAAGCACGCGGAAGGGCTGATTGAGCGCATTATCTTTTTGGACAGCACACCCACAGTCGATGTTGGATTGAAGCCTCAACTTGGCAGCAAAGTGCAGGAGCAAATGGAGATTAATCTCAAGGACGAGCAAGATGCGGTGCGCCAATACAACCAGGCTGTGAGGGTTTGCGTCGAGGCCAAGGACGACGGCTCAAGGGCTTTGTTCGAGCGCATGATTCAGGACGAAGACCGGCACGTGGACTACCTGGAAGCTCAGCTCCATTCCATCAAGGAAATGGGCATTGCCAACTACCTGGCGCAACAGCTGTAGGGCAGCGAATAGCCTTCCATCGCTCTGTCGAATCGAAGTGATAGATTGATTGATCGCTTCCGCACAAGGACGGTTTCGATGGCGATTCCACTTTCCAGTGAAATACGGGTTTTACTTGATGGTCCCAACTTCGCACATCTGGCAACGCTCATGACGGACGGCTCACCGCAGAGTGTACCGGTCTGGGTGGGGCGTGAAGGTGACCTTATCCTGATCTGTACCGGGGAAGGCTCACTCAAAGCGAAGAACACGCGGCGCGATTCGCGGGTCTCGCTCTCGATCGTCGATTTCCACGACCCTTACAAGGAGGCGCAGCTTCGTGGCCGCGTAGTCGAGCGCCGTCCTGATGGCGATTTCAAGTACATGGACGCCATCTCGCTCAAGTACATCGGGAAGCCTTTTCCCTTCCGCAGCCCAGAGGGACGAGTGGCGCTGGTGATTGAGATCGAGAAGGCGCGATACACCAAGCTGCCTTTTGAACATACGCCGCCCAAGTAAGACTCTCCGCACGGCAACCTATTTGGACGGCGCGATCTTCCGCGACCACTTTCTTGCCGGTGGGAAATGCGGTAGCGTATCATCGTGGCGCGGAACCGGATCCATCCCATCCTGGAAGTGACAATCGTCGTAGCGGCAATCGTAGTCGCGAAAATCGTGCCGAAAATCGCTGCGGGAGCTGGGGTTGGGGTTGATCCCCATTGGGGGACGCTCTGTGTCTGACTCGGCCTCCACATTACACGCGGGCGATGTCGTCGGCAATTACAAGATTCTCGGCCTGGCCGGAGCCGGCGGCATGGGCGTGGTGTATCGCGCGCTCGACGTAAAGCTGGAGCGCACGGTCGCGCTGAAGTTTCTTCCCGAGCATCTCGTGTCCAGCAGCGACGACAAAGAGCGCTTTCTGCGGGAAGCGCGCTTTGCCTCTTCGCTCGACCATCCCAACATCGGCGTGATCCACGGGTTGGAGGAAACCAGCGACGGGCGTTCGTTCATCGTGATGGCGTATTACGCGGGGGAAACGCTGGCGGGAAAAATGCGCCACGGTTTGCTTCCCCTGGCGGAGGCGGTGGACATTGCCATCCAGATGGGGGAGGGACTGGCGGCGGCTCATGCGGGTACGGTGGTGCATCGCGACATCAAGCCTTCGAATGTGATCCTGACCCAGAGTGGCGTGGCGAAGATCGTGGACTTCGGGCTGGCGCGGCTGGCGTCGACGGGCAGCACGCAGAGCATGAGTACGGCGGGGACGATCGGGTACATGTCGCCGGAACAGACGGTCGGGAAGTTCGTGGACCAGCGGACCGATATATGGTCGCTGGGTGTTGTGCTGGCGGAGATGGTCACGGGGAAGAATCCATTTTCGCGGGAAACCCCGGCGGCGACAATTTACGCGATCCTGAACGACCCGCCGCTGCCGATGGACGAGATTCCGCTCGATCTGTTGCGCGTGATTTACCAGGCGCTGTCGAAAGAGCCGGAGACGCGCTATCAGAATTGCCGCGAGCTGGTGGCCGACCTGAAGGATGTCCGCAGCCGGATCGAGCCCGAAGCGGCGGCGCAGACCGCCAGTCGGCCGGGCTCCCGGTCATCGGCATCGCGGCAACCGTCATCCCGACCGTCACCATCCCGGCCATCGACTTCAACTGCCTCGGCACTGCGGAAGCAGATTGAGCAGGCCTCGCGTCCGGTGTGGGGATCGGCAGCTGCGCCGGCGTCGAGGTGGAACCGTTGGTTGGCCGGAGCGGGCGTAGCGGCGGTGGTGCTGGCGGTGCTTTCGTTTTTGCCGCCGGTTCGCGACCGCGTGTCGGGGTGGTTCAGTCGCCCGGAAGATCACATTGCGGTGCTGCCGTTTGAGAATGTGGGCAGCGATCCGGCGAATGATGAGGTGTCCGCCGGACTCATGGACAACTTGGCCAGCCGTTTGACGAACCTTGAAGCGGGCAAGCAGTCGCTCTGGGTGATACCGGCGAGCGAAGTGCGGCGACAGAAGATCAACGATCCGGCGTCGGCGCTGCTTCAACTGGGAGCCACGGTTGCGGTGGAAGGCAGTCTGCGGCGCGACGGGCAGACGATCCATTTGACGGTGAATCTGATCAATACGAAGAACCTGCGACAGATGGGCTCGGTGACGTTGGAAGATCAGGCGGGAGACTTCTCCTCACTCGAAGACGAAGCCGTGGCGCGCATCGCCAAGCTGATGCACATTCAGGTGACGCCGGAGATGCTGCGAACTGGCGGCGGAGCGGTCAATGCCGGCGCCTACGAGTTGTACCTGAAAGCGCTCGGCTACACCCAACGCTATGACAAGGCAGGGAACCTCGACTTGGCGATCGCGTCGCTCGACAATGCCGTGAAGCAGGATCCTCGCTTCGCCTTGGGGTTCGCTCAGCTTGGCGAAGCCTACCGCCTGAAATACCAGTTGGACAAAGACAAAAAGTGGATCGATGAAGCTCTGGAGAATTGCCAGAGGGCGCAGCAACTGGACGATCGTCTGCCGGCGGTCTACGTGACGCTCGGGCACATTCACCGGGCCACGGGAAAATACGAACTCGCCTTGCAGGAGTACCAGCGCGCGTTGCAACTCGATCCGCGCAATGCGGACGCGATCAGCGGCCTGGCCAGGTCCTACGACGCCGCGGGACGCACCGCCGATGCCGAAGCTGCCTTCAAGAAGGCCATCGCGCTTCGTCCCGATTCCTGGAATGGCTACAATTCCTACGCGGCTTTCCTGAATGACCACGAGCGCTACGACGAGGCGGTTGCGCAGTTTCGCCATGCCATCCAGCTCACTCCCGATAACGCCGCGCTCTATCTCAATCTAGGTGCGGTCTACTCCGACATGGGAGACAAGCACTACCCCGAGGCCGAGCAGATGCTGCGGAAATCGCTCGCCCTTGAGCCCAGCTACGGGGCCTACGCCAACCTTGGATATCTATACATGCAGCAGCAGAAGTATGCCGAGGCCGCTGCCGCGACGGAGAAAGCCCTGCAACTGAACGACAAGGATTACGTCGTGTGGGGCAATCTGATAGGTGCCTACGAAGCCCTCAAAGACGAAGAGAAAGCAGGCCGGGCGCGCGACCGTGCCATCCCCCTGCTCGAACAGGCAGCCCTTGACACCCCGCGCGACGCCACGGTGCAGGCCAGGCTGGGGTTGTTTTACGCCAAGAAAAAGCTTCGCGACAAGGCCATTTCTCGCTTACAATCGGCGCTCGCGCTTTCGCCCGACGATTCAAACGTTCTGGCAACCGTCGGCAGAGCCTATGAAGACCTGGGCGATCGCACCCAGGCGTTACAGTTCATCGAAAAGAGCCTGCAGAGAGGTTATGACCTTGCAGACCTGAAGCGGGCTCCGGACCTGCAAGGATTGCTCTCGGATCCCAGTTTCAGGCCGAGCGGTAAGTAAGCAAATTCAATTTGAAAAGGAGCCAGCCATGGCCGCACGCGTTATTCCCTTTGAAGACAATGTTTCAGCTAAGGGCATCAGCATCACCGCTACCGACACCACGCCGGAGGGTTGCATCCTCTCGACGACGCAGAACGCTGTCACCTTCACCAACAATTCCGGATACGTGATCGACGTTAACTTTAACCCCACGGGTATTTTCACGAACTTCACTCTACCGGACCCGAACACTGGGAGCAATGTCAATACTCAGCCGGCGCCGAACAACATCGCCGTGAACTACAACGTCACTGTGAACGAAACCCCGCCAGTAACAAACGGGCCGTTTTCCATCCAGACGGGGACCGGCTACATGCAAGTCGTGATTAGCACCATCGGGGATCAAATCACGTGCGCTCCAGACGAAGTGGCGATCCCACTCGGCGGCAATCTGATGATGAGTCCCGCCACTAGCAACGACAGATACCCGGTCGGTTGGGGGGACGATGGCGACCCGTTTACACCACCAATAACGAGCGTGGACAATACGTCCCACACGGACAATCCTGCAGATGGGACTGGAGAGTTTCCCTATGAAGTCGGGGGACCCGGCCCGAACAACATCCCAGGCGGGGGGAAGGTAATCATCCAGAGTACGTAGCGCTGCGGGTAACCCAACCCCCTTGACGTTGTGCTGCGCTGGGGAATGGGAAGGCTGCGTTTCAAGAGCGAGCGGGAAGTGGTACGATCGCTGCACCGACAGGGGGAGTGTGTCTGAGATCATCCCCGAACGCTAGATGACCTGGATTCGCACCATTCCGTTCTCAGAAGCTGACGATGAACTGCGGCAGGCGATGGAGGCACAGAAGGCGCTTTATCCGCAGGAGTACGCGGTTCCGATCCATCCCGCCGAAGGCGGCGGCTCGCTCATCGTTGCCTCGCACTCCTTGATTCCGCAGGCGCTGTACCATGCCTTCTCGACCTTCGGCGCGCTCATGTCGCCGGACCTGCCGCTGCAGCGGCGTCATCACGAGATGATTACCACCATGGTCTCGGTGACCAACCGGTGCGTGTATTGAATCGAGTCTCACGCAGAGTTTCTGCGTCGCGTCACGCTGGATAAGGAACTGGTCGAAGCGCTGGAACGCGATTACACCACCGCGCCCATCACGCCGCAGGAGCGCGTGATGATCGATTACGTCGTCAAACTCACCAAAGACGCGACCAGGGTCGGGAAAGACGATCACGAGAAACTACGGGCGGCAGGCTTCGAGGATCGGGCGATCCTGCAGATCACGCTGATTGCCTCGTGGTTCAACTACATTAACCGCGTGGCCGACGCGCTGGGCGTGGGGCGTGAAGGCTAAGACGTGGAGCGTAAAACGTGCCCTCACTCGTTGGCCACCCGCCGGTGCGGTTTCACCGCCAGGCAGCGGGCGAAGATCGCCGACACCTGCGGAATCTCCTCTTCATTCAACCGGATCGCGCTGCCCAGCTTCTTCAACGCCGCATTCAGAGCGGCGGGCTGTGTGCCGGTCAGTTCCGTGAGCTGCTGCCACTCCCGCGCGACTGGAATGCGCTCGTCGGTTTCGGCGTCTTCGCAAAACTGATCGGCCGCCTCCGGAGGAGTTCCGTACTCGTCAGCGACATCTTCGTGGAAGTAGCCCCGCAGAAAGGCATGCAGCGCGGGAAAGTTGGCGGCGGTGATTTCCGGTTTCGAGTTCATGAGCGGCACTCCGGATAGGAAGTCAAAACGTAATAGTGATTGGGCCCGGCGTATCTTAGTACAACTAGCGCGTGCTCGCATACACGCGAGTGAATCTCGCCGCGATTCATGGTGCGGCCGATCGGAATGTCGCTGTCATAGTCCAGTACCAAGTTGGGGTGTCTCCCCGGCCGGTTGAGCCAGTTCTGGATTTGGTCCTGCGATTGTGCGATGGCCGCGCCCACGGCATGCTCAGCGGTCGACCGGTCGGTGTAAGTCGACGCGCCGGTAATGTCGCGTTCCCGCTCCAGGCGCTCGCGTAGTTGCTCCTCGGTCTGTCCCACATGCTTGCGCAGAATGTGCCCGCCCGCGGCCTCGTCCTGGCTGAGGTCGCGCGCGGGACCGTTCTTCGTGTGGTTGTCAGCGCGTGCTGCAATCGACGAAGACGGCGCTGAACTGGCGCCACTCGTGGAAGGCGGCTGGCACGAGATCAGGACGCACGTTCCCAGCGCGACCATGATGTGAATTGTGAAGATACGAAATGTAAGAAACCTTGTCATTCGACCCCAGATTACGGCACCGGAGCGCAGCTATCCATGTAAAGTTCTGGGAATTGTGCTACTAAACAGGGTGTGCGGGCAAGTGTGCTGGATTCGTTGGAAGATTTCGAGCGCTGGGGTGGCGATTGCGCCTACGTGTTTCCGCGAGGCTACCGTCATGAGCGTTGGAGCTATCAGCGCGTCGCTGGAGTAGCGTATCAGTTTGCGCGCGAGCTTGAGGCTCGCAGGATTGCTAAGGGCGATGCGGTGTTGTTGTGGAGCTCGAACTGTGCCGAGTGGGTCGCGGTGTTCCTCGGATGCGCGCTTTGCGGCGTCGTTGCCGTCCCTGTCGATGATGCGGCCAGTCCCGATTTTGCGCGGCGGATCAGTGCCGAGGTACGAACTCGGCTGGTGTTGTGTCCACACGAGCGGTCCGCTCTTTTTGAAAAGGCCGACAACATCGTCGCGGGAAGGATCGTAACAATCGACCCCGCCAATCTTGCAGTTGCCGTCGCAGAACATTCGTCGCAACGCTTTCGTCCCGCGCTGATTCAGCCTTCCGATCCGCTCGAAATTGTTTTCACGTCGGGCACCACGGCTGAACCGAAGGGGGTTGTGCTCACCCACGCCAACGTGGTCGGTAACCTGGTCCCGATCGAGACCGAGATTAAGAAATATCTGAAGTACGAGCGGCTGGTGCATCCGATTCGGTTTTTGAACCTGCTGCCGCTGAGCCATGTTTTCGGACAATTCTTGGGAATCTTTCTTCCGCCGCTGCTGGGCGGTACAGTGGTGTTCGAGAACACTTTCAATCCAACCGACGTTATGGCGACGATTCGCCGCGAACGCGTTTCGGTGCTGGTGGCCGTCCCGCGCATGATCGAATCGCTGAAGCAGAAGATTGAACGCGATCTCGACGTCGATCTCCCTAGCGACGACGCTGGCGTCGGCGAGAATTTTGCTGCGCGCTACGCCGCAGCTGCGAGCCAGCACTTTCTGCGGCGCTGGTGGACCTTCCGAGACCTGCGGCGCCAGTTCGGTTGGAAGTTCTGGGCCATGATCAGCGGAGGCGCCGCTCTTGATCGCGAGACCGAGGAATTCTGGCATCGCCTGGGATACGCCGTGGTCCAAGGTTACGGATTGACCGAAACGACTTCGCTGATCAGCTTGAACCATCCCTTCCATACCAGCCGCGGTTCCATCGGCAAGGTTCTGCCAGGGCGCGAAATCAGGTTGGCGGATGATGGCGAAATCCTTGTGCGCGGCAGCGGCGTGGCCAGCGGCTATTGGAACGGACGCGAACTATTGCCAGTTGCGGGCGATGAAGGTTGGTATTGCACCGGCGATCTGGGCGCGCTTGATGAGCAAGGCAATCTCTTTTTCAAGGGACGCAAGAAAGAAGTGATCGTTACGTCCGCGGGCATGAACGTTTATCCGGAGGATCTCGAAGCCGCTCTGCGACAGCAAAAAGAAGTGCGCGATTGCGTGGTCGTCGGGCTCGATCGCAGTGGAAATGCCGAGCCATGCGCCGTGCTGATTCTGCGCGATGCTCAGGCCGTTGATGTGAAGACAATCGTGCAGCGTGCCAATGAAACGCTGGCGGAATATCAGCGCATGCGCAGCTGGTTCGTTTGGCCCGACGAAGATTTCCCCCGCAGTTCCACGCAGAAGCCGCGCCGCAACGTGATTCGCGATGCGGTCGAGGCCGGTGTTCGCGGACAAGAGGTCGCGAGCGCGGTCAGCCCATTATCCGAATTGCTGACGCGAATTACCGGCCGCAGCATTCAAAACGTGCAGAACCTTGCGCCGGACGCGAATCTCGAAAGCGGCCTGGGGCTAAGTTCCCTGGAACGCGTCGAACTGCTTAGCGCACTCGAAGACCGCTACCAGGTCGACCTGAGCGAAACCGGGTTTGCGACAGCTGCGACCGTCGGCGATCTGGAAAAATTGCTGCAGGGTGAACGAAGTGGCCGGTGCGATGTTTCCGATCCTGAGCTTCAGCGGCGAGAGTTTCATTATCCTGCTTTTCACTATCCCCTATGGACGCTGCGCTGGCCGACCACTTGGCTGCGCCTGGTATCGCATTATTTGCTGGCGCGCCCGGCGATGTTTCTGCTGGGATGGCCGCGCGTTACCGGGCGCGAAAACCTGCGCGGCGTTCGCGGGCCACTGCTGATCGTCTCCAACCATGTTGCCGATGTCGATGTCGGCTTCATCCAGACGGCGCTTCCCGCGCGCATCGGCCACAGACTGGCGACCGCGACCGGCGGCGAAGCGCTGGAACTGCTGCGCTCGCCAGGTCCGGATCGCGCATGGTACTTGCGAACCTACAACCGTCTGCAGTGGACGCTCGGCGTCGCCCTACTGAATTTGTTCCCGCTGCCGCGCCAGTCCGGCTTCCGCAAGAGCTTTGCCTTCGCGGGAGAGGCCGTCGATCGGGGATACAGTGTGCTGGTTTTTCCGGAGGGAAAGCACACCGAAGACGGCAAGCTACTTCCGTTCCGCACCGGAGTCGGGCTGCTTGCCAACAATCTGCGCATTCCGATTCTTCCGATGCGGATTGATGGTCTGTTTGAAATCAAGAAGACCGGAAAGAAGTTCGCGGCGCCCGGAAAGATTCAAGTGCGCATCGGCAAGCTTGTGCAGTTTGCGCCGGAAACCGATCCTGCGGAAATTGCTCGGGCTCTGCAAGGGGCGGTTGAGAACCTCACGAAGTGACGTGTGGGCTGTGCTGGCAAGAGTGTTGTTTGCGTTGCGCCGGCACGGAGCCATTAATCGGGAGTGTAACCAAGGTAGTCTCCGTGGCCCTCGAACACTGAAGCCAATTTTGTTATGCGGAACAGCTCTTGCAAGCGTTGGTTCATCTTGATGAATTTCAGCCCACAATGCTGCCTCTTAGCGGACAAGTACAAGCCGATGATCGCACCCAGGCCAGAACTGTCCATGTAGCTCACGTCGGTTAAATCCAGGGCGACACAGTTACTCTCGGGCAGGAGACTGCGGACTGTCGTTTGCAGTAAGGCAGAGGTGCCCGATGTGATCCTCCCGCTGCAGCGGACGACGGTTTCCTCGGGAGTTCTTACGGTTTCTAAACTCAACTCTGGGATTGGGTTCGCGGCCATGATAGAGCCTCCTTCGTTGGGATGGGATTGCGGGTAACTGGCTGCGCTATTCGGAATCGACACGCCGCCCGTTCCGTCGAACTCAATCAGCAGGCGCAAGATTGGGCTCGGCTGAACGCCAATACAATACTCCGGGCGGCAGCAAAGTCAAGCCAGACTTGATCGGAAGCTGCAGGCCTTGGCTAAACCGGCAATAAATGTGCATGGTACCTCTGGGGCCGAGTCGCGGGGCGCGAAGCTTTCCTCGCCACGACATTCGCCAGTCAACGTTGTTGCCAACGAATCGCAGCAGGCTTGTGAGCCGTCCCTGTTCTTGTTGTTAACTCAGAAGCATTAACCCCTGTTTACCAGTACCCCCTTCCCCCTGATCTTCGGAATGATGCGATTAGGTGCCTCAGCGGCTAAAGCCCTAATTCAAAACAATGCAGTTGCCGCAGCGGTGAACCGCTGCGCCACCCAAAGTCAAGAGGGAAAAAGCACACCAGAAATACAAAAGGCCGGGCGATTGGGCCCGGCTCTTCTTGGTGAGAAACTGTCGATCGCTGAGTTGAGCTAGATCAGTTTCCCGTTAACCTCGTTTGATCTCTATGTATTAGTCGTGCGTTTTTACTCGTGCGCGAAAACTTACATCACCAGCGCTAGCCCTTCCAGCTCACGCTCCAGCACCGGCAGCGAACAGCCGGCCATTTCCACCCGCCCGGCGGCGTCGATGGCAGCGGTCTGCGAAACTCCGTAGCCGCGTCCCGCCAAAAAAACCTGCAGCAGTTCCGCTGCTTCGCGGGAATCCACCATGCCGCCCTGGATCAGGTCGTTTCTCAAGGCGCACAGCTCAGTCACCGTAAATCTCTCTTTCATGGCCATTCTCACCTTGGACCTCCCCACCGTTGCTCACTTAGATTCATCGGCAACCGGATTCGTTACATGCAATCCTAATGCCGTAACTTTGGTACACCATCAGGTACGGCTTCGTGGTTCCTTAAGTTCTTAGAACCCAAGATTTTGCAAAAGGTTGCGAGGTATTTATCGGCAGGCGGGCGGGAAACATAACAGCGGCAATGGTTGCAAGATGGACACTAGATTGACACTAAATGTCGTTTTGGGAGCGGGAGAAAACCCAACTTTGTCGGGGCTCGACCGGCTCCGGCTTCAGGCCGGGTCGTTTCAGGACGGATCGACAGTCGCGGCGTCCACCAGCATGATGGGGATGTCGTCCTGAATGGGGTAAACGCGGCGACATTGGCCGCATTTCAGACTTTGTCCGTTCGCGTTCAAGACCACGGGCATCTTGCAAACCGGACAGACCAGCATGGCGAGGAGATCCTGGGAAATCATAGAGACATCATTGTAATGCTGCACGATGTAATGCTGCACGTCGCAGAAGTTCAAAGGCAACTTCTTTGCGACGGGGCCTTTCGGCTTCCCGCTCGGCTTCGCTCGAGGTCTCTGAACAGGAAGGCTCGGGAACACAAGGGAGTGCGATGCGATAGAATCGGCTTTCAATTTACCGTACGCCACAGCGAGGTGCGATGGCCGCAAAGATTCTCGACGGTACGAAAATAGCCGGTGAAATCCGCGCGGAAGTTACTGCCCAAGCGAAGGCGCTGGCCTCTTCGGGCGTGCGTCCTGGGCTCGCCGTGATGCTGGTGGGGCACAATCCCGCGTCGGAGGTCTACGTTCGCGGCAAGGTGAAAAGCTCGCAGGAAGTTGGCCTGTACAGCGAACAGCATACGCCCCCGGAAAGCGCGTCCACCGAAGAGCTGCTGGCGCTGATCGCGGACTTGAATGGGCGCGACGAAATCGACGGCATCCTGGTGCAGTTGCCGCTGCCCGCGCATGTCGATGCTAAGAAGGTGCTGCTGGCGGTCGATCCCGCCAAAGATGTGGACGGATTCCATCCCATGAACGTGGGCTATCTTTCCACGCAGCGTCCGGGGCTGGTGCCCTGCACGCCGGCCGGCGTCATGGAGATTCTGCAGCGCAGCGCGATTCCGGTCGCTGGGCAGGAAGCTGTGGTCGTCGGGCGCAGCGACATTGTGGGCAAGCCCGTCGCCATGTTGCTGCTGAATCAAAACGCCACCGTCACCGTCTGCCACTCGAAGACGCGCGACCTGCCCGAAGTTTGTCGCCGTGCCGACATTCTGGTGGCGGCGATTGGCCGCGCCGGCATGGTCACCCGCGACTACGTAAAGCCCGGAGCTACTGTAATCGACGTCGGGATCAACCGGATTACCGATCGAAAGGAATTCGACCGCCTTTTTTCAGGAAACAATCCGGGAGACAAAAAGCGTGAAGAGACATTTCTGGCGAAGGGCTCAACCCTGGTGGGAGACGTCCACCCCGAGGTCGCTGAAATTGCTGGCGCCATCACGCCGGTGCCGGGAGGCGTCGGACCCCTAACCATCGCCATGCTGATGGCCAACACGGTGAGGGCTGCAATGCTGCGGCGTGGACTCAGACATCCCGAGTTGATCCGGGTGTAAGAGCTGGGAGACAGCCGAACGCACATCGGAGCGAGCGGCGGACGACAAACAGCGAACGACCGACGGCCACCAACCAACGACGAATTTTACCGTGAGCATCGCTTGCTAAAACTCGGCTTGACCGGCGGCATCGCGAGCGGCAAATCTGTCGTCGGGGAGCTGTTTGTCAAACTCGGTGCGCATCTGGTCCAGGCCGATGCTGTCGCGCACTGGCTCATGCAGCCCGGACGGGCGGTCTATGAGGCAGTCGTCCGCCGCTTTGGCCGCGAGATCCTGAATCCGGACGGAAGCATCAACCGTTCCCGGCTGGGCGCAGCTGCCTTCGGCATGCCCGGCGGAGCGCCGCCGCGCGTCAAGGAACTTAACGAAATTGTCCACCCCGCTGTGATCGCGTATGAAAACGAGTGGATGGAAGAGACTGGCCGACGCGATCCGAACGCCATCGTCATCGTCGAAGCTGCCCTGATCCTCGAAGCGGGCGCCGCCGGCCGTTTCGACCGTTTGATCGTCGTGACTTGCCATCCCGAACAGCGCATTCTGCGTTTCGCTCGCCGCCTTGGAATTTCGGAAGACGCTGCCCGTGCTGAAGTAACTCGGCGCATGGCGGCACAGATCCCCGACGAAGAAAAAATCAAAGCTGCCGATTTCGTAATCGACAACTCCGGATCGCTCGATGCTACTGAGCAGCAGGTGCAGCGGGTGTTCGACGAACTGCGGCTGGCAAACAGACAACTTCTTTAGCTCCTGTTGCGGCTCGGCATGACCAGCCATTGCAACACCGAACTCACGATGCTCAGCACGATGGCGCCGATAAACGCCGCGAAGAAGTTTCGCACGTAGAATCCGTTGACCAACCCAGCCGCCAGTTCCAGCATGAGGGCGTTGATCACGAACCAGAACAGGCCGAGCGTCACGATGGTCAGCGGAAAGGTGAGAATCTTGAGCAGCAGGCCGATGGTTGCGTTAATCAGCCCGATGACCGCGGCTGCGATCAGTGCCGCCTTGGGCCCGCTGACGCTGATGCCCGGGACGAGGTGGGCCACGATCCACACGGCCAGAGCGCTTAGAATCCAATGGAGCAGAAGACGCACAATGAGCCTCCTTACAGTAATGACGAACGGTAATTGCAAACCCGTGATGATTGGACACTATACAACGTGAAACCGACTCGGGAAACCGGGTCAGAAAACAATGTCACAGAAAACCGTCGTTCAGAAAACTAATGCCGCGCGCCTGCTCGATCGAATGGGAATCCACTACGAGCTGCGGGAGTACGAAGTGGATCCCGACGACCTCGCCGCGGAAACGGTCGCGTCCAAAATCGGATTGCCGCCGGAGCAGGTTTTCAAGACGCTGGTGGCGCGGGTTGAAGGAAAAAGTAACCGCAACGGAATTGTTATGGCGGTGATCCCCGGCGATCAGGAACTCAACCTGAAGGCGCTGGCGGCTGCGGCGGGAGAAAGAAAAATTCAGCTTGTCCCGGTGAAAGAACTTCAGGCGCTCACCGGCTACATTCGCGGCGGAGTAACCGCGCTCGCTGCCAAGCGCGACTTTCCTGTGTACGTGGACGAGACCATCGAATTGTTCGATGTCGTTTCCATTTCAGCCGGCGTTCGCGGTTTGCAGATTCTGATCGCGCCCGCCGACTATCTGCGGGCGACCAAAGGAACGACTGCCGCGCTGGGACAGCCCAAGAAGCAATGAGCTCAAGTCTATTTGCGATCTGGCTTGAAATGGTTGGACACTACGAAGACCTCGACGCCCGACATTGAACACTCTTCTAGGGATGCATCGTGAACAGCGATGGCTTCGATTGTTTCGCTGGATTTCTTTGTGAATGTGACGTAATAAACCTGGTGCCAAAGGTCCCTGCCCACCCTCTCCGACGCGAGGCGCGATGTCTTCGTCTTGGAGAAATCGATGCTGCTGTTGTCTGCCAACCCTGCGTTCTTCAAATGAACGAACGTCATGTTGGTGGGCCAGCTGCCACTGCAATCTGGTCCATTTATGTTCTCAGCTTGAGGTCGCGCGACTGCCGTGGCGACGGCTAGGAACACTACAAGCGCCAGTAGTCTTTTCATTGCGAGCTCCTCGGTCAGGGCTTGAGGTAGTTGTATCACCGATCGCAGTATTAAACTAAGTATTCAAATCCGCGTCCCTCCGCGTCGATTCGCAGAGTGGATTTCGAGGTACTAATGCCCACAGCCACGCGCACCAATCCGCTCTCGTTCCTGACCGATCAACTCGATGAGCTCAAAGCCAAGGGCACGCACTTCAATCTGCGCGTCCTCGAAGACGAGCAGGCACCGGTTTGTACCTTCGACGGCAAGCGGGTGATCAACCTCGCCTCGAACAACTACCTCGGGTTCACGACGCATCCCAAACTGCGCGAAGCGGCGCTTGCAGCCACGCGCAAGTATGGCGTCGGATCGGGCGCGGTGCGCACCATCGCGGGCACCATGAAAATCCACATGGAGCTGGAAGAGAAGATCGCGCGCTTCAAGAATGTCGAGGCCTGCGTGGTTTTCCAGTCGGGATTCACAGCGAACGCGGGAACGGTCTCGGCGTTTCTGGGCAAGGACGACTTCATTATCTCCGACGAACTCAATCACGCTTCGATCATTGATGGCTGCCGTCTTTCACGGGCGAAGATTCTCGTCTTCCGACACAAAGACGTGGCCCACGCCGAGGAGCAACTCGCCAGCGTGAAAAACCAGCCGGGGAGGAAGCTGCTGATCTCCGACGGCGTGTTCTCGATGGACGGCGACATCGGCCCGCTGCCCGGGCTGTGCGAAGCGGCCGAGAAATACGGCGCGATCATGATGGTCGACGACGCGCACGCTTCTGGCGTGCTCGGGCGCCAGGGGCGCGGCACGATCGATCATTTCTCGATGCACGGGCGAGTCGATATTCAGGTTGGAACCTTGTCGAAGGCGATTGGCGCTCTTGGCGGATACGTTTGTGGCACGCGCGATCTGATCGATTTTCTCTATCACCGCGCGCGGCCCTTCCTGTTTTCAACTTCGCATCCGCCGTCGGTCGCGGCGACCTGCATGGCGGCTTTCGACGTTCTCGAAACCGAGCCACAGTGGATGGAACAGCTCTGGGCGAACACGCGCTTCTGGAAAAAAGAACTCGGCTTGCTCGGCTTCAACATCGGCGGCCAGACCACTCCCGCGAGCGAAACGCCGATCACTCCGATAATCATTGGCGACGGACGGCTGACCATGGATTTCTCTCGCGAACTGTTTAAAGAAGGCGTGCTCGGAACCGGAATTACCTTTCCCACCGTCCCCGAAGGCAAAGCGCGGGTGCGGACGATCATGACCGCCACGCACACAAAGGAAGAACTGCAGAGGGCGCTGGAAGTGCTGGAGCGCGTGGGGAAGCGGATGGGAATTCTCGGATGAATTCGAGAGCCGCATCGCCCGCAAAGCGATTGCTGCTAGTTATGTTGGCTGAGGGAAAGCACATTTCCGCCGGGGGTTAACCATGAACACCGGTTTCGTTGGCATTGGCAGCATGGGAGGCATGCTGGTTCGGGCTCTGTTACGCTCCCGGGCGCTCGCAGTGGAGAACGCTTGGGTGGCGAATCGCTCCGAGGGCAAGCTGAAAGCGCTGGCGGTCGAGTTTCCCGGCATACACGTCGTCAGCGGTTGCAAGGTTGCCGCCAATTGCGATCTGATTTTTCTCTGCCTCAAAGCCGGAGACGCAGCCAGCGTGCTGGCCCAGATGGACCCAGATCTCTCTCCCCGACAGTTGCTGGTCACGACCGCCAGTCAGATTTCACTCCGAGTCCTTGAGGATCGCGTGCCCTGCCGCGTGGCCAAGCTCATCCCCTCCATCACACAGGCGATCGGTGCGGGCGTCGCGTTGCTGATGTACGGCTCTCGCGCCACCGCGGATGACCACAAGTTGCTCGACGACCTGCTGAGACACATCAGTCATCCCATCGAGATCGCAGAGTCACAGTCTCGACCCGCCATCGGCCTCGCGTCCGGCGGCCCGGCGTTCGTTGCTTACCTGCTGGAATCGATGGCGGAGGAAGCCGCGCGCAGCAATCGTGACTTTCCACCCGATCTGGCTATCAGCCTGGTGCAGGAAACGGCCGCCGCCACATTGCGGCTTATGGCAGAAGCCGATATGAAACCAGAGGAGGTAATCCGGCGGGTCGCCCTCCCTGGCGGCATGACCGCGCTTGGAATCGAAGTCCTATCACGCTACGTACCGCAGGCGTGGCAAGCAATATTCAGTGAAAGTGCGGAAACGGAGAAAAGTGCTCGTAAAACGCTCGTGCTCTGACGAAGTCGCTAGGCCGTCATTTTGCCGCCGGCGCGTCGTCGATTATTGCCTGGACTAACTCATCGATCGCGTCCGTAACTCGCTTTGCGGGAAGATTGAAGTTATTAGAGAGAATCGAGAAGACGACCACTTCTCCGGCATCGGTAGTCGCGTATCCGGAGAGCGTCTTCACTCCTCCCAGCGAGCCGGTCTTGGCCATAATGCGGCTATGCAGGCGCGGAGAGGTGAGGCGTTCGGTGAGTGAGCCGTCCACGCCAGAGACCGGGAAGGTCGCCTTATAATCGGCGCCCCAGGGTTGCGTCGAGCAATAGCGGAGCAACTCGACTACGGCGTGGGGAGTCACTAAGTTCTGGCGCGAGAGTCCGGAGCCATCGTAAAAAACATACTGGTCGTTCGAGATTCCTGCCTTAATCAGAAATCCACGGAGAACTTCGAGGCCACCTTCAATCGTTCCGGCGTTGCCTCGCTCGCGCCCCAGGAGGCGCAACAAGATTTCGGCGTGCAGGTTCTGGCTGACTTTATTAATTACGCGGACATCCTGCAGCAGCGGCTTCGATTCGTAACTGGCGAGCGTGACTGGCTGATCGTTTTTCAGCGGACGCGATTGGCCGTCGTTGTCATTGTCATTAACTCTGCCTCCGCGCGACGGCGCGAGGGTGGTCACGCTGAAAGTGGAAAGTGTGGCGAGTTCGGTGTGGCGGGTGCGATCGTGTCCGTAGATTACTATGCCGCGCTTCTCGAGTAACTGACGGAAGAGCCCGGCGGCGAACTCGGCGGGATCTTCAATGGCGAGCGCTTCGTTGGCGCCGGCGTCATCGAGCGGCATGTTGCCCCAGAGTGTCAGGACAGTAGAACCGGGCTCGCGGTTGACGAAGAACTTGCGGCCCGTGCCGGCGGGAGTTGTGATGATGCGATTGTCGAGGCGGTAATAATCAGCAAAAGGCTTGACGCTGACGAAGGCTTTTTCGCCGGGTCGGTCGGCGGGCAGAATATTGACGAAGACCACGTTGTCATTGATGGTGAGGGCGGAAACGGGAGCGCCGTCGGCCCAGACGAGATCGTCCTGGCTCCAACCTTCGCCATAGCGCTCGAAGGCGAAGTAGGAGTCGTCGGCCACTATGTCGCCGTCGATGAACTTCACGCCCTTTTGCACGAGCGCGTCGGCCAGCGCTTCGAGGGCTTGAATGGGGTCGTCGTTGCGTTGGGTGCGGAGATCGTAGGGGAGTTCGCGTCCGGAGAGATTGGGATCGCCGTGGCCGACCAGGACGAGATCTCCGTTCAGGCGGCCGTAGCGGTCGAGTGTGCCGGCGGTTTCGACAGTGGTGTGGAACTTGTAGTCAGGACCGATAAGTGCGAGTGCCGCGGCGGTAGTGAAAAGCTTGGTGTTCGAGGCGGGCGTGAAGAGCTTATCGGCGTTTTGCGAATACAGCGTTTTGCCGGTCGAGAGTGAAGCGACTTCGATTCCCCAGAAGCCGCGGGCAAGATCGGTTGCGCTGAGCACAGCGGCAATGCGCTCCGGCAACGGTTTGACGGGTGCGGCCAGTAGTGTCGCGACCAGCAGAAGGACGATGGGAACGAGACGCGCAACTGACCGCCGACAAGACATCAACTGGATTGTAGCATCCGGGGAAATGGGCTCGTTCTAGAATAGGGGCAATATGCGGGCGATTTTCCAGTGGAACGTGGGCACTCGCGTCCTTGAGTTAGGGCGTCGCACGCTGATCATGGGTGTCGTGAATGTAACTCCCGACTCGTTTTCCGACGGCGGATTCTACATTGATGCCGGGAAGGCCGTGGTCCGGGCCGAGGAGTTACTGGACGCGGGCGCGAGCATCATTGACGTGGGTGGGGAGTCGACGCGACCGGGGGTATCGGAACCGGTCTCGGAAGAAGAAGAACGCAGGCGTGTACTGCCCGTGATTCGGGATCTGAACCGGCGTCGGCCAGACGCAGTGGTAAGCGTCGATACCTACAAGGCGAGTGTGGCGCGGGCGGCGGTGGACGTGGGGGCGGAGGTTGTAAACGATGTCAGCGGGTTCCGGTGGGATCCGAAGATGGCGAAAACGCTGGCTGAACTCAAAGTAGGAGCAGTACTGATGCATACGCGGGGGCGGCCGGAGGAGTGGAAGTCGTTGCCGCCGATTGGGGATCCGGTACTGATGGTGAAGCGGGAGTTGCGCCAGTGGGCGGAGGCGGCGACGTTGGCGGGGATCAAGCGCGATCATCTGGTGCTGGATCCGGGGTTCGGGTTCGGCAAGCGCTTAGAGGAGAATCATCCTCTGTTGGCGCACTTCGCCGAACTGCAGGGGACGGGCTTTCCGCTGCTGGCAGGAGTGTCGCGGAAATCATTTATCGGGCGGATGCTGGCGCGCGATGGCAAGGATGCACCCGTTGCTGAGCGGCTATATGGAACGTTGGCTGCTGAAACTGCATTGATCCTGAAAGGGGCACATATCATTCGGACGCACGATGTGCGATTCGCAGTGCAAGCGGCTCGGGTGGCAGATGCAGTTGTGGCGAGTGGAGGATAAAGAAGCGTTGCGTTTCCGGGCCTTTCGCGAATCAAGTTGCGTTTACCACAGGCAGAGGCCGAGCTTCTCCACCCCGTCGAGCCAAAACCAGGCTTGAACGGGGGCCAGTTCGCTCGGCTGGAAAGACGAGGGCGTCTGTCTCTACGCAAGAACTTCAGGCGCGGGCGGCATCGGCGATTGGGGCGGCAACTCTGAGCGCGGGTAACCGGATCTCAAATGCGGCTCCGCCTTCGGGGCGGTTATAGCAGGTGATCTGTCCCTTGTGGTCCTGGACTACTCCGTAGGTGGCGCTGAGTCCGAGACCGGTGCCTTTGCCGACCGGTTTGGTGGTGTAGAAAGGATCAAAGACACGCTCGGGATCGCGCAGGCCGGTGCCGGTGTCGGCGAACTGGACGATCACTTCGTCGTTTTCGCGCCAGAGGGAGACCTCGAGGCGCCCGCCGCCGATTTCCTGTAGTGCGTCCACGGCGTTCTCGACAATCTGAAGAAAGGCCTGCAAAAGCTGGTTGGGGTTGCCGAGGACGCGGGGCAGGGGACCGTGACTTTCCACGGTCAGGCTGATTTTTTTGTTTTCGAGCTTGAATCCTTCCATTTGAACTGCGCGCTGCAAAAGAGGCTTCAGTTCGAGAGGGCTTTTTTCTCCCGGAGTCTGCTGCGAGAAGCTGAGCAGATCGTTCACCAATTCGCGGGTGCGCCGCGCCTGCTGCCCGATTTTCTGGGCGTTGGAGAGTTGCTCCCGGCCGAGGTTGCTGCTGGCGGCCATGCGTTCGGAACTGCTCAGGATGGCCGAGAGCGGGAACTCCAGTTCGCCGGCGGCGAGCGCGACCAATTCTCCGAGCGAAGCCAGCTTGGCTTGTTGAATCGCTCTTCCCTGCAACCGCTGCAGGTTGTCTACGCTGTTACGCGAATGCTCGAGCAACTGCAGAAGCTTCCGGTCGAGCAGGTGTTGTTTCAGGAAAACGACAAAAGCCAGGAGGGCGACGCCGCCTATGGTCACCACAAAGCGAATCTGGCGCAAGTAAGGCTGGTCGTGGCTCAGGAATAGTGCCCAATATCCCATCATGGGGAGAGAGAGCAGGGCGAATTTCGCGAGGAGGGGAGCGAGCGGGCGATTGGCCCGCGCGATCGAAGGCATCCCCTGAGTGTCACGAAGGCAGCGCCGGCCGGCTATGGTGACCCAGAGGAAGCCCAGCGCCGCGGCGAAGAAAGGGAGGTCGTAGGTTCCGCCGGTTTTGTAGGTGCCGCGCACGACGGCAGCATTCATGGCTTCCGAAGCGAATGCGTAAACAACGGTGGCCAAAAAAATGTTGCGATACAGCTTGCGCCACGATCCGGAACTGCTGAAGAATGCCGATGCCGATACCGCAATCAGGATCACTTCTTCGACACGATACAAGAGATCCCAGCGCGGACTGTAAATCGCGACATCGCGGAGGAAGTACTCTTCGGGAAATACGAAAAAGGCGTAGACCACGACCCACCACACAAGCAAAATGAGGACATTCAGTGCGCTGGGCAACATCCCCTCGCGTTCATCGGCCTGATGGGGACGAATGGCTACGGCCGCCATGATGGGGACAAAGTGCAGGAAGAACACGACATCTCCTGGGGAGGGATCGGGAAGCGGTTTGCGAAGCACCACTTCGAACCATGTCCAGCATGCCTGGTTGAAACACCACATGGTCATGCCCGCCGTCATCAGGCTCCAGAAAAGGCGTGTATGCCCACGGCTGTCGAAGGCGTTTCTGGCGGATACAATGCAGGCTGCCGCGATCACCAGCAGTGGGATCAGGTTTCCCATGGCTACGCGAAATAAGGGGTTGGGGAACACCGTCGGCGCCAGGGCATAGGCTAGCAGCAGACCCACTCCGCAGAGGAGCGACGAGATGTGGAGCCTAGACACCACTGGCATCATATGACGTCCTCGACGGGATGTTTAGATCACGGGCTGGTTACGCGAGGTTACTGAGGTAACGTTTGAGAGCGACGGAACGGATGATGAGGGCCTGAAGATAGGGCGGCTGCAACGAAAAAACGGTCGTGGGCGTACTTGGAAGGTATGGGTCTTTCGCTTCACTCAAGATGCAAGTGTGGATTTATGCCACTAACTTCGGGAGGCCGCGTTAGTGCTTCGATTTTCCGTTCGCGTCGTCGGTGCGTGGCGCATCGCCCAAAAAGTGCTGCACTTTGGCGACCACGGTGAACTGTTTGCCGGCGCGCTCAATGGTCAGCTTGCGTTCCTGACCGGGAGAGCCTTCGAGCAGAGACCAGACTTGCCCCAGGGTGAAGTCGGCGACGGGGGTGTCATCGACGGCGACTAGAGGGTCGCCGGCTTGAACGCCCGCGACGGATGGTTTGCCGTCGAAATCGGCGATGCCCGCGATGGTAAAGGCGTTGTCGCCTTCCGGGCGAAGGATGAGGCCGACGACGTCAAAGTCGGGGAACTTGACGGTGCGGCCGATGTCGAAATAGACGGTGGAGTGAGCATAGTCGAGGCCGACGCGGTAACTCAGCAGCGCCTCCGAGCTGAGCAGACCTGCGGTGGTGAAGCTGGGCCGCTGTTCAAAGAGGGCCAACCGATGCTTGGAGGAATCCTTGGCAAGGTCAGCCACAGCTACATCGGTGAGAAAAAGTGGACCATATTGCACGCGGTCTACGCGCATCAGCCTCCACGTTGGTTCACCACCCAGTTCTCCTGTGTTGAACGGGCCGACGGCTCCGGTCATGTGCGGCCAGTCAGGGTGGGCGTAGGAGAGCTTGTCGAATAATTCTTGTGAAAGAAAGTTGATGGAAGAGCCCAAGTCGAGGCAGAGATCGAAGTTCTTGTTTTCAATCTTACTGGGAATTTGGATGAGGCCGTTGCTGGCGTTGACCAGCATCTTGGTCTTCACCCCGTTGAATTTCAGGCGGCCGGGCAGACCGATGGTGAGCTCGCGGTCGGGGAAATTGACGATCACGTCGTAGTTGCGCAGGACGGATGAGGGGAGGTTGATCTCGGCGCTCATGCCCGGGGCGAGCGCCAGCAGGCCGGCTGGGATTTTTGTTTCTCCGATCTTCTCTCCCACCTGCCCTCCGGCCTGCGATAGGGAAATCTTCATTCCGCCGATCACGATTTCGAGTGAAACGTCCCGGGATTTCGGTGTGCCGGAGCAGATTTGGCCGTCGCAACTGACACGGAGTCCCATCAAATTAGCGACGCGCTGGCTCATGTAGAGATCGGGATTGCCGTTATCGACCCAGCCGCGAACGCGCTCGGTCGAGCCGTCGCGAAGCCGGAGGTCCACGTCGATCACGACGCGGCCCTGGTCGAGTGTAATGGGAACGGTGACGGACAGAGGCTCGCTGTTGGATGTGTTTTGTGCGAGGACATCTGCGCCCAAGAACAAGATCAAGAACAAGATAAGGATGAAGATGACGACAAGGGCAGCCGGGAATCGCATAAGGAGATTGTAGCGGGGCGAGGGAATTCGGTTGTGTGAGGCCGTGAATCGCGCTCGGCAAAGTCCGCGGTATGATGTATGTCACACCGATCTGCAATTGAGCCAGTCGCGGTTGTCACCGCAACTGCTAAAATTGGCGTGTCATGGCCTTCCCCGCTAATCGCATGCGCCGTTTGCGGCGCACTGAAACTTTACGTGCCTTGGTCCGCGAGACCCGGCTTACGCCCGAGTCTCTGGTGTATCCACTGTTCGTTTGCCCCGGAAACGGGATCCGGAAAGAAGTGCACTCCATGCCCGGCGTTTTCAACTTTTCGATCGACGAAGCGGTGAAGGAAGTGCGGGCGACGCGTGCGCTGGGAGTGCTGTCGATCATCCTGTTCGGGCTGCCAGAGAAAAAAGACGAAGTGGCCACCGGAGCCTGGGCCGATGACGGCATCGTGCAGAGAGCCACGCGGGCGATCAAGAGCGAGGTGCGCGACGTGGTGGTGATGGGCGATGTTTGCCTGTGCGAGTACATGTCGCATGGACATTGCGGAGTCGTAAAGGCGGAACCGCAATCGCTGGGCGCGGCCGCGGCGGCGCCACCCGCTACTACGGAATACGAGATCGTGAACGACGCGAGCCTGGAGTTGCTGGCGCGGACCTCAGTTTCACTGGCCCGATCGGGCGTGGACGTCATCGCGCCGTCGGACATGATGGATGGACGGGTCGCGGCGATTCGCGGGGCGCTCGACCAGGCGGGCTTCGAAAATACGCCGATTCTTTCCTATGCGGCAAAGTTCGCTTCCGGTTTCTATGGGCCGTTCCGCGAGGCGGCGGATTCCGCGCCGCAGTTTGGCGACCGCCGTTCCTACCAGATGGATCCGGCGAACATGCGCGAGGCGATGCGGGAGATCGAGTTGGACATTGCAGAGGGCGCGGACATGATCATGGTGAAGCCGGCGATGCCGTACCTGGACGTGATTGCCGCCGCTCGGGACCGGTTCGACCTGCCGCTCGCGGCCTATCAGGTATCGGGCGAGTATGCCATGATCGAGGCCGCGGCCCGGAACCAGTGGATCGACCGGGAGCGCGTGCTCATGGAGTCGCTGCTCTGTATCCGTCGCGCGGGGGCGAGCGTCATTTTGACTTACTACGCCAAAGAGGCGGCGAAGCTGCTGGCCTAGTCCGTCCTGGTAACTCGTTCTATCGTCTCGAACTGTCGTCTCGACTATCGCTTCGAACTATCGCCTCCGACGCAAGACGGCAAACCCACCTATTTTTCATAAACTTATCACGGCAAAAGTGGCGGGACTGTTGTAGAATCCGCCCAACCTGGAGTGACTCTTGGCGCGCTACAAAGAGTTCTCGTCGGCAGAATTAGTAAAAGCGTGCGCTGGCTCGAAAGACGAGGAGGCGTGGGTAGAATTCATCTGCCGCTTTCAGGTGGTGATCGCCGCCGCGGTTTTGAGGACCGCCCGCCACTGGGGAGAATCGTCACGCCAACAACTGGACGACCTGGTCCAGGATACCTACCTGAAGCTCTGCGAGAACGACAGCCGTTTACTGCGGTCGTTCCGGCCGCGGTGCGAAGGTTCCATTTATGGATTCCTGAAGGTGGTTGCGGCCAATGTGGTGCATGATCGGTTCAAGTCGGCCCTGGCCGCGAAGCGGGGCGCAGCTCAAACGGAAGCCATCGTCGAGCCCATCCAAATCGACCCGAAAACGGCTGACGAGGGCAGCTTTGATGCGGTCAATCGGCGTCTTCAGCTGGAGCGGGTCGACAAGATCCTGACCCAGGTTATGGCAGGGAAGGATAGGGAAAGAAACCGCACGATTTTTTGGCTTCGTCACCGGCAAGGTCTTACCGCCAGCGAGATTGCGGCCATTCCGTCGATCGGACTAACCACCGAGGGCGTGGAAAGCGTGCTTTTGCGTCTGGCGGACATGATTCGCGGTCACGTTTCTGGTTCGAGCCCAGGCCGCGAAGTGAAGGGTTTGAAGAGGGAAAATCGTTGTAAGTGAATGGGGAGTTAGTTTTGGAAAGCAGTCCCAACGAACATATCGGAACCGCGGAACTAGCGAGACTTCTGGAGAAATCCCGCGGGCGTGCGGAATCCGTGGACGCGGCGAATGCGCACCCTCATCTCGCCGCTTGCCCGGCCTGTCGCGAGCAATTTGAGGAGCTGGCGTTGGTGGATCGCGAACTGGCGGACATGAAACCGACCGAGTTTCGGTCGCCTCAGGGTGATTGTCCCAGCCGGGATGTGTGGCGCGAGATTGCCGGTGGTCTGGCACCACCCAGCGAGACGATTACCCACATCGAACATGCCAGCTGCTGCGATTATTGTGGTCCTTTGCTGCGCGGAGCCGTCGCCGAATTGGCCGAACTGAACGGGGAATTGACCGAGACGGAGCGAAAGCATATCGCGAGCCTCGAGAGCGCGAGCGGGGAGTGGCAGCGGAGACTGGCCCAGCGAATTACCGGGACGCCGCATTCCGGCCCGGATCGAAAGCTGACGCTGTGGTGGCGGTGGTTGAGCAGTCCGCGTGTGGCGTTGGCGGGAGCATCGCTTCTAGCCGTGGTTGCCGTGGGATCCTGGGCCATAGTTCATCGGTACCAGGTTTATCGAAACCAGCCCGCCACCGCCGAGAGGCTCCTTGCCCGCGCATACACGCAGCAGCGCACCTTGGAACTCAGGATTGCAGGCGCCGCTTATGCGCCTCTAAGAGTGTCACGCGGACCGGCGGCGTCCTTTACCAGCCGTCCGGCGGCGCTTCTGAGAGCGGAGGCGCTGATTGCCGGCCAATTGGAGTCCCATCCTTCCGATCCATCCTGGCTGCAGGCGCAGGCGCAGGCGGACATGCTGGAGAGCAAGTACGACGCGGCCGTCGAAGCCTTGCGCCACGCCCTGGAGTTGGACCCGCACTCGCCGGCGTTCCTGACGGATCTCGCCACCGCTTACTTCCTGCGCGCCCAGCAGGAAGACCGGAAGGACGACTTCGGGGCCGCTTACGAGTACCTCAGCCAGGCCTTGAAGCTTCAGCCCGACGATCCGGTTGCGCTGTTTAATCGCGCCATCGTCTCGGAACATCTGTTCCTGTATCAGCAGGCGCTCGATGACTGGGATCATTACCTGCGGGTGGATCCGAACTCGCAGTGGGCAAACGAAGCCCGCGACAAGGCCAACGCCGTGCGGGAAAGGTTGAAGGAGCATCAGAGCAAGGCGACGCCACTGCTGTCTCCGACGCAAGTCGCCGCCCTGGCCAGCGGCGCAATGCCCCCTTCCGCAGTCGACCAGCGCGTCGTCGATCAGCGCATCGAGGAATATTTGCACGAGGCCGTCCGCTCCTGGTTGCCCCAGGCTTTTCCCGAAACGAGAGCTAACGTGGATCCGCGCGCCTCGCAGGCGCTTTTTCTTTTAGCGGACCTGACCAGCCGGCAGCACGGCGACCGCTGGCTGGTTGATCTTCTGCGCGGTTCTGCGGCGCTAGACTTTGCGCAAGCGGCAAACGCGCTCGCCCGCGCTGTAAGAGCCAACGACGCCGGCGAGTATGGTGTTTCCCGCCAACAGGCTGAGCTTGCCGAACAATTATTTCGTGCCTCCGGCAACACCGCGGGCATGCTGCGCGCGCAGTTCGAGCAGACCTTCGCGGCGCAATTCGAGCGGCACAACCAAGAGTGCTGGCGACAGGCAGCGGCAGCGCTGACGGAATCGGAGACACACTCTTACCCTTGGTTGCAGATTCAGTTTGGGCTTGAGAAGCGTGTCTGCTTTGGTCTGATGGGCGATATTGGCAGCAATGAAAAGGCTGCGCGTCAGGCGATAGAGCGCGCACGACAGAGTATGTATGGAGCACTCTATCTGCGGGCCCTCGGGTTTATTGCCGGAGATTGGCGCGACATCGGCGATGCCTCCGGAGCCGGGCGATTGGTTAGTGAGGGCTTGGACCGCTACTGGTCGGGACAATTTCCCCTCATGCGAGGGTACAACCTTTACGCAGAGCTTGCATACCTGGCCGAAGCTGCTGCCCGCCCGCACCTGGAAATGGCCTCGTGGCGCGAGGCGACGCTTCTGATTGGATCCCATGAAAATCTTTTGCTGCGCGCCATGGCCCATCAGAGGATGGCTGAGGCGGCGACCGCTGCTCACCTCCCGGAGCTTGCTGAGCAACAGTATGCAGAAGCGGCCCGCCTTTTCGCCGCTACTCCCCGCACCGAAGCCAGTCGAAACGATGGCCTTGAAGATGAGATTCGAACCGCTCGACTGGAGGCGTTCCAGGGTCAGGCTGACCATGGTATCGCGCGTCTAACTGCGATACAGGACGAGGTCCGCGGGCTTTCGAACAACTATATCTTGCAGATGTTTTATTCCACCCTGGGCGAATTGCAACTGCGCCAGCACCAGGAGGCCGAAGCCGAGCAGGCCTTCGGGCCTGCACTGGCCCTGGCGGAGCAGAGCCTTGCGACCCTCAGGTCCGAGGCGGAACGTGCGAGTTGGAGCAAGAACGCAGCTCCGGCATATCTAGCGCTCAGCGAGGCCGAGTTGGTGCAGGGCCGCTCTGGGGAAGCGCTCGAGACGTATGAGTGGTACCTGGGAGCACCTCAGCGCGTGGCTACCGATCGCCCGCTTCGATCTCTGAATGGCTCGCCGGTGCCGGATCCCTCGAAGTTGACGTCTCGGCTTCCGCTCCTGGCAACAGAAACCGTGCTCGCCTATGCCGCACTGCCCGACGGTCTGGCGATCTGGGTCTATGACAACCGCGGTATAAATGCCCGCTGGATTCCGAACCGCGCCGATGGCCTGCAGGAGTTAGCGGAAAGGTTTTACGACCTGTCTTCCGATCCCAAGTCGGAGTTGGGCGCCGTGCGTCGGGACGCTCGCAGCCTGTATGCGGCGCTCATCGCTCCAGTGGAACCATACCTCACGCCGGGACGCACGCTGGTAATCGAGGCGGAGGGATGGCTGGCCCGCGTGCCCTTCGAGGCGCTACTTGATTCGAATGATCACTATTTGATCGAGCGCGTACCCATTGTTCATTCCCTGGGTCAGGATTCGCAGTCGCGGCTGCGCAGCAACGCCGGTATTTCATCAGACTTGCCGGCCCTGGTGGTGGGCAGCACCGCTTCATCGGCGGCGGATGGACTCATCCCTCTGCCCGATATAGCCGCGGAAGCGGATGCCATCGCCAGCGACTTTCATCCCGCTGCGCGTGTGCTCAAAGGCGTAGAAGCCACCCTCGGCGCTATCCGAGGCGCACTCCCTGGCGCTGCAGTTTTCCACTTTGCCGGACATTCGCTCGCCACCCCCGGACGGACGGGATTGATGCTGGATGGCGGAAACGGACAAACGAAAGCGCCCCGCCTGATGGACGCAACTGTAGTGCGGCAGCTTCGCCTGCAAAGCCTGCAGTTGGCGGTGCTCTCGGCCTGCAACACCGCGTCCGGCAGCGGCGGTTCCAGCGGATTCGACAGCGTTACGGATGCTCTCCTGCGTGCGGGTGTGCCCCACGTAGTCGCCAGCCGGTGGGCAGTGGACTCTGGTGGAACTCAAAGATTCGTACAGGACTTTTATCACAATGCGTTGTCTGGCCAGACCGTCTCCGATGCCATTCGCCTGGCCTCACGGAACATGATGGCCGATTCGCGCACGTCGCATCCCTACTACTGGTCGGCATTTGCAGCGTATGGACGGCCCTAATTCCAAAAAATAGGAGACCATGATGCGAACCCAACTTTACTCGACCAGCAAGCTGGTTGCGCTGGTCGGCGCTGCAACCCTCTGCCTTGTCGCGTGTGAACAATCCCAACCACCAACCTCCGCTCCGGCAGCCCAATCGAAACCTGCCACTATCGAGAAAGTGTTCGTCGAGTTTCGTGGTCCATGGGCTTTTGTCCCTGATCCGAAAGACGCCAACAGTGTTCTGTTCATCGCACCCAAAACCAAAGGCCATCGCGACCTCTATGTGCAGGCTTCCAACCAATCGACCTTGACTTCGGGAATCTATGATCTTTCCGTTCCCGCCCATAGCGGCCCTGCTGCCGCTACCGTCGATCCCAGTATTGCACCAGCCAACATTGACGCCCAAAGCCTGCAACGTGCGCTCGATAACAAGTCTGCGAGGTACGTCATCCGCCTTCCCAAACCCGAGGAGTACGTGGTTGCCGGTCGGCACAGAAGCCGGCTTGGCGCCACCTATCCGCCCGATGCTTCGACGGAGAAGGATTACGCCACCGCAGTCTCGCTACGCTACAACGTCAGCAGCTTGAACGGGTTTTCCCTAGCGGGCGCCCCGGACAGCGGCACATTCAACCCATTGTTGCTCCAGGTGGAGACGCCAGTGATTCGCTTTGTCATCCGGCCAGCGCAATATGACGACCCCAGGGACACATGCAATATGCACTCCCGCGAGTCCTTCCATGACTTGACGACGTTGTTGGGATTGACGCTGTACGTCGATTTCCCGGATAACCCGGCCGACTGCCACAAGAGTGATCCCCAGAACGCTCACGCAACGAAGGCGGCGGAGGGCTGGAGATCCCCGCTCGAACGGATCGCAGCCATTGACCTCAGAAGCATCGAGCAACGTCTGCTCGCGGTGGTGTACTTCTTTGAAAGTTCGGGAAGCGATTGCGCATCACCGATTCTCGATCACTAACCTGTAAGGCCTGCCTTTGTCGCATCCGAGGCGGAAACCAACTATTTTCCGCCTCGCCCATTTTGTGGATTTCCGAGCCATCCAGCACCTGTCGCGACCACGATCCACAAAAACCGCTGGCTTGAACTTCACGTCCCGAAATCTCAGTTCTCCAGCGGATAGGCCATGCGGACCAGTGTTCTCTCTGAGAAGGGCACGTACAGCAAGGCTGCAGTGGCGGCGAATGCCAGGCCGACACCGATCTGCGGCAGTAGCAAGAATGGCGCGATGGCCCAGAGCTGATCCAGCGCCAGAACGAATGGGAAGAGCCGGCCGAATGTCGCCGCCAGTTTGCGGAAGTCGAAGGCGACCGCGGACAGCAGGTAGAACCGCAGCGGAATCCCGACCGCTCCTGTCACCAGTATTGCGCCCACGATGGACAGAGCTCTCCAGCCGGGGAGAAAGCTGCTGGCAACCCGGTCCGCATCGCGCAGGTGAGCGAGACCGCTCACGTAGAAGATGAGATACATCGCCTGAATCAGCGCGAAGAGTGCGCGCACCAGTCCGCGCCGCGGAACGGGCACGTGCAGTTGGGGGTGCAGCGTGATCTCGGCCGCGGACGTGGTTGGATCATTGTCGTCCTGAGCGTGGGGCGTTGATAATGTCGCTGGCGCTGCGACGCTGTCGACCGAGGCGATGAAGCGGTATCCGCGTCGGGCCAGGGTTTCGACGAAGCGGGGGCTCGAGGCGGAATCGCCCAGCGACTCGCGAATTTTGTTGACCGCGGTATTCAGGCTGTGATCGAAATCGACGAAGGTGTCGGCGGGCCAGATTTTTTCGCGCAATTGGTCGCGGGTGACGACTTGTCCGGCATTCTGCAGCAGGGCAGAGAGGACCTGAAAGGGCTGTTCCTGAAGCCGAATGCGAGCGCCGTTCTTGCGCAGCTCTCCGGCGTCCAGGTCAACTTCAAACACGCCAAAGCGCAGAAGTCTGGCTTCGCGGTTGGAGGGAGGCAGCGGCATAACGGCGCGCCCGTAGTTTACCGCGAGGCAGTCGTTAGTCGTTCGCGACGCATGTTTGATCACGACGTTTGCTAACGACCAACGACCAACGACCAACGACAATTCACCGACGAAAAGACTTACAATAGCGGCGTGAACGCCCCCGTTCCCTCGAAGCCGGCAGCTCATGACGCGCATCAGGACACCAAGCATCAGCACCGTCATTCCATTTACGCCGCCGAGGCCACCGGATTGCTCCTCATGGCGGTTCTACTGCTTATTCTCACGCTTATCCGCTACTGGCGAGACATCCCTTGGAGCGCGCGCTGACGTTGCCGAAGTTGATGGAGCGCGAGCCACTGCTCGTAGTCGTGCTTGGTCCCACGGCGAGCGGGAAGACGGCTCTCGCGCTGGCGATCGCGCGGCGCTTTTGCGGTGAAATCGTCAACTGCGACTCGGTTGCGATGTACCGCGAATTTGAAATCGGCACGGCCAAGCCCGGTGCGGCAGAGCGCGCGGAGATTCCGCATCATTTGCTGGATTGTGTCGATCCGCTCGCCGATGTCAGCGCGGGAGAATATGCGCGACAGGCGCGCCAAGTTCTCCGCGAGATCGCTTTGCGCGAGACAGCTCTGAGCAAAAACGAGCAGCGACGACACTTGCCAATCGTCAGCGGAGGCACGGGACTCTATCTTCGCGCTCTGCTCGAAGGGCTTTTCCCTGGCCCGCAGCGCTCCAAAGAGCTACGCGACAAACTACGCGACCGCGCGAAGAAGCGCGGGACCGAGCATCTTCATCGCATCCTGCAGCGGCTCGACGCTTCGGCAGCGAACCGCATTCACGCCAATGACGTTCCCAAGGTGATCCGGGCGATCGAAGTGTGTCTGGCCTCGCGCCGGCCCTCGCGCCGGACTATGACCGAGCTTTGGCAACAGGGACGCGAGCCCTTCCACGGCTTTCGCATTCTGCGCCTCGGACTCAATCCAGAGCGCGAAGCTCTTTACGCGCGCATCAACCAGCGGGCTGAGAAGATGTTTGACGAAGGACTGATCGCCGAGACGGAAGGGCTTCTCGCAAAATATGGCGACCAAGCTCGCCCGCTCGCGTCGCTGGGATACAAGCAAGCAATGCAGTTCTTGCGCGGCGAGATAGATCGGGAAGCGACGCTAGCCGCGGCGCAGCAGGCGCATCGCAACTATGCCAAGCGCCAGATCACATGGTTCCGGCGAGAACCAGATGTGCATTGGCTGGCGGGATTTGGCGATGACCCGGCCATTCAGGCGGAAGCCATCGTACTCATCGAACGGGAAACTTGAGTCCAGCCAGCCGGGTCGCTATGCGGTTTAGGTCGTGCGGAGACGGCGTCGGATAACGTAATAGCCGATCCAGCAGACAACCGCCAAGGCCGCAAGAGTTCCGAACAGAACAGGGAAATCGCGCAACATGAAATGAAATTCCTTGAAGTGGCCGTTGTCAAACGAAAATTCGCTGGAAAATAACAGTGCAGTGAAGGTGATTGCGAAGCCGAAGAGCCACTTCTGCCAGCCAATCAGGCTGCGCGTCCGGCGGAGGGATCGCAACTCCAAATCTGGCGGAAGCGCGGAGGGCACGGCCGTGGCCAAACTGTCCGCCCATTGCAGTCGGATGCGCTGTGCCAGTTCCGCGTCCTGTTTCAGGTATTCTTCAACCAGCGCACGCGTGGCAGGGCTCGCCTCGCCCGCAAGATACACTGGCAGGAGATCCAGAATCACTTCCCGTGTAACGTTCATTTTTGTTTCCTCCGGTGAATCCCACCCGGTTCTCGCTAGGCATTTCGGATTCCAGCCAGCGCAAGACGTGCCCGGTGAATTTTCACTTTTACGGACGCAAGCGAAATTCCTAGCGCCCGCGCGACCTCTTCGTACGCCATTCCGTGCACCGCGTGCATGAGCAGCGCAGCGCGGCTTGCTTCCGGCAATCCCTGAAGTTGCGCGAGCAGGAGCTGTAATTCCTCTTTTCCCGCAGCTTGCGTGTAGGGGCTGGCCCCTGGTGCGCGCAAATTTTCGTCGAGCGCGACGTGCCGTGACTTTTTTCGCAGCCCTTGCAGAAACAAGTTGCGCGCGATCGCGAACAGGTAGCCCTTCGCCGTTTCCATCCTGATCGGTTCGGGTGAAGTCCATGCGCGCACAAACGTTTCGGAAGTGATGTCCTCGGCATCGCCGCGCTCGCCCGACAAGTACAGCGCAAAGCGGTGCACGTCCGGCGCATACTGCTTGTAGAGTGAGCTGAAGTCGGTCATTTCGCCGTTTCACAAGCGCTGTCCGTCGAGAAAGTTATACCAGTACGGCCTCGGGCCAATGCGCCGCTAGAATCCAAAGATGCCACTAAGAATGTCCGTCCCGGCATGCGCGATCATGCCAGGCCGCAGACTCCCGCGCCACAGCGCCAACAAACCAAACAGTGCACCGTAAGCCGCGATCCTCACGCACGCTTCGACTCCCTGATAGCCGTGGGAAATCCCGAAAAGCAAGGCCTGCAGCAACCACGCCGCCCAAAGACTGTGGGTATAGGCGTGGAATTGTCTTTGGAAATATCCGCGAAAAACCAGTTCTTCGCAAATTCCCGCGCTCATCGATACTCCGATCCACAAGAGAATTTCCAGCGCGCGTTGCGGCAGCAACGTTTGAATGGAAGCAGCATGGCCGGTCCCGAGCCAGCGATTCCAGGCTATTTCGACGAGCTTCCAGGTGGCCCATAAACCGACTGCGAGACTGGCGTCTACGAGCACGTCTTTGACTGTTGCCCATCTCCCTCCGATCAGTTCACTCAGTCTCGTCCCGGTCCTGCGCAGCCCTTTCCATACGTAGTAGACGAGACCCCACTCCATTGCGATGAGCGAAAGGTAGAGCCGCACGAGATGCGGGTTCCGCTGCAGCCCTCCGGGTTCCGAGCGAGCATGCTGCTGAAAAAACACTCCGCTCAACGCGAGCCCTAGAAATAATGCGACGAGCAGCGCGGTATGCCACCACGGCGCGATGAACTTTGGGCTTGGCGATCCGATTTTTGGCACAGCAATTGCTGCCATAAGTCCTCCTGTAATACGCAACGGCCAGATTCATGCAAATAGGAATACGCTCGAATTCAAGCTGAAAAGTACGTTGTCATAATAGGTATCCACGAACTGCCGGAAGGTTACACTCGGGACTAAATTAAACGCCGACGGTTGAAGGACGTTGCAGCCTGACTTTTGCTATTGTCAATGGCATGTCCCGGCGTCTGCTGCTGATCGCGCTCCTGCTAGCCGCGCCCTGCTTTGCTACTGCTAAAGACAAGAGCAAAGACCGTTTTCAGCGGCTCGGTCCCATCCATATCGACAAGGCCGGCAAGAAGTGGGTCGACAAGACGTTGCGCAAGATGTCGCCCGAAGAAAAAGTCGGCCAACTTTTCGGGATCAGGGTGAATGCCCAATTTCTGAATGACGCCGACCCGATCTGGATTCAACTGCGCGACAACGTCGGCAAATATCACATCGGATCGCTGGTGATGAGCGTTCCGATAGATGGCCCCATCCTGCTCAGGAGCCAGCCCTATGTTGCCGCCGAGCTGCTCAACCGCCTGCAAAGATCATCCAAGCTGCCGCTGATCGTCGCGGCAGATTTCGAGCGCGGCGTGTCCATGCGTCTGAATGGCACCACGATTTTTCCCCATGCGATGGCATTCGGAGCTACCGGCAAAACGGAGAATGCCGAAGCCTTTGGACGCATCAACGCCCTCGAGGCAAGGGCCATCGGCGTGCATTGGAATTTCTTTCCCGATGCCGACGTAAATTCCAATCCTGCGAATCCCATCATCAACACGCGCTCGTTCGGAGAGGATCCGAAGCAGGTGGGCGATTTCGTGGCAGCGTATATTCGGGGCGCTCACGAAGGCGGGATGTTGGTCACCGCCAAACATTTTCCCGGACACGGCGACACCGCCACCGATTCTCATCTTGGTCTCGCCCAAGTCACTGGCGACCGCGCGCGGCTCGACGCGGTTGAGCTCCCGCCGTTTCGGCGCGCAATCGAGGCGGGCGTGGACGCCGTGATGGTAGCGCACGTAACCGTGCCCGCTCTCGATTCCGATCCCAACCACGTGGCCACGACCTCAACGGCGATTGTGGAGGGACTACTTAAAGAGGACATGGGGTTTAAAGGGATCGTGGTCACCGACGCACTCGACATGGCGGGGTTGACGCGGTTGTACGCGAACGATATCGGCCGGGCGGCGGTCGAATCCTTCGAGGCCGGCAACGACGTGCTGATCATGCCCGCCGATCTCGATGCCAGCTACCGCTCCGTGATGCAAGCGGTGCAGGGCGGCAAGATCAGCCGTCAGCGGCTCGATCAATCCGTGCGTAAAATTCTGGAACTAAAGGCTTCTCTCAGTTTGGACAAGGCGCGGCTGGCGGACCTTAGTCAACTCTCCAGTGAGATTGCAAAACCGGAGAACGTGGCCGTCGGCCAGCGCATTGCCGACGAAGCCATTACCCTGGTCCGCGACAACGGGAAGGTGATCCCGCTGCAAGCTTTTGGGGCTTCTTTTGCAACTTCTCTTGGAACTCCGCAGGCCGCGCTTCCGTATCAATCATTGACAGAGGTGAGCAATCGTTTCGTGGTCGTGATTTTTTCCGAAGACTTGCGCACCGACTCCGGACGTATGCTCGAACGCCAGATTCTAGCCCGTGTGCCTGATGCGCGCGTGATCTACGTCGATCCGCGCTCGGCCGCCGGCATGAAGGCGCCGGTTGTGGAAGCGGTGGAAGCGGCAGAGCATGTGATCGCTGCCGTGTATGTAATTCCGACGGCGGGGAAGGCCATGCGTGCTGCGGGCGGAGGTTTGACGAATACGGTTGCCATGGACGACGCCACGGGGTCTTTACTCACGGCGATCCTCGATCGCGCCGCGCCGCGCACTATGGTGCTCGCCATGGGCAATCCCTATGTGGTGCAAGATTTTCCCGCGATCCAGAATTATGCGTGCGCGTTCTCCAATGCAAGCGTGTCCGAAACAGCGGCCGTGAAAGCGATCTTCGGCGAGATACCGATCAGCGGTCATCTTTCGATTACGATTCCGGGCGTCGCCTCCCGAGGCGAAGGGATCGAACGCCCAGCTCAACCGATCTCAGCTCGACCCAGCCCAGGAGGCTCCTCCCATGTTCAGCGTTAAGATTTTCAGCCGTAACATGTTCAACGGCAACTTTGTGGCAAACCTGTCCCTGGGTGCGCTGTTGACCGCCCTGTGCGTGCTTCCCGCTTGCAGCATCAATACGAACGACAAAGGCAAAGATGGGGAGAAGAACGTTGACATTAAGTCTCCGATGGGCGATTTGCACGTTAGCGATCAAGCCGACATCCGCGACGCCGGACTGACGCTCTATCCGGGCGCCAAGCCCGCTCCGAAAGAGGACAGCGACGACAAGAAGAGCGCGAATGTGAACCTTTCGGTGCCGGGGTTTTCGCTGAAAGTGGTCGCGGCGGAGTTCATCTCCGACGACGCTCCCGACAAAATCATCGCCTATTACAACAAAGAGCTGCCGAGATATGGAAAGCCCATCCAGTGCCACGGCGGCTGGAACGGAGGCCACGCAAGCTACGACACCAAGGATGAGTTGTCCACGCCGGTCTCGTGTGGGAATGACGGCAGCGGAGATGCGGTGGAGTTGAAAGTGGGAACCAAGGGAAACCAGCACATCGTTTCGGTTAAGCCCAATGGCCGGGGATCCCGTTTTGCGCTGGTTTATGTGCGTATACACACGGGCAAGGACGACACGATCTGATGGGGGAATGAGTCATTGAGTGATTGAATCATTGTGTTATTGGGCGATCAGCAGGGAAAGACTTGCAATGACTCAATTGTTCAATGATCCGATCTCTTGATGCCTTGCTCTCCCGGTTCCTTGTGCGCTAGCTTCAATGACGTGGAGCACCCTTGCCAACAATGTGGGACAACAGTCGAGGATGGTCGGCCGTTTTGTCCGCAATGCCGCGCTCCTCAAATCCATGTTCAGGTTGCTATTCCGGAGGCCGGGGTTATCGCCGGCTTGAATTCCGCGCCGGACGCGCTTTCTACAGAGGCTCCTGAGAGGACCAGGCTTGCGTCGCCTCAGATGGGGCAAGCCCCGTTCGGAAGCACGATGGACCGGGGCATCGCCGTTCGGGCCGCGTTCATGGCGGGCGTGCTCGGCGTTTTCATTCAGATGATCCCACTGCTCGGCATCGTGCTGACCGGAGCACTGGCTGTGTTTTTCTATCGCCGCGAAAGTAAAATCGTACTTGCTACCGCGCTCGGGTCGCGTCTTGGGGGAGCAGCGGGAGTGGTTGCCTTCGCCATCAATGCTCTGTTGATCACGATTCGGATTTTTGTTTTTCATGCCCAGCAGGAATACATCGATTTCCTTACGCGATTTGCGCACACAGTCGGAGCAAACGCGGCCGACCCCGACTTTCAAGCCGGCATCCGCAGCCTGCTTACTCCGTCTGGGCTGGCGATTACCTTCTTGTTTGGGATGATTATTGCCGCCGTGCTTGCCTCTATGGGCGGGGCGCTGGCCTCTCTGTTTCTGCGGCCCCGCAAACCGCGGGCGTAATTCAATCGCAATCGGCGCGGGTTTCGAGCCCCGCCTTGCTCTCATCTTTCCGCACGCGTATGATGCAGCGTTTATGAATTCACGCGCATCGGGGCGTCCCGTCGAGGTCCATCAGAAGGCGCAGCTGATGTCGGCCTCCGAGGTAGAGCGCACTTTGATTCGGCTGGCGCATGAGATTCTCGAGAAAAACAATGGCGTCGAGGATTTGGCGCTGGTCGGTATCCGGCGTCGCGGAGTTCCTCTGGCGGAGCGGCTCGCGAAAATTATTCAGCGTATCGAAAAGAAGCCGGTGCTGCTGGGCACGCTCGACATTACCCTCTATCGTGACGATCTTTCTTCTGCCGCTCTCGGCGCCAAGCCGGTGGTACAGAAAACGGAGATGGAAATTCCCATCACGGGTAAATCGGTGGTGCTGGTGGACGACGTGCTTTATACCGGCCGCACCACCCGCGCCGCCATGGACGCGCTGTTCCGCTCGGGCCGTCCTAAACGCTTACAGTTGTGTGTATTGATCGATCGCGGCCATCGCGAGTTGCCGATTGAGGCCGCGTTCGTTGGGCGAGCGGTGCAAACCACGGAAAATCAGATGATTGAGGTCAAACTTCGTGAGGTGGATGACGCGGAGAAAGTCCTGCTGATGGAAAAGCAGCAGACGACCCTCGCCTAGGCAACTATTGCTTTGACAATTATGAATCCAGCGCGCGGTTCCTTGCTCGGTATTGAGCACCTGGAAGCAGCCGAGATCCTGAGGCTCCTAAGGTTTGCCCGGCGCATGAATCCGGACAAGCCGCGGCCCTTGCTCAAGGGCAAGCGGGTGTTTCTTGTGTTCTACGAGGCATCTACCCGCACCCGGAGTTCGTTTGAAATTGCCGCCAAGTCAATGGGCGCTCACACCGTCCTCATCCAGTCCGCCGGTTCGAGTATTGAAAAGGGCGAATCGCTGCTCGACACGGGATACACGGTGCGCGCGGTCGGCGCCGACATCATCGTCATTCGCCATCCCAACGCCGGCGCACCTTATGTAATGGCGCAGCACATCGACGTGCCCGTCATTAACGCCGGAGATGGGCTGCACGAGCATCCCTCGCAGGCGCTGTTGGATGCGTATACGATTCTGCGCAACAAGAAAACCTTCAGAGGTCTGCAGGTCGCGATTGTCGGCGACATCTTTCACAGCCGGGTGGCGCGCTCGGCATGCCACTTGTTAAGCAAATTCGACGTGAAGATTATTCTTTGCGGTCCGCCGGAACTGGCTCCCGACATTGCGACGACCATCGCGCCCGGCGTGCGCGTTACTCGCCACATGGAAGACGCCTTGCGCGGCACCGATGTGGTGATGTTGCTGCGCGTGCAGAAAGAGCGCCTCTCCGGGCTGAGCATCGACCTGCCGGAATATATCGCGCGTTACCAGATGAACCCGGCCCGGTTGAAGATGGCGAAGAAGGATGCCATCGTGATGCATCCCGGCCCCATCATTCGCGGGCTGGAATTGACCAGCGAAATCGCCGACGGCGCCCAGGCGCGCATCCTCGAAGAAGTGCGCAACGGCGTGCCTGTGCGCATGGCGATTCTGGCGCGAGCGACGGGGAAGATGCGATGAGCCCTGAGAGAAATCGAAGCAGTCTGCTAATAAAGGGCGGCCACCTTATCGACCCGGCAGCTCGCATCGACGCGTCCATGGATGTGCTCCTCAAAGATGGCCGCGTCGCTGAAGTCGCTCTTCCCAACAAAATCAAGGGCGGCGCGGACGAACGATTCGATGCTCGTGGGCTCATCGTTGCCCCCGGCTTCATTGACCTGCACGTTCACCTGCGCGAGCCCGGACAGGCGCACAAAGAAACGATTGCGACGGGCACGGCCGCTGCCGCGGCTGGAGGATTCACTTCTGTCTGCACCATGCCCAACACGGTTCCGGTCGTCGATTCGGTGGAGTGGATCGAATGGCTTCGTCAGCCTGAACGCGGGGCAGTCGTGAATGTGTTTGCCATTGCGGCCGCGACGCGGTCGAGCAAGGGCACCACGCTCTCCGACTTCCGCGCGCTGCACAGCGCTGGTGCGATCGCGGTCACCGACGATGGCAAACCCATTCTCGATGACGGCATTATGCGCGAGGCTTTGGTCCTCGGTGGGGAGCTGAATTTCCCGGTCGTGCAACATTCGGAAGACACTCGGATGACCGAAAATTGCTCGATGCACGCGGGCGCGCGTTCCTTCCGTCTCGGGCTGCGCGGCATGACCGCGGCTGCCGAGACCTCGATCGTCGAGCGTGACGTGCAGCTAGCGATGCACATTCCCAATGCTCGCCTGCACGTCGCGCATCTTTCCACGGCGGACGCACTGAAGAGCGTGCGCCGTGGCAAGCGCGCGAAAGCGCGTGTCACTTTTGAGGTTACGCCCCACCATTTCACGCTGACCGACGAAGATATGCGCGACTACGACGGCAATTACAAGATGAATCCACCGCTGCGCTCGACCTCCGATCGCCAAGCCCTTCTGGTCGCGCTCGCCGACGGCACGGTGGATGCCATCGCCACCGATCATGCTCCGCACGCCGCCCACGAAAAGGAGATGGAATTCGAACGCGCCGCGTTTGGCATTACCGGACTGGAAACTGCTCTCGCGCTGGCGATGACGCGGCTGCATCGCGAGGAGCGCATCCCGCTTACCCGCATCGTGGAACTGTTCACCGCTGGTCCGGCTCGCTGCTTCGATCTTCGCGGCCGCGGTTCTCTTGTCCGCGGCTCGGTCGCCGACGTCACTGTTTTCGATCCGAAGAAGAAGTGGACCTTCGACGCCGCCAAGTCGCGCTCGAAGTCGAAGAATACGCCTTTCGATGGATGGCAGCTGACAGGGAAAGTTGTCGTGACCATTGTTGGCGGAAAGATCGTGTACTCCGCTTAAATCCGATCCGGTGCTACAATCCTCCGCCATGAAGCGCGTACTGTTTCTTTTCCTGCTAATTCCATTCCTGGCGGCGCAGACAACGAATGAGGTCGAGATCACCTCTGAACCCTCGCACCACCTTGCCGTTGACAACGAATACATTCGCGCCTTCAAGGTCGAGGTCGCGCCCCATACTGCTACGCTCATGCACCGCCATCGCCACGACTATGTCTACGTGACGATCGGCGATGCCCACGTCTCTAACGAAGTCGAGGGCAAGGCGCCCGTTGACGTCAAACTGAGCGACGGCGATACCCGGTTTTCGGCGGGAAACTTTGCCCACGTCGCCAGGAACCTCGCAGACCAGCCTTTTCGCAACGTGACGATTGAGTTGATGCAGGATGAGAAATTGCGCCAGACGCCGTCTTATTGGCCGGAAGAAAGTGGCGAAAAGGCTTTTCCGGGCGGCCGCAGCAAAATTCTTTTTGTGAAGGATGGAGTGCGCGTATCCGAAGTCAATCTCGAACCGGGTGCGGTCGTGCCCAGCCACCATCACGATGGTCCGCACCTGCTAGTCGCGGTCAGCGATCTTGATGTGCGCAGCGACGTCGAAGGCATGGGCCCGATGCCCGGACAATTCAAGTCCGGCGACGTCAAATGGTTGCCGGGAGGCTACACCCACACCTTGACGAATGTGGGGAAGAGTCCGGCGAGATTTGTGACCGTGGAATTTTGAAGACGCTGCTTGCGGTGTCTTCTGTGTGCCCCTAAGCAACCGCGAAGGCGCTCTACGCGCTCTTGATTAACGGGTTGCCCGGAGAAACCAATTCGACACGATGCAGTTTAGCGTTGAGGCGGTCTTTGTCAGTGGAAGCAGAAACAGCCGCGAGGCGCTTGCGCAGCTTCGCGATTTTTGCGGCGCGGGTGCGGCGGCGGCGAATTTCCGGACGACGGCTGGGTGCGGACATAAAGTTCTCCTTGATTATTCAGTGACGGTATTTAGTGACGGTCCTCAGCGAAGTAATCGTGTGAAATCACGAGACAAGAGACGGGCACTGCCGTACACTCGTGCCGGACCTTAATTATAGGGTTGATCGGCACCGCTGGCAAAGACGTGGCGATCAGACATAGTGATCAGACGTGGCGATCACTTCGGTCGATAACCGCTACAAACCAAAACCGGCAGGCGAGGATACTTGGCAAACCTCGAATCCTCAAACGAAAGTTCACACCTAAAGAAAATCGAACCGCGATCGGATTCGATCCGGCGGGCGGCCTGGCAGGTCCGGCAGAGGCCTAGGTCGGGATGGATCGGCCGGACATTAGTCGGCCGATCGTCGGTTTCAGCGGACATGTTGCACCACCTCGCCCAGCGATAATCTCTGCGGACCTTGGGCAATTCCGTAAAGTACATCACAAGCAGCCTAGCAGCCGGAAGTGGCGTGAACACGCGACGAAGAGGCAGCAAACGCGGCCCGACCGCAGTCTCGTTTTGGCGTAGATTCTTTCCTAACCGATGCCAATCGCCAGTTCCGGGTACCTTCGTAATTCGATGTAGGATTACCGCCCGTTTTAGACTGTGCAAGGAAGAAGAAGAATGGGTTGTTGGGAATAAATAGAAACACTAGGCCGGGGGGGTGCTCAAGCGATGAAGAAACAGAAAGGCTTTTCACTGATCGAATTGCTGATAGTGGTCGCGATTATTTTGATTATTGCAGCGATTGCGATCCCGAACCTGCTGCGGGCGCGCATTTCGGCCAATGAGTCCGCCGCAGTGGGGGCGCTTCGCACATTGAATACGGCACAGATTTCATACAACTCCACTTATGGGACGGCGGGCTTTGCACATCCCTTGTCTTACCTGGCGGGCACCACCTGCGCCACGACTGTGCCCACATCGACCGGCGCTTGCTTGATCGATTCAGTTTTGGGAAACGGTACCAAGAGCGGCTATGTGTTCACTCTGACAGACATAAGCGGCACTCCTGCCGGGAGCTATAACTTCGTCGCTTCGCCGGTGGGTCCGAACCAAACGGGCGTGCGCTACTTCTGCTCGTTCGCCGATGCGGTCGTGCGCTCCAGTTCAGCCGCGCTTACCAGCTGCGACGCCACTGTGAGCCCGCTGCAGTAGGATTCCGTTCCGTGGCTCCTGCGGGTTTTCCACTCCGCCGAGTTTCGGAGATATGATTTGTGGCAGCCGGACCTGTAAGCCGAATTCTGTCTGCCGTTGCCGGCAGGACGGTCATTCCTCTGGGCCACGCATTACTGCGAGGCTCAAGCGACCTACCCGGAGGTTGTGGCGCACCGAG
>JBEKQC010000030.1:0-74127 GCA_049520095.1 Terriglobales bacterium
CGTGCCGTGTAGAACCTGAGCACGTCCCGACGGGAATGACCGAGCAACTGGTCAATGATCGTGTCCGATACGCCTGATGCTGCCAGTCTCGTTGCGAAAGTGTGACGGCACTGGTAGATCGGAAATCGGGGAAGTCCCGCCATCTTGAGAGCGTTGTGCCAAGCAGTTTTCACGCTGAGGATGTGTACACTCGGTCGTTGTGGATTGCTGCTTGCCAGACCGGGACATCTTTCCGATCAATTACTCTGGGGCCTCTTGCCCGTGCCTTCATAATTGCCAGACTTTGTTCCGGGGAAGTATCGGTCCAACAAGACAAAAATCTGGTTTCATCGTCTTCGAAAACCACGTCATCGGTTGTGGTCGTTAGCACGACCGGGGTGCCGATGCGTTGCACGATTCTTGTACCTCGCTTGCGGCTACGCCGTGAACTCATGTGAGATCCTCCCTTCAGACTGCAGCAACCTCAGTAGCTGTTGAGCTTCTTTGCCGCAGCGATACTCGTGGATGAAAAGTATTTTGTGTGCGAGAGAACCTTTCCCGTGCGCCAGAGCTTTCTTGCTTAAGCCTGCGCGTTCCAAAATGCACTCTGGTGGGAAGAGCTGGAGAGTGGTCTTTACTACGGTTGACTTGCCGCTCGATGTTGGCCCTTTGACGAGAACCGACGGTGGCTTGGGAAATACGCGAGCGATTGCTGCCAACAGCAGGATGAGTATGATTCGTCTCTCACCAACAATTCCCATTTCCCAGCATTCTGATGTTGATGCTGGCCGCTACGTGTCTGGCTCTCGGTCAGGGTACGTCGGCACAGCCGCCGAAGCCTGGCCCGGAGCACCAGAAGTTAGCCGGGCTTGTCGGCAACTGGACTACCGAGGGGGAGTCCGCCGAGAACCCGTTGTTCCCGGCGGAGAAGTGGTCAGGCACCATCACGAGCGAGTGGTTCTCAGGCAACTTCGCGGTCGTGAGGCACACTAACGAGAAATTCAGCGTCAGCGGTGAGATTCACTCGCTCGAGGTGATCGCCTATGATCGCACGGCGAAAACCTACACGTGGTACGGGGTGGACGACCACGGCGGGGGTGGCGACCTCGGCAAAGCATCGATAGCAGGCGACGTGTTAACAGCCGTATGGGAATCCCAGGAGAAGGGGAAGACCTACAAGTTCCGGGGCACTCTGAAGGGGTTGGGTTCTGACCGGCTCACCTTTGTCATGGAGTACTCGGAAGATGGGACGACGTGGAAGCCGTTCCTCCACTCAACCGACACCAGGGTCAAGTCGAAGTAGACGATGGTGCCCGTCGGAGGCTTCGCTCAGGAGTCGGCTCAACGACTTGCTCCGGCCCGAAGAACAACGCCGACGAGAGGCCAGGCCGCCCGATGTCTGGGCGGCTTCTTTGCTCCACGTTGGAGGTCGGAAGCCATGATAAGTGCTGAGAACAGGCGTTAGCGCTCAGAATCCGGTCAATGAGTCACCAACCACTGTGATGTTCTAGGGTTCCGTGCAGACTTCGATGATCCGCCCCATAATTCTGCGATTTCAAAACAACCCACTACCCAATTGTCCTTCATTGACTGGCATCGAGGAGGCCCCTCATCATGAGAGGAGGCCCGCGCCGACGAAGAAACCGGCGCCGGAAGTATCAGAGCAGCGAATCAACGCCATGAAGAAACGCCCATGCCATCGTGGTCAATACCCCGGAAGCCAGGATCGCCGGCAACCTCGCTTCTCCCGGGAGCTTTCCGTGCTTTACGAAGACGATGCCATCGTAGCCCTTAACAAACCAGCCAAGCTTCTGGCAGTACCCGCGGAGAACTCCGGCGCACCATCCGCCCTATCGCTTCTTTCGGCAGAGCTAAGACAAAAGAGGCAACGGGCCTTCGTCGTACATCGCATTGATCGATACACATCCGGGATCTTGCTGTTTGCCAAGACCTGGCCGGATCGCCAAGCGCTGGTCCGGCAGTTCCTCGAACATACTCCTGTAAGGCAGTATCTCGCGGTCGTGCGCGGGCACCTCAAGGTCAAAGAAGGCGCGCTCGTTCACCATTTTCGGCAAGAAGGAATGTTCCAGAAATTGACCTGGGAGCGCGACCCGAAAGCAACCCGTGCTGAACTTCGCTATTCGGTCGAGCGCCTGCTGCGCGGCGCTTCGCTTGTCCGGGTCGCGCTGGTGACAGGGTTGCAGAATCAGATCCGGGTGCAGCTTTCGGCGCTCGGCCATCAAGTCATCGGCGACAGAAAGTACCATCCCGAAGAGGCCTCGGAGCGACGTATTTCGCGAGTCGCTCTGCATGCCGCGCATCTTGAGTTTGCTCATCCACGGTCGGGACAAAACGTATCCATTGATTGCGAACCGCCCGCTGACTTTCAGTCCCTGCTGCAGGCCTTGAAACTGCCATCTCGCCCGCGCCAGTGAATCTCGCCGTGATGCGGAATCAACTCAAGGACCTGGTTCTTGGGCAAATCTCATTCAACCGGGGTCAATGAGCGTAATCGCGATGTTACAACAGCTATCCGAGGTCAGACCAAAAACGGCGACTACCTGATTTGTTCACAACCTGAGATTACGGTGGGAGGCCGACACGGCGCACCAAGTCTTGGTAGCGCGGATCTGAGTACAGAGGAACCATAAGCCGACCCGTTTTCAGTAGAAGAAGATAGTTTGACCGTTCCTGATAGGCCTTTTCGAGCCACTCGAATGCCTGGTCTTTCTGTCCCAAGCCTGCATATACCTCGGCAAAGTAAAAGGCGGGGATGTAGCGCTGTTTCGACTTATCGCTCAGGCGTTGCAGGATCTTCATCGCCTCGACCCGGTTGCCCATTGCGCCCTGGGCGTGTCCGATGTCTGCCAAGGAGAGCAAGTTGCCGGGAGCAAGCTCCAACGCGCGCCGGAGTTCCGCCATAGCTTCTTCCTTCTGCCCTTTTTCCAGCAGGATCTCGCCGAGAAGGTGATGTGAAAGGTAGAAGTTCGGGTCCATTTCGAGCACTTTTCGCTCCTCTGCAATGGCCTCGTCGTTCCGGCCTGCCCAGTGCAGCGTGCGGGCCAGATAGTGACGGCTGCCCAGCGAAAGCGGATCAAACTCCAGCGCGCGGTGCAACTCCACGATGGCTTCCTCCAATCGTCCCATGGCCGCCAGGTATGTCGCGTATTGGCCGTGCGCGGAGGGGTAACCTGGATTGAGTTCAATGGCGCGCTTGAACTCTTTCTCCGCAGCAGGAAAGTCCCAATCGTAAAGTGTCAGCACCATCGCCAGCGATACGTGTGCTTCGCCGAGTGTCGGATCCAGTTCGAGCGCTTTTAGAGCTGCTGCTTTGGCCTTAGGCATGGCCTCGCGTGGAGGCAGCGCATCCAAACCATAGATGGCCAGGAGATTGTAGGAATCCGCGATCCCAACATACGCCAGCGCGTAGCCGTGGTCTTTGTCCACCGCCTGTTGGAAGAACTGCAAACCTTTCTGCAACGCTTCCGGGTTCCGCTTGTTCCACCAGTAGCGGCCTTGGAGGTAGAGCTGGTAGGCCTCGTTGTTTATGGTGGGCGGTTTTGCTAAGTGCAGCTTCTCCTCGCCGGTCAAGCGCAGCCGCAGTCTCTCGGAAATCTCCCGCGATATGTCCTCCTGCACCGCCAGCAGATCGGCCACACGGCGGTTGTACTGGGCACCCCAAAGCTGCGTTCCCTTGGAGACGTCCATTAGCTCGGTCTGTATGACGAGCGAATCGCCGCGCTCCAGCAGCCTTCCGGTCAGCACAGCGCCTACGCCCAGCTCTTGCCCGACCTTCTGTGCGTCCGCCTCTTTTCCTTTGTAGCGGAACACCGTGCTTCGCGCCATCACGCGCAGGCTGGGTAGTTGTGAGAGGTTGTTGATGACGCTTTCGGTAATGCCATCGCTCAGGTATTCCGTGCTCGGGTTTGCGCTGGTGTTTACGAAGGGGAGCACGGCCAGCGAATTAATGGCCGGCTGGCGCCAGACTCCGAACCAGGTGCCCAGTGCCACCACCGCTGCCAAAATGACTCCACCGGCTGCCAAAGCCGCCCGACTACGCCACCACGGCCTGGCTCCTGCGGCACCGACGCGGGTCGAATCAGGGTCACGCTTCAACTGCTGCAGGTCAGCCCGCATCTCGGAGGCGTGCTGATAACGCCGGTTCGGGTCTTTCTCCAGCGCCTTGTTGATGATCCGTTCCAGCCCGACCGGCAGCTCAGGGTTTCGTCGGACTGGCGGAGCAGGAGCCTGGTGCAGGATGGCATCGAACACGGCCGCTGAGGTGTTGCCCCGAAACGGCAAGGCGCCGGTGGCCATCTCATAGAGAACGACACCGAACGAGAACAGGTCTGTACGAACGTCCAAATCCTTGCCCAGCGCCTGTTCGGGCGACATGTAGGCGATTGTACCCAGCGCGCTGCCGGGGAGGGTCAGGTGCTCCTCGCTCCCTGCCGCCGAGGCCGGGACTGTTGCGGGCTCTGCCTTGCGCTGAATGACCTTAGCTAACCCGAAATCGAGAACCCTGGCCTGTCCTAGCTCAGTAACAAATATATTCGCTGGCTTAATGTCGCGGTGAACAATGCCCTTAGAGTGCGCGGCCTCCAGTGCGTCAGCAACCTGGACGCCTAGTTCCAACACCGTATCGGTGTCCATCGGCTGGCCCAGAATGGCGTCCTTCAGGGTTTTGCCTTCGAGAAACTGCATGACTATAAAAGGTTGACCCTCATGCTCGCCAATCTCGTGGATTGAACAAATGTTCGGATGATCGAGTGCCGAAGCCGCGCGGGCTTCGCGCCGCAGCCGTTCCAGGGCTTGCGGGTTTTTGGAGAGCTCTTCCGGCAAGAATTTCAGGGCGACAGAACGGCCGAGCTTGGTGTCCTCGGCTTTGTAGACCACACCCATGCCGCCCCTGCCCAGCAGCGATTCGATGCGATAGTGGCTGACGGTTCGCCCCACCATTGACTGCTGTTCACCCCGGACGAGTAATTCTGCCGCAATCTCCAAGGCGGGAGACTCCATAAAGTTCTCCGCCTGTTGGTCCTGCGCGAGCAGCGATTCCACTTCCTGGCGTAACTCCGAATCACCAATGCAGGACCGGTCCAGGAAAGTGTTGCGTTCGCTCGATTCCAGGGCAGCTGCGGAATGGTAGAGTCTCTCGATTTGGCTCCAACGCTCAGGCTCCATAACGTGTATCTCGACGAAGCTCGCGCAGCAACCAAGCCTTCGCCAGTTTCCAATCACGCCGGACAGTATCTGGCGAGACTTTCAACACTGCCGCCGTTTCCTCAGAAGTCAGCCCGCCAAAGAAGCGCAGCTCCACGACTTGACCTTTGCGGGCATCGACTGTGGTCAGTGCAATGAGAGCATCATCGACGGCCACCAGGTCGGTCGCAAGCTGCGGCGAGACGACCAGCGACTCGTTCAGAGAAATGGGCTGTGCTCCCCCTCCACGCTTCGCGTAGTGGCGAGAGCGGGCAAAATCCACGAGGATCCGTCGCATTAACCGTGCACACAGGGCAAAGAAATGGGCGCGGTTCTGCCAGTGAACGTTTCTTAGGTCAACCAACCTCAGGTAGGCTTCGTTGATGAGCGCGGTGGTTTGTAAACTGTGGTCCGGACGCTCGCGCTGCATCTGACGCTTAGCAAGCCGGTGCAGCTCCTGGTAGACCAGCGGAACCAGCTTCTCCAGCGCGCTTTCGTCGCCATCATTCCACGCCAGTAACAGCCCTGTGACACCTTCGGGCTCACGCTCTGCCGTCATCACGTGTCTCACGCAAGTCTACCACCGCATGAAACTACAACTAATAAATCTATGCGGTCGTTACCGCTTTTCTCCTCATTTCACGCTTTAAGGAATAGAGACAGGAACCGCGCGGCACGATACGGAAACCGGCGGTTGAGTAGAGCGTGTTTCACAAATGCCTAAAGCGCGGTAGTCCGAATCCAGCAAGGCACTTTATGGTCTATCCGCAACCTGTGGCGCCGGCGTAATCCCCGGCGGCATGACGAACATAAGCACGGAAGGAGGAATGAAATGAAAAACGTAGTTTTAGCCATCTCTTTGAGCATAGTGATGCTCGCAGTTATCTCACCGGCTGCCTTTGCCAAAGGCGGCACATGGTCTCTTGACTCCAAGACGTCCGACGTCCGCTTCTTTCAAGGTTCCGCGGCGAATCCAGAATCACTGAACACTGGCGTCGCACGGGTAACCGGGAAAGTGAAACTGGACGCAAACAATCTGGATAACTCGGTGTTCGATCTTAGTGTCTACCCGGCGGATGAAGATTGGGGGACCGCACTTAGTCCTGAGGGCAACTTGCCGACGGGCTATGTTCCTGATGTGACCGAGCAAACACTGCTGACGTTCAAGTCCAAGCGCATTCTCAGGACAGGGAGCGGCGACCTGGAAGTCACCGGGGATCTTACTCTGACTCGCGTGGAACGCAGCATCACGGCGACGCCCAGTGAAGCCTATGCGGGGCCTGTGTACGGCGATCCTGTCATTCACAGCGCAACTCGCGTCATCACGTTTCTGTTCCCGGGTCTGAGCACAGCACTTTCAGCGGGAACTTCGAGTCCAGCAGCGCTGGAGGTTTCGGCGTCGGCCCCCGCCCTCAGTGATGAGACCTTCCCTGGATTGTTAGCCGCAGTAAGAGAGACTATGTGGCCGCCGGTTGTGCAGAATAAAGAATGTCGCGTGCCGTCGACGATCGGAGAGGACTATAGCGGGATCCCATGCACTGGCACGCTGATAGCGGAGAACCACACGGACAACTGTCACCCGCCGGCCTCGGTGGGAGAAGACTACAGCGGTCTTCTGTGCACTCCGGCCGAAGGTAACCGGACGACAATTGTTCTGGACCTGAAGTTGAGTCGCCGGGGTTCCGAACCGACGGCAACAGTGCTTACGGGGCACAGCACAGAAAGTATTCAAGGAAATTAATTGCGGTCGGCAGAATCACAGCTGAGCCGCCCGATGTTTGGGCGGCTTTTCTTTTGCATCACGCGGAAGATGGAAGCGGTAATTGTCGCAACCAGGCGATTACACTCATTGAGAATTCACGGTGTAAACGCGGTCCGTCACCGGCAGAGGTCAGCGGAGCCCTGGTCGCGTCGAGACACTGTAATGAAATTGTAATGATAGAAGGATCAGAACCCGTCAAATCGAATACACAGCTGACAAAACGGCCAGCCTTGCAAGCGCTGAAAGAATCGAATAAAGTAGAACACCGTCAAAACGCCGCAACTCCCCCTTGTGTTCTCATAATCCGTAGGTCGTAGGTTCGAGTCCTACCGCCGCCACCATATTTTCCGGTGTTTGCAACCCTTGGCTTGCAGGCCGGTTCCGGCCGCTGACATGCGAGGCACTCGCAAGGAAGATTGTGCAGTGTCAGGCGATATTCATATAAAGTGGACGCAAATGAAATGGGTGATCTGCATAGTTTTCCTGCTCCTCACTATTGGCGAGATGCGCGGACAGAGCACTACAAGCCCCGCCATGTTTGACATCAACGCTGCTGAGCGGTTTGCCAATCTTGCACTGGCGTGCGTTCATAAGGAGTATCCGAACAAAATCAGTCACTCCCTGAACAGCGATGCCGATGTGGCCCCGCCACGAAAACTGACGCCCGCGTTTTACGGCTGCTACGACTGGCATTCTTCGGTGCACGGACATTGGTTGCTGGTGCGGCTGGTCAAGACTTTTCCCAATGCTGGTTTCGCGCTGTCTGCACGCGAGGCTCTGCGGCAAAGTCTGACGGCGGATAACATCGCACAAGAAGCGGCGTACCTGCGTGCTGGGGGACGCGCCAGCTTCGAACGTCCCTATGGACTGGCATGGCTGCTACAACTGGTTGCGGAACTCCGCGAGTGGGACGATCCTGACGCACGCGCCATGGCGGCGAACTTGCGTCCGCTGGAAGAGGCTGTGCTCGGAAGACTGAATGACTGGCTTCCCAAGCTCTCCTATCCGGTGCGGATTGGGGAGCATGCACAGACCGCTTTCGCTCTCGGCCTGATGCTGGACTATGCACGCGCAACGGAGGATACGAAATTTGCGGACCTGCTGGCATCAAAAGCTCGGCAGTTCTACCTTGGCGATAAAGATTGTCCGCTGGGGTATGAGCCTTCCGGCGAGGACTTTCTTTCTCCATGTCTCGGCGAAGCAGACGTGATGCGGCGTGTGCTGCTGACTCCTGAGTTTGCGCGCTGGCTCCGGACTTTTCTGCCGCAAATTTCCCCGGCGAGGAAGGGTGCTTGGTTAGAACCCGTGGTGTCGCCCGATCCCAGCGACCCGAAGCTGGCTCATTTGGATGGGCTCAACCTGAGTCGTGCATGGATGCTAGATGGTATCGCTGCGGGCCTGCCGAAAGGCGATAAACGCCTGCCGACGATCATGGCGGCTGCTGAGGAGCACAAGCATGCGGGACTGGCAGCGGTGACTGGCAAGCATTACGAAGGTGGCCATTGGCTGGGGAGCTTTGCAGTTTATCTCGTCACAAGGCGGGGCATTCCCCAGAAGTGAGACGTTACGAAGATGCACGGCGGTGGACAAAGGGTTCGGTGACAGCTTTTTAGATCAACATGACCATTGACTCCAAATCGTTGACGGTTTTCTTCCGCAATCAGGGCATTTACCTGTTCATTGCTCTCGTGGTCGGCGCGATTTTCTGGGCTATCGGCCAGCCCATAAATCCTTTCACCGTCATCTTGTACTCGCTCTGCATCGGCAATTTCCTTTCGCCTCCGATGCAATGGCTGCACGCCCTGTACGAAAAGCCGTCTCCTTATGACTGGGTGATCTTCCTGGCCCTCCTATGCGTCGTGATGTTTCCGGTTTACGCGCTGAGCACCTTAATTGTCTGGTGGTTAGCCCCGCCTGGTCCGCAATCGCTTAGGCACCTGATGTCCACCGGCTGGAGGATGCCCTTCCTCATCACCTTCGTTTACGGCGTGACGAATTTTCTCTACGGCAGGACGAGGGCGCGCCTCGAGCGCCGCAACGTCCAGCTGCAGCGCATGCTCCAGGCCGGCGCGGCCCGCTTGGAAATCCAGGAGCAGGAATTGCAACGCGCCCGCGAAATCCAGCAGTCGCTCTTGCCCAAGGAAATTCCGCAGCTTCCGGGAATCGCCGTAGCCACCGCCTGGCGCCCGGCGCGCGCCGTCAGCGGAGATTATTTCGATGTGCTGCGGCTCGACGGCAACCGGCTGGCCATCTGCATTGCCGATGTCTCCGGCAAGGGAGTTTCCGCCGCTTTACTTATGGCTAATGTCCAGGCCAGCCTACGGGCATCCGTGCGCGACCTGGATAGTCCGGCGCGCGTGTGCAGCATCATGAACGGCATGCTGTGCGAAAGCATCGCTGCGAACAAGTTCGTGTCGTTTTTCTGCGGCGTTTTCGACGCCAATACGCGCACGTTTCGCTACTGCAATGCCGGTCATCCCTATCCAATTCTCGTTTCGGCGGGCGCTGCGGACACGCTGGATCAGGGCGGCGCGGTGCTCGGAGTTTTCCCCTCGTGGAATTACCAGGACTCCAGCGTCAATCTGAGATCGGGAGACAGGCTGCTTCTATTCACCGACGGCATCACCGAAGCCGAAGACGCGCAAGGCGAAGAGTTTGGAGTGGAGCGGGTTGCCGCATTCGGCAAGGCGCACGCGGCCAGTTCCGCCGCTGAGTTGAACGAGCAACTGCTCGCGCTGGCGTCGGATTTTTGCGGCGCGCAATTCCAGGACGACGCCACCTTGGTGGTTCTCGCCGTAAATTAACGGTCAGATCTCCTGAGCGGTCCGCCCTCGCTTATATCCCAATCCTGTACGCCTCATCCAGACTCGCGTCGTCATCTCGCTGGCCGAAAGGCCGTGGCTTGACGAGCGTTTGTTTTCAGCCTATGCCGAAAATTGAGGTTAAAGCTGAAGGCTGTACTTTACGACGCAGCGGCTCTCATTTTTTCTCTTATCGGCTCGTTGTCGCAATATACACGCCACTCGACGACTCTTCCATCTTTGACGAGTGCTCGCCACACTGCTGGCGTCTCCCATTTGTTTTCGGGTTTCATCATTCCGCCCTTCGGGACGAAGGTCCCGCCGGCGCTGCCGCAGAGAACGACCACATTCCCCTCGGAGAGGATTTGATCGACCTTGATCCAATAGTCGGGTACCATCGTGAAATATCCTTGCCATCCGCTCCGCATGGCGGAGGCCGGAGTCCTGTTCCCTAGCGAATCGACAAATACATGGTCACTGGACATCAGCTTCGTCAATTCGTCCGTGTCATGTGCGTTGATTGCCTTTACAAACCTCTGTGCGATCTCTGTGGCTGCAACGCTCTTTGTTCGCATGCTGAACTCCGTCTGATCCGCCCCGATTCCCTGTCCTTACGCTGTTCTCGATCGGGCGGTCAGATTGTTGCCGCGCAAGGGAGGGTGTGTCAACCGGGCCCCGAGGAGAACCTGTTCAGCCGGAAGAAAAACGAAAGCGCCCCGGACTCATCGAGTCGTGGGGCGCTATCGTTGAGCAGCCCTCCCCCGAAGTCTGCTCAATTCCAACTTAGGCTCTGTCCCAAACTTCGTGAATAGCTCCTGCGTGCCAGGGGACGGCACTGCTAGGCTACTCACTCGCGGATGTGACTCGCATCACGACCTTGAAGGACTGGTGAGTAGCGCGAGATGGTTTAGCCGATCATTGGAGCTGCAAATCGTACGTAGGTGAAACGTGCAAGTCAATGAAAAGCCTTGGAGTTGGTGGCACCTCCAAGGACGGTTGGCGAAACATTGCCATTTCATTCATTGACCGGGTCGCGAGAGCAAACGCCTGGCTACATCAAGCATCAAAGTTCGGAGGGCGGATTCGACAAGCGAGAGAAGGCCATGCCGTGATTGGTGCTGGGGCGTGTGCTGCAACCGGCGCTTCGGTTTGGGCGCGGGAATGGATTACCTTTGGTCATCTGGATGAGAAGTGCGGGACAGGATAAAGTTAAGTCATTCATGGCCCTCCAATTCAAGTCTGGACTCATAGTTTCAGCGTTTGTCGCTCTGGGTTGGACGTTGTCCTGCTCAGGACAGACCCCTCAGCAAACGCCTGTGCCTAATTCGGGCCATAGTTCGGAAAATCGTTCGGAAAATAGTCCGGTACAGGTGGGGGTGACCTCAGCCGGCGAGCAACTGCCCGGAAGCATCAGCGGAACGGTCGCTGATCAAAGCGGAGCGGTCGTCGCCGGAGCCCGGGTGAGGCTTACCCGTACTGGTGAAGATCAATCCTTAAACCAAGACGTTCTATCGGGCGCCGATGGGCAATTCTCTTTTGCCAACATCGCTCCCGGACCTTTCCAGCTCACCATTACGGCGGCGGGCTTCGCCACGCAAACATTCTCTGGAACCCTGAACTCGGAGGAAAGCTACGTTGTCCCGCAGAATGCGTTGGCAGTTGCTACCGATATCTCTCAGGTGCAGGTCAGCCTCACGCAGACCGAAGTGGCAGAAGAGCAGATCAAGATTGAAGAGAAGCAGCGAGTGCTCGGCGTCCTCCCAAATTTCTATGTCAGCTACATCCCCAATGCAGCTCCCCTTACCCCGAAACAAAAGTTCAAGCTTGCCTTGAGGACGGTGGTGGATCCATTCACCGTCGTATTCGTGGCGGGCGCTGCGGGAGTTGAGCAGGCGCAAAATCACTTCGCCGGATATGGGCAAGGCGCGCAAGGTTATGGAAAGCGGTTCGGCGCCGGCTATGCCGACGCGGTTACCGGCACGTTCATCGGAGCCGCCATACTGCCATCGCTTCTGAAACAAGATCCGCGTTATTTCTACAAGGGGACCGGTAGCAAGCCATCACGGATCCTGTATGCGATCGCGAATTCAGTGATCTGCAAGGGCGACAATGGACACTGGCAGGTGAATTACTCGAATATCCTCGGAAGCCTTGCGGCAGGCGGTCTATCGAATCTCTACTATCCTGTGCAAGATCGCAATGGAGCGGGATTAACGTTCGAAAATGCGGCGATCGGGATTGGCGCGACCGCCGTCGGCAATCTGTTTCAAGAATTTGTCATCCGGAAATTGACGCCGAAAGTTCCCGGCAAAATTCCTAACGGCGGCCCGGCCAATCCCTAAAGAAAAATCAGTTCGGAACCGACCAGTCTAGAACGTGAGCCGCAGCGCCAACTGCCCGATGCGGGGAGCGGCTGCGCGGAAGGTGCCGGTTGTTGTGATCTCGCCAAATGTTGGACTGTCTATGTTTGCGGCGCCGTCGAGGAGAGTCGGTTGAGCGAACTCGGGATGATTCAAAGCGTTGAAGAACTCGGCGCGAAACTCGAGTTTGAAGCGCTCGGTGATCGAAGTTGCTTTCGCGAGCGCGATGTCGAGATTAGTCAAGCCCGGACCGCGGAGCGAATTGCGAGGCAAGCCGTAGGTTCGGTCGGCCGGGTTAAATACCGGATCGATTTGCTTGAAACAGGGATTGGGAGTGCCGCTGTCATAGTAAAAATAGTTCTCCAGCGGCACATCGGAAAAGCTATTGGGATCAAAAAGAAAGTTGCCGGTGACCGGAGTTGTGATGATCTGGCAGCCGCCTGTGACAGGGTTGGTACCGTAGGTGATCTCATTAATTGTCCGCAACTTGCGGGGATCAAATGTTTTTATCGGGGCAACCACCGCGGCATGAGTAAGATAGGGATCGCCCGCACCGGAAGTACCGGGGTTGGCCGGGTCGGCGCTGTCGGGTAACTGGGCGAAGATGTCGAATGGGAATCCGGTCCGCCAAGTAACGATGGGATAGAGACTCCAGCCCTGGGTGAGGCGCTTCGGTCCCGTGGCCCACATGCGATCGAAGGGCAGATCCCATCCTCCACTGAAGCTGATGCGCTGGCGAACGTCGCTGTCGCCAGAAGCGTAGAAAAGGTGGGGAGCGTAGGCGGGGACAGAGGAGTTACGCTGCGCGAAGCCGGAGGCATTGTCGAGGTTGTGGCCGTAAGTGTAGGCGAGAGTGAAATAAACCGTGCCCAGCCGCGAGTCTTTGGGCTGCCGTGTAAGGCTCGCTTCGAAGGCGTTGTAGTTCGCATTGGACACATTCTGGAATTCCGGGAGCTGGCCGAAACAAACCGCATCCACTTGACCAAGTGTCGTGAGACAGCTGCTGTCACTGCGGTTGAGCAGTCGCCTGGTGTGCCCCAGCACCGTGGGGTTGATGTCTTTCAGTGACGTCAGTCCATGACTTGAACTTCCCACGTAATTGGTTTCCAGAATCGTGTCGGCGAAAAGATTGTGTTGCAGGCTCAGGTTGTATTGGTAGACGTAGGGCGTGCGCAGGTGAGGGTCGTCCAAGTAAACAAAGCCCGAGCTGTTGATCGGCAGAAATGGCGAGAAATCGATGTTCGGCGCCGGCGGTGTCGAAGGAAATGTGTTCGTAACCTTTGCGGACTGAAACGGCTGCGTGAGATAGCCCACTGGCCCGCTCTGTCCCGGCCCAACACTATTGAAGAAAAGGCCGACCTCGCTATAAAAGGGCACTTGGCCATTGAATTGAAGATTATCTTCACCTTTCAGTATGTCGTAAAAAACGCCGACACCGCCGCGCAGGCTGGTCTTGCCACTTCCCGTGGGATCCCAGGCAAAGCCGAAGCGGGGAGCAAAGTTTTTCTTGTCGGGGAAGTTCGTACCGGTTGGTGCGCCGGGGTCGCCGGGAAACACCATTCCCAACGGCGCGTTGACAAATCGTTGCGACTGTTCTCCTGGAATCACCGAAAACGTGCGTCCCTCGGTATCGGACTTGGGTGTGTTGTATTCGTAACGCAACCCAAGGGTTAACACAAGGTTCTTGCGGACATGCCATTCGTCCTGGCCGAATACATAAGTGCTTTTGCTGCGAATGTTGGAAGCGGCCAACGGGCCCTGGTAGTATGCATCGGGTGTACCGAGCAGAAAATCTGCGTACGGGTTTCCCGAGCCCACGCCCGGGCTCTCGAGGGTGCCGGTGTAGAAATCAAACTCACCATTCGTGTAATAGTCATAAACCAAATTTTCCTGATAAGGAGAGAATCCGGCGCCGAACTTCCAGTTATGCTTTCCCCGCGTCCACGTAATTCCGTCCGTCCAGGAGAACGTGTTTTCGACGTAGCGCGTCGGACCGTTTTCGCTGAGACCAATGTCAAGGCCAGTGTCAAAAAAGAGATTGGTCGGGCCAGTCGTAAGGTCAGGAGTTATCTGAACACCAAGAGACGGGCCGGTGGGGAGATGATTCGCTACGCTGTCCTGCAGGTCATTACTGCGGTGCGTGACGAAATGGAATTCATTGAGCAGCGTAGGCGAGAAAATCCGGGTGTATCCAAGGTTCAGGAAGTAGTAGTTAGCAACGGTCTTGCTGGGGAATCCGGGAACGGTGGCGTACGGATAGGGGTTGCCGTAAGCTACTCGATTCACACCAAGCGTGGCCGATAGCTTGTCTTTGGCATTGAGATTGAGATCGAACTTGCCAGTCAATTCATCGCGATCGTCCGTTGCTTCGACCGAGGTGTTCAGCAGACCGGTGGCGTTACTGGGAATCAGCCCTGCTTTGATGTACGCCTGGGCTACAGGATCGAACTTGGTGGGATCAATTTGCGCATTAGCCGCGCCGCCATTGGTAGTCGCTGCAAAATAAGGATTATTCTGCAGAAACTGCACCACGAGAGGGTCGGGAGGTCCTCCGGTAGCAGAGTTAGAAAAATCTCCCATCAACTGCTGCGTTGTGAAAACCGGCGCTTGGTTGATCGGAATCGCCTGATTCTGCCGCTGCCCCTGGTAGGCAAGAAAGAAAAACAACTTGTCCTTGACGATCGGCCCCCCCAGCGTCGCTCCATATTGGTTGCGCTTAAGGTCAAGCCGCGGAACTTGCGGAGACGCTTCCTTATTGAAATAGTCGTTCGCGTCGAGGGCCAGATTTCTGAAGTACTCGAAGAGGCTGCCGTGAATCTGATTGGTTCCGGACTTGGTCACAATACTGATGACTCCGCCGCCGTTGCGTCCGTACTCAGCCGTGTAATCGCTCGTCAGAATCCGGAACTCGGCGACAGCATCGGGATTGGGATCGAGTAAGTGACTGTTATCGAGCAGGTCGTTGTTCAACCCGCCATCCAGTAGGAACGTCACGGAATCGGTACGTCCGCCGGCGATGCTGTAATTGGCGTTGGTACCGGTGGGGCCTCCGCCTGCCGCTCCGTTGTCGTCGTTGCTTTCCGTGACCCCAGGTTGAAGCAAAGCCAGATCCAGCATGTCGCGCCCGTTCAACGGCATGTTCGTGAGAGTCCGTCCCGTGATTGACTGGCCCAGGGTTGGGTTGACGGTTTCAACCGGCGCAGCCTGAGCCCCAACCTCGACCGTCTGATTTTCCGCGCCCACTTGCATCTTGACGTCGACGCGCAGTGCCTGGTTGATCAGCAGTTTCTGCTCGGGGCTGATCACGGTGCGAAACCCGGTATGTTCGGCGGTTACCTTATAATTTCCGATGGGCAGCGCCAATACCTGGAAAGATCCCTCTTTGTTCGTAGTCGCCGTACGCGCGTCCTGGGTAGCCGTGTTGGTCACGGTAATCTGCACGGCTGGGATCACCGCTCCCTGCTGGTCGTAGACCGTTCCGAAAATTCTTCCAGTCGCGTCCTGAGCCGAAGACACGGCTGAAGCTACCGTCACAACCAGCGACAGCAGCATAATCCTTGGGAGTTTCATTGGGGGCCCCTTTGATTCGACTTATGATCCAGCATCCTAGACCAGAACATGAAGAGCGTCGATAAGTCAGCTCACAGGAAGGAAATCACAGGCCGGCTTCGAGTTTCCCCAAGTCGACGAGAAAACGCGGCTGCTCAAACGTGCTTGCACACGAACGGAAGTGGTGGCAGTGCCTGCCCATGGCGTCCCTCAGGGTCAAACTTCTAGCCACGGAGTCTCGCAGGGAATGCGGGCGAAGTCAACGGCAATAGCGGACGCGCTCTTGTTATCGCGCGAAGAGGAATCGGAGGAATCAGTAGATGGCATGCTTGGTCTGTGTGCTCTCGATCTGTCCTTTCTCGACGGAGAGCGAATAAGCCGTCCCGCCATCACCCGACCACGATTTGAAATCAAAGTGCCCACCCGCTGGAACTTTATAGGCGCTGATTTTCTGGAATGTGAGAGGCTGCCCGGATTTGCAAACATCGGGCCGGCGCGTGGGCCGAAGAAAGTATGCCCCTTTGCCGTTTCCCACTACGGCGCTCTTGCCATCCGGTTCGACCAGAACGGCCGATTTTTCGTCAATCGCAACTTCACGCGGAGAGTTGGACCATCCATCCTCGATGATGCGAGCCAGAAACCCCAGAGTGCGGCCCATGCGGTCGCGCTTCGCGAAATGCGAATCGGTCAGCAGGTTCTCCAGGTGCGGAATCTTTAGAAATCCGCGAATCAGCGTTACCCGCTCGAAGTAAGGATTGGGTAGAACATCGGCGGAAGCGAGATCGTGGTCGTTGGGTTTGTCTCCGAGAGCGCCGTAGACAAATTCACCCAGCACGGCGAGACCAGCGCTGGTTCCACCGATCGGCTTGCCAGCGGCGACATTCGCATCGATCGCGTCTTCGACTGGGGTATTTTTCCAAGCGCGGATGTAGTTGGCCTGATCGCCGCCGGCAATGAATACCTCTTCCGCCTCCCGAATAATCTCCTCCACCCCGGGGTCCTGCGCCGCTTGGCGATCGGGAATAATCAGGGTTGCAACTGAGTTCAGCTTGCACAATCCGTTGACGTAGGAGTTGTACCCATCGTCCCCGGTGGCTCGCAGGATCAGGAAGTCACCGCCATTGCCCTTCTCACAAAGCCAGCGAAACGCTTCATCAAGATCGCTGCCGCCTCCCATCATGGCAATGCCGGCAGCGGACCTGGTTTGGATGTCGTTCTTGTTTCCGATGCGAAAGTATTGGTAGGAAGCGGCGTGAGCCAGACTCGCGGCCAGCAACAAGGTCACCACGGAACGGAATCGTCGAAAGGCGTTCATTTTTCCAAGTTCGCTATTTTGCAACAATCGACACTCGGCCGCCTTGGTGTGAGGTTCGGCATGTTGTTTGGTATGCGCAGAAAATCAGGGCTGGATTATCAATCGAGATGGTAATTTACGCCAGCGGAAATGCACACGCTCATCAATTGTGCAAATACACCGGGGCGGCACTAGAATGCTTTCAGAGACAGCAGAGCGCCTTCGGGGGGCTGGTGGATCTCTACAGCGCAATTCAATACGTGTTGTTCGTGGCCATCGTTACCGCCCTGGTCGAGCCCTTGGGCGGCTACATGGAGCGGGTCTTTTCCAGGAAGCGGACCTCATTTGATCGTTTATGTCTGCCGGTTGAGCGGCTTGTCTATCGCATTACTGCGGTTGATCCTAATGTGGAAATGAGCGGCAAGGAGTATGCGGCGTGTTTCGTGATCTTTGGTTTTGCCGGTACGGTCCTGTTATATGCCATTCTCAGAATGCAACAGTTTCTTCCGTGGTTTTTTCCGCAGTACCAGACGACGCCGTTAGCTCCTGACCTGGCTCTGAATACGGCGATCAGCTTCTCGACGACCACTACCTGGCAGGCCTACGCTGGCGAGAGTACGATGAGCTACTTTAGCCAGATGGTGGGACTCTGCGCGCAAAACTTCCTGGCTGGCGCGGCAGGGTTAGCCGTGGGCGTTGCCTTCATCCGCGGTCTTGCCCGCCAACTTTCCGGCACGCTCGGCAACTTTTGGGTTGATCTGACCCGCGGCTTGCTCTGGATCCTGTTGCCCGGAGCATTGATTGGCGCCTTGCTGCTCGTCTGGCAGGGCGTTCCGATGAACTTCCGCCCCTATGCGGTCGCCACCACCGTCGAGGGTGCCCAGCAGGTCATACCGCAGGGTCCGGTAGCCGCACTGGAGATCATCAAGAATCTCGGCACGAATGGTGGTGGCTTCTTTAACGCGAATGGGGCTCATCCGTATGAAAATCCCACGCCCCTTACCAACTTTCTAGAAATGTTGGCGATCGTGCTTCTGCCCGCGGCGTTGACTAACACCTTCGGCAGGATGGTTGGTCAGCCTCGACAAGGATGGCTTTTCTACTGGGTGATGGTGCTTCTCTTCGTCTGCGGATTGGTCCTTGTCCATCAGTTTGAAGCACATCACTTTGATCAAGGAGGCGACGTCAAGGTCGGCGGTGTGGATTCCCGAAATAGTGGCATCCAGTCCGGCGGGAACGTTTTTGGCGGGAGCGTCTCTGCTGGAAACATGGAAGGGAAGGAAGTACGCTTCGGCATTGGCGGTTCGACTCTTACAGCGGTGGTTACATCCAACACGGCCACGGGATCCTATAACTCCATGCACGACAGTTACACTTCGCTCGGTGGCATGGTTTTGCTAGTCAACATGCTGCTTGGAGAGCTCATATTCGGAGGTCTGGGAACTGGTCTTTACAGCATGGTTATGGCCGCTGCGATCGCGGTGTTTCTAGCAGGACTCATGGTTGGACGCACGCCTGAATACCTGGGAAAAAAGATCGGGCCGCCGGAGAACAAAATGATCATGCTGTACGCTTTGGCCGCGCCACTAGTCGTCCTCCCGCTTACCGCGATTGCCGTGAGCACCAGGGCGGGACTGTCCGGGTTGACCGTCAACGGCGGCCCGCATGGTTTTACCGGAATTCTGTTTGCTTATACTTCCTGCTTCGCCAACAATGGCCAAAGCTTTGCCGGTCTGAGTGCGAACACTCCGTTCTATAACCTCACCACAGCATTGGCAATGATGGTGGGTAGGTTCGGCCTGGCGATTCCTGCATTGGCGTTGGCAGATCTATTTGGCCGCCAGAGAAGCACTCCTTCTTCGTTAGGAACTCTTCCCACCCATTCTTTTTCGTTCGGAGTCCTGCTTACAACCTGTTTGATAACGATGGTGGCCCTGAGTTATCTTCCGGCCTTGGCCCTCGGTCCCCTACTGGAACGATTGCTTTTCGGAAGATAAGCCTATATGTCTGGCCCAAGCACTGAAACTCAAATGTGGATAGGTTCTTTCTTCGTTATGGTTATGCCGTCCTCTTCTTATCCTCCTGTTTCTCCTCTGTTCCCTCTTGGGCCAATTCTGCGCCGGTGAGATCAACCTCAAGGGACAGCCCGTTGAGGTCTGCGCTGGTCGCGATTCGGCGCAGTGCCCCCGAGATTCGCTCCAAGGCCTCGCTCCTGATCCGTTGCTGCTTATCTAGATCGGCGAGATACGAAGCCATGGTCATCTGGGTGATTGCATTCCGAATGTGATGGTTCAAGAAGGTGAATTCCTGCGCTTGCCGGACCAATCTTTTGCGACGTTGTTCAAGAACGACCATCACCAAGACGCTGACAATGACCACTTGGCCAATGCCACCGGTAGCGGCTGCTATGTGCCATGGAATTTGCAGATAGCGCGACAAGGCAAACAGAGCGATACCCACAGAAGCAACCATCACACCAACCACGGTTGCCACAGTCAGAGAGTGCGACAAGGAGGCCGGACCAAACCGAGACCACCATTGGTCGTAGGCGGGTGCACGTTCATCCTGATAGGGCTTCATGACGAACCCTCCATGGAACGTACTATAAGCTCATGCTAGCACCTCTGCCCTTCGCAGTCGCCTGATCTTTCGGGAGGGGGGCCATAGGTGATTACCCGCCGCGCTGCGGAAGCGGAAGGAGCCGCTCGCGATAAACTCGCAGCTAGGCGGGGATCGCGAGTCTCTGCCGGACTTTGCCACAATCTGGCGGTTTAAGACCTGTAGCGGCTGCATTTTCAGCGCGACTTAAGAGATTCATAATCCGTAGGTCGTAGGTTAGAGTCCTACCGCCGTCGCCCGTCTCGCTCAGCAGCACGAATACTTGCGATACTGTAAACGTGAAATCACTCGACCGAGTGCAAAGCGAAGCGCCTTTACTCGATCTGCGGAAGGTTCGCGTGGTGCGGGGGGAGAAGATCGTCCTCGACGACTTCACCCTTCGCGTTCATGTCGACGAGCATGTGGCAGTGCTGGGACCGAATGGTTGCGGCAAATCGACGCTAATCAAGACCATTACCCGCGAATGCTATCCGGTGGTCCGCGCAGGGTCAAGCATGGCCATCCTCGGCCAGAAGACCTGGAATGTCTTTGAGTTGCGCTCCTTGCTGGGCATCGTCTCCAACGATTTGATGTCCTCATGCACTGGTGACGCCAGTGGCCTGGACGTAGTGCTATCCGGGTTCTTCAGCAGCACCCGCATCTTCCCCAACCACACGGTCGATCCCAAACACAGAGCCTTGGCCGAGGCCGCCTTGGCGCAATTGGGCGTCTCGCATCTGGCGGAGCGTGCGGTGCAGGAAATGTCGTCAGGAGAGGCCAAGCGCGTCTTGATCGCCCGGGCGATCGTTCATAAGCCACGCGCGCTGTTGTTCGACGAACCCTGCAATTCATTGGACATTTTGGCGCAGCGAAGCTTGCGAGAGACGATGCGCTCGCTGGCCAACTCGGGAATTGGAATCATTCTCGTAACTCATGAACTCCCAGACGTCGTTCCAGAGATCGAACGAGTCGTACTCATGTCGAACGGCCGGATCGTAGCCGACGGACACAAGGAAGAAGTCCTGCAAGCCGAAAGCCTGGGCAAGCTCTTCGGCCTCAAAATCGAACTCGCCCGCCGCAACGGTTATTACAACATTTGGTGAACCGCTACTGTACTTTTCCGTCGGCGTCCATCAGATGGAACTCGCCGAGATTGAGCTCACGCACGCCCGCTTCGATCTGCGCGCGATCGCCCACGACGATCCAGATCAGGCTGTCCGGCCGCGCCACCTTTTTTGCGGCCCCGTTCACATCGTTCGTCTTGAGCGTTTGGGACTTGGTGTGCCCCCACTAACATTTTCAGCCGCAACAATTCCGCTTAAGCTCTTTGACTGGGGAAGCGGAAGATAGTTCACACCCGAAAGCGTGAAATCCAGTCCCGGCTCAGTCTTCAGGCCAGCCCCGAGCGGTGTTATCCTAGGCGGGATCACGCCGCAGGGCTCTAACCTCTTCATGACCAATCCAATGTCGTCCAAATCAGAGTCGTCCGATCCAGACATGTCCGAGCCAACCACGCCCCAACCAAACGCGCCCAACGCAACCACCCCGGAACCCGCGCCAGCCGGCGAGCCCGTTGAATCATTCAAAGATGTCTTTTCCGAGTACGAACAAAGTCATTCCCGCAAGAAGGAAGCAGGCGGTCAGGGTCGCGAAGGCATGGTGATTGCGGTGACCGTCGACTCCATCGTTCTCGATATCGGATTCAAAACCGAAGGCGTTTTGCCCCTCACGGCGTTTCCCGCCGACAAGCCGCCAAAGCCCGGCGACAAAGTGCAAGTCACCATCAAGGGCCGCGATCCCGAAGGCTACTACGAACTGACCCGAGGCAAGGTCGAGCGTCCCACTGACTGGTCCTCACTGGAGAAAGCTTTCGCCGAGAAGTCAACGATCATCGGCACCGTGACAGGCGTGGTCAAGGGCGGCCTAAGCGTGGATATCGGAGTGCGAGCCTTCATGCCCGCTTCGCGTAGTGGAACCCACGACGCCTCCGAAATGGAGAAACTCGTTGAACAGGAAATCCGCTGCCGGATCATCAAGCTCGATGTGGAAGAGGAAGACGTGGTAGTCGATCGTCGCGCCATTGCGGAGGACGAAGAACGCGCAGGTAAAGAGCGCCGGTACTCGGAACTTAAAGAAGGAGACACCGTGCACGGTGAAGTCCGCAGCTTGACCGATTACGGTGCGTTCGTCGATATCGGTGGCGCGGACGCCCTGCTACATGTCGGCGAGATTTCATGGCGGCGCGTCAATAAGCCTTCTGACGTGCTGTCGACGGGACAGCAGATCGAAGCCGTGATCGTCAAGATCGACTCAGACAAGCGCCGCATTGCGATCAGCATGAAGCAACTGCAGCCGCATCCGTGGGACGCCGTCGCCGAAAAATATAAGGCGGGTGAACGCGTGCGAGGCGCGGTTACACGCATCGCCGATTTTGGCGCGTTTGTCGAACTCGAACCCGGCATTGAAGGTCTGATTCATATTTCCGAAATGTCGTGGGCTAAGCGAGTTCGAACTGCGGGGGATGTAGTGAAGCCGGGCGAGACGGTTGAAGCCGTGATTCTCGGAGTGAACGCCACAGAACGTCGCATCTCCCTCGGCCTGAAGCAAGCGCTGGGCGATCCCTGGGCCGGGGCAGCGCAGAAATTTGCGCCGGGCACGGTGATCGAAGGGCCCGTAACTAACCTGACGAAGTTCGGCGCGTTCGTGCAGCTCACCGAGGGCGTTGAAGGGATGATCCACATTAGCGAAATCAGCGCAGAGAAACGCATCAATCACCCGCAGGAAGTGCTGCGGGCGGGGCAAGTGGTCAGGGCGCAGGTACTCGCGCTCGACACGGAAAAACGGCTTATACGCCTGAGCATGAAACAACTGGTCCCAACCGGCCTGGATGAATACCTGGCCGAACACAAGGAAGGCGATATCGTCACCGGCCGCATGACGGAGATTTCCGAAGGACGCGCCCGCGTCGAGCTTGGCGAAGGCGTACTCGCAACGTGCCGGATCCCCGAAGAGCATCCAGCGGAGGAAGACAAGCGCGCGGAATCGCCTTCTTCCACGACCTCCAAGACCGATCTGTCTTCGTTAGGTTCCATGCTGCAAGCGCGCTGGAAAAGTGGCCCTCCCGCCACCGAGGCCAAGCCGCAGTCTTTGCGAGCAGGCCAGATCCGCAAGTTTCGGATCGCCAGCATGGACCTAGCTACAAAGAGAATTGAGTTGGAGTTGGAGTGATCCTGAACCTGCGCAAGAGGGAACACCTTATACAAATTGTCGTCCCGAGCGAGGCGAGGGATCTGCGGTACGCCGCAGGATGCAGATCCCTCGCCTCGCTCGGGATGACGAGACTCGTGGATTTGCGAGTTACCACCGACTGCCCGAGTTAGCCATCATAAGCACAAACAGCGCAGGCAGATAGATGATTGTCGCCTGCAGCAAGCGACGAGCTGGCAGTTTGGATGCCGCAGCCGTTGCCGGCAGTTGCGGATACGCCATTCCCATCGACACACGGAACAGCGCTGCGCCCATCAGGATGGCCCCAACCAGATACACACGTCCCGCCATTCCCAGCGCGACCGGCAAAACGCTGACCGGAATCAGCGCTGCAGAATAGGCTAGAATCCGCCATACGGTGGACTTCCCATCGGAATCCACCACCGGCAACATGCGAATGTCGCCTTGCGCGTAGTCCTCGCGGTAAAGCCATGCGATCGAAAGAAAATGCGGAAACTGCCACACGAACATGATGGCAAAGAGAATCAAAGTTTCAACTTCCAGCTTTCCACGCACCGCCGTCCAACCCAGCACCACCGGCATTGCTCCCGGAAACGCGCCTACGAATGTGCACAGTGGAGATACCTTCTTCAGCGGAGTGTATGCCGCCAGATACACCAGCGCAGTCAAGAACACTAACAATCCGGTTAGTAAGTTTGCATACATTGCCAGATAAACGGAACCGCCCAGCGTCAGCGCCAATCCTACTACGGCCGCGTGGGCCTTGGTCATGCGTCCCGAAGGCAAGGGGCGAAGCGCAGTACGCCGCATGCGCCCATCGACGCTCGATTCGAGCACTTCATTCAGTGCCGCCGTTCCGCTCGAAACCAGCGCCACACCCAGCAAGGCGTGAAACAGGCCCAGCGACCACGACGGCGCACCATTCCGGTGCGCGCCAAAGAAATAGCCGCACCACGCTGTAAGGACGATCAGGGTCGTAATGCGCGCCTTGGTCAGTTCAGCGTAATCGCGCAGCGGAGAGAGGAAATTTCTCAACATGAACCCCACACTCACCAGTTCGTTTCCTGCTTGTTTCTTGAACCTTGATGCCGGCTCGTCAAAGACAGCATTGGTATCGCGCCATCAGTTCAATGTCAAGCTAAAACTACAACCGGCAACGCACCCCACTCTGACGATGCTCGCACCAAACACAGTCCTTGGCAACTGCCGACGGCCAGTTCAAGTCAATGACCGCCCGGAGTGCTTGAGACCGCGAATGTCTCCGGTGGATCAAAATAGCACTGATGCCAAAGCGCTGCGTCGGACAAGGTACCCGCCTTCCATCGCTGAACCGTCGGCAGCGTTGCCGCAATCATGCCGCCATCCACAGAATCGAAGATCAGCACAACTCCGGCGATCTCCTGTGATTTTGCCGCCAGTTCCGCGTAGCTCTTGTCGAGCAAGGACTTGGCGAATTCCAGTTTAGCTGGTGCACCGCTGTTCTTCTCGTCCTCCTGGATCTTTTGCACCGAGATGATTTTCACGTTTTTGCCACGCAGCGCCTCCCAATCCCCCGGGAAGGGCGCAGTTTCCTCCCGCGTCACCTGAAACAGGTCGGCGGCAACCAGCGCGGCCCGCGCTCCAGCCAGCGGAACGTCCGAAATACCCTCCGGCATCTCCAGGCTCGTGCGCCAGATCCATCCCCGCGATAGGCCGGAAATCCGCACGTGCACCCAGTCCGCATTGAAGTCCAACATCTCGAATTCGTCCTGCGCGCTCGCCAGAAACAAAGTCTTGCCATTCAAACTGGGAGACGCAACCACCGGAGTTCCTGTTTTCTTGATCGCCACCAGATTCCTCGGATGCGCCTGGTTTTTGAGCACTTCCTCCAGGCTCGCCGCCTCCGCCTGCAAGCGGGTTTGAGATTGATCCGAAGACTTCAGCGAATTCTTCGAATCCGCCAGTTGCTGACTCGACAGGCCCTGCTCCAATGAGGAAGAGAACGTGCGCCCGGTTTCCGGCGACTGGGGCATCGGCGCCGAGATAGTTGGTTCGGCAGTGCGTTTGTCCGCAATTTCTGGCGGCTTAGCCGACGCCGCCGGCCGAGCGATCGCCGGGAAATCCTTGTTGGAGTTTTGCCTCGAACCCGCGCCGGAACTCCCCTCCGAACTCGGCACGCCGGGCCTAGTCGCAAGCAGATCGGATAGCTGGTCGAGAAGATCGGATTCGAGCCGGCCATTCGAAGTCAGCAGTTGGTATCCCGAATGAGATGGAGCTGAATCCGCGTACCACGCCGTCACCTTCGTGCTCACCCGCACCACCGATCCGCCCGATGCAGTCGCACTCACCTGCACGGAAGATTCGTAATAAGCTCGCTGGTAGCGGTCAAAAGGATGATCGCCCGGCAAGGCGAATCCTTCCAGCACCGGCAGCCGTCCGCGCATAGAGGGTTGCAACTCCTTGAGCGCCTTTTCCACCGCGCTCTTCGACTGATAAAAGGTGCGCTCGTACGGGCCTGTTTGCGCTCCAGCGTTCCGCACGGTAGCCAGCAAAAGCGTAGCCATCGGAAGAGCGACCATCAGAAACGCAGAAGGCATCGCAGCGCGCAGTAACCGGCGAGAGTCGCGCAGGCTCCGCAGCCTCATGGCACCTGCTCCAACTGGTCCCGTCGAATCCATCCGTGCTGTCCGTCGTGGGTCTCAACCCCGTACCAGTAAGGGGTTGAAATCTGAATCAGAACTTCGACGCCAGGCTCCAGAGAAGTGAGCGTGCTCGCACTGTGGAACGGAGCGGACTTGAGCGGAGCCCCAGGCTTCTTGACCAGCCGCTCCACCTGGCGGCGCAGTTCAGCGACGCGCTGCTCGAGCGATTGAGCGGGCTGATCATACGCCGCCGCCGCCGCTTGGCCGTTAGCGTTCTTTCCCAACGGGCCCATCTGGTTCTCGTCAGGCGTGTTATCGATGGAGGTCTCCGGCGGCGGAGTGCTTAGCAGAACTGTGTCACTGCCGAGGCCGAAGTTTTCCTTCGCCAAGCGCTCCTGTTTGGCTCGTGTGGCCTCGGCGTTTTCCTTTTTCATCAGTTCGACCGCGTCCAGGCGATCGTGGATGTCCTTGTACTCGCTGCTCTCCACCGAGCCGTTCGAGAGATGGACGCTGTGCCGAAAATCTTCCACAAACAGAGCGTCAATGCGCAGTACGGTATTTTCGAAGCCCTGTACCTGCACCACGTAGCGCACGGCCAACGTCCCAAGATCGCCGCTGTCTTTGAAATTTCGCGGATCGAGCGCGTGCATCCGCACCTTGTAGAAGACCTTCCCGCCCTCCGTCCATGGCGGAAAAACCGGTGTCGACGTGGCCGCGACCGCTCCCGTGACGTACTCGTCTTTGTTGTATTCCTTGGTTCCGCGGATAATCGTGTTCTGCGCCACCTCTTCGACCACCTGCGCGACTTCGGGCTCCGGCAGCGGAATATTGACGATCAGGCCTTCGCCATATGCAAGCACATCTTTTTCGCGGCCGTGCAAGGGAATTGCCGCCGCAGCGAGCAGAATAAATACCGCCGTTGATCTTAGATAAAGCGTAGTGCCATGAAACGCAACCCGCCGATTCAGCCCCCTACCACGAAAACGCCTCTCCCACATCACGGCCGGCTCCGGTGCTCCTGTTGCAAGAGTCTCTTACGCTGGGTTCATCGCTGTCAACTCACGTGAATTAGGCGCGATGGTACTTCACCGCACACAGGAAGCAGCATGTTAAAAAAAATGTAAAAAAAATCTTTCAACCCCCTTGCACTTCGTTTGTAGCAGTAGTAGTATCCGACGGCTGTGGGGTGGTTGGACCACTTAACCGCAAATTTTTGATGGTTGAGTTCGGGCGTAGAAGCTACGAGGCCCTAGTCTTTGGGGATTAGTTGCTGCCTGCGTTCGCTCGTTTGCGCGTGAGTGGGGAATTCCGTTTTTTCCAAAACTTGTGACTTCCGTTGAGGAGTGCAGCCATGCGTATGTGGGCGCAGTCTCACCTCTGTCAGCAGCCGCAACAGGTACGTTCTGTCCTCGCCGCTGCTTTCGCGTTAATCTTTCTGATCCTGGGCAGCAGTCGGTCGGCGAGCGCGTTACCCGCCTTCGCCAGAAAGTATGGGCTTCGCTGCTCGGCCTGCCACGAGTCGTGGCCCGCATTGAATAACTTCGGTCTGAAGTTCCGAGACAATGGCTATCAGTTGATGAACGATCGGGATGCTCCCATCTGGCAGAATCCTGGCTACTGGCCGGTCACTTTCCGCATCACGCCGATCTGGCACCGGGTGAGCAGCCTTCAGCAGGTGGATGTCTACACGGCGGGGAATCCGCTTCCTACCAGTTCGACGGCCGCGCGCATCACCTCGTCGGGTTTTGACCTGAGCGGGCTCGACTTCCATACGGGTGGAACTCTGGAGAAGAACATCTCGTTCTATGTGCTTCCGTCGTCGGACCCAACGGCAGCGTTTCATTTTGAGAGCGTAATGGCGCGCTTGGATAACATCGGGAACAGCCCCTGGTTCAACATCAAGGTAGGTCGATTTGAGCTCAACAACCTGCTTTCTGAAAAGCGCATTCTGACGCTGACCGCTAACGGCGGTGTCTATCAGACTTATCACTTCATCCCCGTCGGCGACGGGAACATCTACGGGCAGATGGGGGACAACCAGTTCGGCATGGAGTATGTGGGACACTCGTTGGACGATCGGACGCGTATTTCCGCCGCCCTGCTCAGTTCGAATGACGGAAACGTGAACCTGGTTACCGGAGGCAACAACTATAGTGGATTCTTCACCTTCGACCAAGGCGTCGATTTTGGCAAGCTGGGGGTGAGCCGTTTCGGGATGTACGCCTTTGTGGGACAAGCGGCAACGTACTATCGGACTACTGGCGGGACACCAACCACTCCTGGGGCACCCATCCCTGGTTCGGGAATTGACAACAAGGGATTCAGTCGTGTGGGCTTCACCGGACAGTTCTACTTCGGTCCCCACTTTGACGTGAACGTAGTTACGCAGCACGGCGAGGATAACGCTTGGTTCGGGCAGGGCTATGGCAACCCAATCGCCCCAAGCAATGGAAGTTCGACTGCATCCTGCACCAGTCCGGTTCCGCCTCCTGGTTGCACTTTGGACAACATCCCGGGGGTGTCGGTTCTTCCGATGGGATCGCGGTCGCCCACCTGGAACGGCTACCTCGTCGAAGCTCGCTACGTATACAGTCCGCAGCTGATCTTCCTCACCCGGTTTGAAGCGGAACGAATGTCGCAACAAGCCACTCCGGGAACCCCGTTGAACCTGGGAAACGTCACCAACTATGTAATCGGCTACCGCTACAACCCGTTTATGACCAGCCGGGCCGGTTTCGCCTATCACGGCGAATTCAACTTGTTCCACCAGGACGGCACGGGCCCCATTAACGCGTTGGGTAATACCACTAGCATCAACACCAGTGAATTGCTGTTCGGAGTTGACTTCGACTTCTAAAGAGAGGGATGACTATGTATAAGAACTTACTCAAGTGGTCGCTGCTGTTGAGCGTGGTTGTCGCTCTCTGTTTGTCTGCTGCCTCGTACGCGCAACTCACCACGAATCAGCAGCAAGAGTGGTTGACATCGCCGGCGGCGTCCAGCCACGTTGGCAACATAACCGGAGCCGCCAAGGCCGCCGCCTTGCCCTATCGCCGGTACTGCGTCGGCTGCCACGGCCCTCTCGGGGATGGCAACGGGGAGAACGCCCAATGGATTAACCCGAAGCCGCGTGACTTCCAACTCGGGATTTTCAAGTGCCGCTCCACTCCTACCGGCACGTTGCCCACCGACCAGGATCTGTACGACAGCATCGGTCGAGGCTTGGATCGCTCCAATATGCCGTCTTGGAACGCATTGACCAAGCAGGAGCGGGCCGACTTGGTGGCATGGATCAAACACTTTTCGCCGCGTTGGCAGAATGAGAAAGCGGGAACGCCCATCCAGATCCCGGCTGAGCCGGAAGTCACGGCGGACAGAGTCAAGGCTGGCCAGGAAGTGTTCAGGAAGATGGAATGCTGGAAGTGCCACGGTGTCCAGGGCATGGCCAACGGCCCTTCCGCCGCGACTCTTAGCGATGACCTTGGGCGGCCTATTTCGCCGTTCAACTTCACGGACGGCTCGCGACCGTTGTGCGGAAACACTGACACGGATATCTACAAGATCTTTATGACCGGCTTGGATGGCACACCGATGCCGTCATTCGCAGACAACATTAAACCGGAGGAGGCGTGGGACTTGGTGTTTTATCTGCGCTCGCTGCAGCCGCACAACGCCTTCAACGCGAAAGAAAAGCAGATTGCCAATCAACTGGGGTTGAAACCGGTTAACCCAAATGCACCAGCACAATGATAGTGATTGGGAGGGTAACCCCTTCCGAACTTAGGAGAAAAGCCATGAAGCATCAGCGCAGTCGTGGTTTGGCCGCGGTCTTAGCCAGTCTAGTATTGGTCGGTTTTGTAGCGTTAGTGATCAGCCACAAGGCGAGTGCGGCCGGGGAAGGCAAAATTACCGGCACTGTCAAGCTCGACGGCACAGCCCCGCACATGCGGGGCATCGATATGTCAAAGGATCCCTTCTGCGACAAGGCACACGCCAACAACCCCGCTCATTCTGAGAATGTCGTGGTCGGCAGTGGTGGCGGTTTGGGGAATGTTGTTCTCTACATTTCCGAAGGTCTGAGTGGCGCTGCGGCCAGCATGAAACCCACTCAAGTCCCCATATTCGACCAGAAGAACTGCATGTACACCCCGCACGTGCTGGCGATGGACGTAGGCCAGGAATTCAAAGTGCAAACCAGCGATCAGACGGCCCACAATATCCACCCGGAACCCAATCCTCTTACTGGCAATATCCCGTGGAACCAGTCGCAACCGCCAGGGGCTCCGCCCGTCACTAAGAGCTGGAAAACCCCGGAAATGATCCACGTTAAGTGCAATATCCATCCGTGGATGAGTGGCTGGTTCGCTGTGGTCAAGGGCCCGTACGCAACCACGGACGAGAATGGCTCGTACACGATCCAAAACGTCCCTCCCGGAAGTTACACGGTTACAGCCTGGCAGGAAACCTACGGTACGCAGACCCAGAAGGTGACGGTAGCGGCGGGCGCAGCGGCAACCGCCGACTTTACCTTTAAGGCGAAGTGAAGTAAGGCGAAGTGAAGGGCGCTCGGGTAAAGAATCAATGCGAGACGTGTGGCGGAACCTTCAGCCCCAGATGCAGGCGACGCACCTTCGCTGAAGTTCTGAACTGTGATGAGCAACTTCAGGTTCAGAGCAAGATGAACGAATGTTCATGAAGCGGTCAGCTAACGTTCAGGTTGTTCAGTTACGTTAGTCCGCGTCAAAGCGGCTGGGTTTTGAGGCCTGACGATAAGGCCGGATCTCGAAGCCGGCGGGAAGCGAGACATCATGGCGAAATTCTTTGCGGTCACCATCATCGTAATCGCGATCCTTTCCGCGATTCCCATCCTGCGACACACTTGGGCGATGCCCGAGGACATATCGACTCATGGATATCTGATCGATGAGCAGATGTCAGAAACCATGGCCGAGGCTGGGATCGCCTTTCTCGCGGCGCAGTTCCTCTTGGCTATTTTCGTCTGGAAGTTCTCCAACCCTCGCCCCGATGCAAAGATTAAGAACTTTCCTGGCGGCGCCAAGGCGTTGGTGGTTGCGGCCTTTCTGGTCGTAGGCATAGAAGTCCTGGCCCTCGGAGTTTTCGGAGTGAAGGCATGGGCCAGCGTATATCTCACCCCGCCGTCGGCTAATGCCATGCCCATCCAGGTCCAAGCCGGGCAGTTCGCTTTCTATTTCCGCTATCCCGGTCCGGATGGAACCTTCGGTCCCCTTCACCCGGAGCTCATTAACGAGAGCACGCAGAATTTCTTTGGTCTCGACCTCGATCATGATGCTGATTCCAAAGACGACATCGTGACCGCCGAGATGGCGATTCCGGTGAACAAGGAAATCCATCTGCTCATGCATTCGAAAGATCTTGGGCATTCTTTCTATGTGCGGGAGTTGCGGGTGCAACAGGATTTTGTTCCCGGGTTAGATGTTTCTCTGCACTTCACGGCAACCAAGATCGGCAGGTACGAAATTGTCTGCACCCAGCTCTGTGGCCTCGGACATTACAACATGAAGGCGTACCTCGAGGTAATGTCCCAGCAAGACTTCGATGACTGGCTGAAGAAGGAAGCGGCAATGCAGTAGCTCTTCCCGTCCGCGTTCACGCGCGAGTGGATCGGCACAATTCTAGTGAGGTGAGGATATGCACGACCTAGCAGCTCATGCGGTGCACCACGGTCCTCCGACAAGTTTCATTCGGAAGTACGTCTTCAGTCTCGACCACAAGGTGATCGGCAAGCAGTATTACGCGTTGGCCCTGGTCGCCGCTCTTTGCGGAATGGTTCTTTCCTGGATGATGCGCATTCACCTGGCTTGGAACAGCGCCGCCATCCCCGGCCTGCAATTGCTTTCGAAGACTGGCGCTCCTGGCGGGGTAATGACGCCGGAGTACTACCTGCAATTGATGACCATGCACGGCACAATCATGGTCTTTTTCGTGCTCACGACCGCGCCTTTCGCGGCCTTCGGTAACTTCTTCCTGCCGATCCAGGTCGGCGCCGAGGACATGCCCTTCCCACGCTTTAACATGATGTCGTTCTGGGTCACATTCGCGGGCTTCCTGGTCCTGATGTCGTCATTCACCCTCAGCGACGGACCGACCCTGGGTGGCTGGACCCAATACGCGCCGCTCAATGCCGTGGGTTCGATTGCGGGTCCCGGCCAAGGTTTGGGTGTAGTGCTTTGGGCCGCTTCCATTGCGTTGTTTTGTGTTGGCCAGTTGTTGGGCTCGTTGAACTTCATCCCCACCACGCTTGATCTCCGGGTCAAGGGCATGAGCCTCATGCGCCTGCCCCTCAGCGCCTGGGCTTGGTTCATTACCTCGTGTATGGGGCTGACAGCATTTGCCGTGTTAATGCCGGCATGCATCCTTGTCATTCTCGATCATGTGGCCGGAACCAGCTTTTTCGTCCCGTCGGGTCTGGTCGTCAGCGACCAATTGGTGCCCCACTCCGGTGGATCGACTCTGCTGTGGCAGCACCTGTTCTGGTTCTTCGGACATCCGGAGGTCTACATCGCGATCGTGCCCGGTATCGGCATCGTCTCCCACGTCCTGATTACCAACATGCGTAAGCCGATGCTTAGCCAGAGGGTGCTCATTTATTGCATGGGAGCCCTTGCCGTCCTCAGTTACATGGTTTATGGGCATCACATGTTTGTCAGTGGGATGAATCCAATCTCCGCGCTGGCATTCTCTTTCCCCACGCTGGTCATAACCATCCCGGCCACCATCACGGTGCTCATCTGGACCTTCAGTCTGTATGGTTCCAAGCTGCGGATAAACTCGGCATCCCTGTTTGCATTGGGCTTTATCTCGATGTTCGTCAGCGGCGGCGTCAGTGGCTTCTTCCTCGCGCAGCCGTCGGTGGATATCCCGCTCCATGCGACTTACTTCGTGGTCGGCCATTTCCACATGGTGATGGGCGTTGCGGCCATGTTTGGCATCTTTGCGGCAACTTACTTCTGGGCTCCCAAGATGTTCGGACGAATGATGAACGAAACTTTGGGAAGAGCTCATTTCTGGCTCAGCTTCGTGGGCACCTATTGCATCTTTATGCCATTTCACTACCTGGGAATGGCTGGCAATGTGCGCCGCTACTCATCATTCGTGGATGACTTCTTGCAGCCGCTAATCCCGGTGCATCGCTTCATCACCGTCGCTGCTCTCCTGACCGGTGCAGCCCAGCTTATTTTTGTCTACAACCTGATTCATAGCCGGTTCTGGGGCGAACCGGCGCCGGATAACCCGTGGGAGGCCACTTCCCTGGAGTGGAGCACGGCTACGCCGCCACCTTGGGACAATTTTGGCGGTAAGCTTCCGGTGGTTTACCACGATCCCTATCAATACGGCGTGCAGAGTTCGGTTGGTGACTATGTCATGCAGGCTTCGCCGGAGCAAGTTAAGACGGAGCACGATGAGAAGTAACTCGCGAGAGCAACTCACGGGGCTAATTCGCGAAGAATACGGCATCTGAGGGGAGTTGAGTTCGTTATGGCAACCACGGTACATGAGCCGCCGCAAATCGACCCGCGCCGCTTGCGCGACCAAGGGCACTCGGGGAACGGCGGTTGGGGGAAATTCGTCCCGACGGATGGTGATCTGCATGTGGCGCTGGACCACTCGCCGCCACCGTCTTCGTCCGCCATCTATGTGGTGCTTTTCGCCATTACGATGATGTTTGCCGCGTTCACCAGCGCGCTGATCGTTCGCAAGGGTTCATCGCTCGACTGGCGGACCTTCACGTTGCCTTCGATCCTCTACTTCAACACCCTTCTGCTGCTCGCCAGCAGCGTTACCCTCGAAGTCGCGCGGCGCCGCATCGCTACTTTCATGGGCGGCCTGAAAAGTCAGGTTGAGAGCCCGGCACGCTGGCTCTACGTAACCTTGTTTCTCGGCCTGCTTTTTGTGGCTGGCCAGTATGCCGCATGGTCACAGTTGAGAGCCGAGGGGCTTTATCTGGCCACGAATCCAAGCAGTTCTTTCTTCTATGTGCTGACAGTCACGCATGCGCTGCACGTGCTGGGTGGGCTGGGCGGGCTGATCTATGTCATTCGCAAGCTGAGTAAGTCGGTTCTGCACCGGAACCAGTTGGTTGCAACCGCGCGTTACTGGCATTTCATGGGCATTCTTTGGCTGTACCTGCTTTTGTTGCTGTGGATGAAAATTTAAGCGATTCGACAATTAGGAGGCGCCGTGAGCCAAGCCGATTTGACCATGGAAGGGCACTCGACAGGCCTGACTGTAGGACCAGCATTTTCGATTCCTACAAAGAAGCTGGCGATGTGGCTATTCATTATCGCGGACACCATGACTTTTGCCGCGTGCCTGGTGGCGTATGGATTCCTGCGCAATGGAACTCCCAACTGGCCCAGACCGTTCCACAGCATCACTAATGTCGCGCTGATGACCTTCATTCTCCTGACTAGCAGCTTGACCATGCTGATCGGACTGCGCTCAGCGCGCTCGGGGGACAAAGCCGGAGCCTTCCGCTGGATCATGGTTACCGCTGTTCTGGGCATTGTTTTCGCCCTGCTGCATATTCGCGAATGGCTGGAGCTCATTGACGAAGGCATGACCATGTTCAAGAACCCCTGGGGAACGGGGCTGTTCGGGGCGTCGTTTTTCAGCGTTACGGGCTTGCATCTCACGCACGTTACCTGCGGCGTAATCGCTCTAATCGCTGTGGGTGTGCGCTACAAGGGCGGCCGCTACAATGCGGATGACATCGAGGTTTTGGGGCTTTACTGGCACTTCGTGGATCTGGTTTGGATGTTCGTCGTCCCGTTGGTCTATCTTCTGAACCTCACCCACTAGATCAAAAAATTTGGGAGCACGATACCATGACAACAGCGGAAGAGCACAAGAGCAGCGGAATCAGGAAAGACTTGATCGTCTATGTTTGCCTGCTCGCTCTCGCAGGCTTGCAATTCGTGATTGCCTATCAGAACATCGACGCTTCGCAAATGTTCACGCGCATGCTGGCGGTCGCCATCGTCGAGGCGGGGCTGGCAGAATTGTTCTTCATGCATCTTTGGTCAGAAAAGAGGGCGTTTCTGTTGTTCGTCGTCATTTTTACGGTTGCTGTCCTGCTGGGGATGCAATATGGGTGGACCGACAGCTTCCGGATGGTTACCGGCGCGCCATTTTCAAAATGACCCACGCAGGGAACGCCGCGAGTTGAGAGGCGAGTTGAGGGAACGAGATGTTAAAAGGAAAGATGAGAATCGAGAGACCGTTCCTGCTGATTGGTATTGCGCTGGTTGCACTGGTCATGCTCGCGGCCCCGCTCCCGGCCTTCTCCCAGAGTTGCGCGCTCTGCTATACCCAGGCCGCTTCCGCCGGTGCTCGAATGATTCAAGCCTTGCGCAGCGGAATTCTGATTCTTATCGTCCCTCCCACGTTGATGTCAGTCGGCATGATTTTCATTGTTTATCGCAAACGCAATCAGTTCAGGCAGGCCGATCACGAAATTGACTCTGACCCGACCTGGTAGCCGATTTTGGGTGGCGCGTTGTTCAGCGCTGCGGTAACTGCATTCTCTCGACTGCGGCTTCAGCCGCTGAGGTTACTCAAGGGCAGTTGCCAGGGGCAGCATGTCCGGCAAAGCGCGCCTTGATCCAACTGATCTGGTCTGCGACCGAAGCTCCCATCACGCCGCTGGCATCGAGATCCGGATACTTCAAAAAAAGAATTCGGCTTCCTTGCTTGCACATGCGGGCCACGGTTTTTCCCGACATGTCCGCCGGTATAGCCGAGTCCGCCTCGCCGCTGATTACGAGGAGCGGGCTGTGGGCCCGCTCTTGACCGGGAGTATTCCGGCTGAAAAATTCCTTCACGAACGGATTGTTCTCCCATCCCGGTTTGAGCATTTCGTTGGTGAACTCCGTATCTGTTTCTCCTCCACAGGTCTGCGTAACACGCTGGTATGCAGGAAGCGCCACGTCTTTCAGCATGTCGCTCAACTGGAACTCCGGATAAAGCGCTTTGATGGTCGACGCCAATACCAGCAGCATGCGGTTAGAAGGACGCAGCGCGAAGCGTTGGTAGGCCTCCTGCGCATCCGCCAAGCCAGAAGTGGCGACGCTGCCCAGATAATTAGGATCGTTTACGCCGCTCTGTGCCACGGCCACGGCGGCCAGAGCTCCCTGAAAAGGTCCCACCGCGATCCATTTAAGCCCGATCTGTGGTACAGCCGCGCGCGCCGCCGGAATCGAATAGATGATGTCCAACGCGTTTGACTCCATGTCCAGCACTGGCTTACCAGAATCGGCGCCCAATCCGGAATAGTCGGTCGCAACCACCGCATATCCGAGATTGGCGTACATCGCGAGCAGCGGCCCAGCGCCAAGATTTTTCATCAGCGAGGGAGCGCACGGTCGCGCTGCTCCTCTGAACTCGTGCGCCCAGGCAATTACCGGCCATCCGCTTGCCGGAGGCTTGCCATCCGGAATTAGCACCACAGCCGAGACGGCCACGTCTTCTCCGTTTGCAGTCCGAGAGTGATAAAGAATCCGCAATGCCGACAATTCATACGGAAGGTTGTATTGGTCGATTGCTTCCGAACGTATCAGTTCTCCAGGCTTGCCCGCGGGCAGCGGATGGGGCGCGTCATAAAAGCTCGTCAGCGGAAGTGTACTGGCCGGCCGGAGTCCCTTGCCTGCCGCCACTGGCTGAGCCTGGGCACTTTCTGGATTTGCAGGCATCCCGACCGAAATCAGGCAGACGGCAGTGACCGTCGTGAAAAACCTCCGCGCATTGCGACTTGATGACTGGGGCAAACAAGGCTTTGTCATGTTGTCAGTAGCGGATAGTACCACTTTAAGATTGCAAGGGGCCACAATGGCGGCAAGGCTTTGTCCTCACCTTCCCACCCCATGAACATCCGCATCGGTTTCATGGCCATGTCCTATTGGAAGCGCAACCAGTTCGGCGGAATAGTAACTCCGAGCGCAAGTCTGACTGCAGGTCCGATCGGGCTGGTAACGACTGTTCCCTTGACCATCTGCCACCCTGGGTGCCTTACTCCATCGCTTTGCAAGGAGAGATTTGTAGCCTGGACTCCTTGCCCAGAGCGAGATTTCATCCACAAATGGGAATCTTGCGCCAGTTACCGATCCCCTCCCGCCGGAACGGCCTTGATGTTCAACTTACAAGTGATAAAATCCCCCCATGCCAAAAACACTAATTCAGTCCGTGGTTAAACAACTCGAGCAGGAACGAGCGCGACTCGAGAATGAACTCCACCGCGTAACCGCTGCCCTAACTACCTTCGGGAAGGTCTTCCTGCGGGGGAGCAAGCGTGGACCGGCCTCGACTCGCAAGAAACGAACGATTTCGGCGGCAGGACGCAAGAGAATCGCAGCCGCGCAGAGAGCGCGATGGGCAAGGGTTAGGGCAGGCAAGAAATGAAAGAGACGGCCCCCGGTTTTCCGTCACGAGGCGGGAAATCGGATTCCTCCTGCATAGAGGCGCCACGTGAGACCTACACTCTGGAGCTTAAGTTCTGCAGTTTCTTACCACGTCGCTCACAAACTGCGTAAACTCCTGGACGTCCTCCTCGGTCGTGTCGAAAGAACACATCCACCGCACCACCGACTCCTCTTCGCTCCACACATAGAAGAAGTACCGCTCCTGTATCTTCTCGATCGCCTCGCGCGGAATTTGCGCGAATACCCCGTTCGCTTCCACGGGGTACACAATTTGGATACGTGGAATCTTCTTCACTTCCTGTTCCAGCAAACGTGCCATCTGGTTCGCGTGCTCCGCATTCCTCCGCCACAGATCGTTCGTCAGCAACGCCTCCATCTGCACCGACATGTAGCGCATCTTCGATGCCAGTTGCATTCCCTGCTTGCGCACAAACAAAAAATCCGTTGCCAGTTCCGGGCGAAAGAAGACCACCGCATCCACGCCCATCAGCCCGTTCTTGGTCCCGCCAAACGAAAGCAGATCCACTCCCAAATCGCGTGTCGCCTGCCGCAAAGTCAATCGCTGCGCAGCCACGGCGTTTGAAATCCGCGCCCCGTCCACGTGTAAGAACATCTTCCGATCGTGCGCGAACCGCGCCAACGCCTCGATTTCCTGCGGCTTGTAGACTGTGCCCATCTCGGTGGATTGGGTAATCGAAATTGCCCGCGGCTGCACGTGGTGCTGATCCCCGATTCCGTGATACGCATGGGTCACCGTTTCCACCCTCAGCTTCCCATCCGGCGCAGCCAGAGGCACCAACTTGCAGCCCGTAAACTTTTCCGGCGCCCCACATTCGTCGGTGTAAATATGAGAAAGCTCCGGGCACAGCACCGCATGAAACGACCGTGTCAGCGCCTGCAAACTCAGCACATTTGCCGCCGTCCCGTTGAAAACGAAGAAGACCGCGACATCGGCCCCAAAGTGTTCTCGGAATTTTCCCACCGCCGATTCCGTCTGCGGATCATCCCCGTACCCAACCACGTGCCCCTGGTTGGCGCGCTGCAGAGCCTGCAGCACCTCGGGATGCACCACCGCGTTGTTGTCGCTCGCAAAACTTCGGCTCGGTTTCATGACAAAACAATTTAGCAGAAGCGAAAATTCTTCGGAGCCTCCCCCCCTTGCTATGAATCTATATGGATGATCCAATATTGGCGGGTGCCGATTGGTTTCGTTAAGCGCTGGAGCTAATAATGGAGCTATGGATCTAATGACTATGTCTCGATTCTTCGAAAGAACGTCATCCATGATTCCGCCCGGTATGATTCTGCCCGGCGCCCTTTTAGCCGCACTCCTTTCTACAACCGCATGCGGCAACAGCAAAGCGGCCAAAGCAGCCGCCCCGCAGGCGATGCCGGTTAAAGTACAAACGGCCAAGGCGCAAAAAGTCGACGACACCACTGACTACGTTGCCACCTTGAAGTCCCGCGACTCCGCCGTAGTTATGCCGCAGGTTGAAGGCATCATTACGCAGATCTACGTCCACTCCGGCGAGCGCGTTGCGGACGGCGCTCCCATGATGCAGATCGACCCCGCCAAGCAACAGGCCACGGTCAAGAGCCAGGAGGACGCTCGCGCTGCCCAGGTCGCCCAGGTTACATGGGCGAAGCAGAATTATGATCGCGTCAGCGGTCTTGCCAATGCCGGCGTAGTCAGCAAGCAGGATCTCGACCAGGCGCGCGCGACCCTCGATGCGGCCCAGGCGCAACTGCACTCGCTCGATGCTCAAGTCAGCGAGCAGCAGGTCCAGTTGCACTACTACCAGGTCGTCGCCCCGCGTGCCGGCATTGTCGGCGACGTTCCCGTCCGCATTGGCGACCGCGTTGTCACCACCACCACGCTTACCACGGTCGACCGGCCCGGCAGCCTCGAAGCGTATATCTACATTCCGATCGAGAAGTCCTCTCAGTTGAAGATGGATATTCCCGTCCGGATCGTTGACGGTTCCGGAAATTTGCTCGCCACGAGCCGCGTCACCTTTATTTCGCCACAGGTCGACAACTCGACACAGACCGTGCTGGTCAAAGCGCAGATCGCAAACTCGAACGACAGCCTGCGTACTGCCCAGTTCATCCGCGCTCGTGTTGTGTGGGGCAGCCAAGAAAGGCCGGTGGTTCCGGTCGTCGCCGTGTCGCGAATTGGCGGCCTCTATTTCGCTTTCGTCGCGGAGTCTGACCAAAAAGGTGGATACGTGGTCCACCAAAAGCCGCTCCAGATCGGCCAAATCGTCGGCAACGATTATGTAGTCCTCGACGGCGTAAAGCCCGGAGACAAGGTAGTCGTCTCCGGCACTCAGTTTCTAATCGATGGCGTACCCGTAGTGCCGCAGGAAGTCCCGCAAGAAAGCAGCAGCTAGCAGAAGTCCAGGAAAGATTTCCCAAAACCGGCTCCTGATAAAACAGCAAGCAGCACGTGCCAAAGACTGAGAACTGAGAACCGAGAACCGCTTCTGATGGTCGACTTTTTCATTCATCGCCCGGTATTTTCCACTGTCTGCGCCCTGATGATTATTCTCGCCGGCGCCGTCTGCATTCCCACGCTGCCCATCGCGCAATTCCCCAACCTCGCGCCGCCCCAGGTCGCCGTCACCGCCGTTTATACCGGAGCCAGTTCCCAGACAGTCGAATCCGCTGTCACCACGCCCCTTGAACAGCAGATCAATGGCGCCGAGGGCATGAAGTACATCACCTCCTCCAGTACCAACAACGGCGTCAGTACCATCACGGCCACATTCGACATCGCCCGCGATCCCGACCTCGCCGCCGTTGACATCGAGAACCGCGTCAACACTGCACAAGGACGGCTCCCCAACGCGGTCAAGCAAGTCGGAGTTACGGTCGCCAAGACCTCCGAAAATTTCGTTTTCGGCGCCGGCGTCTTCTCGCCCGACGGGCGCTACTCCACGCTCTTCATGAGCAATTACCTGGATGTCTATGTCCGCGACAACCTGAAGCGTGTTCCCGGGGTGGCCGACGTCCAGATCTTCGGCGAGCGCAAATACTCCATGCGCCTGTGGCTCGATCCGGTACGCATGGCCAGCCGCGCTCTCACCGCCGACGATGTGGTCGGCGCTCTCCAGGAGCAGAACGTTGAAGTTGCTGCCGGACAAGTCGGCTCTCAGCCGTCAATTCCCGGCCAGCAGTTCCAGATCAGCGTCCGCGCTGTCGGCCGTCTTTCAGAATCCTCGCAGTTCGATGACATCATTCTCAAAAGCAATGCCGATGGCACCCTAGTCCGCCTGCGCGACGTCGGTCACGCCGAACTCGGCGCCGAAGATTACAGCTCTACCCTCGATTACAACGGGCACAACTCAGTTGGCATCGGCGTTCTCCAGCTTTCCACCGCCAATGCCCTCGACGTTCACCGCAAATGCCTAGCTGAACTGGAACGCCTTTCGAAGCGCTTTCCGCCCGGCATGAAGTATGAGGTCGCCTTCGATACCACCGACGCGGTTGGCGAATCCATCCGCGACGTAGTCTCGACCCTGGGGTCTGCCATCTTCCTGGTCATCCTGGTCATCTTCGTTTTCCTCGAAGATTGGCGCTCCACCATTATTCCGGCCGTAACTATTCCGGTCTCGCTCATCGGCACCTTCGCGTTTGTCAAGCTCCTCGGCTTCTCCATCAACACGCTGACGCTGTTCGGCATCACGCTAGCGACCGGCTTGGTGGTCGACGACGCTATCGTCGTCATCGAAAACATCGAGCGTCATTTGCAGGAAGGCGAACTAAATCCCGTCCGAGCCGCCTCCGACGCCATGAAAGAAGTTACCGGCGCGGTCATCGCCACTTCATTGGTACTGATTGCAGTTTTCGTGCCAGTCGCTTTCTTTCCCGGCACAACCGGCATTCTGTTCCGTCAGTTCGCGCTGACCATTGCCTTCTCGATCGCGATTTCCGCCTTCAACGCGCTGACTCTTACGCCCGCGCTCTCGGCGCTACTGCTCGGTCGCCTGCACGGCGAAAAGAATTGGTTCTTCAAGCGCGTCGACCGTGTTCTGGCCGCGGTTAACAACGCCTACGTGCGCGCGCTCCGTACTTTTCTGCGCTTCGAAGCTGTCGCTCTGATCCTGTTTGCCGCCGGACTCGGCCTAGCCTACTTCGTCTTCCGCCAAGTGCCCCAGGGCTTCGTCCCCACCGAAGATCAGGGATACCTCATCGTTGCCGTCCAGGCCCCCACCGGAGCTTCACTCGAATACACGCGAAATATCGGTGCGCAGGTCACTGCCATTACCAAGGAGTTCCCCGACGTCTTGGGCACTTTCGCCGTCTCCGGCTTCAGCTTCGGAGGCAACACGCCCAACGCCGGTCTCGTTTTCCTAACCCTTCAGCCCTACGAGAAGCGCAAGGGCCACGATCACACCGCTTCCGCCATCCTCAATCGACTGCGTCCCCGATTATTCGGAATTTCCGGCGCAATTGTGATCGCCTTCGAACCGCCCGCCGTACAAGGTCTCGGCGAGTTCGGCGGATTCCAGTTCGAACTCCAGGACCAGGGCAATCACACGCTTCAGGATCTCGACAAAGTCACCCATGACCTCGTTCGCGCCGGCTTCGAGCGAAAAGATCTCGCTGGACTCTTCACCACCTACACCGCGAGCGATCCGCAGTTCGTGGTTACCATCGATCGCGAAAAGGCCAAGAGCTTGCACATCCCGCTCAGCCAGATCACCGACACACTCAGCGTCTACATGGGTTCGGCCTACATCAACGACTTCGATTTCAATAACCGCTCTTATCGCGTGTACGTACAGGCCGACAAACAATTCCGTTCGCATCCGCAGGACATCAAGCAGTACTACGTGCGGTCCGATTCCGGCGCCATGGTTCCGCTGGAAAATCTGGTCAGCATCACCCAGAACGTCGCGCCCCAGGTCATCAGTCACTACAACCTTTTCCGCTCAACGGAAATCGACGGCTCCGCTGCCCCCGGCTTCAGCTCCGGACAGGCCCTGGACGCGATGCAGCAACTCTCCGCGAAAATATTGCCTCAGGGCTACACCTACGAATGGTCGGGAATTTCGCTGGAAGAGTTAGCGTCGGGATCGACCACACTCATCCTGTTCAGTCTGGGAACGCTAGTCGTCTATCTGACCCTCTCGGCGCAGTATGAAAGTTTCGTACTGCCTTTCATTATTCTTCTCGCCGTGCCCATGGCACTGCTCGGTGCGCTTTCCGCCCAATGGATCCGCGGCCAGCAGAACGATGTCTACTGCCAGGTAGGGCTCGTCATGCTGGTAGGCCTCGCGTCCAAAAACGCCATCCTGATCGTGGAATTCGCCGAGCAGTTGCGCGAGCGCGGCATGACCATTCTCGACGCGGCCGTAGAAGCCGCCCGCATCCGCCTCCGCCCGATTCTCATGACGTCCTTCGCCTTCATCCTCGGCGTCGTTCCCCTGGTCACCGCCAGCGGCGCCGGAGAAAACGGTCGCCACTCCGTAGGCACAACCGTCTTCGGTGGCATGATCATGAGCACAATTCTTAACCTGTTCTTTATTCCCGTGCTCTATCTCTTGATCGAAGGCTTCCGCGAGCGTCGGCGCAAACCCAAGGCAGCCTGATCTTGTGTGGGGCGGACACTTTTGTCCGCCAACCGCCGCCATTTTTCTCACAAAGTCGTGTTCACCGCTCTTTCGCCTTCGCTATAAAAATGGGGGGTCAGGCGCGGATCCCCGGCGCAAAGAAAAAGCAACTTCTCTGCTCTTTCCAGCGTCTCAGAACTACGAAGTATCTCAGGGGATCTGACCATGTCGTAAGAAATCTTGCGTGAGGTGAAACAACAAATGAAAAAATCACTGCTCGCAGTTCTTGCTCTCCCACTGATTCTCTCAATAACGATTTTCTCGATGGTGGCTCTCGCCGGTCCCGCCCTCCAGGACAACCAACTAACTGGCGCGATCAGTCAGAAGAGTCTCGATCGCATCGTCAAGGAAGTCCGTCATGAACTCGTGATGTTGCCGTACTACGGCGTGTTTGACAACCTCGCCTACAAGGTCGATCCTGATGGTACCGTAACCCTGCTCGGCCAAGTGTCTCGTCCCACGCTCAAGTCCGACGCCGAAAACGTGGTCAAGCGTATTGAAGGCGTAGAAAAAGTCGTCAACAACATCGAGGTTCTGCCCACCTCCCTCAGCGACGACCGAGTCCGCCGCGCTGCCTACCGTGCCATCTACGGCAACAGCGTTCTGAGCCAGTACCAGCTGCGTGCCGTTCCGCCCATTCACATCATCGTCAAGAATGGGAACATTACACTCGAGGGCGTAGTCGCCCGCGCGATGGACAAGCAGATCGCCGGCATGCAGGCCAACAGCGTCCACGGCGCATTCTCAGTGACTAACAACCTGGTTGTGGAAGAACAAGAAAAGGACAAGAAAAAGTGAAGTCGCAAGTTAGGGGCGGGGCCTCCCCCGGTTTTGCTCACAGCAATTCCGCCCGCCCCTGTTTTCCTCTGTGCCCCCTGTGGTTGGCGCGCGGTTAGCGCAATCCAAGATCTGACGGCCGCAATCTACAATCGGCTATGCGCCAACCCGGCTCTCAAACTGTTGATCCCGGCGAAATCGACCGCGCCGCCCGGCTCCTCCGCGCCGGTCGGCTCGTCGCCTTCCCCACTGAAACTGTTTACGGTCTAGGTGCCAACGCCCTTGATACCGAAGCGGTGGCCCGCATCTACGCCGTCAAGCGCAGACCGCTTACGAGTCCTCTCATCGTCCACGTAGCTTCGATCGAAATGGCGCAGTCGCTGATCGCGAACTGGCCCGAGATCGCTGAGCGCCTGACCCGCCGATTCTGGCCCGGCCCGCTGACCCTGGTCCTTGAGAAGCAACTGGAAAAGCAACTGGAAAAGCAGTCCGTCATCCCCGCCATCGTTACTGCCAATCTCCCCACCGTGGGTCTGCGCATGCCCGCGCATCCCATCGCGCTTGCCCTCATCCGCGCCGCCGGTGTTCCACTCGCGGCTCCGAGCGCGAACCGATTCTCCGAACTCTCTCCGACCACCGCTGAGCACGTCCGCCAGAGCCTAGGATCTGACGTAGATTTCATACTCGACGGCGGACCCTGTGAGGTCGGCATCGAGTCCACTGTGCTCTCGCTAGTCCAGCCTGGACTGCACAAACAAGGACCGGTCCTCCTTCGTCCGGGCGGAATTTCGCGGACGGAACTGGAAGAGATAGTCGGGCCAGTCGCTTCTGCGCAGGAAGTCCGAGCCGGGGCCCATCCCGCCCCAGGAATGCACCCTCGCCACTACAGCCCCCGCACTCCTTTATATCTAGCGACCAACGGGAAAGTGCCCGATCAGGGCCAAGGCCAAGGACTTTATCTGCAGCACCAGCATCCGCCGAGCCGCACCGACATCACTATCCACCAGATGCCACAATCGGCCGCCGACTACGCTGCGGCGCTCTATGACGTTCTTCACGAGGCGGACGCCGGGAATCACAAGTGGATCGCGGTCGATCTCCCACCCACCATGCCCGAGTGGGAAGCCATCCTTGACCGTCTCCGACGAGCCGCCACAAAGGATATCTGAGCGAAGCGAGGGATCGATGTATTTGGATTCGCTATGCAGGAGATCGTTCGCTTCGCTCAGGACGACAACCCAAGCTATTTCGCGAACTTGCGGGACAGCACACTACAGCAACCCGAACACCACCAGGCTGTTGTTCGTTCCCACATACAGTTTGCCATTCGCCACGACCATATTCGCAAAGTGAGGGAGCGCGGGCAGCAGATCGCGACCATTGGGAGCCTGGCTGCTGTTATACAGTTTCGCCAGCGTAAGCGCGTCATACGCCGCCAGATATGTACCGTTGAGCTGCCACAGAATGCCCGAAGTAGTTCCGTTGGCGGAGAGCACGGGCGAATGTCCGTTCGCCGTCTTCTTCGATTGCGCGAACGGCGTTCGCGCCAGCTTCCCTTTTGTTAGCGACAGCGCCGCGATCGGCGCCGCGACCCCCGAAGTATAGATTGTGTTGTTCCAGTAAATCATCGCTCCGGGCTCGGGCGAGAATGCCGGCAACTCTTCCACGATCTGCGTGTCCGACTTGGTGCACGTTGCACAGAAATGCCCCATTTTGTCTTGGTTCAGAATATAGATCGTGCCTTCCTTCCCCACCGCGGCCAACAAATTCGGATACTCACCCGCTTGCTTTGGCAGCACCAGTACGGGTTCGCTCATATCCAGATCCCACCGGTCCAGATACGCCTCGTTGAAAGGCGTGAACCAGTCCGCCAGCTGCAGCGTATCGCCCACCTGCGACAGCTTGAATACCGACTGTCCGAGATTCATGCCCGCCGCGAAGGGTCCATCCGCGGTTGCTCCATAGATGTTGCCGTTGCTGTCGGATGAGAGCCCTCCACCCCTCATCCAGACGGCCGCCGCCGACTCCCCCGGTTCGTCGTCAAACGCGCCCACCGGTTCTAGCGTCGAAGCGTTGTAGGCCACCACCCACCCCTCCTCCTTGCCGCCGCGGCACCCGTTCGATCCAATAGCGATGTAGACGTTGCCGTTCTCCAGCAGCAGCGCAGGGCGGTTGACCTGCATCGCGGGCTCGAAAGAGTAGTTCTTGCCGTCAACCTCATAGCTAGCTGTGATCACGATGGGGCTGCCCGCTTTCTCCAGGCCGGTAGTAACATCCAGCGCGTGCAGGCGATGCACAAACGTCGAATTCTCGTAAGTCTTCGCTACCACATAAAGCGTTCCCGTCGCGGTATCGATCACCGGCGTCGAAACGATTCCGACCTCCGTCCATTGCGTCGTTGCCCCGCATCCCTGCAGGGCGATCGGAACCGTAGTTGCACCATTGATGAGGAAACTCGTGTGCCACAGCGGGCGCGCGTTGCCCCCTTTCGCACTATCCGCGTCAAACGCATAAACGCTGTCATGCATCGTCGCTACATACACAACATTATGCACGCCCGCTCCCGGAATCGTGACTCCCGGCAGATACAACGCCTGCCCAATCACCAACCCATCCACCGGCTGGGTGAAAAGCTTCCCGAACTGGTTGCTATTCACATTAAGCGGAGTCAGGATGGTTTCGTTCGGATTCGCCCCAGAACGCGCGTTATCGTAGTGCCATGTCCATACCGGCTCCTGCGCTCCGCCGATGGTCACTCCGGCAAGAACAAAAAGCAGGACCCCAACCGCGACCGTGCGAGCACGCAAAATTGCAGCAACCATATAGACTCCCAGAAGATTGAATTGAAACCCAAGATCCTCGAAAAACACCGTACAGGCTCAGACTGCGCGACCAGACTGGCATCTGCATCGAGACGCAACCTGATTATTAGACTAAGGATACTGGCGAGTTCCCGAATCGGTCAAACTCAAATAGTTCCTTTTTCCGCGGAAGATGCAAGTCATTGCAGTACATCTGTAACCTCATGCAGTCTGCAATTCAAAAACTCGCGATCTTAATCTGATTGAGTCCAGCTTCGCTCACTCGCGCAGAGGTTACTTCTGTCACTTGGGTTCCCCCGGATAACACGTTGTAATTCTCTAGGATTGTAATTTTCTAATGGAGAGCTAGTGCGTCTTCGATCAAGCTCGAGGATTTGGGCGTGGGCCGTTGTCTGCCTGGTCGCCGCGCAGATGGTCGCGTCTATGCTCCTTCCGAAATCCGATCGGCTCGCCGCGATCACCGATTGGATCGGCTTCATCCTGATGGTCTCTGCCTCCCTGGCTTTTGCCAGAAACGCCTTCAGCGGCAACCGCCGGCAACGCCTGGTCTGGATCCTTCTGGGTGTCGGCTATGCCATCGAAGCCGGCAGTCAGATTTTGTGGATGCATTGGGAGCTGGTGGTGAAGCAAACGCCCGCCATGACTCTAGGGGACGCCGGGACTTATCTCGCCTGGACGGCCCTCATTCTGGCCTTTGCGCTACGGCCGCATGTGGAGCTGACTCAGCAACATCAGCGTCTGGGAACGCTTGATCTTTTCTTACTCTTGTTGTGGGGTCTGTACCTCTACCTATTTCTCGTCATCCCATGGCAGTACCTGGCCCCCGAGCCCCAGTCCTATGGCCCAGCCTACAAGTTTCTCGCCCTGGCCCAGGACCTGATTTTGCTGGCGATCGTTCTCCACGGCTGGCTCCGCAGCTCCGGCCGATGGCGGTATTTCTACGCCCTGCTCACGGCCATCGTCGCCTTCGACACCGTCATGGAATACTTCGTGGATACGCTCGCCCAGTCCGGCGCTTTCGTTACCGGCAGTTGGTACGATGCCACGACGGCGGCCTGTCTCGCGGGCATGACGCTTGCCGCCTTGATGGCACACCGTCTGGAACCCGTATCGGAGCATGGCGATCCCGATAGCGAACGATACTGGCGGTGGGCTTCGCGTCTGGCCGCTCCCGTTACCATGATTCTGCCTCTGCTGGCGGCATGGACGTTTTTCGATCGCGACCTGCCTAACTCGGTGTGGAAATTCCGCGTTGTGTTGTCGCTCGCCGCCGTTGTAGTCTTCGCATTTGTCGGCATTTTGAAACAGGGCCGCCTCGAAAAGGAACTGGCCAATGCCAATCATGAGCTGCTCGACGCTTCACTCACCGACCTGTTGACCGGCATTCGTAACCGGCGGTACTTCGCCAAAACCATCGAAGCCGACGTGCAGCAGGTATTGCGTTCGTTTACGAGCAATCCATCCCCCGACCTTCGAAATCGCGATCTTGTTTTCTATCTGATCGATATCGACCACTTTAAGAAGGTCAACGACCAGTTCGGGCACAAGATTGGAGATCAGGTCCTGGTCGAGGTCGTCCGTCGCATCAATTCTGCCGCCCGCCTCACCGATGTGCTGATCCGCTGGGGCGGCGAGGAATTTCTCCTTCTCTCGCGCTGCACCGATCGTAAAGAAGCCCACACTCTCGCCAAGCGCGTTCTCACTTCGGTCGGATCCAGGCCTTTCCGTGTAGAAGGCGGCATGCCCGATCTGCGCGTCACCTGTTCCATCGGCTGGGCGGTTTTTCCCTGGACGGAGATCAACCCGAAGCTCGTGTCTGATGACCAGATACTGGTGTTGGCCGACTATGCGCTCTATCAGGCCAAGGGTTCGGGAAGAAATCGGGCAGTGGGTCTCCTGCCTGAGGGCGAAACTGTCCGCGGCGGAACCGTCGCTCCCACCATCTACATCAACGGAATCCCAGCCTCGCCCGTAACCACCCTGGGCCCGCACGTCGAGGAGATCTCCGAGCCCGGCCAAACCACAACGCTAGCTAAGGCCGCCGCTGCGCCTACCGCCAACTGATGTCACGGCTCGGTTTTCCCCTGGGCTCTTCCGTCCTCTGTGCCCTCTTTGTCTAAAGGTCTTTGCTGCAATCGAGCCGCACTAGCCCGGCACCCGCACCCGAATCGTCTGCGGCACCGCGCGCAACTTAGCCAGCAGCTGCTCATCGCAAGCCCGATTGATATCGTAAATGGCATATCCCAACGTCCCGCGAGTATCCAGCACCTGCCGCTCAATGTTGATCCCGCGATCCGCCAAAATGTCGTTAATCGCCCGCAAGATTCCCGGCACATTGTGGTGCATATGCGTAAGCCGGTGAGATCCTGTTTCATAATCCAGATGACACTGGGGCAGGTTCACGCTCAGTAGCGAGTTCCCGCTCTTGAAATAGTCGATCATCCGCGCCGAAACAAACTGCCCGATATTCTGCTGCGCCTCCTCCGTGCTGCCGCCGATGTGGGGCGTCAAAATCACATTCGGCAGGCCTCTCAGCGGACTGGAAAACGCGCCACCACTCTCTGGTTCCTGTGGAAATACATCAACCGCCGCTCCGGCCAGCTTTCCGCTCTTCAAATGCCGGGCCAGGGCCTCATGATCCACCACAAACCCGCGGCTTAAATTGATCAGACACGCGCCATCCTTCATGGCGCGGATCTCGTCTTCCCCAAACAAATCCTGGTTCTGCGCCTTGCCATCCACATGCAGAGTGATCACGTCGGCAGTTTCCAGCAATTCGCGAAAGCTAACCGGCCGGGCATTGCCGCGCGCCAGCACATGCGCCACATCGTGAAAGACGACCCGCATGCCCAGCGCCTCGGCCAGATCCGACACCTGCGAGCCGATCTTCCCATAGCCCACAATCCCCAACGTCAGCCCGCGCACTTCATGCGATCCCGCCGACGACTTATTCCACACCCCGCTATGCAGCCGCGTGCTTGCCTCAAACGTCCGCCGCATCAGCAGGATGATCTCCCCCATCGCCAGTTCAGCCACCGACCGGCTGTTCGAGTGCGGATCGTTAAACACGGCAATCCCCCTCTCGCTCGAGGCCGCGCGGTCGATCTTGTCCACGCCAATGCAGAACGCCCCTACCGACACCAGTTCCGGCGCCGCATCCAGCACCGCCGCCGTGATGCGCGTCTTCGAACGCACCCCCAGAATCGAAGTCCCACGTACCTTCTGGATCAGCTCACGCTCGTCCAGTGCTCCCTTCAGCGAAGTCACCTCGAACCCTGCTTCCTCGAACTGCGAAGAAGCCACCCCGCTGATATTCTCCAGCAATAAAACCTTCAAAGACCCTCCGAGATTTCGACGCAAATGATTAACGAGAATTATAAAGGCGGGGGTCTCAACCCCGCCGGCGTAGAGGCGGCAGCGCCCTCGGCCGTCCAGGCCGGGGGCAGCTCGGCAGCTGCTGGCAGCCAGCAACTGTGGATTTGCGCACTCCTGAGTTTCCCGCTACAAATGTAAGGGACCGAAGGGACAACCGAACCCGCCCCGCATGAATCTTTCAATCGCACCCCGTCATCTGTAACGCTTTGGAGGAAAAGAAAAATGGCACAAACTTTGGAGGCAGTAAAAATGGCGCATGAGCTACCCCCCTTGCCGTACGATTACACGGCTCTCGAACCTACCATCGACGAAAAGACGATGCACCTGCATCACGACATGCATCACGCCGCCTACGTCAAGAACCTGAACGCGGCGCTGGACAAACATCCCGAACTACACAAAAAAAGCGCGGAAGATCTGATCCGTGACCTGAACGCGATCCCTGAGGACATCCGGGGCGCCGTCCGCAATAATGGCGGAGGCCACGTCAACCACACCATGTTTTGGAACATTATGAAGCCCCGTGGCGGAGGCGATCCCACGGGCCCCATCGGCGAAGTAATCAAGAAAACTTTCGGCGACTTCAAAACTTTTCAGGAAAAATTCAATGCCGCCGGTGTAGGCCAATTCGGCAGCGGATGGGTCTGGCTGGCGGGAGACTCGAAAGGAGAAGTGAAAATCCTCTCCACCCCCAACCAGGACAACCCCATTTCGCAGGGTCTCCATCCCATCTTCGGCAACGATGTGTGGGAGCACGCGTATTATCTCAAGTACAACAACCGCCGCCCCGAGTACTTGCAAGCCTGGTGGAACGTAGTCAACTGGGAAGAAATCAACAAGCGCTACCAGTCGTCTCTGAAGAAGTAACTGCAAGCCGCTCGTGGAGGGACGGGCGTCCTCGCCCGTCCGACGAGCCTCCTTGCCTCACAGCGTAAAATGGACTACAGATCGCAAGCCATCGAGCCGTCTGGAGGCTGCCATGTTCAAGCCCGCGCTAGCTCTTACCCTGTTCCTCCTTGTCGCTTTCTTTTCCGCAGCGCAGGAAACCAAGCCGGCTCCCAAGACGGTTTACAGCCCGGTGCCCGTCAAAGCCGCCCGGGAGCCCAATCCGGTGAAGTCCACTCCCGAGTCACTCGCGGAAGGCAAGAAGATCTACGGATACGACTGCGCTCAGTGTCATGGCGCCACCGGCGACGGCAAAACCGATATTGCCAAAGATCTGAAAATCCCCAACCTCGCCAATCCCACTCTTCTCAAAGACCGCACTGACGGCGAGATCTTCTATATCCTCAAGAATGGCCACGGCGACATGCCTCCCGAAGGCGATCGGGTCAAGCCCGAGCAACTCTGGGATCTCGTCAACTACGTCCGCTCCCTGGCCAGGAAGCTACCTCCTGCCGAACCCAAGCCGTCCAACTAGGCCCGCGGCCAGAACGACAATCAGCTTTCAAAAAACTCTCTGATCGCCGTCCAATACTTTCGAACAATCAAGTCCGTGCTCAGGTGCCCGCCCCGCCGCAGCAACTTCAGCCGTACTCCTGTAAGCCGCGCAAATTTCCTGACCGATTGATAAGGAATAACAGGGTCATCCTGCGCGTGAAACATCATGACTTTGGAAGCGGTAACCTCACGCGCGTGATACAAGGGGCTATAAGACCTTCCACTACGCAGTTTGTTCCAATTCCGATCAGACAACCGATATCCATTGCCGAACGCCTCGCGAATATACGCGGCATAGCTCGGATTCGAAGTCTCTTTCTTCTGCTCGCGCGGAAGGATTCCCCAATCCACCACCGGACAATTAGCAACAACCTTCTTCACCCGAGGATCAAGCGAAGAAAGGATCGCCGCCGCCCCGCCAAAACTCCCTCCGATCACAAATAGTTCATCCACCGAAATGCGAAATCGCCGCCCAAACGCAAGTTCTCGAAACTCTTTCGTAAGTCCGCTAATGACATCCAGAATGTCGAAGTGCGGCGATCGTTCCAGAAACTCTCCACCACTCTCCCACGCTCCCCGATACCGCGGATAAAACACCCAATATCCTTTGCCGGAGAGAAATTCAGCCAACGGCTGTTTGCGCGGGATCGAAGGCATCCCATCGCAAAGAATGATCGCCCGTAGCGTTCTCCGCGATCGGGCCGGAGGCAAAAATTCCGTAACAATGTCGTGTGAGAATCGTGTCCTGAACATCTGCATCAATACACTCCCAAGTCCCGAGCCGAAACCCAGTTCCCCGAATACTCCTTCTTGATCTGCTCCACCAGATCCGCCTCCGGCAATCTCTCCAACACCTGGTGATACACCACCAGCAACTTTGGCCGCGCCCGCCGGGCAATTTCTCCTAACTCCGCCGGAGAAGTATGAAACGTAGCGAAATATTCCTTCCAATGCTCGTCCTGCAACTCGTCACCATGCGGATTAAACACCTCGTGCAGCAACACATCGCACCCATCGCAAGCCTTCACCACTTCATCCGTGGGCGAAGTGTCGCCCGAAATCACAATCTTCCTGTCATGAGTCTCAAACTTGTACCCGTAAGCTTCCTTCCATATTCCATGCTTAACCGGAAACGCGGTGACCGTAACGTTTTCGTCGCGATAAACCACTCCCGGCTGAATCTCGTGCACGTTGACCTTATACCCAGTAGCGTTCGCCTGCTCCAGTCCCTGCCGCCGAATCCGCACATCTTCCGTCCAGGCTTTCTCGATGTGCGAAGTCATGTTTTTCAAACCACGCGGACCATAAGCCTCGAGCGCCTCTTTCCGCCCGAGCACCCAGGGCGAAAAAATCAGGTCGGGATACCCCAGCGTATGATCCGAATGCAGATGCGTTATAAAAACAATCTTCAATTCTCTAGCCTTAAGAGCTGTAATCCCCTTCTTCTCAGCCGCCGCTGCCCGCCGCACCACTCCCGGACCGCAGTCGATCAAATACGCCCGATCATTTACCACCACCGCCACCGCCGGCCCCCACCGCTCCGGATCCGCACTAGGATTCCCCGTTCCCAGCACCACTACGCGAGTCGGCGCTGCGGCATGATCCTCAGCAAACCCACTCCCACAAGAAGCAATCGCCGCCACTAACACAAGAAGGAATTTCTTCACCCGAGGCCTCCCAACCCGCGATTCAGGCTCACCATTTCCGCCATCCCCCATCCGCGCACCCCGCCTTGACACCCGCTCCCATCCCCACTAAACTCCTTGTCCACCACGGCTTTTAGCCGCGCAAACCACTTCTGGCCGAGCAAACTCTAGGAGGCCCCCCATGACCACTTCGCAGCTCTCAAAATTCGCCGCCATGCTCGCATCGCTGCTCGTGTTGTTATCCGCCGTTGCCGCCGCGCAATTCCAGATCGGCTCCGGCAATACCGCCTTCGCCGATCCGCCCGTGCAGCGTCCGCACACTACGCCCTGTAAGGTCGATCTTTATAACCAATTCACATTCGACAACTTCAATCCACAGAGCTTTACCTATACGCCCCCCGCCGACTGTCCCGGCCCTTGGGCCAAGGTCATTCTAGAAGTCAACTTGTCCATCACCAAAGGGATCCAATACGACCGCACCGCCAACATCTGGATTGGTCCCACCAACGTTTACTTCGGCACCACCGCCGAGGATCAGCCCAACGAGGGCCGCAGCTGGCACGTCGAGCGCGATCTCACCGACTACAGTTCAATCTTCACCGTAACCCAGGTCGGCACCGTCGATCTCGGTAACCTGGTGAACTCCATGTATACCGGCGTCCTCCATGGCTCCGCCGACATCCTCTTCTATCCGCTGGCGCCGAATCAGGTTCCGCCCAGCACCGCCGATCAGGTCATCGCCTTCTCCTCCGGAGCCACCGGAGGCACCGTCGCCCTCAACAACGGCACCGACCTCCTCGAGCAGACTCTAACTCTCCCCACTAACATCGAGAGCGTCTTCCTCGACGTCTTCGCCCAAAGCCAGTCCAACGACGAATTCTGGTACGCCTGCGTGCCCAACGATGTTGCCAACGAACTCGAAAGCTGCCCCGGCACTGCCTTCCGCGAATCCGAAGTCACCATCGACGGCACTCCTGCCGGTGTTGCTCCCGTCTATCCCTGGATCTTCACCGGTGGCATCGATCCCTTCCTGTGGATTCCCATCCCGGGCGTTCAGACTCTGAACTTTAAGCCCTACCAGGTCAACCTCACTCCCTTCGCCGCTGTTCTCGACGACGGCCAGCCCCACACCATCGCCCTCAGCGTCTTCAACGCCGACAGCTACTTCTCCGCCACTGCCTCGCTCCGGCTCTATCTCGATAAAAATGCCACGCAGATCACCGGAGCGGTCAACACAAACACGCTCGCCGCACCCGTGCCCAGCGTCTTTGAAAACATTAGTGTTGCGAAAAACGGCAACATCCAGGGCGCCGTCAACATCAAGTCAAGCCACAACTTCGAGATCTCGGGATATGCCAACACTTCCCATGGACTCGTAACGACGACGGTCGCTCAGGATATCAACTTCGCCAACCTGCAGTATTTCAAAATAACGAACGTGGAATACGAGCAGAACATCAACCAGACCAGCACCCTCCATTCGATAGTGACCACCGCGGACGCCAGCGGTGATACCGTCTACAACGTGAACCATAACTGGCCTTTGCTGTTGAACATCACCGTCCTGGTTGCGCCCAACGGCACCGAAACCCAGACCACTACCAGCAACCAGTACTTCGAAGAAGACGAGGCGGCGAAGCACAATGGACAGCCCATCAACTCCGCCTTGGTCCAAAACCGCGTCACCACCACCGACACCCTCAACTTCAATTCCAGCGGCGGCTTCACCGGCAACTCCAATCAGGCCAGTGCGCAAAACTACTTCACCAACAACTCCACCGGATACTGCTACAGCCGCGACCTCACCGCCGCCGCCAATGTCCTGACAGCCATCACCAACGGCCAGGGCTGCAACTGATGAGAGGACCTGCATCGTGAAAACGTGCTTTGTGAAGGCATGCTTGCTATGGCTTTTGTTGAGCACGCCTCTGTTGTTCGCCCAGTCGCCACCGGAGGGACTCTGGCAGGGATACGATGGAGAGTGGAAGCATGTTTCTCAGCAGTTGATTGCGCTGGCCGAGGCAACGCCAGCGGAGAAATTCGCCTGGCGCCCTGCCGCAGGAGTCCGTTCCACCAGCGAAGTCTACATACACATCGCCATGGCGAATTTCTATCTGTTAAGCGTAACCGGTCCCAAGATGCCGGCCGGCCTCAAAGAGGACATGGAGAAAACGGTTACGTCCAAAGCCGAAGTAATCGGCTGGCTAAAACGTTCGCTGGACGCAGTCAAAGAGGCTCATTTAGCCGCAAAACCGGCCGATCTTGAGCGTAAGGTCCGCATCGCCGACCGGGATGCGACGGTTGATGGGATGTATCTGCGCATCATCGTTCATGCCAACGAGCACATGGGTCAACTGATCGCGTACGCGCGCATGACGGGCGTCGTGCCACCCTGGTCGAAGAACTGAGACGGAGCAACATGCAATTTGACCAGGTGAGAATTACAGGCGCGATGGTGAGGTTGCTGAAAACTGGCAACTGTTCTTAAGCTGTGCGCGCCTTGTGCAAAATCCGGTCGCCGGACCCAAGTGCCTCCAACACAATTTTTCACGTGTCTCTCAAACCCCGCCGCTCGTGCGCCAATCGCAATCACCCTCGACCCAAGCTTCATCCACATTCATTACATCGAGTGCAGAAACGAGAATTCCACCGTTGCACCATTCTTATGGAATTGACCCATCTTGCGTCTGCGCGTACAGTCGCTCCACCTGAAACAAGAAATCCGCCGGGCGGTGAACCTGCTCGGTCAAAAACCGAAAGCGAGAAACGAACACAGGCCCTCCCCCGAGGGAGCAAATTAAGCTATGAAGATTGAAAGCCAATGGACCGTTTACCGCACCCGTTTCCTGGTGCGCGCTCGTCAACTCACCGAACCACTCGTCTTCACCGACGCTCTCGGCCGCGAACAATCCGGCCAGCCCGGCGACTACCTTGTCGAGTCCTCCGTCGGCGTAAGACGCATCACCTCCCACGCCCTTTTTCAGGACATTTACGTCCCGCTGGTACAAGATGATGGAGCGCCGGCCGCCCTCGCCCGGCCCGTAGCCCGCGCCGCACCAGAAGACCGTACCAGTGCCAGCGCATAAGGCCAGGTTTCAGGGGTTTGGAGGTTCCAAGAGTGCCCGCATAGCGGTCAGACCTTGAAACCTGGCCTAACTTTGCCAACTCGATACCCTTAGCACTTTTGGGCCACAATCTATGGTGTTTCCCTCTTGACAGGCACCATATACGGGAGTACGTTAAGCATCCCAGAGCACTTTTTGCAGACCCCCTCAATAGAAGGAGGCTGCGACAGTAAACACAGGGGCGAGACTCAAAGTTGAGGTGACTTCGCGTCTCCTCCTTCACGGAAAACCATCCCTCCAGAGTGGATGGAAAAGCTGATGGACACAAGCGGTGACTTCCCCCGGCGCGGCTCAGCCGTTACCGGGGGAGTTAATCAACCGATAGGAGCCCCCGATGGAAGGTTTGAAAGAACTCGTTGCCGCATCCTTTGCCCGTTATGGCATCGAATGCCCAGCTGGCGATTCTCAGTTCGTGTGGGGACGGGCGCCCTCGCCCGTCCAAGCCTGCAGCCATAGTAACTCTGAATTCGCTGTAGCCCAGGCGATCCGCCCCCCTGAGCCTACCCTCACCACCGCGCTCCCAGAGCACAATTACAAAAAAGGAAGCTCGCAAGAAATCTGTCCGTAGAGACGGGGTTTGCCCCGTCTCTGAATCTTCTTAGGCTGCGGAAGACTAAAGCCTCGTATCAAGGTATCCCTTTAGCGATACCGCAAGTTTTGGACGGTTGGTTGTAACCTTGAAACCATGAAACTTTGAAACCTGTTGTTATAGATCAACCGCTCTTTGCCATCATCTAATTCAGGAGAAGGAAATGCCCGAAGTGCGCGATCAGATCAAAACTCAAACCCCCGCCGCCAATACCGCCGTCAGTAAGAAGACGAAGGCCCAAGGCCTGACTTTCCGCCGCTTTTTCACCAAGCCCGGTGTCTCCCCCTACTCTGAGGTTGAGTGGGAACTCCGCAATGCTCAGATCACCGACTCCCAGGGAGGCGTGATCTTCGAGCAGAAGAATGTCGAGGTTCCCAAAGACTGGTCGATGACCGCGACCAACATCGTCGCCTCAAAGTATCTTCACGGACAGATCGGCACCGATGAGCGCGAAACCGGCGTCCGTCAACTGGTAGCCCGCGTGGCTGAAACCATCCGCGACTGGGGCATGAAAGACGGATACTTCCGCTCCCCCGAAGACGCCGCCACCTTCCACGACGAACTCGTGCACCTGCTAATCCGCCAGCACGTGGCCTTCAACTCGCCCGTCTGGTTCAACGTAGGCTGCGAACGCGTGGAGCCGAAATCCGACGCCACCAACTGGCACTGGAACGCAACCACGCAGCAGGTAGAGTTCGGAGTCACCGGATACACGCGTCCGCAGTGCTCCGCCTGCTTCATCAATTCGGTAAAAGATTCGCTCGATTCCATCCTGACTCTAGCCAAGACCGAAGGCATGCTCTTCAAGTGGGGATCAGGTACCGGTACCAATCTCTCTCCGCTGCGTTCCTCCACCGAGGTTCTAAGCGGAGGCGGCACCGCCAGCGGCCCGCTAAGCTTCATGAAAGGCTTCGACGCCTTTGCCGGAGTAATCAAGTCCGGCGGCAAGACTCGCCGCGCCGCCAAGATGGTAATCCTGAACATCGACCATCCCGACATAGTCGACTTCATCGACTGCAAGAGCAAAGAAGAAGCCAAAGCCCACGCGCTGGTAGCGCAAGGGTACGACGGATCGCATCCCGACTCCGACGCCTACAGTTCCATCTTCTTCCAGAACGCCAATAACTCGGTCCGCGTAACCGATGACTTCATGGTAGCCGTAATGCGGGATACCGATTTCTCCACAAGAGCAATCGTTGACGGCCGCGTAGTCAACACCTACAAAGCCAAAGACCTGCTGCAGAAAATTTCCGAAGCCACCTGGCATTGCGGAGATCCCGGCATGCAGTACGACACTACCGTCAACCGCTGGCACACGTCGAAAAACACAGCGCGCATCAACGCCTCGAATCCCTGCAGCGAGTACATGTTCCTGGACGACTCCGCCTGCAATCTGGCCAGTCTGAATCTGCTGAAGTTCGCGCCCAACGGCACCTTCGACGTGGAAGCCTACCGGCAAGCCGTGGACGTGGTAATCACCGCGCAAGAAATTCTGGTAGACAACGCCGGATACCCCACGGAAATCATAGGCAAGAACTCGCACGACTATCGCCCGCTAGGTCTCGGCTATGCGAATTTAGGTGCACTTCTAATGGCCGCCGGACTTCCCTACGATTCCGACGCCGGAAGAGACTACGCCGCCTGCGTAACCGCCATAATGTGCGGCGAAGCCTATCTGCAATCCTCGCGCATAGCCGAACAATGCGAACCACTGTTCCCGATAACCGACACAGTACAAACGCGCCTCGGAGTAATTGCCGCGGAAAACATGCCCGGAGCAGCCTGCCCCGGCTGGTACATCAATCGCGAGCCGTTCCTGGACGTAATAAGAATGCACCGGGCCAGCGTAAACAACATAAACAAGAATAACGTCCCATCATCTCTATACGACGCTTCAAAGCAATGTTGGGACGAAGCCCTGTCCCACGGAGAAAAACACGGCTACCGCAACTCCCAAGTAACAGTTCTAGCCCCGACCGGGACCATCGGCTTCATGATGGATTGCGACACCACCGGCATCGAGCCCGACCTGGCACTAATCAAGTACAAGAAACTAGTCGGCGGCGGCATGATCAAAATCGTGAACAACACCGTCCCCGGCGCCCTCTTCAAGCTCGGATACACTCATGAACAGACCGACGCGATCGTCTCTTACATCGACGCCACCGGCACCATCGAAGGCGCTCCGCATGTTAAAGACGAGCACTTGGCCGTGTTCGATTGCTCATTCAAGCCCGCGAAGGGCACGCGTTCCATTCACTACATGGGACATCTGAAGATGATGGCTGCGGCTCAGCCCTTCATTTCTGGAGCGATCTCGAAGACCGTCAACCTGCCGAATGCAGCCACGGTTGACGATATTTCCGAAGCCTACATCCAGGCGTGGAAGCTGGGCCTGAAAGCGGTAGCCGTCTATCGCGATGGCTGCAAGCAATCGCAGCCGCTCTCCGCCGCCGGAACCAAGACGGCGAACTCCACCAAGGATGACGCCGCCAGAAACGCAGCCGCCGCCGCGCTAGCCGAAGACGACAACCTAAACGCGCCGCCGCGCGCCGTCCGTCACAAGCTGCAACAGGAGCGCATGTCGGTGACGCACAAGTTCAATGTTGGAGGCCACGAAGGCTACATCATCGTCGGCCTCTATCCCGACGGCGAGCCCGGCGAGATCTTCATCAAGATGGCAAAAGAGGGCTCGACTGTATCGGGTCTCATGGACAGTTTTGCCCTGGCCGTCTCCATCTCGCTGCAGCATGGCGTGCCGCTGAAGCTTTTCTGCGAGAAGTTCGCGCACACCCGCTTTGAGCCCAGCGGATGGTCGAGCAATCCCGACATCGGCTTTGCCAAGTCGATCATGGACTACATTTTCCGCTGGCTGCAAATGCGCTTCCTCAGCGGACAGCAGCAGTTCCTGTTCGAGAACCTGCGCCCCAAGCCGGTTCCGGCGCCGGAAGGTATCGGCGATCTGAACGGCTCGGGAGGTTCGGGCCCAACGACCAACGACCAACGACCCGATCAACGACTAACGACCGGCAGCATCCACGCCGCCGACGCCCTGGCCGGAATGATCGACATGGGCGACGCTCCCAGTTGCCACGTCTGCGGCTCCATCATGGTGCGCAACGGCAGTTGCTACAAGTGCATGAGCTGCGGGAGTACGAGCGGGTGCAGCTAAGAATTCCGCCGCGATGGAATCCCACCCATCGCAATGTGCGCGATGTTGGGGCGCCTGGCACAAAGGGTCGTATTATTCGAAATCAACGCAAGAGCGGTATGGAGATTGCAGGCATAAGTGCAGACCCGGAACGGGGCAGAAGCCATGAGTACGTTGATTGAAAGTCTGCACGAGCCGACCGGCTACGGTTGGGCGGATAATGAACCCGGCGCGATAGAAGAGCTGCTGGAGTTGAACCAGTCTTACCGGCGTAATCGCTGGCCGGGGGAGTTTTCGAACACAACCCACGCTTTACGTCGCGGTGACGCCCGCGATCTGTCGTTCATTCCAAATGAGAGCGTCCACCTCATAGTTACGTCTCCGCCTTACTGGACGCTGAAAGAATATCCACCACACGAGCACCAACTCGGCGCAATTGAAGATTACGAGAGCTTCCTTGCGGAGCTCGATAAGGCATGGAAGGAATGTGCGAGGGTTCTGGCGCCTGGTGGGCGCATTTGCTGTGTGGTAGGTGACGTTTGCATCTCCCGAAAAAAAGCGGGACGGCACTACGTAATGCCGCTACATGCCGACTTAATGGTCCGAACTCGGAACTTCGGCCTAGACTCGCTGACACCGATCCTCTGGTTCAAGATCGCAAATGGCGCGACGGAAGTCGAAGGGAACGGGGCGGGGTTCTACGGTAAACCTTATCAGCCGGGGGCGATTGTTAAGAATGATTTTGAGTACCTGCTCTTCTTCCGTAAAGGCGGATCATACAGATCGCCGTCCCTGACTCAGAAAGCTCTCTCGATGCTCTCAAAGGACGAAATGAAATCGTGGCTTCGGACCGCGTGGACGGACATTAAGGGACATTCGACTAAGAAAGGACACCCCGCTCCCTACCCGGTCGAGCTCGCGGAACGTCTCATTCGCCTGTTTTCCTTTGCCGGGGATACAGTGCTCGATCCGTTCGTTGGCACCGGAACGACCTGCATGGCTGCTATGAGCACGGGTCGCAGCAGCATCGGAGTTGAGATTGACAGTGGATTCGTCCGGTTAGCGCGTGAAAGATTGCAGAGAGCGGCACTGTCCAGAAGGGACCCTCACTTGTTTGATGTAAAACTAAATGTACAATCGCGATAGATGATCGCCGACGAATACGGTCTCCTGAAAACATTCCGGAGTCTCTTTGACAGCACCCAATACCTTCATAGAGATTCCAGCTTGGGGGACTGGGTCGCGAGTTATTTGTACGAAGACCTATACAAGCTTCGTAAGTCCAGCAAATTGAACAAGCGCATCGTCGCTGGCGTCAGAGTCCTCAACACACAAAACCGGACCGTCGGCATCGCCCGCAGACGGGGAGATGGCACCTTTGGAGAGTTGGTACCGGCTGGGACTGCGGTTAGAGAGGAAGGATTCGCCGTGGCTCGAGGGCCCGTAGCCACGATCGAGATTGGCGTCGAGACAAAGATTCTCGCCAAAGCGATGATCAAGCAAATCGACAGAGTCATCGGAGACTTGGTCAGACAAACAGAAGAGTTCAAGAGACGAGGCGGTAACCCTATCTGTGTCGGTATTGTTGGGGTGAATTTTTCGGAAGTCTATACGTCATACGAAGGGGAGCGGGCGTTTTTGACAGACGGCCGAAAATACAAGCATCCGATTCAAGAAGCCCGTGACGCCATCGTTCGTCTTGAACAGCGCGCACGACCCAGCTTCGACGAGTTCCTGATTCTGACATTTGTTGCAACCAACACGCCCCCGCATCCGTTCTCATGGGTTGACGAGCAGAAGGTAGTGCTCGAATACTCTGCACTACTGACAAGAGTCTCGCGGGAATACGACCGCCGTTTTGTATAGCCGGGTGCCCTACACTTCGCGCCTTTCGAAAGGCGGGATTCCACGGCCCCTGTCCCTCTTGGACACTTAAACGTTGTTCCGGCACAGATTAGGGTTGACGCCGCAGTGGAATCCCACGCCTCGAAGACCGCGAGATGTGGGGCACCCGGCTCTCTTTTCATCACAAACGGCCCCCGTGACTCTTGCAGGCGAACCCCATTCCCAAAGTGGGAATTCCGCTAGCCTTCGCAAGCCATCCTTCCGCAATAGTTGTTGACTTCCAGCGCGCAGCGCTGCAATAGTAGAAGTTGATTGGGGCAGTTTCGAGGAGTGTCCGTCGAAAGCCGACGCACCCCGAAACTGCCCCAAAGTATTTTCCGAGGCCTTTACCCAGCTAGCTTGAGGCGTTTAGCGGGCGTGAGCGGAGCGGGAGCCCGCTGCCGAAATCCTGAGCGAACGGGGTCCCCAGCGCGCCTGCCTTTGGCGCGATGGGGGTGGAGGAAGCGAACGGATCTCCTAAGTCCTTATTCCTGAAGGTAATTATCCCTTGACATCACGTATAGTTGGCGCGATGATGTGGCATGACTGTCGATCTACGGAGCGTGCTCGCCAAACTGGGACGGGCGGACGAACATGCTCAGACCATCAAGAGTCACCTTAAGAGATGGAGAGACAGCAATCCCTACCTGATCACGCGAGAGCACAATGCTGAGTTTACACGCTATAGCCTCGTGGCTCACATCGCGGCCCAGCCGCCGTTGGTGCAGTGGTCGCTCATAGTTGGGGACGCGATTCACAATTTGAGGTCGGCCTTGGATCACCTCGTGTATGCGCTCGCAATCTTCGAGTCTCACCAGAACCCTCCCCCTTGTCACAGCAGCTTGCAATTTCCCATTTGTGTTTCCGATGACGAGTTCATCAAGACCAAGCGATTGGGCAGATTGAGTGATCCAGTGCGGGCAGCTATCAAGGGTTTTCAGCCTTACATTCGAAAGCATCCCGATCTCCCGCCACTGCTGTCGATTCTCAACAAGTTCGAAAACGCTGACAAACACAAGCTGCTCCAATTGGCTTTTGCTTCCGTTGCCCAAGGGGATATTGGCTTCACGGGCGTAGCGCCGATTGGAACAGTCGTTGAGGCGTTCGCGAATCCGGGAGAAGTCGAAGAGGGCACAGAAGTCGTTGCGTATACCTTTAGCAAGCCTGCACCGGATATGAAGTTCGACCGGATTAACTTGCTCATTGCCCTGATGATTGTGCATGATGTTGGGCCAAATGGAAAAGATCGAACGGACGCCCCCTCGCTTCTTACACTGCTCGACAAAGAAGTTAGGGGAATCGTTGAGAAAGTTGCCAATGTTGCCCTGTCGTGACACACTCCCGCACTTTCCTCCATCGTGCTAAACTGATGGAGTTATGGCGGGCATACGCTCATCCGGCCAAGGTAGAAGCGAACGACCCGTTTCGAGTCGAGATTTGAATCCGTCCGCAGAGGTCGCGGCTAAAATGGCTCCTGTATCGCGGGTGTCATTCCACGATCTACTGCGACGCGCGGCGCGGCCAGTTCAGCGACGCGCTTCAAAAGCGAAGTGAAAATCAAATTTCCCTGATCCCTTCGGTTGTATCTGAACGAATACTCATCCAAGTAGCTCTGCAAATATTTCTGGCTGACCTGATGGTACACGCCGCCGATCCCGCGCTTCACTAGTGACCAAAAGCCTTCAATCGTGTTCGTGTGAACGTCGCCCACCACGTAGACCTTTGCGGTGTGATTGATGCGCTTGTGCTCTTTCACGCGTCCACCAAGGCGATCATAGATTCTGTATTCATCAGTGAAAACGGTGCTCTTCGGCAGGATGTGCTCATGCACGATGCCAAGCACACGCTCTGCGGTGACATCGGGAGTGGCCAAAGCCTTCACTCTGCCGACGCGTTTTTCGGTGCTGCGCTCGACAATGCCGATCACGGGAGATTTCTTTTTGTCACCGCGCATCGGTCGCCCGTGCTGCCCTTTGCGCGTTCCGCCGTAATAGGTTTCGTCCATCTCCACCGCCGATCCCTCCAGTTGCATGTCTGTTTCGGACAGCAACGAGCGGATTTGGCGGAACATCCGCCAAGCGGTTTTGTAAGTGACTCCGGTTTCGCGCTGAATCTGCTTTGCCGAGATGCCACAACGAGTCGAAGCCATCAGGTACATGGCGTAGTACCAGAGCACCAGAGACGTGCTGCTGTGCTCGAAGATCGTCCCGGCCATCGGGGAAATCTGAGTTCCACAGTGATCGCAAGAGTAAACGGGACGCCCCGTAATTTTGTAATGCTTCCGATCCTGCTGACACTTTTCGCAGTAGGTAATGCCACCGGGGAAGCGCTGCTCTTTGAGGTGCTCTAGGCAGGCTTCGTCATCGGGGAATTGACGTTTAAAGTCTTGAATCGTATAGCGTAAGTGCTTTGGAATCGTCTGTCTGCGGTTCATGATGGAGACAGCATAGCAAATTGCTTACGTGATGTCAAGGGATAATTACCTTCCTGAATACTTTGCAAGTAACTCCTTATTTTTGAATACTTTGCAGAAATATGGGGGGGGAGGGGGGGGTACCCCCGGCACCAACCAGCAACTAGCCAAAAGGACAGGGGCGACCCAAAGAAATCCAAGAGCATCTGCAATCTCTACTCCATCGAAGCTGGCCGAATTGTGCCGGGAGGCGATACCCCTGTTAATCTTGGTGAGCCATGGAACCCAAGACCATGCTTTGCCGGATGAGACTCTTCTTGACGTTCGTTGCGGTACTGACTTTTGGGCTGCATCTCGCCTCCGCGCAGCAAAATAAAATTGTCTACAGCGCGGACGAGAAGCCGATTGCCGACCAGATTCACGGACTGCGCGGACTTGCGGATGATGTCCGCGCGGGGACTACTAAGGATCTCGCGCTGAAGATACGGAAGCTGCCGGCGACTGAGAACAAGCTGCGCCTGGCGGTCGGGTTGGCGGGACTTTCTACTGAAGGCGATTTCGGACACGACACTCTGCAGGAAGTCGCTACTACTCTGGCTGACACTTTGCGGGAGCGGCCCGTGCCTTGGGCGGAGTCTCAGGACGCAAACGCGGGCGGGGGTGGCAAAGCTACTGCCACACGTGCTCCGGCTTATCCATATATTGAGCTGGCCTCGCTGGTGCGATATGAGCATGTCGAGATTTCTCGCTTAATCAGGTTTCGCTTGATAATGATGAGCAGTTTCGCGCGGCAATGGCGCGGCTTGAGGCGGATGACCGCAAGCGGGAGCATGCGGACTTCACGCTGAAAGATCTTTCGGGCAAGAGCTGGACGTTTGCGGAACTGCGGGGCAAAGTTGTGCTGGTGAATTTTTGGGCGACTTGGTGTCCGCCATGCCGCAAGGAGATGCCCGATCTGGAGACGCTTTACGGGCGCTTCGGCTCGAAGGGGCTGGTGGTGCTGGGTATTTCCGATGAAGAGGCGGCGAAGGTCGAGCCGTTTATCCGCGAGCGCAAGGTTTCGTTTCCCGTGTTGCTCGATTCGGGGCGGAAGGTAAATGAGATGTTTGTGGTGGAGGGGATTCCGAAGAGTTTTGTCTACGACCGGGACGGGAAGCTGGTGGCGCAGTCGATCGATATGCGGACGCAGAAACAGTTTTTGGAGATGCTGGCGAAGGCGGGGCTGGAATAAGCTGGGCTGAATAAGTGGGTTGAATAAGAACGATCATTGGAGGGAATGGCGAAATGAAGAAGCAAATGATTGGCGCAGTTCTGGCGGTTGGAATTTGTGCAACGCTCGCGGTCGCGCAGGACACAAAGAAAAACGCGCCGCCGAAGCCGGCGGTGGGGCCGTCACAGGCTTTGCTGGAGAACTGGAATGACATTGGGCGGAAGTTGATCGCGATGGCGGAGGATTTTCCCGAGGACAAATACGACTTCAAGCCAGTGCCGGCCGAGCGGAGTTTTGCCGAGCAACTGCTGCATGCGGCGAATGCGAATTATTTTTTCACCAATCCGGCGATGGGGCTGAAGCCGCCGGCGGAAGAAGATCCCAAGCGCGACCAGTACAAAACGAAAGCTGCGGTGGTGGAGTTTGTGAAAAAGGCGTTTGCCGACGGCGCGGCCGCGATCAAGCAGAAGGGCGACAAGGGGATGAATGACCTGGTCGTCGATCCGTTTGCCAATCAGCAGGTGCGAGTCTCCGATATGGCGTGGGGCCTGCTCGAGCACAGCGGAGAGCATTACGGGCAGCTGGTTGTCTATTACCGCGTGGCCGGGTTGGTGCCACCGGAGTCGCGCCCTAGGAAGTAGTCTCGGCGCTGATACCATAGCCTTCGTGAGTCCGCTGCTTGACGTGCGCGATCTGACCATCGAGTTCCGGCAATCCCGTGCTGGGCAGGCGCTTTCGTTTACTCGTCTTTCGTCCGATGACCCGGCGAGGGCAGTTGGACCCGTGGCCGTGCGCGGTCTCTCATTCTCCATCGCAGCGGGAGAAGTGCTTGGCCTGGTGGGTGAATCTGGTTCGGGAAAATCCGTCACCTCGCTTGCCATCATGGGCCTGCTTCCGCCGGCCGCCGTTGTCACGGGCGATATTGTTTTCCAGAACGGCTTGCAGAAGAACGACGGCCTCCCCACCCATCTGACCACTCTGCCCTCCGATCAGCTGCGCCAGCTCCGCGGGTCGCGCATCGCCATGATTTTCCAGGAGCCTATGACCGCGCTCAACCCGGTCATGCGCGTCGGCGAGCAGATCGCGGAAGCTGTGCTCGCCCACCACCGCGTCTCCAAGTCGGAGGCATGGCATCGGGCGGTCGAAGGCATGCGCGACGTTGCTATCTCCGAGCCCGAGGAGCGCGCCCGCAGCTATCCGCATCAGCTCTCGGGAGGGATGCGCCAGCGCGTCATGATTGCGATGGCCATCGTCAATCGTCCGCAACTGCTGATTGCCGACGAGCCCACCACCGCGCTGGATGTCACGATCCAGCAGCAAATTCTCGATCTGCTCAACGATTTGCGCCACAAATTCGGATTGGCGATGCTGTTTATCTCGCACGATCTCGCAGTCGTCTCGCACGTTGCCGATCGCGTCGCCGTGATGTACGCCGGCAACTTGGTTGAACTGGGCGCCAAGGCCGATATTTTTCGGGCGCCCGCTCATCCTTATACGCAAGGCCTGTTGCGCGCCATTCCTACGCTCGCGACCGATCGCTCGATTCCGCTCGCGACCATCGAAGGCACCGTTCCATCGATCGCGCAACTTCCTCGGGGATGCCCGTTTGAACCACGCTGCCCGCACCGGATTGCGACATGTGCTGTCGAGCTTCCTCCGCTGGTCGAAGTCAGCGCCGGACATTGGGCTCGCTGCCCAGTCGTGAATCCGCCGCGAATCTGATGATGGATTGAATCTCTACGGGAAAGCAGGATGCGCCGCGCTCGTCGTTTCCCCTCCAGAGAAGCTATAATCCTCCCTCTGTGCGCATCCTTGTTCTTAGCGACATTCATAGCAACCTCGAAGCGCTGGACTCCTGTCTGGCGGCCGCGCCCGCGCACGACCTCGTCATCAATCTCGGAGACACGGTCGGTTATGGCGGCAATCCCAATGAGGTGATTGCCAAGGCGCAATCTCTGGGACACGTGTTCGTCCGCGGCAATCACGACAAGGCCGTCAGCGGACTCATGAATCTCGAGGAATTCAATCCCGTGGCCGGCCTGGCCACGCTCTGGACGCGCGACCAGCTAACGCCGGAAAATCTCGAATGGCTGCGCTCGCTTCCCCACGGTCCCATCCATCTTGACGAACTCCCCGGCATCCAGTTCGTGCATGGCTCGGCGCTGGACGAAGATGAATACATGGTCAGTGCCCGCGACGCCATCGAATCGCTCATCACCGATCCCGTCCCGATCACGTTCTTCGGACACACGCATCTGCAGGGCGGCTTCGTGCTCACGGGCGAAATCAGCGAAGGCTACCGTCCCGGGTATCGCACGGTGGGCCAGCCCGAGTCCTCCGACTGGCCGTTGCGCAAAGATTGCCGCTATCTAATCAACCCCGGCTCCGTCGGACAGCCCCGCGATGGTGACTGGCGGGCGGCTTTTGCCATGTTCGACTCGGAGGAATGGATCGTTACTTTCTATCGCGTGCCTTACAACCTGCGCGTGGCTCAGGAGAAGATTCTTGCCGCCAATTTGCCGCAGCGGTTGGCTACGCGGCTCGCTACGGGAAGATAGAACGAAGTGTCTTTGTCAACTGTAAGGAGTCAACTATCTTGACAGCGCGATCCCGCGGCAATAAGCTTTAGGTATGACAGAAGGTGCTGTGGACAAGTCCCTCGAAAGCGCGCCCCAGAACTTGAGCGGCGGAGCGCGGAAGGATATTTATGCGGGATTGCTCCAAGCCGTAGCTTCCAGTCTGGCCATAACATATGCGGATGTGGCGAAGAAGTTCTCTGATGTGCAAGACGACGATTTGAAATCGCACCTGACCGAAATGGTCAACTCGGGTTTGGTGAAGGTGCAGTCGCCAAAAGGAAAAGAAAAAGAAATTGGCGGCGATGCCGTTCTCTCCATCACCGCCGACGGCAGCAAGAAAGCAGACGCTCTCCGCAATCGAGGCGTCGCTGCGTTCGTAGGCAGGCTCAAATAGGCTTCAAGTTTCGTGCAAGTCTTCCCCGCAACTAGCTGACCGGAGGGTCCGAATGAGCGACCCGTTTAAGGTGGCTTTTGCCACGCTGTTCCTGACTTTCTTCTTGGATCTGCTCGATCTTGCGTTCGCGCGCATCGCCAGTTTTGTCTTCACGCTCAGGTTCCTGCTGTACTTCATCCTGCACCTGATTATTTCCGCTCTTGCCTGTCTTCTGTTGCATTCCGCTATCTCCGATTGGTACTTGCTGGCGTTGATCGGAACATTCCTGGGCGTAGGAGTGCTCTCGAACTCCGACGTGAAGATCGGCGGAATGAACCTGGTCCCAATGGCCACACTTTTCAGCGAAATCAAGGCGAAAATGGTGGCACAGGCGGCGGAAGACAAGGCCAAGGAACTTCTAACCAAGCTAGAAGTGGCCCAGCTATCGGTGAAGCTTGACGCACTGACCGTGGAAAAGCTCAGGGGATATGCCAGCGCGGCTCTACTGGGAGCGAAATGGAAGAACGAGAAAATCCAGACCGCCCTGCGCGAGGCGACCGATAGCGGCAATGAGAAACTCGCTCTGGCAGAGCTAATGCTGCGAAACAATCTGGACTTTGTGAAGAACAACATCGACGGTTGGAGATAGGTTCTTCCTGGCTGCAGCGGGCGTCACCTCATCGAGGGAGGCAGGGATTCCTCGCCGATCACGCGCACGTTGTAAACTCGGTCTATGTCTTTGCCTTTGCGCTCTTCCGGCTCTAGCAATCTTTCCTCTGCGTCCAAGTCCGCGCCCAGCGCTCACACTGCCCACGTCGATGGGGGAGCTCGCGGCAATCCGGGGCCCGCGGGTTACGGGGTTGCCATTCAGGATGCTTCCGGGCATCCGGTTGCCGAGCTTAGCGAATACCTTGGACACCAGACCAACAACTACGCGGAGTACCAGGGACTTCTCGCTGCGCTGCGCTACGCTGCCGAGCACCAGATCAAGACGCTCAAGGTGATTAGCGATTCCGAGCTGATGGTGCGGCAGATGAAAGGCATCTACAAGGTGCGTCATCCCGAACTGCGCAAGCTGTATGAGCAAGCGCAGCAACTGGCGCGGCGACTCGAGCATTTCGAAATCCGACATGCGTTGCGGGAACATAACCGGACCGCGGATCGGCTGGCGAATGAGGCTATGGATCGAGGGCGATAAAAGCTCACTCTGCCGCCGAGTGATCGTGGACAATCTTCCAACCTTGCGGGAACTTGCGGAAGACTAGTGTGAACAACCCGTGCGGCGTCTTGCCATCCGACATGGTCAGATGAAACTCTCCCCGCACAAATGCCGCCTCCGGCCCCAGCACTTCGATGCGCAGGTTCGCAAATTCGAGCTTTCCCATTTCGTGCCCCGCGCCCTGATAGTTTTTCTTGTAGCGATCGAGCGCCGCCTGCCAGCCCTTCGATTCATGCGCTCCGGAGAAAAACGTCAACTCGGGCGAGTTCCAGTACCCGGCCATGAAGCCTTCCAGATCCTGCCGGTTCCAAGCCACCTGTTGATCTTCAATCACTTTGTGAATCGCCACGCGCCCGGCATCCACGTTCTGCGCCAAACCAGAGACGGCCAACATAGCAACCACCGCCGCCAACAAAACGAAATCCCGCATGAGGCCTCCGTAGACTTCAGTTTCGCATCATTCCGGGGACGATCACTGCCAAATCTTTTTGAAAACGGGAAAGGAACTGAGAAGTGGTGTCCTAATTTTGTTGGGCGCGGGCGAGACGAGGCAAGCCTCGTCTCTACGGGAAAATGATCTCTTAAGGTGAGGACGGCTGCCTAAGCTACACTCGGCCCTTTTTCGCGGTCGTCACTACTTTCACCTTGACTGTCTCCCAGGGCCGCTTCGGACGCTCGACCTCGGGCTGGTCGCGGTCCTTGATGCGATCGTACTGGTACGACTCGCTTACGGTTCCGAGCGATTCGTTGTAGAGGCTCGGCGTTCCCAGAGCTTCTTTCATTTCTTCCGAGAACTGCTGCAGCGCTTTCAGGTGGTCGGCGGTGGCCGGCACTTCGGTCTTCGTCGTCTTCAGAAACTGCTGATAGCCGCGATTCACCAGCTTCGAAATTTCGCTGCCGATCATGTATCCCGGATACGCGAAAATCTTCACGCCACCGTCGTCCGTCTTCTGGATCGCAGCCGAGCAGTTGTACTTCTTCAGGAACACGCGGGTTTGCGCGCCCGGAGCTTCAATCAGATCAAAGCCGTGATCACGCAGCCATGCGACCGCGTCTTCGTAGGTTCGCTGTTCGACTTTCGCTGCCATTTATAAGCTCAATTCTCGTCTCATCAAGTTAGATGCGGCTGGCACGAATTCGATGGAACCAAAGTTATCCACCGCAAATCTAAATCTTAATGACGTTGGAATGCTGCAACGCTAGTATAGATATACCTTTTTCCGGTTGCGGGCACGTTACTCTAGTCACAAGGCCATCACATCGAATGACGCCACCAGTTTCCGACTCCTCGACATCGCGGTTGCCTTTCGAGGCAAAAGCCTTGCCTGGCCGAGGAGAAGCTGTGCTCGCTCAAATCGGCAACACGCCGCTGCTGTCGCTGGATGCGCTTACTCGCGATCTTCCCGGCATCAGACTCTTGGGCAAGGCCGAATGGCGCAACCCCGGCGGATCGGTCAAAGATCGCGCCGCCGCCGGCATCGTGGCCGAAGCGCGCCGCTCGGGCAAACTCGCTCCCGGAAAAATTCTGCTCGATTCCACCAGCGGCAACACCGGCATCGCCTACGCCATGCTCGGCGCTGCTCTCGGATTCCCGGTGACGCTCTGCGTGCCGGAGAATGTTTCTCCCGAGCGAAAGCGCATTCTACAGGCATACGGCGCAAATATCATCTACACCGACCCCGCTGAAGGCTCCGACGGCGCGCTCAAGATCGCGCGCCAGTTCGCCGAGCGCCATCCCGATCTTTATTTTTACGCCGATCAGTATTCGAACGATGCGAATTGGCGCGCGCATTACGAAACCACCGCGAACGAAATCTGGCAACAAACGGAAGGACGTATCACACACTTCGTTGCCATGCTCGGCACCACCGGAACCTTCGTCGGCACCACGCGGCGGTTGAAAGAGTTGAACCCGCGCATCCGATGCATCTCGCTGCAACCGGACTCGGCTTTCCACGGCATCGAAGGCGCGAAGCATTTGCCTTCGGCGATCGTGCCGCGCATTTACGATGCTTCGCTCGCCGACCAGAACCTGTGGATCGTAACCGAAGACGCGCATGCCATGGCCCGGCGCCTGGCGCGCGAGCAAGGATTGCTGGTCGGAGTCTCCGCCGCCGCGGCCGTGGTGGGCAGCCTGCAAATCGTCGAGAGTCTGAGAATAGATCAGCGTGCCACCATCGTCACGATCCTCTGCGACTCGGGCGAAAAATATCTGAGCGAGAAATTTTGGCATGAAGGCTGAGCGATTGAGTCATGGTATTGACTCAATGTCTGAATCTCTTCTTATGCTCAAGCTCTCCCAATCCGCTTACTTCTCCCTTCGTCAACACGGAGAAGAGACCTATCCCCACGAGTGCTGCGGTGTGCTGCTCGGGCAGTTCGGCGACAACGGTACAAAGACCGTCTTACGCGTCGCCCGTTGCGGCAACACGCGCACGGACTCGCTCCACAACCGCTATAACATCGATCCCAGGGATCTCATCCGCATACAGCGCGAGGGCCGCGAGCGCGGCGAGGATATTGTCGGCTTCTATCACTCTCACCCCGACCACCCCGCGCAATGGTCATCCACCGACCTCGCGGAAGCGCACTGGTTCGGGTGTTCCTACGTGATCACAAGCGTGGAAAAGGGCGCGGCGACGATCACAAATTCGTTTGAACTTGCAGGCGGCGACGAGGGCGACAAGAAATTCGTGGACGAAAAGACCGAGGTGCTTCGACAATTACGGGGATGATTAGCCTCGTCTGAAATAGTTTCGCACGGCGCTCCTCGTCATGTAGATCAGCAGCAGGCCCGCGATCGCCACTCCCGCCGCGCCTTTCAAATGCTCTCCGATCGCCAGATTCACAAGGTCGCCCGCCGTGTTGATTGCGACGATCGTCGTTCCCAGAACCCATCCCCAGTAGCGGCGCCGGGACCAGCCGACGGACGCGGCCCACAATAACGCCGAGAGCACCACGAAACCAAGCCCGGCACCTTTGCCCAACGACGCGAGCTGAGCATGACCCGTTTTGTTCAGTACCCATAACCGATCGAGGACGGTTCCAGGTTTGAGCAAGGTGACGGCGGCATAGGCGGCCATGGTTGTGCCAAACAGGAAGAATGCGCCTATCGGTGCAAAGCCCCAGGGACGTTCATTTTCGTCAATGCCCATTTTACTTATCTAATTGATCTTTATTCTTCTGATACGACGCTTTCGTTTTCGGCTTGCATCTTTCACGAGTACCATAGCATCTTCTTTAGATGCCCCAGATCCAGATTCCGTCTCCACTTCGTCAATACTCGGGGAAACAGGCTTCGGTCGATGTCCCGGCAAAAACCGTGGGCGAGGCCCTTGAGGGCCTGGTCTCGCGGCATCCCGACCTGAAGCGCCATCTCTACACAGAGGATGGTAAGCTGCGCGCGTTCGTCAACGTCTACGTCAATGACGAAGACATGCGCTACCTGCAGAAAGAAGCCACCGCGCTTAAAGACGGTGATACCATTTCGATTGTGCCGTCGATTGCCGGCGGCTGAGTTGACCTATGGCCACGCTCTCCGATATCAAACCCACTGACGTCCAACCCGAAGCCGTTTTGAGCAACGACGAGATCCTGCGCTACTCGCGCCATCTGATCATGCCCGAGGTGGGCATGCAGGGGCAGCAGAAGCTGAAGGCGGCGAAAGTCCTGTGCATCGGAGCGGGCGGGCTCGGTTCGCCGTTGGCGCTGTACCTGACGGCCGCAGGCGTCGGCACGCTCGGCATTGTGGACTTCGACGTTGTGGACTATACCAATCTGCAGCGCCAGATTTTACACACGACCGCCGACGTCGGCCGCAGGAAGCTCGATTCCGCCGCCGACAAGCTGAAGGCGATCAATCCGTTCCTCAATCTGCGGACGTTCGACACGAAACTGACCAGCGCCAATGCGCTGGAGTTGTTTCGCGAGTTCGACATCGTCGCCGATGGCACTGACAATTTTCCTACGCGCTACCTGGTCAACGACGCCTGCGTGCTTACCGGCAAACCCAATGTTTACGGCTCGATTTTTCGCTTTGAAGGGCAGGCGAGCGTGTTCGCGACCGAAGAGGGACCATGCTATCGCTGTCTCTATCCCGAACCGCCGCCGCCGGGCCTCGTGCCCTCGTGCGCCGAAGGCGGGGTGCTTGGCATTTTGCCCGGGCTGATCGGCGTGATTCAGGCGACCGAGACCATCAAGCTGATTCTGGGGCAAGGCGATTCGCTCGCCGGACGATTGCTGCTGGTCGATGCGCTGGACATGAAGTTTCGCGAACTGAAACTGCGCAAGAATCCCGATTGCCCCGCCTGCGGCACGCACCGGACGATCACCGAACTAATTGATTACGATCAATTCTGCGGAATCCGTGGTGAAGAGGCGCCCGTATATGGCGGCGACTTACCGGTGATTTCGGTGGAGGAATTAAAAAAGAAGCTTGACGCCAAGGCCGACATTTTTATTCTCGACGTGCGCGAGCCGCACGAATACCAGATTTGCAACCTCAAGGGATATCTCATTCCACTCGGCGATCTGCCGAAGCGCGTCAGTGAACTCGACTCGAGCCGCGAGATCGTGGCTCATTGTAAGATGGGCGGACGCAGCGCTAAGGCCGTAGCGTTCCTGAAGCAGGCCGGCTTCAGCAAAGTACATAACTTGACCGGCGGAATTACGGCTTGGGCGGAGCGGATTGATACTAAGATGCCTAAGTACTGAGGGCAAGGTTAGTGGTGAGTTTTTATCAGGGAGCGCGAAATCTCCTTTAGGTATTCCGCCGCCAATAACACCTTCTGTACCTTGCTTGACAAACTCTCACTCGAGTCCGACAATGGCGCGAGCCCCTGAAGGAAAGGTCTTTCTCGCATTCAGGCTCGAGTCCTGAAAGGAATATTGTCATGAGGCGATTCGCAGTGGTGGTTCTAGTGTCGTTGATCGTCGCCGGGCCGTCGTTCGCTAAGACACACAAGGACATGTATTCGGTGTCATGCACCACGTTGTGGCCTGCAGTGAAGGATACCCTCCGCAACTCGGGGAAGTACGGGATACTGGGCATCGACAA
>JBEKQC010000031.1:0-60715 GCA_049520095.1 Terriglobales bacterium
GGGTTGACGCGTGGTCACGGCTCCCTACTCCTTGACCTGCAATACTCCCGTGTCGTCGGCGACACGGAAACTATCGTTCTCTGCCACTTGGTCGCAAAGTCCCCTTTCGGGAAGCTGATCTACCGGCCGATTCGTGTACAGCCTCGCTGGGGCTGAGATTGTTTTTTTTCTGCCATCTGACTTTTCGCTTAACCTCACTCGCCCAGCCAGTCCGCATACGGCTTCATCGACTCGACGTGGTCGAAGACAATCTTGATTGCGCCCGTGATTGGAATGGCAAGCACCAGTCCGACTGCTCCCCAGACCGCTCCCCAGAACAGCAGTGCGATCGTGACCGCCAGCGGATTGATTTTCAGCCGGCTCCCCAGCAGCTTGGGATAGAGAACATTCAACGCGAAAAGATGCATTCCGACCACGCATAACACCACCACCAGCAGGCTTCCGGCCTCCAGTTGTCCGATGCCGACCAGGATCGGCGGAACCATCGCCAGTACCACTCCCAGGTACGGAACCAGGCTCAGAAATCCGCTGAGAAAGCCGACGAAGTAGAAAAACGGAACGTGTAGCAGGGCAAAAATCGCCACGCTGACGGTCGAAATCAGCAGTCCGATCAGCACGTTTCCCACAATGAAACTCTGCAACATTTTCCCAATCAGCCCCAGCGTCACGAATGCCGTGTTCCGGTGATGCAAGGGAAACAGCATCACAGTGGCCGTACGCGCGTGGCTCTGCCAGGTCAGCAGAAAGTAGGCCAGAAACGGGATGAACGACGCCGCCAGCAGGATGTCGGTCAGCGTGCCCGCTCCGTGGGTGAGCACCTCTGACCAGCTCTGCACCTGCCGCACCGGCACCACATTCTTGTCCTCCGGTTCGGCCACCACCTCGCCCGTCTGCTCGATCTTTTCCGCCTCTTGACGGAAGGGCTGCAGGATGGAGCGGATTTTTTGCGAATACTTCGGGACGTTGTCGGCGAAGGTGAGTGCCTGGTTGTACGAGGCAGCCGTGATGCCATAGAGCAGCACCAGCAGCACGACCACGCTGATCAGCGCCGCCATCGCCCGCGGAAGGTGCAAGTACTCCAGCGCCTGCACCACCGGAGAGAGCACAAAGCTCAGCAGGATGGCAAAGAAGAGCACGGCCAGCACCGATTCGCCGTAATACGCAAACATAACGACCAGGGCCATGCCCAGCAGCGTCAGCGACCAGTGATGCCCGTTTCGTGTCTCAATGGTTTCCATGCCGTGTGGTTGTTCACCCCCTTCCCGACTGGCCAACAATTCTGCCTTACTACCGCCGGAATTGCACCACCTCAATGGTGCTAGTGAGGCGACCCAAGTGATTTTGCTGATGTCGATCCGAGTTCGCTGCCCCAGCTTGCTGCTGGACGGGCGAGATGCCCGTCGCTCCATCTACAATCTAACGATGGATTCAACTTCGATCCCCGCCCACCGGCGCATCATCGCCCTCGATGTCGGCTCGAAAAGGATCGGAGTGGCTGTCTCTGATCCGCTCGGCATCACCGCGCAGGGATTGGATACGATCCAACGGCAGAACAAGCGTCGCGATCTCGAGGCGCTGGGACAAGTATTGGCGAGGTACGAGGTACGGGAGATTGTGGTCGGCCTGCCCCTGCGCTTAAGCGGCGCGGAAGGAACGCAATCGGAAAAGATGCGCCGCTTCGCCGACGATCTGCACGCGCACTTCGGCGTGACCGTCCATCTGTGGGACGAGCGCTGGACCTCAACCGAAGCCAACCGCCTGCTGCGCGAGACTGATCTTTCGATCAAAAAGAGGGGGCAAGCGGTCGACCGGATGGCCGCGATCTTGATTCTTCAGTCCTGGATGGACGGCCACAGGCGGCGTTGAGGGGTCAGGACGCCAGTTCAGTGATTTCCGGGAAGCGCAGATTACATTTCGTCAGCGCCTTGGTGAGGGCCTGTTCAATCAGGCTCTCGTCGCAGTTGCGCGAGATGGCGATTTCGCTGACCAGCAGATAACGGGCGCGTTCCAGCATCTTTTTTTCGCGGAAAGAGAGCGACTTGGCCTGGGCGAGGATCAGCAGGCTTTTCAGCACCGCAGCCACGTCCGAGAGCGACCCGGTGCGCATGCGGTCGGAATTCTCCTTGAACCGGTCTTTCCAGTCGGCCGCATTAATGCATTCGCCCGAGGAGAGATAATCCACAATCTTCTCTATTTCGCCATTCCGCACCACCGCACGCATCCCGACGCTGTTGACGTTGGCGAACGGCACCATCACCTTCAGACTGCTGGCTGCGATTTTCAGTAGGTAGAATTTCTCGACCGTGGTCCCCATGGTCCGGCTGCTGATCTGTTCGATGATTCCGACGCCGTGGTTGGGGTAAACGACCTTATCGCCAATGTGGAAAACGCCGTTACCGATCATGGAGGGGCCCTCGCCCGAGGGTGCTGGAGCTGTTTCTAGTCTAGCCGAGCGCCGCTCACAAGGCAATCGAGAAGCTCAGGGCCCGCTGTGCTGGTTAAGTCATTCCGGGTTAGTAGGTTGGATCGGGGTATTGGTCCGTAAATCGCAAATCTGAGCGCCCCCGTGACATTGTTCGAGGGTTATAATGCCCAAAGCCAATGACGGAGCAGATCAAAAAGAAGCTTAGGGATGAATTGAACACGCTCGAGTATGAGCTGGCTCATGACATCCCCAGAGAGCTCAAAAAGGCGGTCGCCATGGGCGACCTCAGCGAGAACGCCGAATATCACATGGCCAAGCAGCGCCAGGAGTATCTGAAGGCGCGTGTCCGCCAACTGGGGAAGCGTCTGGCCGACCTGTCGCTGATCAACATGAACAATATCCCCAGGGATAAGGTCGGCCTCGGCTCGACCGTGACGATCTACGACGGCACCAAGAATGAGGAAATGGAATATCAGCTCGTGACCAGCGAGGAGTCCGACGTGGCCGCCGGCAAGATTTCAACCACCTCGCCGATCGGGCGCGCCCTGCTGAACAAAAAAGTTGGCGACACAGCTGTAGTCGTAACTCCCGGCGGAAGCCGCGAAATGGAAATCTTGAAGCTCTCGACGATGCACGATCTCGCCGAAGCCAAGCTGGAAGCGGAGCTGGATGCGCTGCCGGAAGCGGAACGGGAAACGGAATGAGCGGCACGTTATGAAGGGCACTTTTAAGGGTTGGATCATTATGGATTGGATCAAGATGGGTTGGATCGTATGAGCTGGACCAGCGGCGTCGGACGCGCCTGCGGCGTGCTGCTTGACGCCATCGTGCGCCTGCTCGCTCTCTCGCGCATCAATCCGAACGCCCTCACCGTGATGGGACTAGTGGTCAACACCTACGCCGCGTTTTTGTTTGGATACGCCAACAGCGATAACCAGCGCCGCATGTTTTTCTATGCAGGCCTGGTCATCATTGGATCGGGATTCTTTGACTTAGTGGATGGCCGCGTCGCTCGCGCCTCAAACCAGGTGACCCGCTTCGGAGGCTTTTTCGATTCCATCGTCGACCGCTACAGCGATGCGTCGTTGTTCTTTGGATTGTTGGTCTTCTACGCGCGTGGCAACCGATTCTTCTATGTGGTGCTGACTGCCTTGGCCATGATCAGCGCCATCATGGTCAGCTATGCTCGCGCTCGCGCCGAGTCCCTCATCGGCACCTGTCGCGTAGGTTTCATGGAACGCCCCGAACGTCTGGTGCTGCTGATCATCGGCGCTCTATTCAATGTCATGGCCCCGGTGCTCTGGGTGATCGCCGTGCTTTCCACGATCACCGTGATCCACCGCGTTATCTTCACCTGGCAACGAACCACGGAAATGGACGCTCCCGCCCGGGCCGCCTGAAACGCCGGAGCGACGGAACAAGAGAACCCACCCTGCTGAGTTCAATTAAGCGGCGGCGAAATGTACGCGCAGGTCGTCGGCGATCCGCTCTGGTAAGCGATCAACTGCCGCTTCCCAGTGCAACCGCTCCATGTGCATGGCGTCGCTGCGGTAGTACGGAAGCATCGCTGTGCGAGTGATCATCGACAGATGTACGCGCCAACCACGCGAGTTGTTCAGCGGCCCCGAATAGAGCGCCAGGTTAAAGCTGTTGTACCCCGTCAATTCGTACCACTGGAGGACGCGCGCGATACCAGCTGAAAGTGAATTCAGGTCGTCATCCGTGAGGTCGAGAAAAGTTTCGCAGCCCGAAACGACGGCCCGGACCTCATTGAAGCCGAGCGGAGCAAACGCCGTGATCCACGCGCTCCGCCCCACCCGAGCCACGAATCGCAGGCCTCGGGCCTCTTCAGTTTCCACCAGGTCTTCCCAATACGCCCGGCCTTGGGCAGTCCAATAAGCGGTGCTGGCCTCACGCTGCAAGCGCATCAGAGTTGTAGGGTGAGGATCGAGATATACCTGGGCGTGAGCATGCGGCAGCGACCCGCCCGACGGATACAGGTAATTTATGTTGTAGGCGCAGTTTTCGGCTCTCGGATCGAAAGCATGTACCTTGCGGACATAATCCACAGCCACTGCGAGGTTGTCCAACAATCGTTGAGGCGTAAACCCGTCCAATGCCAGCCAATGCTGCTGCGAGAAGACCGCGACCGCAGCATACTGAGAGTAAGGAACGAGGTTGGGAAACAACACCGACTCTCCCCGCTCCAGGTGTCCGCCGTAGTGAATTGGCTCCAACACTTTGGGAGTGACGCTGCGGATTCGATCGGGACAGAAGGGGCAGCTCAAGTTGGGAGCTCGAAGAGGAGCGAGTGCGCCCTCGTCCGCCTTCGAGAGTACGACCCCTTCGGCAATCCGAGACGACGTCCCCAGCAGCGGGTCGAACCGGACGTCCAGAGACTTGGTCACCTCCACTCCATCGGGCGCGAGAAACCTTGCCGTAATTTGTTCCGAGCGGAACTGGATTGGGCTGGTCTCGTCTTTTCGGTTCACCGCAAAATCCGTGTCCAAGGACTACCTCCTCGACTGAATCCCCCTCGCACTTGGCAAACTCTGACCGAGAATCTTCCCACATCTCACGACGGATCGCCCCGGTTTTCTGAAGACCCCGATGTCCCCGAAACCGCCCGCCCTTCAAACTCGACACTTTTCGAGTGCTAGACTAATTTCCGCGACTTTCAGCGGAGTCTGAACTTGCCAACCAATCCTGTTGTGGTCGTTCACGGCGGTGCCTGGGCCATTCCGGACGACATGGTCGACGCTCATCTCAACGGTGTGCGCAATGCTGCTGCCGCCGGATGGCGCGTGCTGGAGCGCGGCGGCTTGGCCCTCGACGCCGTGGAAGAAGCTGTCGTCGTTCTCGAGGACGACGAGACCTTCGACGCCGGCCGCGGCAGTTTTCTGAACCGCGACGGCAAGGTGCAACTCGACGCTTTCATTATGGATGGCGCGACGCTCCGCGGCGGCGGCGTTGGTTGTGTCGAACGTTTGCGCAACCCGGTCCGCGCCGCCCGGAAAATTCTTAGCGACAGCTCGCATGTTTATTTTGTGGCGGAAGGCGCCGAGCGCTTTGCCGCAGAGCATGGCATCCTTCTCTGCCGTAACGAGGATCTCATCATCCCTCGCGAGGTCGATCGTTTGCGCGAATATCAGGCGCAGGGCACAAATCACGGCAACGATCTGTTCGCGCCCGCGATTTCGCACGACACCGTCGGAGCCGTCGCGCTCGACCGCGATGGCAATATCGCGGCGTCGACCTCAACTGGAGGGACGCTCAATAAAGATCCCGGCCGTCTCGGCGACTCTTCGCTCATCGGTTGCGGCTGCTATGCCGACAATCTCAGCGCGGCTGCGTCCACCACCGGATGGGGCGAACCGATCATGAAGCTGGTGCTGGCGAAGTGGGCGGCGGATCGCGTCGAATCCGGCAATTTGCCCGAGTGGGCCGCCAGGGAAGCGATGAACTATCTGAAGCAGCGCCTCAACGGCCACGGTGGAATCATTCTGCTGGACGCTCAGGGCCGTTTCGGAATTGCGCACAACACTCCACGTATGGCCTGGGCGTTGCACACAGTCCAAAAGGAAGACGCTGGAATCACGCGCAACGGCTGAGAGTTTCCACGATGTGGGTAACTTTTCACAAATCCATAATCCATCCGTAACATTCCTCATTTATTAGTTCGGTGTTCCCTGCCTCTCGATTCTTGCACGCAGTCACACCGTCTCGGCTTGGCGCTTTCAACCCAAACGAATCTTAATTTTGGAGGATCACCATATGAAGACCATGAGTTTCCTTCGCGGAGCAGGTTTCGCGGCGCTTCTGGCCGTGACCAGCTTCGCGTTCGCGCAAATTCTACCGACGGGTGCAACCATTACACCGGGCGCGGCCCCGGGTTCGGTGTTTGTACCTTTGACAACTTCCTTGCCGGACTTCCCGGTTTATACGCCGGATGGTGCCGAGACCACAGCCATTAGCCCGGACGGCAAAACTTTGCTGATCCTGACCAGCGGCTACAACCTGATGGAGAACGCCAGCGGCGACTATACAGGGACGGATTCCGGTGAGTTCGTTTTCGTTTATGACATCTCCACGCCCAGCTCGCCGGTGGAAACGCAGGTAGTATTCCTGTCAGACTACGATGAAACCTTCGACGGGATCGTGTGGGCCCCGAATGGTTCCGCATTCTATGTCGGCGGCGGAGGCGACGACAACGTGCACACGTTCACTCCGCAAAGCGGGGCGTGGGCGGAGCTCGGCACACCGATCAACCTCAATCATTACTGCGATTTGATGTGCGAGGAGACCGAAACCGGTCCAACTGCAGCGATCCTCGGCATCGCCGCTGATGGCAAAACGCTCTTCGTAGCCAACCACGAAACCGACTCCATCACGTCAGTTGACCTCGTCCACGGCGCGGTTCTCCAGGAGTACGATCTTCGGCCCGGCATCATCAATCCCGCGCAAACTGGCGTCCCGGGCGGAGAGTTCCCATACGGAATCGCCGTCGTAGGCAGCAGCACCGCAGGTAACGGCACCGTCTACGTCTCCAGCGTTCGCGACCGCGAAATCGATGTGTTGAGTTTCACCGGTGGTGTTCTAACCCTCACCAACAGGATTCCGGTCGCCGGCAACCCGGAAAGGATGACTCTCAATGCCGCGCAGACCGAACTGTTCGTGGTGGCGGCGAACTCCGACGAGTTGATCATCATCGACACCGCGTCCAACACGGTGGTGAGCGAGGTCAATACCAGCGCACCAGTCGATGCTCTGGGCAATGGCAAATACGTGCCCAAGGGCAGCAACCCCAACAGTGTCACTCTTTCGCCCGACGAGACCGCTGCATACGTCACCAACGGTGGCACTAACTCGGTCGCGGTCGTCAGCCTCACGGGAAAGAAGCCGGTCGTAGCCGGGCTCATCCCCACTGGCTGGTATCCCAATTCTGTTAGCGTCAGCCCCGATGGCTCTACTCTCTACGTCGTGAACAGCAAGAGTGTGGAGACTCCGAATCCGCTGAACTGCCGCTACATCAACAACGATCCCGGCGGCGGCTTCGGCTCAGCGTGTCAAAACCTGTCTTCACAGGATGGCGCCGGCAACCAGTATGCGTGGCAGAACGAGTACTCGGGGTTCCTGACGCTGCCGGTTCCCAGCGCCACTCAGCTGGCTACGCTTACCGGTCAGGTTGCGCAAAACAATGGCTTCAACTTCCAGTTGAGCGCGAACGACATTGCGACCATGACGTTCCTGCAACAACACATTAAACACGTCATCTACATCGTGAAAGAGAATCGTACCTTCGACCAAATCCTCGGCGACCTGACCAACGGCGCCAACGCGGATCCGGCCTACACCCAGTTCCCGGCCAGCGTCACGCCGAACTTCCACAACTTTGCCAACAACTTTGTGACCTTCGACAATTTCGACGATAGCTCGATGGTGAGTATGGACGGCTGGCAGTGGTCGACCGCAGCACGCGCTCTCGATGTCAACGAGAAATGCGTGAAAGTCAACTACGGAAAAGGTGGCTGCCAGTACGACAGCGAAGGCACGGCACGCAATATTAACGTTGCGATCACCGGCGTCGCCGCTCGCCAGATCGAGCAGCCGATCTATCCGCCAGATCCGAACCTGCTGCCTGGAAACGCCAACGAAGTCGAAGCCGACGGTCCCACTGGCGAAGAGGGCGCGGGCTATATCTGGGATGCCGCGCTCAAAGCGCACCTCACCGTTCGCAATTACGGGTTCTACACCGATCTGGGCGCTTTGGATGTACGCGAAGCCCTTGGCGAAATCAGTCCCACTCTCGCCTATCCTTGCTCCACGAAGCCTCCGACCCAGGTGGAGTGGCCGGCGAAGAAGGAACTGCTCAAACTCAGCGATCTCTGCTTCTGGCCCTTCGATCAGAGCTACCCCGATTTCTTCCGCTACGCGGAATGGGCGCGGGAATTCGACCAGCAGGTTAAGCACAATACATTCCCCAATCTGGTCTTGCTGCGCTATGATCATGACCACTTCGGCAACTTCGGCACCGCCAGTTTCGGTGTGAACACGCCGGAACTTCAGATTGCCGACGACGACTACGCCGTAGGATTGACGGCCGATAAGATCGCCCACAGCCCTTACGCCAACAACACGCTCATCTTCGTGATTGAAGACGATCCCCAGGATGGCGCCGACCACGTCAGCGGCGACCGCAGTCTTGCGTTCATCGTCGGACCTTATGTGAAGCAGGGTGCGGTCGTCTCCGATCCCTACTCGACTGTCAGCATGCTCCGGACGATCGAAGAAGTCCTGGGCCTGCCCCCACTGGGCGTGCATGACGCGGGCGTTCCGCCAATGACGAACGCCTTCAACATCGCGCAAGCGGGCTGGACCTATTCCGCGATCCCGTCCATCTACCTCTACGGCACTTCGCTTCCGATACTGAACAAATACGTTCAGAACCCGGATGCAATTCCGCATCCCACGCACGACGCAGCTTGGTGGGCGGCGCAAACCAAGGGCATGGACTTCAGCAAGGAGGACCGGATCCCTACGGAGAAATTCAATCGGATTCTCTGGAAGGGCATGATGGGCGGCAAGCCCTATCCCGCGTTGAAGCCTGGCAAGACGGTGTCCGAGATGAAGGAAGCCGGCAAGAACGGCTCAGAGTAAGCAACGAACGCAGTCCAATAACCATCCCGGCTGTCCCTTTACGATATGAAGAGGGCAGCCGGGAGTATTTTCGATCCAGTCGGTTAAAATTTAATCGGCGAATGCAGTCGGCTGTCCAAACAGGAGGCAGCCGGGCCACGAGACTTTATCAATGACAGAGATTGTCGGGGTTCTGCTTCCTCTCTTCGTTGCGCTTTCGAGACGCGGCAGGTTGTCGAAAGCGGTATGGAGCGCTTTGGTCGTGTTGACGGGCTGTGTATTGCTCAGCGCCCAGAATGTGGTTTTGACGGGCGCGCTCAGCGGACGGGTCACCGACCCGAGTGGAGCGATAGTACCGGGAGCGTTGGTGGTTGTGCGGAACCTCGCGACCGGCGTGCAACAATCCGCCGAGACCAGCCATGACGGGCTTTACCGGTTTCCGGTGGTCATGCCGGGTTCCTATTCCGTCACGGCAAGTCTCAAAGGGTTTCGCGACGTCCAGGTCTTGGTGCAAGTGCGCGTAGGAAATACCTCTTCACAGGACATCAAGCTGCAGGTGGGAGCCAGCGCAGACACGGTGAAAGTGATCGGCGCAACGCCGCTTCTGCGGCCGGAGGAATCCTCCGCCAACACGGTGCTGGAGCGGTCGTTGATTGGAGAATTGCCGCTCAACGGGCGAAAATACACCGACTTTGCCGCGTTGACGCCAAATACCAGCTACGACGGCGACACCGGTCTCGTGAGCATTGCCGGACAACAAGGCGGAGAGGATTCGGGATACGCCAATGGAAATGGCTCCAATGCCTTCACCGTGGACGGATCCAATGCGACCAGCAACTACTTCGCCGACATTATAGGCCGTTACCGCATCCCGTACCTCTATGGTGAGGACGCGATCCAGGAGTTTCAAGTCTCAGTGAGCCCCTACTCGGCGATCTATGGAGGTGGAGCGGGCTTTGTCAATGCGGTGACGCGGTCGGGAAGCAACGCGTTCCACGGCAGTGCGTTCTATTACAACCGGAACTCCGCGACTGGAGCCAATGACGCCCTCGACAAGGCCGTTGGCAATCCGAAGCCGGAGGATGATTTGCAGCAATTTGGCGCCGGGGCGGGCGGGCCGATCCTGCGAAACCGTTTATGGTTCTTCGCGGATTACGAGCAGCAACTGCGCAACAATCCGCTTTCTGTGATCAACCCGGATTTGGCGACCAACCCTTCGAACTTGGCGTCTTTTTTGAATGCTAAGTTTGGTATTCCGGCCGGGACAACGCTGCCTCCGCCCAACGGGCCCTTGCCCGTGCCGAGTAGTGATATCGCGCCTGGTCCGACGAATCCGGTATATCTCCAGCAAGTCTCGAACACTGTGAACGCGCTCAACTCCAATCTCGGCGCCAAAGCAAGAAAGCGCAATGATTGGGTAATTTCGCCCCGGCTGGACTATCAGGCCAGCTCCCGCGATGGCCTGTTCCTCAGCTTCAATGTGAACCGGTTCGACTCACCCGGAGGCGTTATCACCGACCCCACCGTCGGAAACTATGGGACGCAGACGCTGGCGAACGCCTACGTGCATACCTTCGAGGCCAGCCTGGGATGGACGCACACGTTCTCCTCAAGACTGCTGAACGAATTTCACACTGGCACGTCGCAAGACAACCAGATCTCGACGCCAACCGGGCTGGCTCCGAACATCCCCACGTTGATTCTGGATAGCCCGGCCGCTTTCATTTTAGGCAACGCTCCGTTCTCCATTGGAAGGGTTTTTGAAAGACAGTACTCTCTATCCGACCGCGTTGACTACGTGATTGGCAAACACACGTTGCAATTCGGTTTCGATATGAACCGCTCCTGGGATGCGGACAACAATGATGGCGGTGCGGACCCGAACGAGGCCGTCGATTTCGGGTCGTTCCTCGGCAGTTATGAGTTTTCGAATCTGGAGGCTTTTGCGCTCGGCGAATACAACGTCTTCAGTCAGACTTCGGGAAATCCGACTTTTTCCTTTTCCGTGCCTTACTACGGCTTCTACGTGCAGGATACCTTTCGCGCCATGCCCAAGTTGACGCTGGAAATGGGCTTGCGCGAGGATTTCCAGGTTTACCCGCAGCCCGCGGAAAATCCATTGTTTCCGCTCACCGGGCAGTATCCCAACCAGTTTCGGCGCGTGGCGCCACGCTTCGGATTTGCCTGGCAGCCCGAATCGAAGACCGTAGTGCGTGGAGGATTCGGGCAGTTCTATACCAACATGAATGGCCTGAACTACCGCAACGCGGTGGCCTCGAACGGGCTGGCGTCACAACAGACTTCTGCAAGTGTCTTGTACAACCCGGCTCTTCCGCCGAGCGGTCAGGTGCCTCCGTTTCCTACTATCCTCCAACCTGATTCCAACCTGTTCTCGGCGGCCGAGGACATTTCCCTGGTTTCTCCGCAGTTTAGGGTGCCCTATATTTTGCAAGCGAGTTTGCAGATTGAGCGCGAGATTTTCGAGAACACAACTCTAACTCTCGGCACTATGTGGAATCACGGCGTGCATCTGCTTTCGGGCAGCGCTTATGACGCGAACCTGATGCCGTTGCAAGGCACGACGAGATACATCGTTTGTCCTCCCAATGCCACCACAGTACCCTGCAGTGGGCCGACGATGATTCTGCCGAACATGGACAATGGCTTGCTCACCGAAGGCCGCATCAACCCCAACTTCAACGAGATCAACGAACTGATCAGCCCGGGGCAAAACCATTACGACTCTTTCTTTGTGCAGGTGCAGCACCGCATATCACAAGGCGTTGCGCTGCAATTTTCCTACACCTTCGCCAAGAGCATGATGCTCGATGGGATGGACTTCAACAATCAGTTCGACTTCAGCAATACCCATGCTCCCTCGCTGCTCGACCAGCGGCACCGCCTTACTATTGCTGCTGTCTATCGCCCCGGCCTCGAACGACTGACCAGTTCCGACAGCGGGCGGGCGCTGCTCTCGGGCTGGAGGCTGAGCAGCATCATGGACTTCTCTTCCGGTCGTGCTTACGCCGGTTTGTTGAGTCCCGCGTGTACCAGCCCAACTCTGTCATTCAGCAGTTGCGGCAACCCTCCCCCGCTGCCTGGCATGCCGCCCCCCCCGCCGGGCAATGACAACCTGAACGACACCGCCTTTAACCAGGACACCGCGAACACCGCAGGGGGCATCAATGGCGCTGGCCCCACGCCAGGTATCGGCCTGAATTCTTTTTATGGTCCGTGGTTGGAGAGGATCGACGTTGGCCTAGCGCGCAGTTTTGAAGTCAAGGAAGGTAAGGAACTGGAGTTTCAAGTGCAGGCGTTCAATTTGTTCAACCACGCCAATTACTACGTGCAGAACGGCGACGGGGTGAACCAATTGCAATACAACCCCATCGGTACCCACTGCGGCGACGGCTTAACGCCCAACCAGACCTGCTATCTGGTGCCCAATTCGGGCCCCGGCAATTTCGGAACCTTTGGAGAAATTAGCCCCGACGGCCTACCCCGCGTCTTGCAGTTTTCCGCTAGATTCACCTTCTAGCAGCTTGCGGAAAAGGAAGAGCCTGCCTTCACTTTCACAACGGATTGCATTCCACCAGACCTGCCACCTGCCCCTAGAACTCCACATGCGCCCGAAAACTCGGCACCACCACCGGCCCCCGGTCGCGGTTGTAGCCGGGGTTGTTGATGTGCTGCACTCCGGGAGCGATGTAGATTCCGCGCCAGATGTGCGCCGTGTAATACATTTCCACGATGTTCTCCCGCCCATAGCTCAGCCCGCCATCACCCAGCAGAAAGCCGAGCCCGCCATCTGCCAGATACACCTGGTGATCTTTCTTGATGCCGTTGGATACGAAGGCGACGCCGGCACGGTCCTGCTTGCGATGCCACAGCGCGCCATTGGCCCCGACGCCCTGGTTGAACGTCGAATCAATCTCCGTGTAGGCGAATGATTCGGTTTTTCCGTTATCCCATCCCCAGCGGGCATACGCCGTGACGTAGCGGGTGAGATTCTGTTCCAGATTGATGTCGAAACCATATTTGCGCGTGATGTGCCAGCGGTGATTTGTGATTTCCGGGGCTGTCTCCGGCTCCGGGGAAGAATGATCTTGAAACTGCTCATTCGCAACCCGGTAGATGCCCATGTTGGCGTAATTCGTGTATGCCAGCAGTCGCACGACGCCAGATTTCTTCGGCAGTACGCCATGGCGCAGTTCGTATTCCCAATTCTCCGCATGAACTTGCCACGGCCGCCACACTAGATCGATTCCGTTCGCGACCTTCGGCATGAGCCCTTCGGCGAAGCGGAAACCCCAGTTGCGGTCCTCGTAGTCCGCCACCACACCCACGGTGTAGCCGCGCGTATCGGCGGCGTAGTCCCAGGCGCCGTTTTGATCCACCGACCAGTTGCAAAATTGAAAATGCGTATCGGTGCCTACCGAATTCACGTCAAAGAAATCCGGCAGGCTGAATTTGCCGAAGCGAATTTCCAGGCGCCGACGCGGCAACTCGTCGAACAGGGACAGAAAAGTACGATCGTTCTCAACCTTGTCCTTGCTCAACGCGAACACTTTGTGGATCATGCCGCGCCCCAGATACGGCTCTTTGCTTAAAAGCGGATTGCGCACGATGTCCAAATCCGTATTTCCGGCAAGGCCAAGGCCGGTGCTGAGCGCCGCGCCGCCGGCTTCTTCGATGTCCACCAGAAGCTCGGTGGAATTGCTGAGCCGCACACCGGTGTAGAGTGTCATGACGCGCGAAGTGGCTTTGTCATAGTCTGGACTGAGGCTGTTCTTCCCGCTGTAGTCGGCGTGAAAGTCGGGATGAGTCTGGAAGATGAAGTTCGTCTGCCCAGAGAGCCAGAAGCGCGTGTTCGTGAAATGCGGGAACATCGATTCGGTATCGGCAGCGGCGGGCGGGCTGGGCGGATCGTTCACGTCCGGCGAGGCGGGAGCGGCAGTTTGGGTGGAACTGGAGGCGGCTTGCGACTGCGCCCAACCGGCGGGAGAGGCTAAGCCCAGCACGAAAGCAAGCGCCAGTGCCAAGGCTGGCGCGGCGTCGCGACGTCCCCCGGCCCGGTTCATCACGAAGCCGTCCATAATGAAAATGAATTTCAATTTCAATATCATGAGAACAAACTAGCTGGCTGCGACGACGCTCAGCCACGCCTCCAATCACCCTTCTTTGTGATTACAATCACGGTGATTGCAATCACGCTGGAAATGGAGTTCAACAGTATCCCCCCGCTCGGTTAATAGAACGTTACAGTTACCGTCCGGGTTGAACGTCAGTTCTCCATCCCTGTTTCCCATTGAATTCGAAGCTTTCGCCCGCCGTCCTTGCCGGTGACCACGACCCAGCTCATGCGAGGTATTCGTTTGCCGTTGCTTTCCAATCGCCAGGGAGCGGCATCTTCGTATTGGATCACACGGTCTTGGGTTACTCGCGCGAGCTGCGTCGTCGCCATCGATTCTGCGAATGCAGTCATGCAGGTCATGTTCTTTCCCTCCTTTCTGCTGGATCAAATGGCTCTGCGGCGTTATCAGCGAGACCTCCACGCATTGTCGATCTCCCGGGCGCGATCTCGGCCACGATTGGGCAAACGCTAGTGAGTGATCCGCACGGTGCTGCGCCAGAGGGGGAGTAAAATTCCCGCTGGCAGCGACGCGGCAGGGTCAGGTTGCGGTCTCAGTTTCTCGGATGGAAGAAGCAGAGGTGAACCGATAGGTAGAGTAAAAAGAAGCTATCGCCTCACGTCTACCGCTTCTATTCGGCAAGTCGCCAACTCGAAGGCTCGTCGATTTTGTTTTTCATATACCTCGTTTACATTGTCCCGGAACAAATGCCGCTTTCGCGCTCACTTAGTTTCATATACCATAGGGGGGTATACTACGGTCAAGGAAAAAATGCATACCGTCGAAGAAAAACCCAAACTCATTCTCCGGATCAAACGCATTAAGGGTCAAATCGCCGCCATCGAGCGCGCTCTGGAAGCGGACGAGGATTGCTCCGATGTGCTGCAGTTGATCACTGCCGCGCGCGGCGCCATGAACGGATTGATGGCGGAATTGCTCGAAGGACACATCCGCTTTCACGTGATCAACCCCAAGCAGCTGAATTCCGAGCAGGCTCTCGCCACCGACGAACTTATTGAAATTGTGCGCTCGTACCTGAAGTGATCGCAGGCTCGCCGCGCGCCTGTTTGCAGAGGCCGCGCATAGCGGACCCGTATCGTGAGAATCGCGCGATCGCGGTGCGAGTGCCTCAGACTGGCGCCGAGGAACCGTCGAAAAAAACAAAAAGGACAGCCCGGAGCCCCCCAAGGCCGTCCTGATAAACCCTCCCGGTTAGAAGGGTAACTGGTCTGAAGATAGCTGCGGGAGATTGCAGCAATATTGCTAATTCGTGAAAGTCCTATGAATTCGATTCAGGCTCGCAAGGCCTGGATCACGGATTGAGGCGATCGACTGCGCCGCCAGCCGCCGCCCCACTGTTATATTGATTCGGAGTATCCGAGTCCTTCCGATATAGCGAATAGCTACCGCCGTGGAGGAATGTGGAGGAATAATGACGCGCAAGACAGAGCAGTCCCGCAAGCTGCAGAAACGCGCCGAACAGTTGATTCCCGGAGGCGTGAATTCCCCGGTGCGCGCTTTCGGCAGCGTGGGGGGCTGCCCGCTGTACATCGTACGCGGCCAGGGCTCGCACATTTGGGATGCGGACGGTAACGAATATGTGGACTACATCGGTTCGTGGGGTCCGCTCATCCTCGGGCACGCTGCGCCCACAGTCATCGAGGCCGTGATCGCGGCGGCGCGGAGTGGCACCAGCTTCGGAGCGTCCACTCCCGCCGAAGCGGATCTCGCCGAACTGGTAATTTCCGCGTTTCCGCACATGCAGAAAGTTCGCTTCGTCAGTTCGGGCACGGAAGCGACCATGTCGGCCATCCGCCTGGCGCGCGCCTATACGAAGCGTAAATACATTGTGAAGTTTGAGGGCTGCTATCACGGACACGCCGACGCGCTGCTGGTGAAAGCGGGATCGGGCGTTGTGACGCTGGGCATTCCGGGCTCGGCGGGCGTTCCCGAAGAGTTCACGCAGTTCACGCTGGCGCTGCCTTACAACGACATCAACGCGCTCGAACAAGCTTTCGAAAGATTCAAGCACCAGATTGCCTGCGTGATCGTGGAGCCGGTGGTCGGCAACATGGGATGCGTGCCTCCGGCTCGCGGATACCTCGAAGCTCTGCGCGTGATTACTTCGCGCGATAAGGCTCTGTTGATTTTCGACGAGGTCATGACCGGATTTCGCCTGGCCTATGGCGGCGCGCAGGAACTCTATGCGATCCAGCCCGATCTCACCACCATGGGCAAAATCATTGGCGGAGGTTTGCCCGTGGGCGCCTACGGCGGCGCAAGCGAGATCATGGATCTCATTGCTCCTCTCGGCCCGGTGTACCAGGCCGGAACGCTTTCCGGTAATCCTCTGGCGATGGCCGCCGGTTATGCCACGCTGAGCTACTTGCGTGAGCACAAAGATGTTTACACGAAGCTCGACAAGCTTGCCGCTGGAGTGGTCGCGGGAGTAGCCTCCGCAGCCAAAGATGCGGGCGTGACCATGTGCCACAACCGGGTTGGTTCGATGTTCACGTGGTTCTTCGCAGCGGGACCCGTTACCGACTGGACTTCCGCCGCGAAGTGCGACACGGAAGCCTTCGGGCGCTTCTTCCGCGCGATGCTCGAGAGTGGCATTTACATTCCGCCTTCGCAGTTTGAAGCGGCATTTCTGGGAGCGGCACACACCGAACGAGACGTGCAGCAGACTATTGCGGCGGCGAAGCAGGCGTTCGCGGCGGTTGCGGCATAGGAACAGCGGTTATTTGTGTAACGGTGATGTTACACCAACCTCAGCAAACCAAGCTTTAGCGGGGCGACTCGGCAAGTATCAGGTACTCACTCTTTCCGGATTGGATGAGGCGGTATCTTGTGAACGCTGCCTCGATCATTCGCAGAGTTTGGCTTTCCATTTCTTGATCGGTTCTGTCGTTGTACTTCAGCAGCCGCATAACCCGTCCGTAGAAAGACGTTATTGCTCTTCCAAAAAGGCCCGATGGAACTGAGACTAGTCCTCCCAGTTTAGGAGGAAAGTAGCCAACAAAAAAGATGCCGTCGCGGCGAAGCACTCGGCAAATTTCATTCAGAACACGCTCCGGATCGGAAAAGTGGCGCCACGCGCCCATGCACGTAACCACATCGAAAGCAGCGGAGCCAAATGGCAGTTTCGCCGCATCCGCCTGGATGAGTCGAATGGTGTTGGTAGCCTGGTTTAGTCGCCGGAGGGACTGAAAGGAAAAATCCAGCCCCGTGACACAGAAGCCCTGCTCTTCCAACCGACGGGTGAGAGCGCCTGTCCCGCAAGCGATGTCGAGGACCTTGTTTCGATGCGGAAATTCTTCCATCATGACAGCCGCCATTGCCCGAATGTGTGACAAATGATCTGTGAACAGCAACTCATAAAAAAGGAGAAACCCGGTCATAGAAAACGCGTGTGGAGCGCGAGGTTGCTGCAATGCAAGCTAACTTCAGCAACATGCGCGTGTTAGGCATGACTTTTCCTAACGTAGTAGATGCGAACCGGGAACAGAGACACGTGGCTCACCTTTGTGTACTCGATGCTCAATGAAGGCGCGAGTTTCAGGTACCTGCCCAGAGCGATCGGCCGGCAGTGAGGCGCATAACCAGCGAAGAGAAATCTCCAGATACGGTTCCACCTGCCACGGTGGTATCCCAGGCAGTAAAGTTCGTTGGCGACGCGACAAAGGAATCGAACCGGCCCCCGCAGGTCGTCCAGTTCCGTAGTCATGGTTATCAGAATGGCGTGGCCACCCGGAGTCAGCACGCGTTCCATTTCCGTTACAGTGGACCCAATCTCCTCGTCATTCAGGAGATCAAACAAATAGCTTGAGACGTAGAGATCGAAGGTCTTGTCGGGGTACGGAAGATGTCTGCAATCGCTCCTTACGAAAAGAAGGGAAGAAGAGAGAAGGTTCTTCTTGATTAAGTAGTTCTTGGCAGCGGAGATCATTTGCGGCGAGAGATCGATGGCGCTAATGGTTGCATTCTTGGCGCTCTTTACCAACTGGGCTAAGAAATATCCAGTCCCAACGCCCGCTTCGACAACATTGGTTTTTCTTTCCAGCACGGGGCCGCGTAATGCTGCCCGGTTTGACCAACGTTCGTGAAAACCCATGATCCAGTCGTAAAAAGGGTAGGGATTGGGAATAAGCCTCAAGAACTTTAGATTTCTGCTGATCGTCTCGAATTGATGAGCGACTGCAATAGACGAACCGTACCAGACGGGAACCTGGCGGTATCCGAAGTTGCGGGAATATCGACGAATTGCTTCCCACATTTGGCTGCCGCTAAATGGTTTTCCATCTCCGGAAGGCTGCATTTTGCCGATCGCCAGCGTGAGTACTGGACTCGGAGGCCAGTATAGGGTATTGGACTGCCGCAGCCCAGTGCCTCTCCTGTTAAGCGCAATAGTTGCGCTCACACACGTGAGGAAAAGATAATTGTTGTGAACAGCGTTTACACCAACCAATAAGCGTCCTCACTAGGGTCCATTGAAAAATGGATCAGCGGCGCTTCTATCCCTCTGCCGAAAGCCAACGCCGGCCATTTCTCATCTCTTCCACCGTCACAAACTCACACCCATCATCTTTGTAACGCCGGATCAGATTGTCCGTAGCGATCACCGTCTGCCCGCGGTCCGCACCCAGGGCGCGATATCCGCCATCGTGCAGCAGGATCACATCTCCGCCACGCATCTGTCGCGCGACTTTCTTCTCGATCACTTCGGCGGGCGGAGCGTTCCAGTCATAGCCGGTCACGTTCCACATCGCCGTCTGTAGTCCGAGTTCACGAACAATCTTGAGCGTCGCCGGTCTTCTTCCCCCAAACGGCGGACGAAACAAACTCGAATGCTCGCCGATTGCTTCCTGCAGAGCCTGATGGCAGTCGACCAGCTGTATGCGCGTCTGCGCTTCCGATTCGAAGATGAGCAGCGGATGCGTGAAGGTGTGATTGCCGATGACGTGTCCCGCCTGCGCCACCGCGCGCACAACATCAGGGCGCTGCTGCACGAAGCGGCCGATCATGAAGAATGTCGCGCGTACGCTGTGCTTCGCCAGCACATCAAGCAACCGTAGCGTGTGCGGATCATTCGGCCCGTCATCATAGGTCAGGGTGATTTGCTTGCTCCCGCGGATTCCCCCGGTAAACGTTCGCCCATACCACTGCCCCGTCGGCGACATGGATTGATACCCCGCCGCCGAAGCAGCGGCAGCGGCTGTGAGCCCAATCAGAGCGGGAAGCATGGAGAGATTCTAGCTGGTCGGTGCAAGTCGTTGGTCGTTAGTCGCTAGTCGTTGACAAGAACTCCTCGCAAGAAGGCAGGTTGCGACCGACACACGGTGAATCGCGAACGACCATCGACCAACGACTTCTTCCCGTTAACTTTTCCTACATTGCATCGCGACGCGAAGCAATATATTCTGCTGAGCAGTTCCCACGACAACCCATGGCCAAGCTTTTCGAGCTTCCCCGTTACATTGCGGTTGAAGGTCCCATACGCGTTGGGAAAAGCACATTGGCGCGGGTTCTCGGAGAGCGACTGGCGGCCCAGCGCGTCATCGAACCGGAAGACAATCCATTTCTGAAGGCCTTCTATGAAGGCGAGCCCGGCGCAGCCTTTCAGGCACAGTTCGCATTCCTGATTCGCCGCTTCGAACAGCTCCGTGCGCTCGACCTCGGCCCGCGCTCGAATAAGACCGTGGTCTCCGATTACATCTTTGAAAAAGACAAGCTGTTCGCCTGCCTCAACCTCAACGATCAGGAACTTGATACCTACAATCGCTACTTCAACTATTTCCGCGAACAACTCCCCACGCCTGACCTCGTCATCTATCTGCAGGCCACGCCGGAAGTGCTGAAGAAGCGGCTGAAGAAAAAGAACGCGGGCAGCGAAAAAGCCATCAGCGAGGATTACCTGATGGAAGTGGTGAAGGCCTACGAACACTTTTTCTTTCACTACACGCAGTCCGACCTGCTGATCGTGAATACCTCTGAGATCGACTTCGTCGACCGCAACGAAGACCTGCAGGAGCTGCTGAAAAAAGTCTCGGCCCCGATCAAGGGCACGCAATATTTCCTGCCGCTGGGGAGCACGGAAGCGGCCAGCGCGTAGGATAAAAACTCCACACTCCAGCTGTCCTGCGACTTTCAACTAGTTAGGTTGCGGCTTCTCGGGGGGCGCGGCCGGCGGCGCGTTAGGTTCGCTCCGCTTTTCCACCGAATCCACTGAAAACAGCATGTAATGATCGTAGCTGTGGCTGCGGTAATAGCGTTGCTTGCGATAGTCGAGGTAGATTTCCGCCTTGGTCGGAAGCCACAATTCCATATTCTTCTTGAACCGGACCGGGCCGTACTCTACGACCTGCTGCTGGCAACGCAACTGGATCTTGGGCATCGGACTTATCAGTTCCGACTCGATCCGGACGATCTCAAATTTGTCCGCCGTAATCCAAGCGCGGCCTTTCAGCCGCAACGAATAGGTTTCGCCGCCGACGCTGTAATCGCTAAGGCGCGCCGGCCGGTCATCGCGCTGCTTGAAATGAACCAACCAGGCTGCTTGCCCATGCCAACTCCCCAGCCCTTCGCACGTCATCTCGAAGTTGTCCCGCATGTCGGGATGAAATACCAGGGCTAATGCGGCAAACCCGCTACTGGCGATCCTGTCAGGAAAGTCGTCAAGGGTCTGGCGCTCGGATCGGTATTCGTCTACCAGCAGTTTGTCCGAGATGGCAGCGACATAGTTGTAACTGCGCATTTCCTTCGTGGCGGGATTGCCCATTTCATCCACCTGCTCGTGCAACAGGTGTTCTATAGCCGAAATCCGCGAAACATCATCGACCAAGCCCTTTACACGCTGGCCCGACTGCTCTATCACGTTTTCAAAGGGACAGCTGACGCCATCGGCGACAAACGGCTTAGCCTCATCGATTCCAGGGGGACGCCACGGATTGACGGAAACCGGGAGTTCGGGAGAAGCGAAGATAGGGTCGATGTCGGTCTGGCTCGTCCGCGTGATTGTAGTACCCGGGAGAGGGGAGCTGTCGCGTCGCTCGAGCGTGGCGATCAGGTCGCGCACTCGGGGGACGGTGGGGTCCATGGGCGAATTCTGGATGAAAGCTTTGAGCGCCTGGATACCTTCATCCCTCTTTCCCAGATTCACCAGGGCCTGCCCCAGAGGGAGATTTGCCGCGCCGGCTGCAGCCTTCCCCCTTGCGATGGCCAACTCCGCCTGCTGCTGGGATTCTGCATACTTCTTCAGTTTCAAATAAGCATTGGCCAGCAGGTTGTGTGCCATCCAATTATCGGCATCGGCGTCGACCGCTTTTTCCAGCGCCGCCGCCGCCCCGGCATAGTCTTCTAGGGTAAGCTCCACTTGGCCGAGCAGGATTAGCGCCCGCACGTTGTGGGAACTGAGATTGGCAGCGGTCCCCAGGTAGCTTTTTGCCTTAGCGAAGTCTTTTTCCTGATAGGACAGATAGCCCAGCAGATAATCCAGATCCGCGTTCGAGGGCGCCAGCTTGTAAGCCGCGTCCAAGTTCTTGCGCGCGTCCTTTAAATTCGAAGACTTGAGAGCAGAAACGGCATGCTTGACCTCTCCGCGCGCTTTGGGGGGAAACGACTGGTCGGATATGTTGAGGTCCAGCGCAGTGGGATCACGATGCAGGACAAATTCCATTCGACTCGTGTTGAGCGAGTCACTGAATTGGGATACCTTTCGCTCGCTCAAATATCCGACAGCGCTTACCTCGATTTCGTACTTGCCAAAAGGCAGACCGAGTGTGGTCTCTGATTTTTCGTCAGTGGTCGCCCAGGTGACGTTCTGAGTGGACTGGTTGGTGATCTTTACGACCGACTGGCGGTCAAGGTGAGTGTTGAGGTTCTCCGCGAAAACGGTGAGCTGCACTAATGTCTGGCCGGATTGGGCTTGTACCACATTCGCGTTCTCCCGCTCAAACCTTTGCCCCGACGCAAGCACCGCCAGAAGATGAAGCAGGAACACGGTACCCATGAAACACGGAACCGCCAGGCGCACAATATTTCTAGGGATCATAAGACACACCATCACATAGCTTCTCACGCCGCGTTCTGGCGGTCAATTCGCCTTTGGTGGTGCCCCGTTCGCACCTTGAATGAATAGCGCCCAGGGTGAACTTTGCAGGCTGAACGCTGCCAACCGCATGGTTTCGGTCCCCTGTAACGTTTCTGTCCCCTCTAACTCTGTCCCCTCTAATAACGAGGAAGCGCGACGGTGGAGATTGGCACGAATTTCAGCAAGGCAAACTGAAGCAACTAAAGGGCTTTTTTCCTCCACGGCTTAGCCAACGACGACGATTATCGACGAACGACCGATTTGCGGCTATAATCGCCCCAGCGTCATTCAAGACGCGTACAGGCTCTATCCGCGCAGTTTGCGGAGGGGCACTGGAGGACATCGTGAGTCTCACGCCCATTGGCGAACCTCGCCATCAGATCACCATTGCTACTATCCGCGAAAGAAAGCTCCACCATGAACCCATCACTTGCTTAACCGCCTACGACTATGCTACGGCGCGCCTGGTCGACGAGGCCGGCATCGACATTGCCCTGGTCGGCGACTCGCTGGCCATGACTATGCTCGGCTACGAGAACACGCTCTCGGTCACGGTCGACGAGATGCTGCACCATGTCAAAGCCGCGCGCCGCGGGGTGAAAGATGCGCTGCTTATCGCCGACATGCCCTACGGGTCTTATCAGGTTGACCCCAAAGACGCGATTCAGAACGCCGCGCGCTTTGTGAAGGAAGGCGGCGCCGAGGCGGTCAAGATGGAAGGCGGCGAGAAACGCGTGGACGTGATCCGCCGCGTGATCGACGCCGAGATTCCCGTCGCCGGGCACATCGGGCTCACGCCGCAATCGGTTAACGTGATGGGCGGCTATAGAGTTCAGGGCAAAACGCTGAACTCCATCGAGCAGTTGATGCGCGATGCCGTGGCGCTCGACCGCGCCGGGGTGGCTTGCATTTATCTCGAAGGCATTCCGCGCGAAGTCGCGGCCATGATCACCGCCGAGATCGAGACGCCGACCATCGGCATCGGCGCCGGCCCCGATTGCGATGGCCAGGTGCTCGTCTTCCATGACCTGGTCAACTTGACGTTCGGACAACCGGCAAAATTCGTTCGCCGCTATGGAGACGCCGCCGCGCTGATCACGCAATCCGTGTTGGCCTTCAAAGCCGACGTCGTTTCGCACCAGTTCCCGAACGACAGCGAGTCTTACCACCTGCCGAAAGAAACGCAGGCCGCACTTGAAACGGTACTCCACCGCAAGCAGGCCATGCGGCGATAATGGCGGGCGAAGAAACGTGGTGCCAACTACCGTGCCAAACGTTGTCCGATACTTTGTGCGAAACTGGGTGACAACAATCATCACCTTCAACCTGCTGGGGGCTCTGGTGGCCTGCTCCAAACCCCCGCAAACTGCGCCCACGGAAACACAGACCGCGGAAACGCGGCAGCCGACCGGGCTCGAGTCCATTCCTCCGCCGGACCCCTCAAAATATCCGCCGTTCAGCGATATGACTGGTTGGAAGAATCCGTACCTGGTCGTTCGCGAAGATGGGATCGGATACGTCGATCTTTCCAATCGCGAGATCCACATTCTGAAGCCGGAGGAAGTCCCGGCTGAATTGGCCTCGCTTTCATCGAGTGCATGGCCTTACGGCCGCGTCGTTCTGGTCGCTCAAGCGGTCCCCAAGAATCCAACCGATCAAACGAAAGCGGAACTGCGCAAGAACCGCGCCCTGCTGCTTGGGACCCTCAAAGAGTTGGACGTTCAATACCGCGAGGCGCCCTGAGCGGTCCGAACGTCGGCTGCGATTTCGGCGCGAGGCCTCTAAAGGGGCTTCAATCGGGACGACTGTCGGCAATCGCTAAGGCGATGCCCTGGTACGAACCTTGGTAGGACGGACTTTGGTTTGGCCGGGGAGGGATCTGCAGCCGGTCAAATTTCTGAACCATGAAGCTCTGAACGATGAAGTTCTGAACCATGAAGACGTGCGCCACTATTTCCGAAGCCCGCGCCGCCTGCGCCGGTCGCCAACGCCTGGGCCTGGTCCCAACCATGGGCGCTCTGCATGAAGGCCACCTGTCGCTGGTTCGCGCTGCGAAGGCGCAGTGCGACGCCGCTGCTGTTTCCATCTTCGTGAACCCTACGCAATTCAGCCCGACGGAGGATTTGGCGAAATATCCGCGCCAATTCGATCAGGACTGCCGGCTGCTGGAAAAAGAAGGTGTCGATATTTTATTCGCGCCGCCGGTCGAGGAGATCTATCCCTGTGGCGCAGTCACATGGGTGCTGGTCGAAGGCCTGAGCGAAAAGCTTGACGGACGCTCGCGTCCCGGCCATTTTCAAGGCGTGACGACGATCGTTGCCAAGCTGTTTCACATCATTGAGCCCGTGGTCGCGTTCTTCGGACAGAAGGACGCCGCGCAGCTGGCGGTGATCCGGCGCATGGTGCGAGACCTGAATTTCCCGGTAGAAATTGTTGCCTGTCCGATTGTGCGCGAATCCGACGGCTTGGCCATGAGTTCGCGCAACGCCTACCTGAATCGAGAAGAGCGCGCTCGGGCACTGGTGCTGCCACGGTCGTTACAGGAAGCTCGGCAGCGATTTCAAGCGGGAGAAAGAATCGCTGCCAAGCTGATCTCTGCGGGCAAAGAAATCTTGGCTCACGAGCCGCAAGTCCGGTTGGATTATCTCGAGATCGTCGATCCCGACACACTCGAGCCCGTGGAGCGAATTTCGCAAGAAACCCTGGTCGCCGTTGCTGCCTACGTCGGATCGACGCGGCTGATCGACAATATTGTGCTCGAGCCCTGAACCGAAATACGCGAGAAACACAAGCCACTTATCACCGCTGCTGAGCCGCCCAAAACCAGCCCGCAAAGTGCGCGCGGGTTGGGGACACCGGCTCTGCGCCACCCAAAATCAAATTCAACATCGGCAGCCTGCTAGGATCCCCGTCCCGAGACAAATGGATTTCCAGCAATGAAGTAACGCAGCGGCTGGTCGGCTGACTTCACGATCCCGATGCGCGGTGTGACCATTACGCGTTGCACGCGATAGCCGTCATCGACGAGGCGGAGGTCCGAGCGCGCGCTTACGAGGTTTTTCCCGTTGTCGCGCTCCCGCGTGATTTCCAAGGCTTCGGACATCCGTCCGGGGCCGGAGGAAATCTTCTTGAGAATCGAGATTTTCCTGAAACCGGGTTCTTTCTCGGTGTTGTCCGGTGCTTTGTCCGGTAATGGGATTCCGCGCGCCTTCGCCATCTGCTTGATGCCTGCCACCGGCTCCAGCGCGCGAAACAGGACGCCGCCGGGCACGCCGTCCGGCAGGCAGGACACATTCAGGCAGTAGTGATTGCCATAGATGAAGTACACATAGGCGCGGCCGGGGGGACCGAACAGAACGGAATTCCGCGCTGTCTTGCCCGCGGCTGCGTGCGCAGCTGCATCGTTTTGGCCGAGATAGGCTTCGGTTTCGACAATCCGCCCCGCCAGAATTCCGCTAGCCGTTTTTCGGACCAGCAATTTCCCCAGCAGCGACCGCGCCACCCGCCGCGGATCGCGATTGAAGAAGTCCACTTTCAGCAAAGTGACGCTGCCGAGCGAATTCATGCGCACCAGACTACCGCGAATCTGGAGTTGCTGTGACCAGAGGTGGCTGCCGAGCTGCTCCACGCCGTCAAGCCAACACCAGGCTTGCCGGGGGCCCCGGTGCGCTCGGCTTGGACCCCGCGGCTCGCTCAGGGCAGGCTCGCGAGGGCGGCCGTCCCTACACAAACGTCTCAGGCCGCGGCCTTCAGATACGCCAGGACCTCGTCCGCGTGGCCTTCTGCTTTCACGTTATTGAAGATGTGCTTGATCTTGCCGTCGGGGCCGATGACGAAGGTTGTTCGCGCGATGCCTTTCACTTTCTTGCCGTACATATTCTTCTCTTTGACCACGCCGAAAAGATTCGCGATTTTCTTTTCTGGATCGGCCAGTAGCGGGAAGGGCAGACTAAACTTATCCTGGAATTTCTTCTGCGAAGCCGCCGTGTCTTTCGAAATTCCAAGCAGCATCACGCCCGTCTTCTTGATCGCCGCGTAGCTGTCGCGAAAGCCGCACGCTTCCTTGGTGCACCCCGGCGTATCGGCCTTGGGATAGAAATAAAGCACCACAGTCTTGCCGCGAAAGTCTTTTAAGGCAACCTCTTTGCCGTTCTCGTCCGTCGTACTGAAGTCTGGGGATTTATCATTAACTTGCATATGGAATTTTCTCCTCGCCGGTCGTGGTTACATCGCAAGTTATATCGCAACGGGATGTTCGGCGTCATCTTGGCGGCGTCGGTCGGGATTGCCAGTTCATGGATTGAGGCGCAGGGGCCGTTCCCGCAATACGGGCACAAGCCGGCGGTCGACAAAGGACCGCGCGCCCTGGCGTTGATCCAGCTTTCACCCAAAGGGAACAAAGGGCGCCTTATTCCCATTGTCATCATGATGGACGGAAAGTTTTACGACGCGGGTGCATACAAAGCTGACCCCGTTCCCATGGCTCTCGACTTCGACACTGTCTACGAAGCTTTTCGCACCGGTGTGTCGCAAGGCATCTTCACGATCACCCAACCTGGACAACTCAATCACGCCTGGATCGCTGAAGGCACATGGTTTCCCGCAGGCTCGAAGGCTCTGGAGAAACACAAGAAGTATGCGCCGCCCGTGATCGAAGACGAAGACAAGGGTGGGCCACCGGTACTTCACCGACGTGTTCCAAAGACTGACACCGATAGCGGCCCCGATACCAAGGACAACGACAAAGACAAAAATAAAGACCAGCAAAAACCCGCGACCCCTTCGGCTTCGCCGACTGCCGCTCCGCCCGCCAGCACACCGACTCCGCCGGATAGTGCCAAAACGACTGCGCCGCCAGAGCCCGCCAAGGAGCCTGCGTCTTCCGCGTCAGACGAGAACATCACCGATCCGAGCCGGCCCAGGCTGCGACGCGGGAAGCCGGACTCTAGCGCGCACCGCGAACCGTTCACGACGTTCGATCCTCTGATGAATGCAGCGCCGTCGGGCGCAGCCTCAGCGGGCACAGGGAAACCCGACGCAACGGCGAAGGATTCCGCCGCGCCTTTGCCGCAGATCGTCACCATCCCGGCGATTTCCGATGCCGGCGGGCCAGATCCGCGTCCTTATACGTATGACGTGAAGCCGGCGGAAGAAGCCATCTATCGCAACAAGATGCTTGATCTGGCGGCAACGCAGCTTCTTGCTCACGCAGGTGCTGCGACGAAAGAGGCAACGCCCACGCCCAAGAAATCGTCGCCGGGAAAGTCCGCTGGCAAATCCGCCAGCAAGCCGCCCCAGCCTGCCTTCGACGATGTGAGTTTGCGTATCTTTGATCTCTCCAATTCGAACGAGCCGGTATTGGTGCTCTCCGCGAGAACTCAGTTACCTGTGGCCGATGCAAGCGGAAATGCCGAAGAGCCAAAGGAGATCACGCTCATCGCCCGCACCAACCTCGAGGGCGAGTTGCGCAAACTATTTTTTTCGCAGACGGATTCGCGACATCTCGACATGACTCCTCGCATGGAACTGATCGACGCCGTCGACGCCGATGGCGATGGCCGCGGCGAGTTGCTGTTCCGGCGCACCTTCGACGATGGCAGCGCATACGCCATCTACCGCGTCACCGCCGACGGGCTGTGGCCGCTGTTTGAAGGCACGCCGTAAGAGGCCATGTTTCAAGGTCTCAGGGTGAAACCCCATACCTGAACCTTTTCCGTTTACAATTTCAGGTTCTCGGGGGGGGAGACTATGCGCGCATTTCGTGTCGCTGTACTCGTTTGCTTCGCGGCTGGTTTTTGCTTTGCTCAGGGTCAGGACTTCAGCAAAGTGCAAATCAAGGTCTCGAAGGTCGCCGGTAATGTTTACATGCTGGTGGGTGCGGGAGGCAATATCGGCGCCTCTGTCGGCGATGACGGCATTGTGATCGTCGACGACCAGTACGCTCCTCTGGCGGAAAGAATTCAGGAGGCGCTCAAGGGCATTACCGATAAGCCGGTGCGCTTTATCATCAACACGCATTACCACGGAGACCATACTGGCGGGAACGAGTTCTTCCAGAAACAGGCGCCGATTATCGCGCACGATAATGTCCGCAAGCGGCTGGAAGAGGGCGGTCAGGCAGCCAACGGCGGGTCGCTGCACATGGGACAGAAGGCGCAGCCGAAGGGCGCGCTGCCGATTATCACGTTTGATCACGACGTTACCGTGCATTTGAACGGAGAGGACATCTGCGCGCTGCACGTCCCAGCGGGACACACCGACGGCGACTCGGTCATCTATTTTCCGAAATCAAATGTGGTGCACATGGGCGACGATTTCGTGACCTACGGTTTTCCCTTCATCGATATCGACAGCGGCGGCAGCATCGACGGCATGATCAGCGGCGTCGAGGGGGCTATTGCCCAACTTCCACCGGACGTGAAGATCGTCCCGGGCCACGGCGGAGTTTCAAACCTTGATGACGTGCGCGCTTATGTGAAGATGCTGAAAGAAACGCGGGCGGTGGTGCAGGATGCCCTCGATAAGAAAATGACGCTGGAGCAGATGAAGCCGAAGAAGATTCTCGATCCGTGGAAGAAGTATGCCGGTGATTTCATAAGCGAAGACGTGTTTCTCGAGACGCTGTACAACTCGCTGACGGGGCAGAAAAACGGCAAGTTCATCAAGCATAATTGATTTCAGGGATTGTCCGAATTAAGCGTCGTGAAGGGGCGGCACCTTACCGGACTTCGTCATCGCGATCGAAGCGAGAGCTCTGCATTCAGCCAGCGCTTCGGGCTGGAGTATGTGGACTTCAAAACCCAGAAGCGGACGATCAAGGCGTCGGGGGCGTGGTATGGAAAGTCGGAGTTCAGGAGCTGACGGAGAAGCCGGATTCCGTTTCATTTGTAATGGGTAGGTAATATGTAATTTGGGTTTGAACGCGCGGGTTAGCGCAATTGCAAATGACCAAACAACAATTTTGCATGCCGATGAAAGGCATCACGGCGGACGATGTGAAGAAGTTTCAGCAAGCCATGGAACAGCTGGGCGGGAAGGTCGACGCGAAGATTTATCGGACGCGGGACACGCGTTTGAAAATCCCAACAATAAGCAGGGGTCCGCGCTGAGGATGCCGCCGATGGGTGGCGGCGCAGGGTCGATTTTCTGGCGGCGACATTGAAAAAGTGAGCGGCAGCGTAGACCCCAGAATTTCCACTTGCCAGACGGTACTACTCTGGTTACTATGCACAGCATCTTTTATTGACATTTTCGGCAGGGGCTTATCGGCGGTAACGCGACTATGAATATCGGCGAGACCATCCGCAATTTCCGGCTCCAGCGGAGCATGTCACAGGGCGACATTGAAAAGCGCACCGGCCTGTTGCGCTGCTACCTTTCCCGGGTTGAGAACGGCCACACGATTCCCTCGCTGGACACGCTCGCCAAAATCGCCGGCGCGATGGATTTGGCCCTGTCGCAATTTTTTTCCGAGGGCCACAGCAACGGCCATAAAGGGTTGCCGCAGCTCTCCGACGATGAAGTCCGCTTCCTGAGCCAGATGCGACGCTATTCGGCGAATCTGAACGACAGCGACCGAAAGCTGGTGCTGGCGATGGTGAAGAAGATGGCGTCGAGCACGAAGTAAATCAGCTGACAGCTGCCCTAAAGTACGTTCGTACCATCCCCATCGTGTCCGGCGGGAACCTCGCCATCCCCATGCGGGTAACGCTAAGCTATTGGCTGGGGGATATCTGTGACGACGGATGAAGAACTGGACCTGCTCGATCAGCAACTGCGGCGGCTGAAGATCGAGTACGACATTTTCTTTAGCAACCCGACCAAACGGCCTCCCAACGATGTCGAGTGGAAAGTTGTCTCGTTGATTCGCAAGTTCAGCGATGGCACGCGGATGAGTTTTCCGCAGCGCTTCCGGTACAACGAAATGGCGCAGCGCTACGCGGTCTACAGCGACCTGTGGCGCAAGAAGATGCGGATTCGCGAGGAGGGCTATCGCCGGCCCCAGGATGCTCTCCTCTCGGTACAAGGCGTGCGCGTGGACGAAGAGCGCGCCGGGACGCATCGGCCCGTGTACGGCCTCAACCGCGCCAACGAAACTGAGGGCGCCGGAACGCCAGGTGACCAGCCCTTCTCGGTGCAGTGCTCTGGGGAGGCGGCCGAGCGTGCACAAATTGAATATCTTTATAAAGTACTGACCGAAGCCAAGCAGAAATCGGGAGAGAAAGTTTCCGGCGACTTCCGTTCTTTTGCGAAGTTCGTCGAGAAAAAAACCAGCCAGATTCGCAAGGAGCGCGGCTGCGATACGGTGGTGTTGACGGTCGAGATGCAGGACGGACAGGTGAAGCTTAAGGCGAAGGCGAAGGCCTAGTATCCAGTACCGGGAACAGAAGTACCACAAGAACTCCGCGTGTGGTCACGCAGCCTGAGATCAAGCGCATCGTCCAATCTCTTCCCAAAGCTTCGCAGAACGAATCGACGACTTCGCGTATTGCGCAAAAGTGACGACTGGGGCGGCCCTAGCGAATCCCGAGTTGTTGGGGCCGGCAACTGAACTCAGCCCTCGGCATGTACTACGTTCAACCCCAATAGCTTCTCGAACGGGTCGAAATCGTGATCGCGATGCAGAAGTTCGTGACCCGACATCAGGCAGAACGTAGCAATCCAACAATCGATTGTTTTGCGGACGGTATGACCCTCCGCACGAAGCGCGCGGTAGTTCCGGGCGGCTTTGGTCGCCAGATCGACGCCTCCAGTTGGAAACACGTGGAACCGCAAAAGCTCGTCGTGAACTTGGCGAAACGTGCCAGGATCGCGCACCCCCTGCAACACTTCGCACAAGATCAGGTCGGTCAATCCCAGGCGGCGCTGTTTCATCTCCCGGTCGAGCCACGCCGTTTCCTGGTTGGAAGCGCCTCTTAGGTAGTCGATCCACACGGTCGTATCGACGATGACCATATGAGGGTACTCGGTACGGTTACTCGGCAGTCCGTCCACGGCGGGACGCGTTGAGATCACCTTCCCACCGCACCTTGCCTTTGAGCCGCCGGATCGATTGTTGAGAGTACGTTTCGACCAGCAAGCGCAGGCCAGCTTCCACCGCTGCCTTCTTGGTGCGGACGCCGCTGTGCCGTATGGCTTGGCGCATCAAGCCGTCGTCAATATCGATGTTCGTCCGCATTCCTTCAGCTCTCTGATGTGTAATGATTTCATAATTATGTGTATAGTGCAAGCTGGAATATCGGATCTTCCATGAATTGTCGTTCCTGCGACGCTCCCAACTTTCATTACGGGCTGTTAAGGCTGAACACTGGCAACTGCCCGCGCCTGCTAGAATCTCTCTTCTCTAATTCTCATCCGCAGCAGAGGGCCTGATGTCTAGAATCCAGCGCGCCATTCTTAGCGTTACCGACAAATCCGGATTGGTAGATTTTGCCCGCAAACTCGCCGGGTTGGGCGTGGAGCTGGTTTCGACTGGAGGCACGGCCAAGCTGCTGCGCGATTCCGGCATTTCTGTGAAAGACATTTCCGAGCTAACCGGGTTCCCTGAAATGCTGGACGGGCGCGTCAAGACGCTGCATCCGAAGGTGCACGGCGGCATTCTGTATCGCAGGGAAGACAGCGGTCATCGCGCAGCGGTCGCCGAGCATGGCATCCCGGCGATCGACATGGTGGTGGTCAACCTGTACGCGTTCGAGAAAACCGCCACCAAGCCGGGCGTGCACTTCGAAGAATTGATTGAAAACATCGATATTGGCGGGCCTTCGATGATCCGCTCGGCGGCGAAGAATTTTCAGGACGTCGCGGTCGTTACTTCGCCTGCCGATTACGCCGCGATCGCCGAGGAGATGGCAGGCTCGGGCGGCGCGTTGTCGCTTTCCCTGGAAACGAAGTGGCGGCTGGCGCAGAAGGCGTTTGCGACGACGGCGGCTTACGATTCGGCCATCGCTTCGACGCTAGAACGGGTGGGAGTTGACTTCGCATTGCGCTCAGCAGAAGGATTTCCGCAAACTCTGCGGATGTCTTTTCAAAAAGTCATGGACTTGCGCTACGGAGAGAATCCGCACCAGAAAGCCGCGATGTATGCGGACGGTTCGGGTGCGGGCGTGGCGAACGCGCGTCAGGTGCAGGGCAAAGAGCTTTCCTACAACAACATTGTCGACCTGCAAGCCGCCTGGGATCTGGCGCAGGAATTTGACGAGCCGGTCTGCGCCATCATCAAGCACACAAATCCTTGCGGAACCGCGACCGGCAAGACACTTGCGGAAGCTTATGTGCGGGCGCTGGAATGCGATCCGGTCTCGGCGTTTGGCGGAGTGATTGGAGTGAACCGCGTGGTGGATGCGCCGGCCGCTCGCGAAATGGCCAAGCTCTTTCTGGAAGTCATCGCCGCTCCCGCATTCGATGAAGGCGCGAAAACGGCGTTGGCCTCGAAGAAGAACCTGCGACTAGTCGAAGTTCCAGCTGGACAACAAAGCTGGGTTCTGAAAAATATTTCTGGAGGCATACTCGTCCAGGATGCGGATCTTCACCAGTTGGCCGAAGGCGATCTGAAAGTGGTTAGCAAGCGCCCGCCTACTCCGGAAGAAAAACGGGCGCTGCTGTTCGCCTGGAAGGTTTGCAAGCACGTGAAGTCGAACGCCATTCTGTACGCCCGCGATGGGCAAACGGTGGGTGTCGGCGCCGGACAGATGAGCCGTGTCGATTCCTGCAAGCTGGGCGCGATGAGGGCGCAGTTGCCGCTGAAGGGTACGGTGGCCGCGTCCGATGCTTTTTTTCCCTTTCCGGACGGCGTCGAGGAAATCGCCAAAGCAGGTGCCACCGCCATCATTCAGCCCGGAGGATCGGTGCGCGACCAGGAGGTCATCGAGGCCGCCGACCGTCTCGGGCTAGCCATGATCTTTACCGGGGTGCGGCATTTCAGGCATTAGTCTTTACTCTTCTTGACATTAACCGCCCAAAGCCCCTGTACCTCCGGCTTTAGATCGACACTGCGCTTTCTCCCCACCGAAAGGCCCGCCGAATGTAGAATAGGAAAATCCGGATGGCCGCGGATCAGCATCCAATCGTTCAGCATCAAAACGAGTGTGTGGGCTGCAATTTACAGGTTGCAGGATTTTTTCATGAAAAAAGCGTTTTGGATTGTCCGTGTCGTTCTTACAGGGTCTTTTTTACTGGCCCAGAATTTACCAGCCCAGAGCTTACTGGCTCAAGATCAGCCCGCTCGCGCAGCGGATTCTCCGGTTGTCGCTGGCTCCCAGTCCGCTGCCAAGGGCAAAACGCCCGACCGCGCCGCCGCCTACTACCACTTCGCCCTCGCGCACATGTACGAGGAACAAGTGGCCACATACGGCCGCAGTGAGTTGGCGAACAAAGCGATTGAGGAATATCGCGCGGCCATTGATGCCGACCCCACCTCCGCGTACTTGACCTCCGGCCTCGCCGAGCTCTATGCCAAGACCGGTCGCATTCGCGACGCCGTGGTCGAGGCGCAGGACATCATCAAGCGCAATCCAAATAATCTTGAGGCCCGCCGCCTGCTGGGAAGGATCTATCTGCGTTCGCTCGGCGACATGCAGGCGGGCAGCGGTTCGGAGAGCGTGCTGAAACTGGCGATCGAGCAGTATGAGCAGATCGTCCGTCTGCAGCCGGACAGCATGGACGACCATCTGCTGCTCGGGCGTCTGTTTCGCTTGAACAACGATCTGCAAAAAGCGGAAAGCGAGTTCAAGACCGCTGTGAAGCTCCAGCCGGATTCCGAAGAGGCGGTCACCACCCTGGCCTATCTCTACAACGAGCTGGGCGACACGGCTCGCGCCGCTCAGGTGCTCAGTTCGGTACCGGACCCGGAGCGCTCGGCCAAGCTTTACTCGGCGCTCGGTTACACCTACGAGCAGCAAAAGCAATACAAGGAAGCCATCGAAGCGTACCGGCACGCGATTGAGATGGATCGCGACAATCTGGACGCCATTCGCGGCCTCGCGCAGAACTTGCTAAACGATGGCCAGGCCGATGCCGCGCTCGAACAATACAAAGTGATTGCCGATGCGAATCCGGAAGACGCGCAAACCTACGTTCGTATCGCGGAAATCTACCGCAAGCAGGGCAAGTACGATCTCGCGCTGGATAATCTGAAAAAAGCCGAGTCCATGGTGCAGGATTCGGTCGAAGTTCCGTACAACATTGCCGCCATCTACCAGGCGCAGGGCCGTTACGACGAAGCAGTTCCGATCATGCGCGACCTGCTGAAGAAATCCGAAAAGCCAGAAGGCAAATACTCGACCGGCGAAAGGAGCAACCGGGCGGTGTTTCTGGAAAGGCTGGGCGCGATCTACCGCGACCAAGGAAACAGTCAGGCCGCCAATGAGACCTTCCGCGAGATCATCGGGCTGGGCGGCGATGACAACATCGAGCGTGGTTATCAGGAGATCATCGATACCTGGCGCGAAGCCAAGGAATGGCAGAAGGCTCTCGATACCGCCAAGGAAGCGGTTCAGAAATTGCCCAGCCCGCAACTGAAGATGGTGCTAGCGGCGCAGCAGGCGGATGTGGGCGACGCCGACAAGGCACTCAAAGACGTCCGCGGGATGCTGAAGGGCGACGCCGACGATCGCGAGATTTACATCACCTTGGCACAGATGAACACGCGGCTCCGCCGGTTCAGCGATGCCGAGCAAGCGCTCAACAGGGCCGAACAGCTATCGAAAAAATCGGAAGACAAGGAATACGTCTGGTTTCTACGCGGCGCCAATTTTGAGCGCGAGAAGCATTACACCGAAGCGGAAGAGCAGTTCAAGAAGGTGCTGGCCAGCGATCCGGAGCATGCCTCGGCGCTGAATTACCTGGGCTACATGCTGGCCGACCAGAACATGAAGCTCGACGAAGCGCTCGACTACATCAAGCGCGCTGTGGATCTAGATCCCACCAACGGCGCCTATCTCGATTCTCTCGGCTGGGCGTACTTCCGGCTGGGAAAATATGAGTTGGCGGAAGACAACCTGCTAAAGGCTTCGCAGAAGATCAATACCGATCCCACCGTTCACGATCACCTCGGTGATCTCTACCAGAAGACCGGACGCCTGAAGCTGGCGGCAACCAACTGGGAGCGCGCACTTACGGAGTGGAACCGCACCATCGCCGCCGATGTAGATCCGGCAGACCAGGCGCGGGTGCAGAAGAAGCTCGACTCCGCGAAGATGAAACTGGCCAAGGAAGAGGGCGCGAAGCAGTAGCGGCAAGGATTGTGTGGGGACGCGCGCCTCGCCCGTGCAAACCGAGTGCGACTCGGCAAGCCACAGCACTCCGGATTCGCTGCTAAACTCTTTCCATGCTCGCCGATTATGCGGTGCGCGTCGAAAACTCCCGCGGACGCCGCCATACCGAGCCGCCGCATCCCTACCGCAATGACTTTCAACGCGACCGCGATCGCGTCGTCCACTCGCGCGCATTTCGCCGCCTGGAAGCGAAGACACAGGTTTTCACCCGCCGTTACTCCGACCACTTCCGCAACCGGCTGACGCATACCATTGAGGTCGCGCAGATCTCGCGCACCATCGGCGCGCAACTTGGACTGAACACCGATCTAGTGGAAGCGCTCGCCCTTGTGCACGATCTCGGGCATCCTCCTTTCGGGCACTCCGGAGAAAAGGCCCTCGACGCGGCCATGCGCCCGCACGGGCTTTCGTTCGATCACAATCTGCACGCGCTGCGCATTGTCGAAGACTTCGAACTCCGGTACGCGGCGTTTCGCGGCTTGAATCTGACCTTCGAAGTCCGCGAGGGCATCATCAAGCACTCGCACGATTACAAGGTCAAAGACCATCCGGAACTCGCCGAATATCTGCTCGACCAACGCCCGCCGCTCGAAGCGCAGCTCATCGACCTTACCGACGAGATCGCGTACAACACCGCTGATTTAGACGATGGCTACGAAGCCCGCTTGCTCACCATCGAGCAGATCGCGGACAGCGTGGATCTTTTCAAACGCCACTACAGCGAGGCAAGAAGCCGCTATCCGAATGCTGCCGAGAAGCTGGTCTTCAACGAGGCGTTGAAGAGCATTTTTGACGCGTTCGTGGGAGACCTGATTACGAACATGGCGCAACGCGTGAAATCCGCGGGCGTGCATTCTCTTGAAGATGTCCGCCGCCACAACGAGCGACTCGCCGCCTTCAGCCCGCCGGTCGAAGAAGAGCGCCGCCGGCTGAAAGACTTCCTCTACGAAAATCTCTACTACAGCCCGGCGCTGGCGGCAGAGAAAGAAGACGCCGAGCGCATCACCGGAGAACTCTTCGCCCATTGGATGGAGGAGCCTGACGACTTGCCCCGCACCTACCGCGAAAAAGCCGCCCAGGAGCCGCTGCCCCGCGTCATCTGCGATTACATCGCCGGCATGACGGACCCGTTCATCTACCAGCAGTATGAAAAGTATTGCGGGGAGTAGATTCCCGGGGACCTCAATCTTGCTTTGAATGCTGAAATGCGAGTAGAGTCTCGCCCAGACCGTTGGTTAACGAGACAAGGAGCTTATGGCAAATACATTTGGTACAGACATTTTGATTCAAGCTGAAGACCCGTTGAAGGCCGCCAACTTCTATGTTAAGGCGCTCGGCTTTGAGATTACCGATAAGAAATCAAATATGGTCGCCCTGCACGGAAAGAATATCAATTTTTTTATTGAGAGAGGTCCTGCTCTGGGACCGGTTCTGGAAGTTACTGTCAAGAGCGTTAAGGAAGCCACGGCCCGTCTCAAGGAAAAGGGCTGCCAAGTAATTAAGGACGAGCCTGATTTCCCAAGATGTTACGTCAAAGATCCAAACGGGCTGATCTACAATCTGACACAGTGATGGGGAGTGTTGGGGCCATGGCGAGCACCCCGCCGCAAATTACTTTGCGTACGTTATCCGGTAAATCACGCCCCCCACGTCATCGCTCAAATACATTGCCCCATCGCCGCCGAACACAATCCCCACCGGACGCCCCATCCACCGGCCTTTTTGCTTCTCGCCCGGCGCCAGCCATCCGGTAATGAAATCTTGCGCACCGCCTTGAGGTTGGCCTTTGTCGTCGAGTTTCACGCGCACAACCTTGTAGCCGGTCGGAACGCTGCGATTCCACGATCCATGAAATGCGACGAAGATGTTGTTCTGGTACTCGGCAGGAAGGTTCGACCCTTCATAAAACGCGAGTCCCAGCGGAGCGGAATGCGCCTGCATCTGCACCTTGGGCTCGAGCACATTCTGGCAGCGATTGTCTCCCGGCTTAGTGAAGTTTGAATCAGGAACGCGATCGCCATAGCAGAAAGGCCAGCCCGCATCGCCACCATCTTTTCCGAGATCGTAAATTGTTTCCGGCGGCAAATCGTTGCCCAGCCAGTCGCGCCCGTTCACCGTGACCCAGACTGTATCCGTCTTCGGATTCACCGCCAGCCCCACGGCATTACGCAGCCCTTTCGCGAAGATTTTCTGGCCGCTGCCATCGGGATTGAATTCCATCACGGCCGCTCGTCGCGGATCTTTTTCGATGCAGACGTTACAACTCGATCCGGCCGAGACGTACATCTTGCCGCCGTGAAACACGATGCTGCGGGTCGAGTGCCCGCCACCGGTTGGCAAATCGGTGAGCCTTTTCGGATTGGACGCGCGCAGGCTCGCCTCATCCCAGTCGTAGCGGCGCACCGCGTCGTTCTCGGCGACGTACAACTTGCCCTCATAAAACGCGAGCCCGTGCGGTTCGTTCAGTCCGCTGAGAACAGTCACCTGACGCTCAGCCTTGCCGGCGTGTTTCGGATCGGGAAGCGCGACCACCTTGCCCTCTCCCGATTCGCTCGCCAGCAGCACGCCGCCCGGGCTGAAGATCATCATGCGCGCGCTGGCCACGTTATCGGCGAAAACTGAGATGTGGAATCCCGGCGGCGCTTTCAGTTGCGCAAGATCGAAACGAGTTTTCTCGGCGAAGGCAAAATCGGTGTGGACGAGGAATGGCAGAACCAGGAGTGCCAACAGGGAAGGAAGCAGCACAAACGATAGTCGTGGGATATTTAATCGTTGCATACCTTACTGGGATGAGCCCAGGGCTGGCTTCGTTCATTTTTTTGAATGATTAGGGAAGAAACCCTATCCACGCAGTTTTTATATCGGTTGCAGCCAAAATTACCGCCAGGCGGCGTGCGCTGCCGGGAAACGGTAGAGTACAATATATATGAAAATAAAGCACTTGCATTCCACGTCTGGTCTTTTGGCATTTGGCACGCAACCTGTTTATAGAAATGCAGGCCCGTGATCGGGCCTGGCATTCTGAGGCAAGCTTCTTAAGGCATTCGTGGCGTCGGCGTTTGCTTTCCGAACGTTAGGAGATTTGATATTGAAAAACGACGCAATCAAGAAACAAAATCGCGCCGGAAGGCGCCTGGAGTGGCTCCCCCACTCCCCACTTGGAGGAACTCTAAAATGAAAAACCGCACCATCTTCGCCCTGCTGCTGGCGCTCGTATTGGCCGTGCCAGTTCTTGCTCAAGACAATTCCACCCCCCAAAGTCAGCCCGCGCCCGCTCAGTCTTCGTCGACTCAGCCCGCGGCCCAATCGGCCACCAGGGCCGACAGCGCTACCGGCAAAGATCCCTTACAGCCGGATACTCGCGAAGGCTTCTGGGGTCGAGTGAACCCGTTTGCGCGCAAGAAATACGTTGCGCGGCAGACGCAGCCGATTCGCGACCGCGTCAACGAACTTGATGAGCTGACTGCTGCCAATTCCAAGGCGATCAGGGATACCGACACACGCGCGCAACAGGGAATCCAACTCGCTTCGGCCAAGGCCAATGAAGCGGACCTCCATGCCATCGAAGCTGGCAACAAGGCGCAAGCCGCGCAGCAGACGGCGCAGCAGGCTCATACTCGTCTGAACACAGTCGAGCAAGTGGTCACCAACATCGATCAGTACCAGCCCACGACCCAGACCGAAATCCTGTTCAAACCAGGACAGACGGTGCTAAGCCAGAACGCCAAAAATGCTCTCGATGAAATGGCCACTCCCCTGAAGGATCAGCGTGGCTATGTGGTCGAAGTGCAGGGCTTTTCGTCGGGTCATGGACAGGTAGCGATCTCCAACTCGCAAAAGATGGCCGAGTCGGTGGTCCGCTATTTGGCGCTGAACCACGACATTCCGATCTACCGGATTTACCTCGTCGGCATGGGGAACGCGCCGGCTCCGGCTACGGGCGAAGCCAAGCCGAAGCGCATCACGGGTGGCCGGGTTGAGATCAGCCTCCTGAAGAACAATCTGGAACAGCTTTCTTCGACCACCACGACGTCGACTCAGGATCAACAGCAACAGAAGTAACGGTACGCCTCCCCCTGGAAGGCCTCCCGCGAAAGCGGGAGGCTTTTTATCTGTGGAAGGAGGAGGGTTACGCCCACGCACTCTTGAGTGGAACATCGTGCTATCCTGCAACGCGTCATGGAAACTCTGTTCTACGTCCGCACGCCTTCGCCCGTCGGTCCGCTCTTCCTCGCTGCCTCCACGAAAGGCCTGGTGCGGCTCGAATTCGAAGGCCGCGTACAGAAATTAAATCCCGGTACGACCCAATTGCAGGAATCCGTCCCAGGGCTCGCACCCTATCTCCGCGAACTCAATGAATACTTCGCGAGCGGCCGCCGCGACTTCTCGTTCCCGCTCGATCTTCGCGGCACCGGCTTCCAACTCGCGTGCTGGCGCGCACTGCTTGCAATTCCATACGGCGAGACCCGCAGCTATCGCGACATCGCTGAAGCGATTGGTCATCCCCACGCCTACCGCGCCGTGGGCATGTCGAACAATCGGAATCCAGTCGCCATCGTTGTACCTTGCCACCGGGTGATCGCATCGAGCGGCTCACTCTGCGGTTACGGTGGCGGTCTCGACGTTAAACGCAAGTTGATCGAGCTTGAGCAGGCGAATGTTGATCGGGCGAATGACCGTCGTCATCGTCATCCTTGCCTTCCGCTCCGAATCGGAGCATAATCTCGGCCACGTGTGGGGGTGCTCCGATGCAGCCGCGCATCGAGTACAGCGTGACGGTCCCGGTTTCGGTGGACGCGGCGTTCAAAGCTTTTCTGGATCTCGAACGCCTGCTCCATCGCGGAATTTACGATGAAGCCTCGTGGGTCGAAGGCGTACCCTGGCGAGTTGGCAGCCGTTTGCGCTATGTGGTCGCTAGGCCCCTCCAATGCACTATTGCAGCCGTTGTGAGCTCCATCAGTCCGCCCCGCGCGGTTAGTCTGCTTAACCACGCTCTGGGCGTAACCGCTGAGCAGAACGTCTCCTTTGGGCCCGATCTCAGGGGCGGCACACGCGTCCGCATGACGATGGACCTCATCGGTAAGTCGTCTGAGGTGTCCGAAAGCGACTTTCACGAAGGTGTTGCCTTTCTCGTCAAAGACGCGCTCGATACTATGGCCGCGCTCTGCCAGCGGCGTGCGTCGTCAGCTTCCGGATAGTTTCGCACTTGCTGGTGTAGGGCCCGACCTTTCCACGCTGGGGCGAGACGCACGTCGCTCCACCGGCCCAACGCGGTCACGAGATTCCTGTACACTAGCCGCCATGTTCAGCGGCATCGTCTTTCTGCTGAATCCTGCTTCGTTGCAAATACCATCGTGAACGCCCCAGGCTCATCGACCGGCCCCAATGTGACCGCTCCTACCGTCCGCAAGGCCAGCCTTTTCTACTTTGTCTTCGTGATGTTTTCCTACACCACCGGAGGCCCTTTTGGACTTGAAGGCATGATCGCCACCAGCGGTCCGGGCATGAGCCTGCTCTATCTCCTGTTCATTCCGCTGTTTTTGTGCATCCCCGTCTCGCTTGTCACCGCTGAACTCACCACCGCCATGCCTGTGGAAGGCGGCTTCTATCGCTGGAGCCGCGCGGCCTTCGGAGATTTCTGGGGATTCCTTGCGGGATGGTGGAACTGGTCCGCCTCATTCCTTCTCGGCGGGTCCTACGCCGTGCTCTTCACCGACTATCTGACTTTCTATTTTCCCGGGATCGCGGGTGGGAAGCATTGGCTGGTCTCTTTCGCGCTGATCGTCTTCATCGCCTGGGTCAACATTCTTGGTATCCGGATGGTCGGTAAAGCCGCCACTATTTTCGAAATATTTATTTTCATTCCCGTGATCGCCATGGTCGTGCTCGGCCTCGCCAAGTGGCATCACAATCCGTTTGTTCCGCTGGTCCCGCCGAATCAGCCTTTTTCAAAAGCATTTGGAGTTGGCCTCGCCCTTGCCATTTGGGGCTACGCCGGATACGAGCAACTCTCGAGCGTGGCCGGGGATGTTGAGAACCCGCAGCGCAGTTATCCCAGAGCGCTCGCCCTGGTCATTCCGCTTTCCATCGCGATGTACTTTCTGCCGGTGCTCGCCGGGCTGGCCGCACTCGGAAACTGGCAACAATGGAACGACGGATACTTCTCCACCGCCGCGCTACTGATCGGCGGCCCCTGGCTCGGCAATCTAATGACGATCGGCGCCATGGTGGCCAACCTCGCGCTGCTTAACAGCACCATGCTCACGGCCACCCCCATGCCCTTTACACTCGCTGAAGACGGATACCTGCCGCCGTTCCTCACGCGCCGGCATCCGCGCTACGGCACGCCCTGGATCGCGATCGTGATCTCGGCCGCGATCTATGCATCACTGGCACTGCACTCGCTCGGCGACTTGATCAGCATCTATGGCTGGCTGCGGGGCGCGACCACGGTGATGACTCTGCTCTCCGCCTGGGGACTGCGCCGCAAACGGCCCGATTTGCCGCGAGCTTTCCGCATCCCAGGCGGCAACCTCGGGCTGATCTATGTGATCGTCCTGCCGCTGGCAATGACTTGCGTCGCCTTGGGGAACAGCCCTCCAATCGCGATGCGTTGGGGCCCTTGGGCTCTTGCCGCCGGCCCCGTTGTTTATATTGTGGTGAAATGGTTCGCGAGGCGCGCTGAGCGGGCGGCGGCCAAAGCAGAGTAGGTTCGTCGGGGGCATCGTCGGGGTCTTATCAATTCGCTTCCGCGATACCGCAAGCGGTCGGCGAAAGCTTTGCCTTCGGAGCCGCGTCCATCATTTTGTCGAGCGAGGATCTTGTGCCCTTTACCATTCGTGAACTGAGTCAAAAACTTTTCGACCGCTCCATCTCGCCGGTCGAACTTACGCACGATTGCCTTACGCGCATCGAAAGGCTCAACCCAACGCTCAACGCCTTCATCACCGTCACCGCCGAGTCCGCTCTCGAGCGAGCCCGTCTCGCCGAGTGGGAAATCTACCACGGAACCTATCTCGGACCTCTTCACGGCATTCCCATCGGGATCAAAGACATCATCGATGTCGCTGGAGTCCGCACCACTGCCGCCAGCGCGCAGTTCAGTACACCGCACAAAGATCGCGTTCCCACCGAAGACGCCCAAGTCGTCCGCCGCCTGCGCTGTGGGGGCGCAATCATTCTAGGCAAGCAAAATCTGCACGAGTTCGCCTACGGTGGCAGTTCAATGATCAGTTTTTTCGGAGAAGTCCACAATCCATGGGACCCGACGCGTATCGCTGGTGGATCTTCGGGAGGCTCAGCAGCCAGCGTGGCCGCTGGTCTAGGGTTCGCCGCCGTCGGCACTGACACTGCCGGTTCCATCCGCCTGCCCGCTGCCTACTGCGGTGTCGTCGGACTCAAGCCAACCTATGGCCGCGTCAGCACCCGCGGAGTCTTGCCCTTGTCATCGTCCTACGATCACGTCGGCCCGCTGACAAATTCAGTCTATGACGCGGCTTTGATGCTGCAGGTGCTGTCGGACTACGACTCGCCGAATCCCTGTGCTAGCCGACCGATGCCCAGCTTGGTCTCCGCGTTCGACGAACCTCCATCGAATCTGCGCGTCGGCGTGCCGCGGGCATTTTTCTTCGACGATCTTCATCCCGAGATTGCCGACGCGATCGAAAAAGCGATCCAGATCTTTGCCGCCCTGCCCGCCGAGATTCTCGATATCAAACTCGAGGTTCCGACCGACCGCACGCTGGCGAGCGCCGAAACCTATGCTTATCACAAGGCATTCGTAGAGAGCTCACCCGAGCTTTACCAGCCCGGTACGCTGGCGCGCATCCAGTCCGGAGCCAGCATTTCCGCACACGATGCCCTCCGTGCCGGCCGCGACCTCCAGGCGAGCCGTCACGCCATCCATGAGGTATTCGATGAGGTGGACGTGCTGCTAACGCCCACCGTTCCGATTCCGCCGCCCGCGATCGCCGACCTTCGCGACCATCCCGACAAACTGCGTCCGCAAGAGCTGATCATGCTCAGGAATACGCGGCCGTTTAATGTCTGGGGAATTCCCACGATTTCCGTTCCGTGTGGATTCACAAAAGACGGCTTGCCGATCGGCTTGCAACTAGCCGCCGCTCCCTGGCGGGGGATTGTTTTGCTGCAGGCTGCACAGGGCTATGAGCAGGCGACAGAGTGGCACAAGAAGAGGCCTGAATTAGCACGGACCACGTAGGGACGGACGCATTCGTCCGTCCAGCCGAGCAAAGCTCGGCACGGGCTCGCGCGGGGCGAACGATATTCTAGTCTAGCTAGTTTCCGGCAGGAAGAGTGAGCACAACCCTCTTCATCCTCTTACCTACCCGAATAAGAAGTGGTTCTTTCGGCGACACCCTAATTGCAGGATTTTCAATTGTGTGTCCGTTTATGTGTACAGCCTTTTCTTTGATCTTGCGTCCAGCCTCGGTGGTGGACGCGGCAAACCCCGCCTCCCTGATCAGTTTGTCGGCGCGCACAATCTCAATGTCCGAAAGATCTGAGGAGATGTTTTGTGCGGTACCGCCCTCGTTGGAATCCGGTAGCGCGTCAGCGATATTGATCCTGACGCTCCTAATCTTAGCGATGTCGATCTTTAGCTCAACCACTTCCTCCGGCACCTGATCTTTCTGAAACTGCTTTGCCCAATCCTCTGCAGCCTTCGCCGCCGCTTCCGGAGAGTGAAAATCCGCCACAATCGACCGCGCCAGCTCTTTTTTCAGCGCCATCGGATGCGCCTTGCCGCTCGCGGCATCGGCCTTCGTCGCCGCGATTTGCTCCATCCGTACATCCGTCAGCAGCTCGTAATAGCGCCACATCATCTCGTCGGAAATCGACATCACTTTGCCGTATATTTCCAGTGGAGGCTCGTGAATTCCAATCGCGTTGCCTAGCGACTTTGACATCTTGTTCACGCCGTCGAGGCCTTCGAGGATCGGTGTCGTCAGCACCACCTGCGACTCCTGGCCGTAGGCTCGCTGCAACTCGCGGCCCACGAGCAGATTGAATTTCTGGTCAGTGCCGCCCAATTCCACGTCGGCTTCGAGAGCAACCGAGTCGTATCCCTGCGCCAGCGGATACAGAAGCTCGTGCATGGCTATCGGCTTCTCGTCATGGAAGCGTTTGTGAAAGTCCTCGCGCTCCAGCATCTGCGAGACCGTGTATTTCGCGGTCAAACGTATGAAATCCTCGGCCGAAAATTTCGAGAACCAACGGCTGTTGAAGTCAACCACGGTTTTTTCCGGGCTGAGAATCTTGAAAACCTGTGTCTTGTAGGTCTCGGCGTTCTCCGCAATCTGCTCGCGCGACAGCGGAGGCCGCGTCGCCGAACGGCCGGTCGGGTCGCCGATCATTCCGGTGAAATCACCGATCAGAAAGATAACCGTGTGTCCGAGATCCTGAAAATGTTTGAGCTTGCGCAGCAGCACCGTGTGCCCCAGGTGCAGATCGGGCGCGGTCGGATCGAAGCCCGCCTTCACGCGCAGAGGCTTGCCCGAAGCGAGCGAGCGTTCGAGTTTCGAGCGCAGTTCGGATTCCTTGACAATCTCCGCCGCGCCCTTCTTGAGGTAGGCTAGTTGTTCGTCAACCGGTGGGAAGTTAGCCATGCGTTTCGATTATAACGACCCGGCGTGTGACAGCCGAGTTCGCAGCGATGTACCAACGATAGTGTTTTATCGATTGTCATCCCGAGCGAAGCGAGGGATCTGCAGTCGCGGCAAAATACAGATCCCTCCCCTTCGGCTCCGCTCAGGGTCGGGATGACAAAATTCTGAAGGGTTCAGAATTCCGAAGTCAGACGCCGGTAAAAACTCAGCGCCGCGTCTCCCTGCACCAGCTTTCGATAGCGCCACAAGTCGCCAAATGACTCTCCCGGATCGAATCTTTTCTCATGCTCCGCGATGACCACGCTCCGCTCGCGCAGTATTTTCGACTGCGCCAGAGCGGCCAGCGTCTTTGCGTACTCGTCCTGCATCGAGTATGGCGGGTCGAGAAATACGAAATCGGCGCCGCCCGCCGCCTCCAATTGACGCAAGGCTTTCCCAGCTTCAGCCTTCACGATCTGGAATCCGTGCGCAATCCCCAACGACTTCAGATTCGCGGCAATCAACTCCGCCGCCGCTTTCGACGATTCGACGAAAAACACCATCTGCGCGCCGCGGCTCAGCGCCTCAATGCCCACCGCGCCTGTCCCCGCATATAAATCGAGCCACGTCGATTCCGCCAGGGCAGCCGGATGGCCCGCGCACAGCACGTTGAAAAGCGTCTCGCGCAGCCGGTCCGCGGTCGGCCGGATCTCAAGCCCGGGCAACGACCGCAGCGTACGGCGCCGGTACTGTCCCGCAATCACTCTCATAGTTCGCGCCCAAGGGTCGTGCCCAGGTTCGTGTCCACAGCGGCCGGTGTAGGGAGATCAAAAGCCCTTTCGGCCCAGCCCTTCCGATTTGCCTTTTCGCAACTCCGCAGCTTCAATCGGACTCTAACTAGATAGAATACTGGTAGGCATGTCGATGCGCAGTTGGTCCATCCCGCTCGGACGTCTTTTCGGAATCGAAATCCGCATTCATTTGACCTTCGCGTTTTTGCTGTTTTTTGTATTGAGCATCGAAGGTGCTACACAGGATGCCAGCGCCGCCCTGCGAGTACTCGCCCTGGTTGGCATCATATTCGGCAGCGTCGTCCTGCATGAACTCGGTCACGCTCTGGTGGCACGCGGCTCGGGCATTCCAGCGAAGGGCATCATTTTGTTGCCGATCGGCGGAATCACTATCCTCGATGAGGCGCACGCCATCCCCGACCCGATCAACGCCTGGAAGCGTGACGTCCGCATTGCCATCGCCGGACCGCTGGTCAGTCTCTTCATCGCCGGTTTATCCGCGCTCATACTGCTCGCGGTCATACCCGGCTTTTCGCTGACCACGAGGCCGCTCCTGCATTCGAGTGCCCTGTTGCGGAGTATCGTCTGGTCGAACCTCTACCTCGGATTGTTCAATCTGCTGCCCGCGTATCCCATGGACGGCGGGCGCGTCTTGCGCGCTCTGTTTTCACGCCGCGTCGACATGGTGCAAGCGACCCAGCGCGCCGTCCGCATCGGCCATGTTTTCTCCATTATGTTCATGATGGTTGGAATGCTGATGAGCAACTGGTGGCTGGTGATGATCGGATTCTTCCTCTTTGTGGGTGCGCAACTCGAAGAGCGCTCGGCGGTATTTCAATCCGTGCTGCAAAGCGTTCGCCTGGAAGAAGTCATGCTCACCGACTTCGCCACTCTCTCGCCTGCCGACACGCTGGAAGACGCGCTCGAGAAAGCCGTGCACACCCTGCAGGACGATTTTCCGGTGGTGCGCGGCAGCGACATGGTGGGCGTCGTTTCCCGGCAAAAAATTCTCGAAGCGCTGCGCGCCGAAGGCAACGGCTACGTGCAGGCGGTTATGAATCGCATTTTCGACGTTGCCGCCAAGCAGGAGTCGCTGGCCTCCGCTTTCCGCAAGCTCTCCGCCCGCAATCTCAGCATCATCCCCATCGTCGACGATCAACATCTGGTGGGAATCGTCACTCTGCAGAACCTGATGCACTCCATGTCGCTGCTGGCCGAAAGCCGCAAATTGCGCCGGGCAGCGCTCGACTCCTAGGACTTGTTACCTGACCTTCGCGTAAACTCGCTGCGCGGCGCGCACCGCGCATCCCAACTCAACTGCCTTTCCGGTGGCTTCGGCGATTACATGTTCGAGTGCGGCTAGCACTCCCACCGTATCCAGATAATCGTAGTAACCGATGTGAGCGATGCGGAAAAGCTGTCCTTTCATATCACCATTTCCGTTGGCCACAACCGCGCCAAATTGCTCGCGGAAGCGTTTGCAAATGACGGTGGAATCGGTGCCTGCCGGTGCTGCGACGGCGGTGAGTGCGGCCGCTGGAGAACTCGGCGCAAATAATTTCAGTCCCAGCGCTTCGACACCGGCGCGCGTCATCGCGGCGCACAGCTCCGCGTTCGCGATCAGAGCGTCGCGCCCCGCGGCGAGGTTCCCATCCCCCATTTGACGCACATAATCGAGCGCTGCGGCCAGTCCGGCAAACAGGGCGGTCGCGGGCGTGGACGCCGTCTCCGCCTTGGCCGACGATTTTCGTTCCTTCCGCAGATCGAAGTAATAGCGCGGAGATTTCGTCGTCTCCATGCGCTGCCACGCACGTTCGCTAATGGCGCCATAGGCCAATCCGGGCGGGATCATCAGCGCCTTCTGCGAGCCGCCAATGATGACGTCGATTCCCCAAGCGTCCACGTCGAGATGGGTTGTCCCCAATCCAGTGATCGCGTCGACGATTAGCAAAGCGTTGGGTAAGGCGCGCACCAGTTTTGCGATTGCCTCGACGTCGTGCCGCGCTCCGGTGGAACTCTCGGTCGCTTGCATATAGACACAGCGGATCTCGGGTGTCAGTGTGCGGCGCACGTCGCCCAAAACAAAGGTCTCGCCATAGGGAGCGGTCACCGTCTCCACGGCGCAGCCAAACGCGTTGGCCAGCGCGGTCCAGCGCTCAGCGAATTTTCCGGCGGACAGCACCAGCACCCGATCACCGGGCGAAGTCAGGTTCGAGACCGAGGCTTCCATGAAACCCGTGCCCGAAGAAGTCAGCACGAGCACGTCATTCTTCGTGCCGATGAACTCCTTCACGTCGGCCAGAACACGCGTGAACAGGGCGCGGAATTCGGCGGTGCGATGGTGCGCGCTATAGGAAGCCATCGCTATCTGGGCTTGCGGCAGCAGGGGCGTCGGTCCGGGAGTGAAGAGCCTGTTTTTCTTGAGCATGAGAACCAGAATATTCGAAAGCCCGTGGTTCGGGAAGGAAAGGTCAAAGGGCAGAGGACAGATTGCGGAGGTGGAGTGATTCTAATCTCTGCAATCTGGCCTCTAACTTATAATCCTCCCATGCCCCTCATCGACCAGATCCAGAAAGACATTGTCGCGGCCATGAAGGCACGCGAAGAGCAGCGCCTCTCCACACTGCGCATGGTCAAGACCGCGCTTAAGAACCGCGAGATCGACAAGATGGCGCCGCTCGACGATAAGGAGTCGCAGCAGGTGCTCTCCACGCTGATCAAGCAGCGCAAGGACTCGGTCGAGCAGTTCACCAAGGGCGGACGCCAGGAGATGGCCGACAAAGAAGCCGCCGAGATCAAGCTGATTGAAACCTACCTGCCCAAAGCCGCCAGCGAAGAGGAGATCGTCGCCGGAGTCCGCGCGGCGATTGCCGAGATGACGCCTGCTCCCACCATGAAAGACATGGGGACGGTCATGAAGGCGGCCATGGCCCGCTTTGCGGCCGCGGGGATGCGGGTGGATGGGAAGGTGGTTAGCGAGGCGGTGAAGAAGGAGCTGGCGGGGAAGTAAAATGGCAAGGTTTGCACGCAGCGCCCGAGTAATGCTTTGCGTTCTTGGCTTGCAGGGGGCTGCCTATTGCCACGAACAACCTGAGAAAGTAACGGTTTGCCAACTTAAGAATGCCCCTCCCGCCTACAATCACAAACTGATCGAGGTGACAGCGTTCGTCTCACATGATTTCGAAGACTTCACCGTATTCGATCCGACTTGCTCGTCATGGCCTGACGTATGGCTTGAATACGGGGGCACGTCCAAGTCTGGCACGATGTACTGCTGCGGAGTGACGGACGACCGTCACCGACCAAAAGAACTCGTGGTAGAAAAGATCCCAGTAACGTTGACTGTCAACGATGAGTTTCGGAAGTTTGACAAGCTGATACAACCACCTTTTCGATCAGAAAGGCACGGCTCTATCGTGCATGCAACGCTCGTTGGGCGCTTTTTCGCAGGAGAACCACAGCGATTCGCAAAAGGTAATCCGTGGGGCGGCTTCGGGCACATGGGCTGCTGTACTTTGCTCGCTATTCAAGAAATCAAGTCTGTGGATTCGCAGGATCGGGATGATCTGGATTATGGAGCGTCTCCTGATCAGCCCGACACTAACAGGACCGGATGTGGGTATCGTGATCTCACACCGCTGGGACCTACGGTTGAATTGATCGAAGCGCAGCAGCGAGCCGAGTCCGGACAGGAGAAGTGGGCCTTTGAACATCCGGAGCGCGTCGCGGCTGACGCTCTTGGAAGGTTAGCAGCCATTAAGGAGCCGATCATAGGCATTAAGCAGAGGCGGAAGGCCCAAGGCCGGATCGTTTATGAGTGGAGGCCAGCTAAGACGCGCTCTAAATACATGGTTGTCATGACTCGCCCCTATTGGCTCTCGTTCTATGCCCGTGATCCAAAACGTGTGGCTTGGGTGGTTGCTGCTGCCTATGAATCCTGCGGCAACTAAGATTGGGTCACTCGCATATTGAATGATCTACGAATGACCGCCTCTACTTACTCTGTTGCCATTCCCGGTACGCTTCGCTCTTCCCAATCCCGCGCTCCTTCGCCACTTTCTTGAGGGCGGCCTTTTCGTCGGCCTTCTCTTCGGCCATGATCTCGCGCACGCGCTGGGCGAGGCTTACAGCTCCGGCTGCCGACGTCGCCGCTCCCTCTTCGGCCTTCGCGATCAGGAGCGTGATCTCGCCTTTGACCTCTCCTCGGGCTTTGAGTTGTTTGAGAATTTCTCCGGCGCGGCCGCGCAAGAACTCTTCGTGGATCTTCGTTACTTCGCGCGCGACTACTATGTGCCGGTCTCTTCCCAGAATTTCGACCACATCGGCCAGCGTTTCCAGCAAGCGATGGGGAGCTTCGTAGAAGACCTGCGTGCGCGGAGAGTCTTTCACGCTTTCCAGCAGCTTGCGGCGCTGTCCCGACTTGGCTGGAAGGAAGCCGCTGAAGCGGAAGGAATCGGTGGGCAGGCCGCTCGCAGCCAGCGCTGCGAGAAACGCCGACGGGCCGGGAATTGGCACCACTGGCACATGATGACGGATGGCGAGCGCGATCAGGCGGAATCCGGGGTCGGAGATGCCGGGCATGCCGGCGTCGGTGACGAGCGCGATCTGAGCGCCGCCTTCGAGATCGACGACGAGTTCGGCGGCTTTAGTCATCTCGTTATGCTCGTGGTAGCTCACTAAGCGCGTCTGGATGTTGTAATGACTGAGGAGCTTCAGGGTCTGGCGCGTGTCTTCGCAGGCGATCAGGTCGACTTCTTTGAGGACGCGCAGGGCACGCAGGGTGATGTCTTCGAGATTGCCGATGGGCGTGGCGACCAGGTAGAGGGATGAGCCGGGCCCTAAATTCTCACGGCCGTTCTTGGTTTGTGCTTCCGCTCGCATGCTGGAAGTCTAACAAGAAAACCTTTTCCACAGATGTCTGCCTCTTCGCGGCGAGTGGGAATCATCTGCGTTACTTTCCTGCTTCGCCGTTTGTTCGCTTCGTGCTAAACTGACCAAAACGGATGTGACCGCCAACACTTCACGCTCCAGCCCGAGGGTGTAGGCTACGGGGATTCGTACCCGGAATTCCAGAATAAGAAACCAGATTCAGAACTAGGAGCAGCCATCATGGCCGACGAGCGTAGCAGATTAGAAGAGCGTAACACTGAGCGCAACAGCGAGCGTGTCAAGGCAATCGATCTCGCATTCGCGCAGATTGAAAAGCAGTTTGGCAAAGGTTCCATCATGCGGCTGGGGTCGAAGGAAGCCATCGTCCCGATCGCGGTGATTTCGACGGGTGCGATTTCGTTCGATGCCGCGCTGGGCGTGGGTGGCGTGCCGCGCGGGCGCGTCGTAGAAATCTTTGGCCCGGAGTCTTCCGGCAAAACGACCATCGCGCTGCAGGTGATTGCCGAAGCACAAAAGGCTGGAGGCATGGCGGCGTTCGTCGATGCCGAGCACGCGCTCGATCCGGGCTATGCCAAGAAGCTGGGCGTGGATGTTGACAACCTGCTGGTCTCGCAACCTGACTACGGCGAGCAGGCGCTCGAAATTACGGAGGCGCTAGTGCGCTCGAATGCCATTGATGTGCTGGTGGTGGACTCGGTGGCGGCGCTCGTCCCGAAGGCCGAACTCGACGGCGAAATGGGCGACAGCCACATGGGCCTGCAGGCGCGACTGATGTCGCAGGCGCTGCGCAAGCTGACGGGAACGGTTGCTAAGTCGCGCACTTGCCTGATTTTCATTAACCAGATCCGCGAAAAGATTGGCGTGATGTTCGGCAATCCGGAAACCACGACCGGCGGGCGCGCGCTCAAGTTCTATTCGTCGGTGCGCATTGACATTCGCCGCATTGCAGCTATTAAAGAAGGAGACGTCGTCACCGGCTCGCGCACCCGGGTCAAAGTGGTGAAGAACAAAGTGGCAGCGCCTTTCCGCGAAGCGGAGTTCGATATTCTTTATGGCGAAGGCATCTCGCGCGAAGGCGACCTGCTCGATCTGGCGGTGAACAGCAATATCTTGGAGAAGTCGGGATCGTGGTTCAGCTATAAAGGCGAGCGCATCGGCCAGGGACGCGAGAATGCCCGGGCGTTCCTGAAAGAAAACAAGGACACGATGGCGAAGCTCGATGCCGAGGTGCGCAAGGCTCTGGGATTGGCCCCTTCCGCAGCGGCACCGACTCCGGCAGCAGTTCCGGCGCAAGCTACCGGTACGCAGGGACGGGTTACGACAATGCCGACAGCGGCACCGGAAGCGGCGAAAGTGCCGGCGGCGAGGCGGTAACCCGTTGGCGAAACTGATTTAGTCGGTGGAGAGACGGTCGTCTCGCCCGTCTGCCGGGCGCGGATGCCCGGCTCTCCATCCCTTACCCCTCGGATTGCCATTCCCGCCAGCCCCCGCATACAATCCTCCTTGCTTTGACCCTGTCATCAAACGAGGGCCCCTGTGAAGCGCATTAAAGCCATTTATCCCGGATCTTTCGATCCTCCCACCAACGGCCATCTTGACCTGATCGAGCGCGGCAGCAAGATTTTCGACGAGCTGGTGGTTGCCATTCTTCGGAATCCCGAAAAAGACCCGCTGTTCAGTGTCGCGGACCGCCGCAAGATGCTGGAGGCGATGACCTCGAGCTTTGACAACGTTTCGGTGGACACCTTCGATGGCCTCACGGTGGACTATGCGTTGCGGGTTGAGGCCCAGGCCATTCTGCGCGGCATTCGCGCCATCAGCGATTACGAGTACGAACTTCAGATGGCGCTGATGAATCGCAAACTGCAGCCCGCTCTGGAGACGGTGTTCATGATGCCCGCGGAAAAGTATTCTTATCTGAGTTCCCGGCTCGTGCGCGAGGTCGCGCAGCTCGGCGGTTCCATCGAATGCCTGGTGCCCGAACTCGTCGAGCGGAAGGTTCGTGAGAAAATGGACATCGCTCACAAATTCGCGAACGGCGAGCAGCCCTCGGGCAAGACGCCGTCCGGAGTCAAGAGCAAGTCCCGGAGAAAGAAGGCACAGTAAACATGAGCACAGTAATGACCCCGGTCACTCACCCCGTCCGCCTGACGGAACGCATCAACCGCATTGAGCCCTCCGCGACGATGGCAGTGGTGGCTGAGGCTGACAAGCTGCGCCAGCAGGGCATCGACGTCGTCGATTTCGGCGCGGGCGAGCCCCATTTCTCCACGCCGCAGCACATCAAGGACGCCGCCATCGCCGCGATCCAGGCCAATTTTTCGAAGTACACCCCCGTCGGCGGCACCGCTGAGCTGAAGGACGCCATCGTGCACCGTCATGCCGTGGACTTCGACTCCGATTACCGGCGCGAAGAGGCCGCGGCCTCGGTGGGCGGTAAGCACGCGCTGTTCAACGTTATTTCCGTGCTCGTGGATCATGGCGACGAGGTTATTCTGCCCGTTCCCTACTGGGTCTCGTTCAAGGACATGGTGCGGTACGCCGGTGGCGAATGCGCGCTCCTCCAGAGTGACGAGTCGCAGGGCTTTCGCGTTACCGTTGACATGGTGGCGCAGCTGGTGACGCCGAAGACCAAGCTCATCATACTGAATTCACCCTCCAATCCTTCCGGAGCCGTGATCAGCCCGGAAGACATGGCAGCAGTCGTACGGCTGGCCCACCAGCGCGGCATCTGGGTAATTTCCGATGAGTGCTACGTATATCTCAACTACAGCGGCAAACGCTTTTCGGTGGGTTCGTTGCGCGAGTTCCGCGACCGCTTTCTGGTCGTCGGGTCGCTTTCGAAGACTTATGCCATGACGGGATGGCGTCTCGGTTTCACGCTCGGTCCGGCGCCCGTCATCACGGCCGTGCAGAAGCTGCAGAGCCAGTCCACGTCGAACCCAACCTCGATCGTGCAGAAAGCGGCGGTCACGGCGCTCAGGGGCCCGCAGCAATGCGTGGAGGACATGCGCACGGAGTACATCAAGCTGCGCGACCACGTGGTCAAGGGACTGCGCTCCATACCCGGCGTGAAGTGCGCGCTGCCGGAAGGCGCGTTTTATGCCTACCCCAATGTTGCGGAATTTTTCGGGCGTAGCGGGATCAACTCAGCCTCCGACCTCGCTGGCAAACTCCTGCGCGAGGTACACGTCGCCACCGTTCCCGGAGAGGGTTTCGGCACCAAGGAACACATCCGCGTCTCCTACGCCACCTCGATGGCCGAACTCAACCGTGGGCTGGAGCGCATGCGGAAGTTCTTTGGCGGGCTATAACATCGTGTCCGCAAATTTGCGGCCTTAGTTGTCATCCTGAACGAAGCGAAGGACCTCATGCATGGCGAATTCAAGTATATAAGTCCTTCGCTTCGCTCAGGATGATAGCGCGGGGGGACACGACACCAACGCCAGCTCCAATTAGTCGATTGTTTGCCGCTCGACCGCATGACCCAACTCTACCCACTTTTGATGACCCCCGCCTTCGACCCGCGCCCCTGGGGCACGCTCGATCTCTCCGCGATTTACCCAAATCACAAATTCAACGAACGCATTGGAGAAGCCTGGCTCACCGGCGACAACTGCGTGGTCGCGAACGGTCCGCTGGCGAAACGATCGCTCGGGGACTTGAGCAAAGAATTCGGCTCCGAGCTGGTGGGCACAGCCGCGCGCGACCCACGGCGCTTTCCATTACTGCTGAAGTTTTTGTTTCCCGAGGAAAAACTGTCTGTCCAGGTACACCCCGACGACGAAACCGCGCGGCGCTTCGGCGAACCCTGGGGCAAAACCGAATGCTGGTACGTAGCCCATGCCAAGCCCGGCTCGCAGATCGCGCTCGGACTGAAGCCGGGTGTCACGCGCGCTCAATTCGAGCAAGCCATCCATGAAAAGAGCGCCGAACAACTCCTCAATTGGGTCAACATTTACCAGGGCGAGATGATTTACATGGCCGCCGGCACGGTGCATACGATTGGACCCGGGGCCGTCTTGCTGGAGACGCAGCAGCAGTCCGATACCACATATCGTCTCTACGACTACGGACGCCCGCGCCCGCTGCATCTGGAGCGCGGCCTTGCCTCGGTCAAGGAGCGCACCGCCTCCGGCAAAGTGATCCGCCCCGCCCCCGTCGCTATGGACGGCGGCAAGAACCGGCGTTCGTCCATGATTGCCGCGCCCTACTTCGCGGTGGAGTTGTTCGAACTAAGAGCGCCACATGATTTCTCAATGACCGAGTTCGAGAGAAACGATTCCGGGAAAACCTCGGCGCAGATCCTGGTCGCGATCGAAGGCTGCGGAGTTGTCGAGGCGCAGGGCCGCGATCCGGTAACATTTGCCAAAAGCGATGCGGTCGTGATTCCCGCCGCTCTGCAAGGCTTCACGGTACGCCCGCAGTGGCAGTTGGAGTTCTTGAAAGCCTGCGTGCCGAGCGGGACAGTGCCCGAGCCGGCGACGCGCATGTGAGAGTTCTCACACCCGCGCGTAAATGGTAGGCTTTCTATTCCAGTGAAGACGAATCCGCACTTCTATCCCGTAATTCTCGCTGGCGGCCGAGGCACGCGCTTCTGGCCGCTGAGCCGCAAACGCCGCGCCAAGCAACTACTCGCGCTCGATGGTAAGCAGACCATGATCCAGCAGACAGTGGCGCGCCTCACACCCATGGCCGCGCCCAGCCGTTTCTGGATCATCACGAATGACGACCTGCGCCCCGCCATCCTGCGCCAGCTTCCGAAACTTCCGCCGAAGCAAATTGTCGCCGAGCCCGCCGGCCGCAACACCGCTCCCGCCATTGGATTGGCCGCGTTTCTTTTGCTTCGTCACGATCCAGATTCTGTGCTCGGTCTGTTTCCCTCCGATCACGTAATCGCCGACCCTACCCAATACCGCGCTGTTCTCAACGCAGCAATCGAGATCGCCGCCGCTGGAGAAAATATTGTTGTGCTCGGCATCCGCCCGACGCGCCCGGAAACTGGCTACGGATATATTGAGGCAGGCGCTCCCGAGGCTCCTACGCCCGGCAACCGAGGCTCGCTGCGCGTGCGCCGCTTTACCGAAAAGCCGGATCTCGCCACGGCCATGCGGTTTCTCGACGCCGGCAACTACTTCTGGAACAGCGGCATGTTTGTCTGGCGCGCCGACACGCTCGCGAACGCGCTACGCGAGCATCTGCCAAACACCGTGGTCCTCCTCGAAAAGATTGCTGCCGCCTATGGCACGCGCAAGTTCTCGGGCACGTTTCGAAAGCTCTACCCGAAGTGCGAAAACATCAGCATCGACTATGCGGTCCTCGAACCCCGCTCGGCCAAGGGAGAAGCCCAGTCCCACATCTTCTGTCTGCCCTCCGATTTCGGATGGAACGACCTAGGCTCCTGGACTGCGCTGCATGAGCACCACGTATCGAAATCGAGCGACGGAAGCCCAGTCTCAGCGTCCGGCAGCTTTGCCCTGAATGCAAAAAACAACTACGTTCACGCCCCCGGAAAGTTTGTCGCCCTGGTCGGAGTAAGCAACCTGGTGATTGTCGAGACCGAAGATGCCCTGCTCGTCACCACGCTCGATCAATCGCAGGACGTAGGCAAGGTAGTGAAGCATCTGGATGAGAAGAAGCTGAAGAAACTGGTGTGAAAAGGCAGTCGCTGGTCGTTAGTCGCTAGCCAGCCTTTGACTCTCGCCGTCGTTAACAGGCTACGGAAGCGAACGACGAACAGCGAACGACCAACGACCAACGACAAGACTCATGACTCAAATCAAATTCGGTACCGACGGCTGGCGCGGCCTGATCGCCGACGATTTTACTTTTGACAACGTGCGTCGCGTGGCTGGCGCGATTGCCAGCTACGTGCTCAGGCACGAAGCCGCCGCTCTCGGCGTCGGCGTTGTTGTTGGCTATGACACGCGCTTCCTCTCGGACCGCTTCGCTAGCGCCGTCGCTGAAGTAATCGCCGGCGCCGGCATTCCCGTGCGGCTGGCCAACGACTACGTACCCACGCCCGCAGTTTCCTACAACGTCAAGAAGCTGGGCGCCGCCGGCGGAGTCATGGTCACCTCCAGCCACAACCCGTGGAACTGGAATGGCGTGAAGTTCAAAGCGAAGTTTGGAGGCTCGGCCACGCCCGCGATCATGAAGTCCATCGAAGACGAACTGGCCGCCGGCGCTATGCCTAGCGGCCGCGCGGCGAAGATCGAAGACGTGGATCTGAAGCCTGCGTATGTCGAAGCGGTTTCGCAGTTCGCGGATCTCGATCTTATCCGCCGCGCGAATTTCAAGTTTGCCATCGATTCCATGTACGGCTCCGGCCGCGGAGTTCTTCCAAAAATATTTGACGCGCACGGCATCCGCTACGTCGCGATCCGCCAGGAAGTGAACCCGCTATTCCCGGGCATTAATCCCGAGCCAATTCTGCCGCACGTCGCACTGCTGCAGGAAACCGTGGTGAAAGAAAGATGCCACGCTGGCCTGGTCACCGACGGCGATGCCGACCGCATCGGAGCTGTGGCGGAAGATGGCAGCTTCGTCGATTCGCACAAGTGCATGTGCGTTCTGTTGAATTGGTTGCTGCTGCACAAGAAGTGGCCGGGCGATGTAGTGCGCGCCTTCAACACCACCGGCATGATGGACCGCATCGCCGCTAAATACGGACGCAAGCTGTATGAGACCTCGATCGGTTTCAAGTACATTGCCGATCTGATGATGGACCATGAAATTTTGATCGGCGGAGAAGAATCTGGCGGCATCGGCTACGGCCGCTTTCTTCCGGAACGCGATGGCATTCTCAACGCGCTCCTGCTGGCAAATGTCATGGCGGAAGAAGGCAAGCCGCTCGGCCAGTTGGTCGCCGACCTGCAGAGTGAATTCGGAGCGCACTACTATGGCCGGCGCGATCTGCACATTTCCGATGAGATCAAGAACGGCACCATTCGGCGCGCAGCCGATCCGCAGACGACGAAGCTTGGTGCTTATTCCATACTGCGGAAGGAGGATCGCGACGGCGTGAAGTGCTTCCTCGATGCTCCCAAGCATGGTAACGGCGCCGACGCCTGGGTATTGTTTCGCGCCTCCGGCACCGAACCTATGCTGCGGTGCTATGTTGAAGCGGCCAAGCCCGAGCTAGTCGAAGAAATTCTTGAAACCGGCGAAAGATTCGTGCGGCAGGACTGAAGCCGAAGCGGAAAGCCAAGGGCCAACAGCTAAAGGCCAAGAGCCCAGGTAGACCTTCGCTCTCTAGCCAGCCTCGGAACGCGATAGGATGATAATGACAACCTTAGAATAATGGCCACCACGGAAACCACACCGGTTCTAACCGATTCTCCGGAATCGCGCCGCTACAACCGCATCAAGCGGTGGCTGGGCGTCGCCGATTTCGCGATCGGTTTCGCTCTGATCGTCGTGCTCCTGGCTACGGGTTGGACCGGAACCCTCCGCGACCTGGCGGAACGTGGCGCTTCGCAGAATTATTCTTTCGCCGTTTTCCTCTACGTCCTGATGCTGATGCTGATCAGCAAAGTGCTCGGGACTCCGCTTGACTATTACGGCTTTCGCCTCGAGCACCGCTATAACCTCTCCAACCAGAGGTTCCGCTCCTGGCTGTGGGACGAATTCAAAGGTCTGCTGATCGGCCTGGTCATGGCCACGATTGTGGTCGAACTGCTCTATCTGCTCATGCGCCAGACGCCGCAGCACTGGTGGTTGATCGCGTGGGCTGTCTTCCTCGGACTCTTTGTACTGCTCGCGCAACTCGCGCCAGTCGTGCTTTTCCCGATTTTCTACAAATTTGAACCGCTCGAGAATGACGAACTTAAACGCCGGCTGATCGTTCTCAGCGAGCGCGCCGGCACGCGCGTCCGAGGTGTCTATAAGTGGCATCTTTCCGAGAAAAGCAAGAAGGCCAACGCCGCGCTGACCGGCCTCGGCGCAACCCGCCGCATCATTCTCGCCGACACCTTACTGGACAATTATTCTGACGATGAAATCGAAGCCGTGCTGGCGCACGAACTCGGGCACCACGTGCATCGGCACATACTGAAGAGTATTTTCGTGCAGGCGGCAATCACGCTCTTCGGCTTCTGGCTGGCCAATGAAGTTCTGCGCTTCGCCGTGGAGCGCCGCAACATGTTCGAGACCATGCACGATTTCGCCAATCTGCCACTGCTAATTCTGGTCTCGACAGTGCTCTCGTTCTTGCTGATGCCCGCGCTTAACGCCTACTCGCGCTTCAACGAACGCCAGGCCGACCGCTATTGCTTCGAGTCCGTGGACAGTGTTGAACCCTTCATTTCGTCGATGAATAAGTTGGCGGAACAGAATCTCGCCGAAAAAACCCCGTCCCGCTGGGTGGAATGGCTTCTGCACTCGCATCCCGCGATCACCAAGCGAATAGCCGCCGCCGAAGCCTGGGCAAAGGCGCACTGACACGCGCAGGCAATAACCAAAACCCACCACGGAGGCACGGGAAAATAAAAAAGGGGTTCTCCGTGCCTCAGTGCCTCCGTGGTGGATTCTGATTTATCTCACTCCGCAAAATCTCTTCCACTCTCCGCACATCCTCTTCCGTGTCAACGCCGACGGTGTCGAACGGCGTTTCTGCTACGTAGACCGAAACTCCATTTTCGAGAAAACGCAACTGTTCCAGCCGCTCGCTCCGCTCCAGCGCCGACTCCGGCCAACGCACGAACATGTCCAGCGCGTCCTTGCGATATCCATAGAAGCCAAGATGCTTGTAGTATTGCGGACGCACTCCATCGCGATCATGCGGGATGGTCGCCCGAGAAAAATAGAGCGCGCGTCCGCCAGCATCCGTCACCACCTTCACTGCGCTCGGATTATCGATGTCAATCTCCGCGGCCGGCGTCTTCAACGTGCCCACTTCGACTCCCGCGCCCTGCATCACCGCAATCAAGCCCTCGATATGCTCGGGCCGCGTCAGCGGCTCATCGCCCTGAACATTTAAATAAACATCTGCCGGAATGCCGGTCGAGATCTCATGTACCCGTTCCGTGCCCGACCGATGCGCCGCCGAAGTCATGCGTGCGCCAAAGCCTTGTTGCTCGCAGAACCGCATGATTTCATCCGAGTCTGTAGCGACAATAACTTGATCGACCGACGAACACCGCCGCACTCCGCGATACACCCAAGCCAGCAGCGGGATGCCGGCGATCTCGCGCAGTATCTTGCGGGGAAGGCGCGTCGAGGCCAGCCGCGCCGGAATCACAGCAATGACTTTCATGCGCTCAGTTTCGCATGTAGGCACACGGTTTGACACGACATTCCATTGACACTCTATTCCGCGGACTCTTAAAATGCAGTAGGGACGCGTCCACCCGCGTCTGCGGGATTCTGTGCCCATTTCCGGGCTGTCCCTGGTTCCCTTCCGCGTATTTTCCGGATTGGCGGTGTAGCTCAGGTGGTTAGAGCGACGGTCTCATAATCCGTAGGTCGTAGGTTCGAGTCCTACCGCCGCCACCAAATTTGCGATCTGTTTTTAATGGGTTAGGGGTGCTCCCCGGAGTCGGGGCAGCACCAATTTTGGGTGACTGTAATGAAATTGTAATGTGAGAACTGGTTTTGAAGAGCCCTTTAGCACGGAAAAAGCCTTCTAATTCACCACGAGAGGGCCCCTCCTCGGTGGTTCGTCAAGGGCCGAAATTCTCGATGCAACGGGCATCTCTGTCTTCGTGGTTCGTAGCTGATCGAGGCGCATCATCGCATCTCGGAGATATTCCACCACCCGTGCCGTGTAGAACCTGAGCACGTCCCGACGGGAATGACCGAGCAACTGGTCAATGATCGTGTCCGATACGCCTGATGCTGCCAGTCTCGTTGCGAAAGTGTGACGGCACTGGTAGA